>NZ_NJPP01000033.1 GCF_002778015.1 Bartonella tribocorum | reverse complement strand
ATTTTGTGATAGGCGATTACGATGGATGCTGGTGTGCACCGGCTTTGTGCTGCGGAGCTTTTGGGCTATAGTGATATTGATGCCGTTGTGGTGCAAGCTGATAAGGACAATGCTGCGCTTTTAGACGTGGCGGAAAACCTCTTTCGCAATGAGTTGTCATGATTGACCGTGCGCTTTTTGTGCAAACTTATCGCGGATTGTGGGAGAAAAAGCATGGGAAAACTAAGCGTGGCGGTGAGCACGGTAATCGATATACAAAGGACAAAGTGGCAAAAGGGTAAAGTTTACCCTTTGCCAAATGATGGTGACTTAAATGGCAAAGTGCCAAGTCTGCACTTTGATCTCCCCTTAAAAATCCTTCGAAAAAAATAAATTGATGCAAAACCTGCTGTCAAATTATGCAAAACCCGATGAAAAGATATAGGGGAATACGAGAGTATTTTGATAAATAGAGCTCATGGTAATGTTCAAAAAACTAAATAAGCAAGAACAATTTGGAAATTTAAATAAAATTCAAAAAAATTGCACATTCTACGCAAAAGTTTATGAAGAAATAGATTTTATCCTATCAACATGAGAGGTTTTTAATGGTAGGTGCCAAAAATAAACCGTATGAACAACGTTGAAAAATTCTATAAATTTCTGATCTCTTCAAAAAGATAAGAGTTGTTGTTGCGTATCGACCATTTTGCTCTTTCCTTCAATAAATGCTTTTAAGGCTTCGGGGTAGAGTTTATGCTCTGCTTTAAGAACTCTTTGTGCTAAGCACTCAATACTATCATGAGGACAGACTGGAACGGCTGCTTGGGCAAGAATTTTTCCAGCATCCATATCTTCTGTAACAAGATGAACAGTACAACCTGTGATTTTTACGCCTGCTTGTAAAGCTCTTTCATGCGTATTTAAGCCTTTAAATAAAGGTAAAAGAGAAGGGTGAATGTTTAAAATTCGTCCCTCATAAAGTTTTACGAAACGTGATGAGATAAGGCGCATATACCCCGCAAAGCAGAGAAAATCCGGTTTATATTGATCTAAAATCGTGAAAATATTTTCTTCATGCTCTTCTTTTGTTTTGTAGATTTTTCGATCAACAACATGAACAGGTAAGTTATAATTTTGTGCTTTTTCAATACCGTTTGCACGTGGATTATCGCAAATAACCGCGGCGATTTCAGCAGGATATTCTTTTTGTTGACTTGCTTGAGCAAGGGCGACCATATTAGACCCATTCCCAGAAATGAAAATAACGATTTGTTTTTTCATAAATGCAGTCCCCCCTTAAAAAGTATTCCTTTATTTTGATCTTGGCGTTTTGTTAAAATGCCAAGGAGATTCACAGCTTCTCCATTTTTTTCAAGAGCTTGCGTAATTGTTTCAACTGCATGCTGTGCTACGATAATGACCATACCAACACCACAATTGAATGTTCGTAACATTTCCGTTTCATCTATTTTACCTTGTTTGGCAATCCATGAAAAGACGGAGGGAACATTGATGATAGAAAGATCAATTTCAGCGCAGAGAGAAGAGGGAATGACACGTGGAATATTTTCAGGAAAGCCTCCACCCGTAATATGCGCTAGAGCTTTAATTCCTTCGTATTTTTTCATGATAGGAAGGAGCGATTTCACATAAATGCGTGTTGGTGTCAGAAGTGCGCTACCAAGGCTGTTGTTGGGGGCAAAAGGGGCAGGGTCATTCCATTTGAGATCATTTTGCTGGATGATTCGTCGAACAAGTGAAAAGCCATTGGAATGAATTCCAGAAGCACTCAGACCTAAGATAATATCGCCTTCTGCTAGGTCTTTTGAAGGGAGCAGCATGCTGCGTTCACACGCGCCTACAGCAAAACCTGCTAGATCATAATCTCCTTCTGCGTACATTCCTGGCATTTCTGCCGTTTCTCCTCCAATAAGAGCAACACCAGCTTGTTTACATCCTTCTGCAATACCAGACACGATTGCAGCACCTTGTTCAGGATCAAGTTTTCCAGTTGCAAAATAATCCAGAAAAAAGAGAGGTTCAGCCCCTTGTACAAGTAAATCATTGACACACATAGCTACCAGATCAATGCCTACAGTGTTATGGAGCCCTACTTCAATGGCAATTTTTAGTTTTGTTCCCACACCATCATTGGCTGCAACAAGGATAGGATCTATGAAACCCGCTGCTTTTAAATCAAAAAGACCACCAAAACCGCCAATTTCCGCATCCGCTCCGGCTCGTTTTGTCGCGCGTATAAAGGGTTTAATCTTTTCTACCATAGCATTACCCATATCGATATTTACACCGGCTTTTGCGTAGGTAAGACCAGCTTTGGATTTATCCCCAGCCTTGGATTTATTATTTTTAAGATCTTGATTGCTCATTGGAGCCTTCCTTTAATGGCAAATCAGGTTTTGATGTTATGCAATGCCATGATAGAGTTTTCTCTGCAAGAGATATTGATAAGAAAATAAGCAACTTTGCTTGTACCTTATTTTGAAGATGTTTATAATTTTTGTGAAGAATTTTTTTTAGGATATTTTATGAGCAAGATATCAGATCATCACGAACAGTCTTCTTGGAAACTTATGAAAAAAAAAGTGAGTGAGAATACCCCCCGTGACCGTTATAAGACTTATGTGCCAGCATATACACAATTACCATTGCCCAATAATATGAAAAGGCAAATCTTTTTTTGGCTTGGGACGTTGATTTTTTTCACTCTTTTTATGTTTGTTTTTGGATCAATTTTGCTTCCTTTTGTGGCGGGGATTGTGTTGGCTTATTTTCTTAATCCCATTGTTCAATTGCTTGAAAAATTCGGTATTCGTCGTGTTTTTGGTACTGTTCTTATTACCTTATTTATTGTTATTATATTTGTTGCGGCTTTAATTATTTTGATTCCTATTATTAGTTGGCAAATACAGCAATTTATGAGTGATGGCTTGCCTGTTTATATTAATCGTATTCAAACCTTTTTTGTTGAACATGATTTTGATTGGATAAGGCGCTATTTTGGAAGTGATCCAAATGAATTACGGAGTAATATTAAAGGACTTTTAGGAGAAGGTTCTGATTTTATTACATCTCTTTTGAATTCACTTTTGAAATCAGGAAAGTCTATTGTTAATATCGTTAGCCTATTTGTTGTGGCGCCTGTGGTGGCGTTTTATATGTTATTAGATTGGCCACGTATGGTGGCAGCAATTGATTCGTTAATACCGCGTGATCATCTTAGAACTGTTCGGAGTATTTTTCATGAAATGGATAGAGCTATTGCAGGCTTTGTTCGTGGACAAGGAACCGTTTGCCTTATATTAGGGGGCTATTATGCTATTGGTTTAACGGTTGCGGGACTCAATTTTGGTCTTTTGATTGGTATGTTTATTGGCCTTATTAGCTTTATTCCTTATATTGGAACAATGAGTGGTTTTATCCTTTCTGTTGGTATTGCATGGGTTCAGTTTTATCCCAATAATTGGGGGGGGATCATTATTGTGATGGCGCTTTTTTTAATTGGTCAATTTATTGAGGGGTATATTCTTCAACCAAAACTTGTTGGTTCATCAGTGGGATTACATCCTGTATGGTTGATGTTTTCGCTTTTTGCTTTTGCTTCACTCTTTGGTTTTACTGGTATGCTTGTTGCTGTTCCTGCAGCAGCCGCTGTGGGCGTTTTAGTTCGTTTTGCCCTTCATACTTATCTTAATTCTCAGATGTATTCGCGAAGGGAAAATTCGGAGCCGCAAAAATGAATGGGCGAGAAACGCAATTATCTTTAAATTTTCTTTATGAGCCGATTTTTCAATTTGATGATTTAATCGTAACGGATAGCAATTGTATGGCTTTTCAGCTTATTGATCATTGGCCCAATTGGAGCTTACCTATTGCAGTTTTGGTTGGAAAAGAAGGATCTGGAAAAACGCACTTTTCGAGTATATGGCTTCAAAAAGCAAATGCGTTCAAGATTCAGCATAATAAAATTGATCAGGCTGTTGCTATGGCTTCTTTAGGCAGACCCTTTTTAATAGAAGATATTGATGCAGAGGAAATTAATGAGATAGAACTTTTTCATTTAATTAACAGTGTTAAGCAAGCAAATGTTGATGCACGACAAGCCACTTTATTGATGACAGCACGGACACTCCCTTCCACTTGGAATTTAAAGTTAAATGATCTAAAAAGTCGTCTTAATTCGGTGATGTTTGTTGAAATTAATCAGCCTGATGATGCATTGTTAACAGCTGTTGCCTTTAAGCTTTTTTCCGATAGGCAGCTTATTGTGCATCCAGATACAGTTTATTATCTTATCAGCCGTTGTGAGCGTTCTTTATTTTCATTGAAGCATGTTATTGATTCTGTTGATCAGTTGGCGTTACAAAGAAAAAGAAAAATAACGCGTGCTGTCATTGCTGAAGTTTTGAATAGAAAAAAAACGTAAACACTCTTTATCATGGTTTTACGTATTTTTCCCTTTTATTGTATTGTTTCAATACAAGGAAAAAAGTCATTTAAATTTTTTCTTTTTTGATATCTATTAAGAATATTATTTTTTACTTTTTTATGCGTGTCGTTTAAATGGCTTTGAGATTTTATTGGATGAGTATCCTTTTCATCATTTGTAAAAGCTCATTATATTCTTGGTATTTGAAAATATTTTTCAAAAAGAGCTCTTTCCTTTATTTATAATAAAACTTTTATGGTTTGAAAAAGTGTTTGTCGTTTATGGACTTAGATTATAGGAAAAACGAGAGTTTTTTTTAACACTTAAATCGTTTTTTCTAAAATTCTATTTGTAGAATGGGTTTTGATACAGTGGGAATTTGCTTAAAGAAGGATAAAATTATGGAATCCTTATAAAGAGGTTCATTATTTATTATATCGATTAGATTTTTGTATAGGTGTTGTTTTCTATTTTTCTCAATAAAATATGTTATTGAGGAGGAAGAAAATTTAAAAACGCTCTTTTTTGTAAAGAAATGCAACAAAATTGAAAAAAAATGTGTTTTTCTCTTGCACTTCTGTTGTGAAAATTTTAGGGAATGTGCATCAAATAAATGTTAAGTGGCGGAGCGTAGCGCAGCCTGGTAGCGCACCTGATTTGGGATCAGGGGGTCGTAGGTTCGAATCCTATCGCTCCGACCATATTTGATAAGGTGTATAAAAATGACCCAGTTGGGTACGTGTGGGTAAACGATCATTCAAGTGTTGTGTAATCTGAAGGGAAAAGGCATGATCGCACGTATTTATAGTCCTGCTAAAACAGCTATGCAGTCAGGTAAGGGAAATACAGGCTTTTGGATTCTTCAGTATGAGCCGATGAGAGCAAAAATGCTAGAGCCTCTTATGGGATATACGGCAACATCTGATATGAATAGTCAGGTAAAAATCCGTTTTAATAGGAAGGAGGAAGCAATTGCTTTTGCACGCAAAAATGCTATCCCTTATCGTGTAGAAAAAACACATGCGTCGATTCGGCGTGCTGTTTCTTATTCTGATAATTTTCGCAGTGATCGGCAGCAATCTTGGACACATTGAATTAAAGATGCTATTTTGAATTGAGAAAATAATCAGTTGGGTCCCGTAGCTCAGCTGGATAGAGCAACGGCCTTCTAAGCCGTGGGTCACAGGTTCGAATCCTGTCGGGATCGCCAAGTTTAAGAGATAATAGATACATTTAAGAAATAATAGATAAAAAAAGTTTAAAAGCTTCCCTTTGATTCTATTAATATATTTTTCTTTAGGCTCTGAACTTTTTTGAGCTTTTTTTATTGATTCTATTTCTGTTTTCTGCTGGCTGTTTGGCTATAAAATGATGCCATGCTGTTTTCTATACAGCCAAAAAGTGCTTTAAGTTTTGATGCGGTGGCTTCCGCATTTGGCTTGCCACGTATTACTGCTCATTTTTTCACTCACTGTAGATTTTTTTAATGTATGCTGCATTTCAAGCTTTAGAAAATAGATTGCTAAAATTTTTTTAAGAGCTTTTTTCCATTTTTCTAAAATGAATGTGCTATTTCTTAGATGGGGTTTAAGCATTGCGGCTAATGCCGATAAAATCGCAAAAATATCTACTTTGAAATTTTTTATGAATAATATTATTATGTTTTTCAGTTTGATTTTGGGTACAATTTGGTTTTTAAGCCATGATAGATTCCGTTGAGAAGTGTTTTTATGAAACATTGAAGAATAAAAATGGCATCTGTTTATGATGAGAATTTACAGACAACATCCTCTGAAGGAATGAAGGGTATTTTTTCGCATTGAAAGCTATGCTTTATAATGCGTTACGACTTTAGAGTTTTTTGTATAAAAGGATGCTGTGTGTGTGTGTTGACCATATAGGATATTGTATTTTTCAATACGATATATTTATTGCCAATCTGATTTAATGTGGTTGTCACTGCTTTTTAAGGTAGAGCTATAGGTTTCAGCAATGTTTTATGGTTTTCTTAGTTTATAGGTTTAAGAATGTATGCTGCGTATTTATAGGTTATTTCGTACATATTCTATTTGAGTTATGAATGAAGGTAGATTGTATCTCAGTGTTAATTTTTTAGATTTCATCTTTACATTTTTTCAAATATTTTTTCTTATTTTTCTATAGTTTATACGTTATACGAGAGGTGTAGCGATTATACTAAAATGTTATGCGATAAGATCTTATGTTCTAAACGCATATGATTTAAGGTGATCATTGTTTCAATAGGAATATAGCGTAAAGAATGGAGCGCTATGGTGTGGCATATTATTATGCACTGAGATGTCTTTTAAAGCTCTTTCCCTCGAAAAAAAAAGCCCTTTTTACGCTGAGGCTCGTTAATGGTATATTGAGCACCATCATCTTTACACTTATGAAGAAATGAGCCGGCACATCGCGCACTTTACCTATTTTCGAGCTTCTAATGTTGCGATAGATCCCAGCTTTTAGATCGTTATGGGCATTTTAGTGCTTTTCTGTATAACTTTTATTCACACGTCAATCCTTCTTGTGATGCGCAAGAGAGATGATTTTGATTAATTTAACATGAGAGGGGTTTGAAATGAGAAAACGTTACAATATTTGGGTTTATCATTCAACATGTCAAGTAATAAAACATGATTACAAATCAATATGTTGGCTGAATAAAAAACTTGCTTTTATCGTGTTTTTTACTCTTTTAAATATTTTTATAATAACCTAATTATTGATATACTTAAAATACTACTCTAAAAATCGAGTGTTTTACGTACGGAAGAGACTGTTGTTATATATCTAATTATTTTGACAATAAGTGTGCGTCAATAGAGAAGAAAGAATCAAAAAAATAGGGGATAGATTAGAAGATAAACAATGCTTTTTAGAAGAGATGCTGATGTTTGTCGAAAGAATTTTACAATAAAGCCTTTTAATTTACCGCAAGAAAAATTGTTGTGACGTTTATGATGCTTTCAGATAGCTTATCCAGAAAATCATTATCAGAACTCAAAAAATATTAGAAAGACCCATCAAGCATGTTCTTTGGAGAACTATGTTGTAAAATCTTGTTTCCTAACCTTTATTATGCACCCCGTACTCTGAAAAGAATATGAAAAACTTAAGTTATTTATAGCAAAAGTGCGAATGGTGGGCGTGACAGGGATTGAACCTGTGACCCCTACGATGTCAACGTAGTGCTCTCCCGCTGAGCTACACGCCCATTCACCGATGTTGCATACACCATATAGAATGACAAACGTCAATGCTTAATTTCATTTTCTCTTACAACAGATGCAAATAACTTAGAAAAAAAACTCTTAAGCAGCAATAAGGATCTTTTCAACTTCATTGACGAGTTCACGTAAGTGAAATGGCTTAGAGAGAACCTTTGCATCAGGAGGAGCATCACTATTTGAATTGAGTGCAACCGCTGCAAAACCTGTAATGAACATTACGCGTAAATCAGGGTCAATTTCAGTAGCGCGTCGTGCAAGTTCGATTCCGTCCATCTCTGGCATCACAATGTCAGTTAAGAGAAGAGAAAATGGCTCTTCTTGTAAACGTTCATATGCGCTAATACCATTATCGAAATCGGCGACTTCGTAGCCTGCACGTTCTAAGGCTTTTACGAGAAAGCGACGCATATCGTTATCATCTTCTGCGAGCAGGATTCGTTTCATGATTGTGTTCCAATGGCTCCATTTATCAGAGTTTCGCCACATCAATTATACAATATAGAGTATTTATAAAAAAGATGGTAAAATGCTCATAATTGAAATGAATGGCAAAATGGTTAATTCTTACATTTTTATTCAAAATACAGCATATTCGTTGTGAGTTGGTTAAATTCAAAATATATGTGATTTTGAAAAAAGAAGGGATGATCTAAAACTTTTAAGATGATGCATTGCTATTTTTTCTTTTAAATTGTCTGATTCTTATCAGAATTCCATTAAAAAAATTATGAAAATCATTACTGTAGAGATTGCTTATATCAAGAAATTAGAGAGAATTTATATTAATTTATTGTTTTTAAAAGATTATCCTATAGAATTTTATAGTTATTTGTTTTTTATAAAAATCATTCAAATAAATATTTGAAACAGTATTTCTTTAACTGAGTGAAAGATATTATTTTTTAGATATACTATAAAAGCACTAATTAATAATACATCAAATATTAAATTTTGATATGTTGTTTATAAAGATTTATACATAATGTATTAATATATTTTTATTAAATTATATCATTTTTATAATAATATGATTACGCTTAATATAATGATATCTTTGTGTATTTGTTGTTTTTATTTTAAGAGATGTGATGAACATTTGTTTTATAGTATGTCTGTAAAGTCTATAAAACGAATCATATGAGTGGTTAGAAGATGGAATCCATTATATAAAAAGTATTTATAAAATGATGTTGCTCATAACAATCTTCATTTTTGTGGAGCGAAATGGAAATTGACGTTTCGTATTATTTTATAGATACATTATCGGGGATAAATGCATCAAATGCAGCCCAGAATTGTTTTTTATAATCTTCGTTATGCATAATTGTATCAAGTTCAGCGCCTGTAATGGTAATACTTTCTGCCAGACGTGTGTATTGGCATAATTGCCGTACTTCAATGTTGTTGGCAAGATTATTTTGATTAGCGAGAATAAAGAGTGTTGGAATTTGTAAATGTCCGTGGAAGATATTTTTCTTCACAGAATCAATCACATTAAATACTGATGCCATCCATTGGGATGTTGGGGCCTTAATGGCAGAGAGTGACACTTGATGTATATGCCCCAAGTATATATTTTTTTGTTTTATTTTTTTAAATTTTTCCCCATCTTTCGTTGGTATAAGTCCAAGACCTATATCAGAAAGAAATTGTGTTAATTTATGTTGAAAACCATTCGTTTTATGGCCGAATGGAGCAAAAAGGGGAGAAACACAGATCAATCTGTTAAACTGATGATTAATGAGATCTAATCCGCTCAGTGCTATTAATCCCCCCATACCATAGGCAAGCATAGAGTAAGGTGGTGGACAATTAGGGTAAACAACATTTTTAAGAAATTCATATAAATCATTGATATCATTGTTTATATCAAAGTAATGCTGTCGGCTTTTTTTTCTTATCTTGAAGGATATTTCTTTTTGATCAAACCAGTCAAATATTGCTGTATGAAAACCGCGTTTAGAAATTTCACTTATGGGTAAAAAATATGTTTCTAAAACATTTGCATCGTTTTCAAGAATAACAATTGTTCCCTTAGATTTCTCTACCTCAGGATATGTTATCGCAAAACGAATTTTGCGATCTATGGCTATTTTAAGGGTACCATGATGCATATTAGGAGGAGGAGATTCATGGTTTATGAGATAAAGAGATGCTTTCAATTGAAATCCTTTAAGTGTATTTGCCGCTGAGTACAACGTGAGATAATGAGAGGACTTTGATATTTATGTAATGAAGAAGAAGGATTAAGAAAGGGGTATGTTGTTTTTTAGATTGTTTTTGTCAATTCAGGTACAAAAGAGTTGAAATAAGGGAAAATGATTACCAGATAATATAATGTGGCAGCCATGATGGGGCCACGGGTTCACAAGTTAGTTTGCCATTTGGGAGCTTTGTGAGTCAATTATAAATTATAGTCGCTCTGAAGGAGGGCAATGTTATGCGTCAAGTAGATTTTTCACCATTTTATCGTTCCACAGTAGGTTTTGATCATCTTTTAAACTGGTTTGATTCAAGAAGGCAACCAGAGGAAGTTTCTTCTTATCCCCCATATAATATCGAGCGTTTAACCGAAGATTCTTATAGAATTTCTATGGCTGTTGCTGGTTTTTCTCAAGAGGAAATTGATATTGAAACACATTGTAACCAGTTGATCGTTAAGGGAGATAGAAAGCCTGAAAAGGATGATGAAGAACGAGAGTTTCTTTATCGCGGAATTGCTTCACGTGCTTTTGAGCGGCGTTTTCACTTAGCGGATCATGTGAAGGTTATTGGGGCAGAGCTTGGAGATGGACTTCTTCATATTCAGCTTAAAAGGGAAATGCCAGCTGAATTAAAACCCAAAAAAATAACCGTGCAGATGTCACCATCCATTACAGAAAATGAGAATAGCAGTATTATCGCATAAAGAAAATTTAGAAAATATGAGAATCAAATAATTATATTTTTAAAAAGGATAAAGACGCGAGGCAAAGGTCTCGCGTTTTCTCTGTGTTTTGTGAAACTGAAGATGATTCTCATAAAGGCTGTTTCTCTCAAATTAATGATAAAACATTTATTGCATCTTACTCTGCGTTGAAGAAAAGAACCATGTATATGAAATTGAAATAAAAGTTTTTTAAATAGACTTTATTTTAGAGCGTTTTAAAAATGGTCGGAGCGGCGGGATTTGAACCCACGACCCCTTGACCCCCAGTCAAGTGCGCTACCAAGCTGCGCTACGCTCCGAGTCCGTGTGAAACGATTAAATGACTGTTTCTTTAAAGGCAAGAGAAAAAATAAACAGAACAAAATCTAAAATGCTCTTACATTGACAGCTTTTGAAAGTGAAAATTTTTTGCCCATCAATATATTGTTATTCATTCAAGATGAGTCATAAATCTGTAAAGTCCTTTTGTATCATTAAATTTTTAGCTCTATAATCATAGATCTTATGCATTTAACTTCTTTTGCAGATTGTGAAAGAAAGAAGATTTGTAATTTTAGGGGTATTGAAGAAGAAGAGGAGCGCCAATAAGTGGGGGAGGTTATATTATCTTTATCTCATAGGTTATTGAAAAATGAATATTTTCAAAATATTAGAATTGAATATATGGCATTGAAACATTTTCTTCCGCTTAGAGTTTTTATAGCAGAGCTATTTTGCATTTTATGTGGACAAAAAATTGTAAACTCTAGATTCTACAATCAAACATCTCATTTTATGAGGGTGCATTTTTATTCCAATAAATTTTTATTTTAATAAAAAGATTAGGATATTTTAATGTATGTCTTATTATTTTTCTTCTAAAATACAAGATAGAATATGATAGAGAAAAAACGTTTCAAGTATCTATTGAACCAAGAAAAGAGTAAACGATGAGTCGTTTTTCGGTAATAAGTTTAACACAAGCCGCAGCAGATCGTGTGAAAGCGATAATGGATGCAAAAGATGCACGAGGTATTCTTGTTGGGATCAAAAAAGGCGGTTGTGCAGGGATGGAATATACAATTACTCTCGTCAAAGAAGAGGGAATAGATGCGGATGTTGTTGAAGTAAATGGTGCTCGTGTTTTTATAGCGCATGATGCGGTATTATTTTTATTAGGAACACAAATGGATTATGAGGTGACAACGCTTCGTTCTGGTTTTGTTTTTAAAAATCCTAATCAAGTTTCCGCATGTGGGTGTGGCGAGTCGGTAGAGCTTCGTCCTGCTCCCCAAGATCAATATAAAACGAATCGAGCTTCGTGAAATTATCCAATCTTTGTGAAATTATCATCGAGGAATTCTAGGAGGCTTTTTTGGGGGGAGAGAAGAAATCTAATATTTTTTATTGTTCATTTTTGGCTTGCTCCCAAAGTGCTTCCATTTCATTTAAGGATGCTTCAGTGAGTGTTTTAGATTGAGCGGATAGCTTTTCTTCAATATAGGCAAAACGATTTCGGAATTTCATATTTGTTTTTTTTAATGCTTTTTGTGAATCAATCGCTAAGTGGCGCGCAAGATTAAGGAGAATAAAGTAGAGATCTCCAAACTCTGCTTCTATTTCTGAGTTTTTTTTATTTTTGATGGCTTCTTTGAGTTCTTCGAGTTCTTCTTCTATTTTTGTAAAAACTTTATTACTTTCTTGCCAATCAAAACCCACGTTAGCTGCTGCTTCTTGTAAAGCAAGGGCCTCTTGGTTTGCAGGCTGGATTGGTTTTACTTTTGCAAGAATGCTTAAAGTGTTGTTTTTTTCTTTGCACAATTTCCTTTGTTCAGACTGTTCTTCTTTTTTTATATATTCCCACTCTTCTTTTATAAACCCTCGTTTTTTTTGCTCGGCATTTCCAAAAACATGAGGATGGCGGCGAATCATTTTTGCCGTGATGGCATAAATAACATCTTCAAAAGTAAAGCTGCCTTCTTCTTGAGCAATGGTCGCATGATAAACAACCTGTAAAAGAAGATCACCAAGTTCTTCACAAAGATCTTTACGTTTTTTTTGTTCAATGGCATCGATGACTTCGTAAACTTCTTCGAGCATGTAAGGTATGAGGGATTCAAAAGTTTGCCTTTTATGCCAAGGACAACCATTATCAGGATTTCGTAATTCAGTAATAATTGCGGTGAGATCTTTGATATCTTTTGAGGCTAACATTTGTACTTCCTCTGTAAGCAATAGAGCTTATATTTAGATATCCCAACGTCTATGTAACCACATCCATTGTCCAGGATATTCACGAACCCAAGTTTCAACAATATCATTTAATTTTTGCACAGAAGCAGCTATATCGATATCATTTTTTTCATCACGTGGAAGTTCTACGTGTTCATATAATTCTAAACGATGGCGTCCTCCAGGGAGACGAATACAACGTGCTGGATAAATATCACAGTTATATTGTCGCGCAAGCTTTATAATTAAAGGGTTTGTTTTAAGGGGTCTGTTAAAAAATGCTCCCATGATACCACGACGAAATTTTTGATCAACGAGCATACCAACATTTTCACCTTCTGCTAATTTGCCTGCTAATGCCCACGCTGCACCGGCTTTGGAGGGAACAAGATGTCCCATAGAAGTTTGTCGTTCTTTAAGGACTCGTTTGGCAACATAAGGGTTATTGGGGGGTCTAAATAATACCGTAACATTCAGATCAAAACTTTGTGCGCAAATAGGTAGAAGTTCAAAATTTCCAGTATGCGCTGTGAAAAAAATATGTGGCTTTTTTTCATTCTTTAATCGCTCAAAGATTTCAACTCCTTTAACTTCAATAAAACCTGGATTGTCCGCATGAGGATCAAAATCAAAAATTTTATCAAGATAAATATATTCGGCGAGAAAACGTCCTATATTTTCCCACATTTCTATTGCAATCGCATGGCGTTCTTTCTCTGTTTTTTCTGGATATGCACACCTAAGGTTTGCGAGTGTTATTTGATGACGATGAATAAGGGGACCGATTTTTTTTGCCAACCAAGAAAAAAAAGAAATTCCCATTTTGGCTGGAAAGCATTTTAAAATAAATAAAGAACCAAAAAGCAGATATGCCCACAACAAGTAGGATATTTTTTTAGCTATAATTTTAATACGATATATGAGATTTTTAAGAGAAAGCTTCATCATGATTTAATTGATTTTAAGAATAATTTTACCAAAAACATCACGGCTCTCCATTCGTTTTAAAGCTGTATCTATTTCATCAAGTCTAACAATTGTATCAATGACAGGGTGTACGGCTTTTTGTGCCATTTTTTGCATGGCATTTTTCATATTTTCCATACGGCAACCAAATGAACCAAATATCTTAAGTTGTTGTTGGAATAATTGCATAAGATTTATGGAGGTTGAAACACCAGAGGTAGAACCGCAAGTCACTAAGCGTGCTCCTTTTTTCATACACAACAGAGAACCGTTCCATGTATCTGCACCAACATGCTCAAAAACAACGTCAACACCTTTTTTTTGAGTTAATTTACGCACCACACCTTCAAAACGATCTTTACGATAATTGATCACATGGTCTGCTCCAAGAGAGAGTGCTTTTGCAATTTTTTCATCTGAACCTACTGTGGTAATAACGGTACATCCCTTGTGTTTTGCAAGTTGAATGGCTGCAGAGCCAATACCGGAACCACCAGCTTGTATCAGGATTGTTTCTCCTGCTTGTAATTTTGCGTTATCGAAAAGCATATGTTCTACGGTACCAAAAGTAATGGGAGCAACAGCGGCTTGGAGTTCATCACATTGGGGAGGGGCTGGAACCAATAAACGTGCGGGCAAATTGACAAACTCACAAGCAAATCCATCAAGATGAAAACCATAGACTCCCTTTACATCCGTGCAAAGATTATCTCGTCCTTCTTGACAAGCTTGGCATACGCCGCAGGTTTGTGCACCATAAAGCGAGACGATTTGTCCAAGTTGGAGATTTTCAACATCATCTCCTACTTGTATAACCTCACCGGAAGCTTCGGCACCAATGATGAGGGGCATTTTTCTTTTCGCAAAAGCCATCCCACGCCAGCCCCATACATCAATATGATTAAGAGCAACAGCTTTTATCCGCACTGTTACTTCATTGGGGAGAGGAGATGGTGGTGGGGAAATATTAGTGATTTCAAGCTGGCGATCATCGAAGAGTTGCAGTGCACGCATTATCATCCCCTTAAATATATACTACTAAGTTAGCGTTATAAAACTTTTATTCTATAAAAGATTATCCTTTATAGGCTGTGATAACAAGACTCGTATTTTGACCACCAAATCCAAATGAGTTTGACAAAACCGCATTGACATTGGCTTTACGGCTATGATGAGGAACAACATCTAAAGGAATAGCAGGATCAGGATTATCATAATTTATTGTAGGTGGAAGTATTCCCGATTGAATGGTCAAAAGTGAAAAAACAGCTTCTATGGCACCAGCGGCAGTTAAGGTATGCCCAATCATTGATTTATTAGAAGAAACGGGAATATGCTCTAGAATGTCACCGAAGACTGTCGATAACGCAAGATATTCCATTTTCTCATTTTCAGGTGTAGAGGTTCCGTGAGCATTAATATAGTCAATTTCATGGATGGTTATTTGTGCATCATTTAAGGCTTTGCGAACGGATCCAATGGCTGGTGATGCATCGGGTTTTGAACGTGTACGGTGAAAATCATCAGCTGTTTCTCCACAGCCCGCTAAAATTCCTAAAATTGTAGCATTACGGTTTAATGCGCTTTGAAGAGATTCAAGAACAAGAGCACCGGAACCTTCTGCCATAACAAATCCATCTCGATCACGGCTAAAAGGTTTTGCTGCTTTTTCTGCAGGTTCATTCTGAGTGGAAAGAGCAGATAATAATGAAAAGCGAATGAGAGATTCGGCTGAAACGGATCCATCTGTCGCAATGGTAAGAGCGCGATTTGTTTCTCCTCGTTGAATAGATTCAACGCCTAATTGAATTGCCGTTGCACCAGATGCACAAGCCGTGGAAAGTGTAACAGGAAGTCCTTTTGTGCCAAACGTTTTTTGCAGTTTTTCTGCAATTGCACCAAATTGTGTAGTTTCAAAAAGTGCCTCATGGAGGGTGTGCTTACAGACTTTAAGAAGATGGGCATAAGAAGGTTCATTATTGAATCCTTCCTCTTGATCAAGGCTAAAACGTGCTTTCCATTCAAGTTCAACAGGAGGCGCAGCTAGAAAGAGTGGTCCATTAAAATTTGTTTTATCAAGGGCAGCTTGTTCTAAAGCTTCTTCAGCAGAAAGATGTGCAAGCTTTTCAGAAAGAGCTGAAGCACCAAGCGTACTTTCTTCGAGAAAATCAATCGTTCCAGCAATATATGTATTTAATCCCTCAATGGGAAAACGTGTTATTTTGTGGATACCACTTACTCCACTTGTTAATTTTTGCCAATTTTCGTGTTTTCCTTGTCCTAGTGATGTGACAATGCCTGCCCCAGTTATGGCTACACGTGGACGCCCAAAATGATCATGATATTTCATGATAGAAATTCCCCTTCAAACAGCAGTAAGACGGACGATACCTTCAGATCTTTTTATACCAATAGTTGTAACAAATATTTCATGGATTTCTTTAGAAAAAGGTTTTTCATGGGGACTTAACGCTGGAAAACAGTGTTTTTTTTCAATTGAAAGTGCTGCAAGGGCAAGTGCTAAAGGAAATTGTGCTTCTCGCAGATAACCGAATAATGTTGTAATACCGCGGTAAGATAGATTAGCATTATCAAGAGCATTTTGTTCTGCTTTTGTTGCTTCGTGAGCACCTGAGGCTGCTGAAATGGCTAAAGAATCTTTAGCGCCCACCGTTTTCAACATTGTTGCAATTGATTTTTGAAGTGGCGTTTTTGTTCTATCTGTTTGGTCCGTAATAATTTGGCTAATTTCAGCATAAGCACGTGCATTACGTTTTTTTGCGTGTTCTATACTTTCAAGAACCAGAAAAACACCAGCAGAACCGGTGATAATACCACCACCAGGGTGAATTTCACGATTCCACACTGAGCTCCACCCATTATGGGTTAAAAGCCCCCCAAGTTCATGGGCCAATAACATATCATAACTTTGTGCATTATAGGAACTTCCTACAAGAGCATGAGTACTTTGTCCTGACTTAATACGGGCTACAGCAATTTGAAGTGCAGAAAGTCCACTGCCTTCTTCTCCCATGAATGTTCGAGATGATCCAGTGACTTTATGAACAATTGAAATATTTCCTGCCAGAAGATTTGAAAGTTGTGACAAAAACAATGTTGGACGAAGTTCGCTTGAAAGCGCAACATTTAACATAGAGGCATGATCGGTGATTGCACGCGCTTTGGAAAGAATCTGTGTATCAACAATAATATCACGTTCTCCTCCGCTTGCTGCTACGATCATATCCATTGTTGACGTGAATTGTTCATCATTTTTCATTCCGGCATCATCAAGAGCAAGACCAGCAGCATAGGTACCAAGACGTTGCCATGTTCCCATTTGCCGTTGATCACTTTTCTTGGGAATTTGTAAACTCCAATCAACTTCAGGCAATTTATGAACTGTGTAGGGCGAAAAAGTTGTACAATCTAGGTTTGGTGTACAGATTGGATCATTTAAGAGATTCCAATGCTGATCCGTTCCTTCCCCCAGAGAGCTGATGAGGCCTATACCAGTGATGAATACAGATTGATCATGCATAGTGAAAAAATTACTCCGCCTTTTTTAAGGCAACGAGCTCATCAATTTTTGAACAAAGGTTTTTAAGAACAAAGTATTCTTCTGTAGCAACTGTACCTTCATTGACTTCTTGGGTCCATTGTTCTAAGGGAACTTTTATTCCAAAAGCTTTATCAATAGCAAAAACAATATCAAGAAAATCAAGACTGTCGATTCCCAAATCATCAATTGTATGACTTTCAGGTGTGATAGTATTGCGATCAATCTCACTGATTTCTGCAATAATATCAGCAACTTTATCAAACGTAGAAGGCAATGTATGGATTCCTTATTATAGCGTTAGTAAATTTAAAATATATTCTTACCCTTCTAGCCTTTTTTCTCTTTAAAAAAAAGCCTTAATCCAGAATATAACTGTCTTTTCTATAGAGAAAAGAGCTTTACAGGATGTGAAATAACACACTTCAATATTCAAAAAATTTGAATTTCTATTGCACATTTATTTTACGAGTCTATTATTTCTATTTGCAGCAAGGACGGCAAGGGCTGTTATATTAACAACGCCTCGTGAAGTTACTGAAGGTGTTAGTATATGGGCGGGACGTGCGGCCCCTATTAAGATAGGACCAACATGGAGTGCATTTGTGAGGCTTTTAACAGTGTTGAGTGTGATGTTGGCTGAATCAAGTGTTGGAAAGACAAGCAAATTCGCTTCACTTTTAAGACGAGAATCAGGAAAAACCTGATCACGAAAAACTTTGGAAAGAGCAGCATCACCATGCATTTCACCATCTGCTTCTAAATGAGGGTATTCTTTGGCAAGAATTTCTGTTGCACGCCGCATTTTACGTGCACTTTCTGTATTTTTAGAACCAAAATTTGAGTGTGATAATAGGGCTGCTTTGGGTGTTATTCCAAATGCTTCAACTTCTTGAGCTGCCAAGACAGTCATTTCAGCGATTTCTTCTGCAGAGGGATTTTCATTAACGTAAGTATCTGTGAGAAAAAGAGTACGCTGTTGAGAGATAAGCAAACTCATAGCAGAAAAACGGTGAACATGAGGATCAAGACCGATAATTTGTTCAATCAATTCAAGTTGACGTTCAAAACGTCCTTCTAAGCCGCAAATCATCGCATCTGCTTCTTCACGCATGACGGCAAGAGCCGCAATAGCGGTTGTTGATGTTCTCACGATTGTTTTTGCCATTTCAGGTGTAACGCCACGTCTTCCTGTATAATGAAAAAATAAATTAACATAATCACGAAAGCGTGGGTCATCTTCAGGGTTTGTTAATTCAAAATCTATACCAGGGCGAATTCTCAAACCAAAGCGTTTTAATCTTGCTTCTACAACATGGGGGCGGCCGATAAGGAGAGGTGTTGCAGTTTGTTCTTCAATAACAACTTGTGCGGCTCGAAGGACGCGTTCATCTTCACCATTGGCATAGATGACACGTTTACGTTTTGCTGTTTTTGCTGCGGCAAAAACAGGTTTCATTGTTAAACCAGAAAGAAAGACAAATCGATTGAGGATATCATGATAGGATTCCATATCTTCAATGGGACGAAGAGCAACACCCGTTGCCATTGCTGCTTTAGCAACAGCAGGAGCAATACGCAGTATTAAACGCGGATCAAAAGGAGAGGGGATCAGATAATCTGGTCCAAAATTAGGCGGTTCTTTTGAGTATGCACGTGCGACAACATCTGAAGTTTCTTCACATGCAAGGGCTGCAATCGCATGAACTGCAGCCATTTTCATTTCTTCATTAATTGCAGTTGCACCTACATCTAATGCGCCACGAAAGATATAAGGAAAACAAAGGACATTATTAACTTGATTGGGATAATCAGAGCGCCCTGTGCAGATCATTGCATCAGGTCGTATAGAGTGTGCTTCTTCGGGCATAATTTCTGGTACGGGATTAGCCAGCGCTAAAATTAATGGATTTTGAGCCATTTTTTTAAGATATTCAGGCTTTAAAACACCTCCTGCTGATAGGCCTAGAAAAATATCTGCATCCTCAATAATGTCGGATAAAGTTCGTGCGTCAGTTTTTTGTACGTACTTGACTTTCCAACGATCCATAAGGGACTTGCGACCTTCATAAACAACGCCCTCTAAGTCACTAAGCCAAATATTTTCAGCTTTTGCCCCAAGACGGACCAAAAGATTAAGACAAGCTAGGGCCGCAGCACCTGCACCTGAGGTAACTATTTTTGCATTTTCAATTTTTTTTCCTGAAAGATTTAAGGCATTTAAGACAGCCGCAGAAACAATAATGGCAGTTCCATGTTGGTCATCATGAAAAACTGGAATATTCATCTTAGCGCGCAGTTTTTCCTCGATTTCAAAACATTCAGGAGCTTTAATGTCTTCAAGATTAATACCACCAAATGTGGGCTCTAAAGTCGATACCGTTTGTACCATTTGTTCTATATCGGATGCATCAACTTCAATATCAAAAACATCAATATTCGCAAACTTTTTGAATAAAACAGCTTTGCCTTCCATAACTGGCTTTGAAGCGAGCGGGCCAATATTTCCTAAACCAAGAACAGCCGTTCCATTTGATATAACAGCGACTAAATTAGAACGAGACGTATATTGAGCAGCGAGATTGGGATCTTCATGAATTGCAAGACAGGGTGCTGCAACGCCTGGGGAATACGCAAGAGCTAAATCACGCTGATTATCAAGAGGTTTTGTTGCTTGTATTTCCAATTTTCCAGGCTTTGGGTGTTGGTGATAAAAAAGTGCAGCACTGTCAAGCTCAGCGATTGGTGAACTGAAATCATTATTTCGTTCTCTAGACATTTTTATGATATCCAAGTTAGTGTATGTTTATATGAGTATTCCATCTACAATAAGGTTTTGTCCACTAATAGATCCTCATTTCTCTGAATATCAAAATGCATGAGCATGAGCAAATTCTTCTGGATCGTAAAACCAGTTTAATGTTTTGTTTCCTTTGTGCGCATGAATCAATTTCATTGATAGCAGCACGTTTGTCTTTCTTATCCTTAATAAAACGCGTAAAAATTGATTAGTCTACAAACAAATAAAATATTTACCTATGGTGACATTAACAAGCCATTATTTTTTTTGCAATGCTTACAAATTAAAGAAAGAAAAGAAGAGCGTTTATTATTCACGTCATCCACTTTTTATAAAATATATTTCATTTAAAGTTCTATACGCAGGTAAAAGAATTTTAAAACAACAATTTGAAATTCATAAACTGTTTGTTTAGCTCTTTACAAAAAAATTGGAACTTTAAAAAATGGAATTTTTGTTGTTTATTGTTCAATTGAATTATTTAATCGTTTAGAGTTGTATTTTTTATATC
>NZ_NJPP01000032.1 GCF_002778015.1 Bartonella tribocorum | reverse complement strand
TCATGTTCTCAAGTTTTATCTCTATATTACATATCTTTATGAGTTTAAGCATTCCCTATTCTTATTGCAATTTTAAAAAAAGATCATCATTTATGCTTTGTTTTTTCCATAAAAAAGTAAATAAAATCAATGCAAAAGGTACTTCCCAGCGGGTTGGCTTCGTTGCGGGGCAGGCTAGCGCGAACTATCGCTAGCGACAGAATTTTCAAATCAACTGTACATTGTACACATAACATATTGATAAATAACGAATTTAATGTGTATTTATATATACACTGTATAATAGTGGATTATTTTTAGAAAAAAGTTTTCATCACTTGACAAAGCAGTGACGTTATGTCTATTGTCGAATCAGGTGCCTAAGAAACACCTTAAAGCAACTAGCGGATGGATTGCCGGAACAATCTCTTCTCCGCCAACTAAAAGTTTTGACTCATTGTATGTTACACGCATATAATGGCATTGTCGGGTGTGGTTACGCTATACAATACCCTTTATGGGAAAGGCATAACGACGGGCTAGTTGCCGTGTTTCTTAGCACCCGGCACTCTTTTAGAGTGTCATTAAGAAACATCTAACAACTAGGAGTTCACATCAACACTCTTATAGAAATTACAGAACAAGTCATTGATGGCGATGCGATTCAGACAGTAAATGCACGTAATCTACAGGCATTTTTAGGAGTAGGTAAAAAGTTTGCAGACTGGATTACTGAACGCATTAACAAATATGATTTTGTCGAAAACAGAGATTATATAGTTTTTCCCAATTTTGGGAAAAACCTCCAAGGTGGTCGTCCCTCTAAAGAATATCACCTCACTTTAAGTGTAGCCAAAGAACTTTCTATGGTGGAGAACAATAAGAAAGGTAGAGAAGCTCGTTTATATTTTATAGAATGTGAAAAACGTGCAAAGCAAGTGACAACACCACAAGTAGATCTTGCCAATGCATTGGAAAATCCTCTTACGATTAAACAGCTCCTTTTAGAGAGCATCAATCAATTAGAAGACTTAAGAAATGAGGTGAGTACACTCAAGCCAAAAGCAGAAGCTTTAGAAGGTTTAAAACGTTCTGATGGGTTGTTTGGTCTTATTGAAGCAGCGAAGATGTTGGAGGTGCGACCAAAGGATTTAACCGATTATTTGCGTAAACATGATTGGGTGTATCGACGGGCTCCAGGGGCGCCTCTGTTACCTTATCAGGATAAAATCAAGAAAGGCTTTATGGACTGCCCTGCTATCACCATTCAAAGACCAGATGGTACAGAAAAGGTACTCCCTTCAACAAAAATCACATCCAGAGGATTGGCATGTTTGAGAGAACAAATCCATGGAGGTGTACAATGAAGATAGATACCAACTTCTTATGTGATTTATGGATAGCATTATCTCAATTTTCTAGACATGAAAATATGAATGACAAAGATTGTACTGCTCTGGTTGATACTATGACTGTCATAGAAAAAGCTTTGATTTCAAAACTTCAAGATGAGATGCCAACTATACTTAAAATCTTAACAGTTTTAACAGATTTTGGCGATTCAGAGTTACCGTATAGCATGGAACCTTTGTTGAAAACTTATGAACCAAATTCCAAGAACCCCATTAGAAAAGTTGCTTAAGTAAATATATACTCCCTCCTCGTTCTCAAAAATGGGGAGGGGATTAAGAGGCTTCTTCTAAAGCTGTTTGCTCCTTACTATTCTTTTGAATAGGTGTTAAACTCATTTGCAAATCTAATGCACTTAAAACACTAAGAAAAGTAGAAAGGCGCGGGTCACCTTTATCGCTTAAAGAACGATAAAGAGACTCGCGATTTAGTCCTGTCTCTTGGGAAACAGTTGTCATTCCTTGTTTACGCGCAATAATACCTAATACATGAGCAATATAACCACTATTTTGGGTTTCTAAAGCATCATCTAATAAGATCTTAAAGTCTTCAGGCGTATTAAAATATTCATTTACATCAAATTTAGTAATTTCCATGTTTCACTTCCTTTACTAATTGAAGGGCTTTTTCGATATCTTTTTGTTGTGTGGATTTATCACCAGCATTTAATAACAAAATGATTTGTTTCCCTCGTTTTACAAAATAAACACGATAGCCTGGTCCGTGATTTATTTTGAGTTCACCAATACCACGGAAATATTTCACATCCCCTAGAAGTCCATATTCAAGACGAAAAATACGTGCAGCAATTTTCTTTTGCACTTGTTTGTCTTTTAAAGAATCTAGCCATTCTGTAAAATAGTGTGTTTTCTTAACAATAAACATTATGTAGTTTATATGCTACATAATAGATAATGTCAAATACATTCTTTTGTTCCAATGCAAAAGCTACATAGGTTTTAACAAGCCAACCTTCCGAATGGGAAAGAGGTCAATTTTTTAATCCAGCTCTGCTTTTTGCAGGGCTTTTTTTATGGAGAAGCATATGCGAAAAATATCACCAGAAGGGCTAGCACTGATTAAACAATAGGAAGGCTTGCGTTTGAATGCCTATAAAGATGCCATTGGGGTATGGACAATCGGTTATGGACATACAAACAATGCTGGAAAACCTTTTGTTCATAAAGGCATGGTAATCACTGAAAAACAAGCTGAAGAACTTCTTTGCCAAGATTTAAAACAATTTGAAAATACCGTTGAACAAGCCGTTCAAGTTGCCTTAACCGATGAACAATTCGCAGCCTTGGTCTCCTTTTGCTATAATGTAGGAACAACAGCTTTTTGCAATTCGACCCTATTAAAAAAAACTCAATAACGGTGAATATGAAGCAATCCCAACCGAATTACAGAAATGGACCAAAGCAGGCGGTAAGCGTCTTGAAGGTCTAGCACACCGGCGTGCAGCTGAAGCAGGATTATGGGCGAAAGGTGCTTTTGTTTCCTCGAATTACCAAACCGTAGAAACGCAAGCGCCAACCGGGCTTTTCAAAGCCGAAGCTCTTGCTCCAGTCATTGGTTCTTTTTCTGGACTTGGCGGCTTATTAGCAGGCAATGGTCCAGTGCAATGGGCGGCTCGCCACTATCATGGTTTTAGCTGCAGGTGTTGGTCTTTTCTTTGTTGCTAAACGTTTTCAGGAACACCGTTTATGATCTTATGGATGAAAAGAAATCTGCTATTAACAGGCGCGGCTCTAGGCGCTTTTTTTATAGCTTTGGCAAAAGCTTTCACCCTTGGGAAAAAGGCAGAACAGCAAAAGCAAACAGAAAAAACCTTAAAGGCAGCAACAACACGGCTGGAGGTGGAAAATGAAATTAATCAGAAAAGTGATGCTGATGTGCGTGCTGCTCTCTCTCATTGGTTGCAGGACAAATAAGTATGTCTCTTGTGTTGGTTGGTTGCCAATTTATTTAGAAAGGCAAGATGTCAACGTCATCAGTTCCAATTTAGCAAGAGAGATCTTAAAGCATAACAAGCAGGGCGAACGTGTGTGTGGGTGAAAACATGGCTAGGAAAAGAATACAAGACGATATAGAACTTACAGAAGGAGAAAAAGAAATCCTTCAAGAAATCATCATGACCTACAAAAGTATAAAAGTGATGTCACGCTATACGAAATGGATTGTACTGATTATACTCTTATTAGCACTTGATTTTTCACGTATTATGGACGCATTGGCAAATATTTTTACACAAAAATCAAACATCCAACTCTAAATATACTTCGAGATGTGCAAAATTTTTAGCCAATAGATTTTTAATTTTGCACGTCTCATAAAGGCAATCAATAATATCTTTGCACGTTTACAGTGGTTTTCAAAAACTTGAAAAATTATCATAAACGCAGTTCAGAATGTGAACCAAACCGTAAAAGTTCTAAAGTCTCATCATCAGGCTTTCGATAGATCAAAACTAAATCTGGTTTAATATGGCAATCACGACAGTTTCGCCATTGCCCTGTTAGTGCGTGATCTCTCCACTGCATTTTTAAGGGTTTGTTTTCTACTAATGCTTTGATCACAAGCAGCAAATCTGTCTCTAATGTATCAGCATATCGCCCTTTACTTTCACGTTTCAGATCACGCCGAAAAGATTTAGTATAAACAATTTCCCGCATCGCTAGCCAAAGTCACTTTTCAGACTTACATACTTCGGCTTTATCATCACGAATCATGGCTCGCAGACCATCCAATGACGTACGTTCAACACGTCCCATTTCAGCATCCTCGATAGCCTGCAATGTCTCTGGATTGGGTTGAAATAGATCAAGTGGTAATGCTCTATCTCTAGCAATACGGGTCATAAACATACGCACCGCATCTGATACAGTTAAGCCCGTGGATTTAATAACTGCGCTTGCAACTTCCTGAACTTCATCAGGTATGCGTGCTTGAATTTTACCCATTCGCTTAAACCTCCTATTTATTTGTACTACAATGTACTACATCTAAGGCTGATGTCAAGAGATTTATCCAATAATCCCCTCCCCGCTTTTAAAACGGGGAGATGTCCATGCTTTTAAACTTAAGCAGCTTTCGTAACAGATCTTGCTAAAACCCGCTTAGCTTCTTTAATGAGGGATTTATATTTTCTGTTCTCTTCATCCACTCTAAAAGCATCAATAAGACGAACATGAATAGGACCTAAAAGATACAAAGCTTTTTCACCAGCACTCATACCCTCCCAGTAACTTGGCAAATCAAAGCGTGTATCATTATCATAATCAATAGATTGGCTTTTTAACTTTTTCTCACACTCAATAAAGTAACGACGAGCCTGTCTACCTTTCTCATTGCGTTCAACCATTGAAAGTTCTTTGGCCATATCTAGAGTGAGGTGATAATCTATTGCTGTAACAGCTCTAGATTTTGCGCTCCCCAATTTTGGGGACCGCAAATCTTGTGTTTTTATAAAATCACTACCCTCTTCAAATTTATACTGATGAATGCGGTCTTTAATCCAGGTAGAAAAATCTTTTCCTATTTCCAAAAACGCGTGTAACTCACACGCATTAACCGTTTGAACAGTTTCCTGATCAATGATTTGTTCTTTAATTTCTATAAGTGTGTTCATAACGAACTCCTATCGATTAGAGGTTTTTCATTGACATCCAACAAAGGATGCCGGGTGCTGAAAAACACGGTCGATAGTCCGTCGTTACGCTTTCCCTATAAAAGGTATTGTATAGCGTAACCACACCCGACAAAGCCATTATATGTGTGTAACATACAATGAGTCAAAACCTTTAATGTGCGGAGAAAAGATTGTTTCGGCAATCTATCCGCTACCGATTCAAGGTGTTTTTCAGGCACCTAATTCGACAATAGACACATTGTTATAAGCCTGTCAAGTCGCTCCTGTTATAAATGCAGCCCACTGTTCCATAAGGGTATGTCGTTGTTCTAAAAAATCTGTCCGCATATAAGCTTTTGTCACTGAACTCCCAACTGAATGCGCAAGAACAGTTTCGGCAATCTCAAAAGGTGTTGACGTTGTTTCTGCTATCCAGTCCCGTAAACTGGAACGAAAACCATGGGGACGATAAGTCAAACTACAAACTGTTATATATTTTGCCATGCTTGCATCAGAAATTGACGTACCGGTAAGACCAGAAAAGAGAAAACCATTCTTTTCAAAGGGGAGAGATTTTTTAATCACTTTTAAAGCTTCATGAGTTAATGGCACGCGAGAATCTGAAACTTTCCCTACAATACCCTTCATATTTTCTTTGGGTATTGTCCATATATTTTTATCTATTTGTTCAAGACGCAAATATCGCAATGGATATGACCGTACCCCCGTCAAAATAAGCAACTTCAGTGCTAAATTTGAAAGGATATTATCATCCAAGCTTTGATAAAATGCCGGAACCTCTTGCCATGGCATAGCAGGAATATTTGTTGATGTAGCACGGGGTTTTCCTAAAAGGGCGCGTGCTTTCATACAAGCTTGTAGATCAACGTCCAAACCAAGAGCCGCAGCATATTTCAAACAAATGTTAATACGGTTTAACGCTTTTCGTGCTGTATCTGCTTTTTCATGCCAAAGGGGCGCAAGAACATTGCGAATGATATTAGCCGTTAATTTTTCTATAGAGAGGCTGCCTATGTGTGGAATAACATGCAATTCCAGCGGAGAAAACCAGCGCCCATTTTTGCCTTCATTTTTTAACTCTGCTTTTTTACTTTCAAAAGCCGCTGTTGCAATCTCACTGAATATGTTGCTTTGCTGTTTTAAGACGGTTTGTTCTCGAAAGACAATAGGGTCATTGCCTTCTCTGAGAATAGCACTATAATGCTTGGCAAGTTCGCGCGCTTCTTTTAGAGAAAGTTGTGCAACTGGACCAAGCCCCATTTCACGGCGTTTGTTATGGTATGTATAACGAAAGAACCAAGAGCGCGTATTGTCTTTTCGAACATTCAACCATAATCCTGCCCCGTCACAATACTTACCTTGAGAAGCAGACTTGACAAGTAATGCTGATAACCTATGAATCCCCCTCACTTAATTTCCCTTCTCGTCCACCTTTTCACACATTGCTCGTCCACCTTTTTGGGTCCACCTTTTAGTCCACCTTAATTTTTGGATTTGAGATTTTTTCTTTAATTCTTAATTTTTTTATTGGAACATAAAAAATTATAGACATCAATAGCTCTTGCACATATTTACATAACTTGATTCTTGTTGCTAAAGCCCTGTCTGCCGCGTCTGGGCACCACTTTTTTTAAGGATCATTTATTTTTATTCGCGCTTTTAAACATGAGGAACTTCCAAATAAAAGTGAGGGAATAGGTATTCCCAACATGCCTCTTAATTATTGTGAATCAGAATTTTTTTGAAGTGTTTTTTGATTTTTGCGCTTACAATTCTTTCGTTTCTAATAAGATGAATCCTTAAAAAATTTCTATCATTCCATTATAATTATTATACTTCAATATTAATTTTTGCCCTGAAAGTTTTTGATGATATATGCGCCATATTGATTATATTACCTGTATCAAAGTTACCCACGGGATAATTACTCTTTACTGAGAAAGATGAAAACCTTCAATAAAACATATTAAAAGCATTAAAGGAAGTTATAATGTGTTTTTACAAAAGTTTTTTAAATTTACATTAAATCATTATAAATATACAATATGCTAATTTATTGTTTTATAGGTTGAATAAAAACCTGAATATCGTAGATCTTTCATTTAAAATTCGTTTACATGCAATCAATTAAAATCATTTATTTGACATCAAAAGGGTTGCTAGCATATGGATAAAAAACGTTTTATGAACTATATCATGACCCTGAGCTATAAAAACATTGGAACTGGAAAAAATGTATGATGATATCGACTTTTCATAACCGTAAAGATGCTGGTGTCCTAATGTGTTATTCGCGGAAGCTTTATCATTATACCATTCACGAGTATCGTCACGAAATTAGTGTAATGAGCCTTAAGAAATGCCCTTTTAAAACAAACTCATAAATTGCTCAAAACAAATATATCACGTTTGAGCTGTTCTCTTTGTAAGTGAAAGACATTCCCCTATTAAAAAACGTGAGACATAAAAGCCTAGTCTCTATTATTAAAAAGATATTGGTGTGGAGACGTTTGAAAGTTGGAAAGCCTGATTAAAAGGAAATAGTCAAGCGATTGATTACTTTGCACATACCCCACATCATCTTCTCTAAAAACTTTATGAAATCGATACTCATCCATCTTTAAAATACTAAAAGACTTACAACCCTTCTTTCAAAAATAGAAGTTACACTATTCTTGCAACGAAGTAAAAATTAAAAAATCAATTGGTGCAATCTCCAAAAATAATCTTGTAGATAACTAATCAGTCTCATTATTTTAGAAAAATATTAGTATTTTTTTAAGCTCATTATAAAAACCTATTTAGCTTTGAACGATTAAATAGTATAAAATATTGCTATAATATATAAAATACTTAAAGTATTAATGTACATATCTTGTCATTTATTGTTGTATTTTATTCTCCAAACAATAAATAATCTACCATACGAATACGGAAAGAAGTGAACCAAATAAAGATTTCCAGAAGTCACTATACAAACGGTATATTCTTGGCAAAAATCCCTCCCTATTCTCCCAATAATTATCCCAATGTTTAGTACTCTCACGATCATTCGTTGAAATGACTTTATTTAATAAAGAATCACTCTTTTTACTAAGAAACAAATCCGATGAAAAAACAGTAGGAAGAGAACCCAAAGATGCTTCCCTTTGAAAAACTGTATGTTCAGATGCTTTTGCAACATTTAAAAAAATTAATAATAGAGCACATATAGAAAAAAAATACTTCATAGCTTTCATAATTCACCTTAATTAAAAATACTCATCGTGGATTTAATACAATTCTTTTTTATATTGTATTTAAGCTATTCTCTTTATAAGTGTAAAGACATTACCTCATTAAAAAATGTGAGACATAAAAACGCAATCTTCATTACCAAAGAAATATTGATGTGGGTATTTTGAAAGTCGGAAAACCTGATTAAAAGGAAATAGTCAAGAGATTAACTACTTAAACCTACCCCACATCTCCCTATACCATGATATCTATCTATTAATCTTTGATGTATACGTTTTATTTCTTCAAATAAAGATGCCACCTTTTTTATGAAATAATTCAGTACAACCAGGATGCACCTGATACAATATAACCAGGATGCACATGATAATAGCTATTTACGATAATAGCTATTTATTAAGCTTTGATATATACGTTTTATTCCTTCAAATAAAAATGACACCGTTTTATAAAATAATCCAGTATCACCAGGATGCGCCGGTATAATGACTTTATTTAATAAAAAATTACTCTTTTTACTAAGAAACAAATCCGATGAAAAAACAGTAGGAAGAGAACCCAAAGATGTTTCCCTTTGAAAAACTGTATGTTCAGATGCTTTTGCAACATTTAAAAAAATTAATAATAGAGCACATATAGAAAAGAAATACTTCATAGCTTTCATAATCCACCTTAATTAATACAAATATCCATAATGGATTTAACATGATTCTTTTTTTGTGTCCATATTATCTTTTAATGAAAAATAATTTATTTTGTTACTATTTGTGTTCCAGTTTTCTTATGAAATGTAAGATAAAACTTTATGCAAGAATCGAGCTACCCTTTCTTGGAATGAATGAGGGGGACGGTTTTTTTAATGGTAAGCGCTATAGAGGTTGCAATCAGCACTTTAAAAAAACCACCAATTAAAAAAACTAATGAACTTATTAAAACTGTTAGCAAAGGCACTTGTGTCATATACGCTGTCCATGGAATACCAAAAGCATAAACAACGCCTATACCACCCACAGTATTTATCAAGAATAAGAGTATAAAATTTAAGCGCTTCCAAAATAACTCAACCAATAAGCCAATAAAAAACGCGGCAAAAGGAAAACTGATGAGATAACCACTCGTAACTCCTGCAAAAACACTCATTCCACCACGACCACCAGACAATAGAGGCAATCCAATCGCCACAAGAATAAGGAAAAGAAATGATGCGAAAGCCCCTCTTCTGGCACCAAGTATAGACCCTGCTAACATTGGAGCCATAGACTGAGCTGTAATAGGGACTCCTAAAAGAAAGGGAAGATAAACAGGAGGGAAAATTCCCAAAACTGCATAAATAGCGGCAAATAAAGCTATATAGACTAAATCTTTTGTATTCATTGGACTATTCCTTCATTATGGCAAAGCTTTAGTTATTGTTGTTATAATTAATCAAAAGTATTAGCTTTAAAAAGCACACTTCCAATGCATTAGATATAAAGAAAAATATTATAATAATTTATTTTAATAATATCATTCATATGAATCATATTAGATTCTACAATATTTGATTATATCATAAATGACTACAGTTAAATTCAAAGGACTTGTGGTGATATATAATTATCATATGATAACAGCATAATAAAATGATACATTTATTTTAGCTTATAAGCATATCAGTTACAACTTCATCTCTAGTTTTGAAAAAAATTTTCTTTAAAATTGGTTTTAAAGAATTTTTATCGTAAATGATGTTCTTTTTAAATTTTTTAATTATTTTTTCTTGTCTTTTATTTATATTGTTTTCACCAATATTTGAACTTTGTTAAAAGCCCCTTGTTACAGCAGAGGGTTTATTAGGTTGTATTAATTCTCAAGTCCCGTACCTAAAATTTTAATGAGATAGCAAGTTTTATCTTTTTTAGTGACCTTAATAGAATTTTTTATTCCATTATTCTCACTAGGAGTACCAAACCTTCTTACAATTTCAAAAAAGTCTCTTAGAGCTGTATAAGCAGTTATAAATAAAAGTCGACCATCGCTAGATAAAGATAAGCTACAGTCTGTAATGACATCTTTTTAGTTTTTTCGTCTTTAATGGGATATTCTCGTCTATCGACATCATAATCTACAGCTGTACAAGTGAAATCGTCGTCGTTATGACGTCTATATTCGTCTATAGCTGCTATTAATGTGATAAAATCGTCTTTTTCTTATTATGCTTTATTTTTAGATGAATCGCATTATCATAATATATTCAAAAGAAAACCTATTTTTTCTGTGAATGAATGAAAGGAACAGATCTTTTAAACGCGAGTGCAAAGGTTGCAATCAACGCTTTTATTAAACCATTACCTATCAAAAAACCTGTGGAAGCGATTAAAACCTTCAGTAAAAAAGCTTTAGTCATATATGCTGTCCATGGAATCTAAAAGCATAGAAAACTCCTATACCACCCACAATATTTATGACAAAGAATGTTATAAAATTTAACCGCTGCCAAAACAATTCTACCATTAAACCAATAAAAAATGCGAAAAATCTATCAAATAACCGCTTGCAATCCCTGAAAAGACACTTATCCCCCCCCCCAAGACACAGTGGTAATACAATCGGGAGAAACAAGGAAAGGGAACAATGCCAAAGCCTTCCTTTTTTCTCAGAATAAGACCCTGCTAGCATCGGTCCCATCGACTGAGCTACATAGTATCCAAGCAAAAAAGGAAGATAAATAGGAGAGAAAAAATTCAAAACAGCATAAACAGCAACAAATAAAGCTATATAGACTAGATCTTTTGTATTCACTTGATTCTTTTTTACTATAAAAAACTTGAATTATTATGAGATGCTGTATCAGTAGTATCAGTATCATAAGAACGCGCTTCCAATGCTTCAGCCACTTCTGAAGCCATTCTTATGGTTCGTATAATTAGAGGTATTGAAAGAGCGATAATGTTCATATTAAGTCCCCGTGCTTGCTGTGCTTCATGGACTTCATTAAACTTTTCACTCAAAAGAGGAATAAACCTGATCGCCATAGAGATAACCATACTCACTTTTGATGGATTTATACCAAAACAACGAAAGGGCTGAAGTCCTGCTTCAATTGCATCCACCATATCTGAAACTCTTGTTGTGAATGAAATAAGTGATGATAAAGAAAAGAGGATAATAAGACGTAATACGACCTCAACTCCCGTAAGCCAACTGCTAAAAATAGTTTGAAATACAAATAGAAAAACTAAAAGAAATCCCATCGATTTAAACTGCTTTATCACAGTGCTAAAGGAAACCTTGGCAACTCTATAGAATAAGGCAACAAATAATAAAAATAGTCCAAGAAGCGGTATAGATGAAACCATTATTATAAAAGTTCCACATACTGTAAGAAAGAATAACTTAACTCCAGGACTTAACCTATGAATAAATGTATCCTTTGGAATATATAAACCAATCATGACATCCTTCTTATATACTCCTTGATAGCAACAAAAGGTACATCATCAATTGCTATTTTCCCCTTATCAAAAACCAGCACTCTATCAAATTTTTTCAAAAAATCCAAATCATGCGATACAACTATAGCCGTTTGTGGTAATTCTTCTATTACTTGCGTAACGCGATGCTTATTTCGCAAATCAAGTAATGTCGTCGGTTCATCAAAAATAATGTAATCTGGTTTCATGGCAACCACACTGGAAATCGCAACGAGTTGTTTTTGCCCGCCACTTAATAAATGAACAGCGTGATTTCTGAAATCTTGAAGTTCATAGCGCTGTAAAATTTCATCTACACGCTCCTTAATTTCATCCTTACTAAGCTTCAAATTTTTAAGGCCAAAGGATAAGTCTTCTTCTACTAATGGTAAAACAATTTGGTTGTCAGGATTTTGAAAAACAAATCCTACTTTACGCTTTACCGCCTTTGCATCACGTTTTGTATCAAGCCCATCAACACTTACAAAACCGTGAGATGGTAATTGGAGCCCATTGATCAGACGAGCAAATGTACTTTTTCCAGAACCATTTGCACCAATAACAGCAATCCGTCTTTCGGTAAGTTGTACAGTAATACTCTTTAAAACACACAACTCACCAAATACTTGTGTTACCTTATCAAATTTTATTCCCAAAATTTATTCCAATCAAACCCTTTTCTTACCCCTTCTATTGTTACCGCTTAAGCTTATAGCCTAAAAGTAAAAATAAGCACCATAGAGGAATAATAATAACTGCCAAACTCATATCCGGCATTTGTACAGGGATATATGTTTCAATAAAGGGTACCCTTATTCCTATCATTTCAAAAAGTTGAGCCATGAATCCATTTTTCCCAAAACCACTTATAAACATTATACCAAATAATAAAATAAGAAAGCATAAGCAAAGATAGTTAGCGTAAGGATATAAACCAAACGCATAAATAAAGTTGCCTTTTCTGTCCTTATGGGCCTTTCGAAATTTCAAATGAACAATCACAATAATAGCCCAAGTAATAAGCGCCGCTGCAGTTGCAAGAGCCATAATTCGCATAAAACTATTATTAGGAACTAAAGCATTAATAACAAGGATTGTTGCCGTACAGAGCGATGAAAAAAGGAGGGCAACATAAGGAACACGAGCAGTACTCAGCTTACTGAAAATATGTGGTGCATTTTTTTGTATAGCTAAACTATAAAGCATACGACCATTAGAATAAATGCCACTATTGTAAACAGAAATAGCCGCCATAATAACCACAAAATTCAAAATATGACCCGCAGCGGGAATTCCTACATTTTCAAAAATTGTAACAAAAGGACTGCCATTTTTCCCAATCATATCCCACGGGCTGATTATCATAATAACACTGATAGAACCAACATAAAAAATTATAATTCTCCACATAACTTGACGAATAGCCGCCGGAATTGTTTTTTGTGGATTAGATGCCTCTCCAGCAGCAATACCAATAAGCTCGGTTCCTCCAAAAGAAAACATTACGACAGAAGTTGCCAAAATAACTCCTATAGCTCCATAAGGGAAAAAACCGCCGTGATCCCAAAGATAATGGATACTCGCTTGATTTTCCCCTATTCCAGAGAAAATGAGAAAAATCCCAAAAATAATCATACCAATAACGGCAGCAACTTTGATTAAAGCACAACCAAATTCAAATTCTCCATAAAAACGCACATTAAACAAATTAATTAATGTGACAAACAAAAGCACAATGAAGGATGACTTCCAATGATCAATCACAACCCAGTGATCAAGATAAAATCCAATCACTGTAAGTTCAGTCATGCTCACAAGAATATATAAAAACCAATAGTTCCAACCTGTTATAAAACCTGCTAAACTCCCCCAATATTTATAAGCAAAAAAACTAAAAGCACCCGATGTTGGTTCTTCTACAGACATTTCACCAAGCATTCGCATAATGAAATACATAATAAGTCCGCCGAAAAGATAAGCGAGAATAACTGAGGGACCCGCCAATTGAATTGCTTCAGTTGATCCATAAAAAAGTCCTGTCCCAATAACACCACCCAAAGCAATCATTTGAATGTGGCGGTTTTGAAGACTACGCTTCAATTCATTATTCGCATCCTTAAGCATTATTCTTAACTCCCCCTAATATTGATTCTAATTTTTACACGAAATTTTGATGATATCTTCGACATATTTTTTCAACAGAAATTATAAAAAAAAAGAATATAAACTCATTTTTTTGTCATAATGCAACTCCTTATCTTTCTATGCATTATGCGAAATGTTCGATTGAAATTACAGGAAGAAATATGCTTCGCCCTTTATGCAAATTAATGGCTTTCATTTTTGTTACACTAACAATTATAGCATTGGTTATTGATAATGCACACTCTGTCATTACATCACACTGGATAATAACCCCCCTTAATAAAATTCTCGTAAATCTTCTGCAAACAGATATCGATAGCCTTAATCAATCTCTACACCAAATAATGCCTGATTTTTTATCCTCAATTTGTATTACTCTCACTTATTTACCAGCATGGATTATCTTTGGTGCTTTAGCAACAGTATTTTGTATCTTAAATTACGAAAAACAAAGGCCTTTTCAAAAAATATCATATACATATAATGAATAATACATTTAAGCTTGAAAAAGACTTCTAGAACTCACTGTATGATAATACACTACCGATGTAATTTAGAATCCCCCACCTTATCAACACAACTAAAAGTTATTGATCGTAAAAACCGGTTAAAATGCTTTATTATAATAAATATATATGCTCAATTACGATTTCTAATCGATAACGAAAACATCATTTCATTTGCATTAATTMAAAGAAATTAGCGAAWAAATTCAACTCCCGCCGATAAGAAAACTCTATACATAAGAATTGAAATCCATTGAAGACTCTATATTTTTCTAAGGCTGCTGTTATACACTCTAAAAAGCTCCCTTAGTTTTAGTATTAGAAATCACATATAAAAAATTTCTTCCAATATCAATATACCTCATAAAATTGCAATTTATTAAAATTAATAAGAAAATTTTAAAACCTATAAAAACTGTTATACACGCTAAAAAATACATTAAACAAAAACTAATCTGTAAATAATACATAATCGTGATAAAGCACTTTTCACACCTTTCTTTCATTGTGATATGAACCCTATCTCATCTAAAAAACAAGAGGCTATTATTAGAAATAATTTAAAAAAATATTGTCATAGGCGCGCGCCTCTCACATAAAATAAAACACCATTGGGTTGCTAACTCATAAACTTGTTTTAAAGAAACATCTCTCAATATGACCAGGCCCATTTCGTGATATTGACCATAAATGATATAATGGTCAATTTATCCAATACCTCCATCTTTACGCTGGTCAAGTGTAACAAGCCAACACTATTACATACTTTGCCATCTCTAAAATGTTCCCACAGTCCTTGGTACTTGAGATGATTCATAAGAGGCATTTTTAGCCCTTTCTTAATAGTTTTTTAATCACACGGACTCATCTCGCTTGTAACGTGCAAAAAACATGGTTTTGACTTATTCAACATGAGAGAGATTTGACATAAGAGAAGCTTACGGTATTTAAGGTTTTAACTCACGTTGAATTAAGCTAGCTTCATTTCTAGTTTCATCTGTGATTTTCATCCGACATGATTTCAAATCCATTTTAAGTAAAAAACACATGATTAATTCTATTAACCCTCCCCATTTCTCCTCCTATAAAATTAGCAAAAAACTTCAACGAATATTACTTAGCTTATTTTTACATTATATAAAGTTCAATTTCCCAAGCACTTATTCAACAAATTCCTTCCCTTTCTTAGAATTAGAAAATATTTTTATCTTTACTAAAATATCTTAACACCATTTTCTATCCGGAAGATTGAAGTTTCCAGCTTCTTAATTTGAACACTATCATAAATTGGAAAGCGCTTTTTATCGCATTAAGATCAGAAAATACTGCGCTCCCCATGACCTTTACATAGTTTTCCCCCTCCTTAAAATGATTATCACATCTTATAAATTATTGAAAAAAATGCATACTTGCTTTTATACGTACTTTTAGCTATTACCCTCAAATTAGTTTTGTCTCATTGACTTGCAAACCTATGCCGCATTAGCTCAGTTGGTAGAGCACATCATTCGTAATGATGGGGTCGCTGGTTCGAATCCGGCATGCGGCACCACTTTTTGTGTTTAATATATTGAAATACATAGATTTTTTACTTAAATAGCAATTTACAGACTACCTTTTAGTCCACCTCTTCTGTTTTATACAATTTCACCTCATTTGTTGTTATTGGCTCGGTATTTTTCTTTGGAGTAAAGGCTAGAATCTCTTTTTTCTCTGTAGCTTGTCATCAGGTTTTACCTCAATTTATTTTTTGAAGGGTTTTTAAGGAGGTCTCAAATGATCTTCAAAGGCCGTTTTCTTGGCTCTCACAAATTTTTTAAAATCTTCAAAGGATTTTCAAAGACCTTTCAAAGCCTTTTTTCATGAAAACGCACTTTTTACCATTTTTTGCGTTTTTTCCCAACTTTAGGTGTCAAAATCGATTTTGACAAAACGCGTATTTGAATTATATACAAAAACGATAAATTATCACGTATTCCTAACTAATCCTATCTCTTTCCACTTATTGCAAAATCTACTGTCAAATTATATTCCCCATCTTACTGCTCTTCCTAGCTTGTATGGCTTTGGAAACTCCCCTTGAAGCACCCAATTGCGAATCGTTATTGTGGATATACTGAAAAGCTGTGCACATTCACGGGTTGTACATATCTATCGCCGTCATCAAAGAGCATTTCATTTTTATATTACATAAATGAGTAAAGATCTGAGAGGAGAAAATTCCCTCTCTAACTTCAAGCTGCTTTTATCAGAAACTTTTGTATCCTTCATGTGATTGCACCTAAAAAGATTTCAAAAACTCGATTGATTTGTTTAAGATTTTACTGAAAACATAGCCAATACAACTCCAGACAAAGATGCTACCATCGACAAGAACGTTCCACAAAACGCTTCATATGAATAAGACGAAGGCGTTATTCATATGAAAAAATATATAACCAAGACTATCGTTCAGGTTTATTATCGTAGAATATCCTTTAAAAAACTATAAAATATCATTGCGTTATATATTGAATACACTCCTCTAATATAGAGTTTTAATTGGAAACAGATTATAAAAGAAGAATAACTATCTGTTATGTTTTTATATAAATAAATTTATGTAACAGTTTATTTCAAATCCTTCATGAAGGTATGTTGTTGAGAAAATTAAGAACTTAGAGGAAAAAATAAAGAATAATTAAATTAACTATAGCTTTTTTGGTTAAATATGTATAACACATTATGTGTTAAGTGTGTTGATTCTTAGACAGCTTATAGAGGTGGTGTTTAATTGTAATATATCTTTTTGTTTTTATAAGAATTTATATGGTATAGATTATGGATTCTGAAATTATTTACTATTATTTCATTAATTGTTATATTTTTTGATTTTTGTTGAAAAGAGCTTTTTCGGTAAAAGTTATTGGGATTTTTTAAGCAAGTTTTTTCTCAATCAGTCTATATCAATTTTATTCATAGCTGGAGTATCTGATTATAAATTGGTTTATTAAGAGTTATTTTATTTAGATTCAAGAGAAAGCGTTTTACTTCAAAATGGATATTAATGACCACAATATTTATTCCAATAAAAATGATATTGGCTTTAATAATTTTCACTATAATGGTTTTACTTCAATTAAGCATTTTTACTGTTTCGTTATTTAAAAATGAATAGATGTAATTTTAAAATTCATATCCTGCTTTGTGTAGGTTTATTATAGGATAGGAATAATGCGGAAAATATCAAAAGAAGGGCTTGCGCTCATTAAGCAAGTAGAGGGCTTGCGTTTAACAGCCTATGAGGATTCTGGTGGTGTATGGACAATTGGTTATGGACATACAAGTGCGGCTGGCGCTCCAAGTGTCCATAAAGACATGCAAATTACGGAAAAAGAAGCTGAAAAAATCCTTTTTCAGAACTTGAGAGAGTTTGAATCCGCTGTTCAAAAAGCTGTTACCGTTCCTTTAAGTGATGAACAATTTGCAGCGTTAGTATCATTTTCCTATAATGTAGGAATAACAGCTTTTTGCAACTCTACACTTTTAAAAAAGCTCAATAAGGGTGAATATGAGGCAATACCAGCCGAATTGCAAAAATGGACAAGAGTAGGAGGAAAACGTGTCAAAGGTCTTGTCAATCGTCGAGCAGCCGAAGCAGGATTGTGGGCAAAAGGATCTCATGTTGCTCCTAATTATCATGTGGTAGAATCGGAAGGTGTAACAGGTATTTACAAACTAGAAGCTCTTGCACCGATCATAGGCTCTTTTTCAGGGCTTGGGGGACTTTTTGCAGGAAATGGTCCTGTCCAATGGGCTTTAGCAGTCATTATGGTTTTATCTGCTTGTACAGCAATGGTATATATCGCTAAACGTTTTCAGGAACACCGCCTATGATCTTATGGGTAAAAAAGTATCTGACGATGACGTCAGCAATCATAGTCGCTTTTTTTGTAGCTTTAATGAAAGCCTTTTTCCTTGGGAAAAAAGTTGAGAAGCAAAAACAAATGAGGGAAGATTTTAAGGTAGCAGAAACACGGCTTGAGGTAGAAAATGAAATTAACAAAAAAAGTGATGCTGATGTGCGCAATAAGCTTTCTAACTGGTTGCGCGACGAGTGAACGAACTTCTTGTATTGGATGGCTGCCTATTTATTTAAATCGACAAGACATCAATGTCATTAGTCCAAATTTGGCAAGGGATATTTTAAAACATAATGAGCAAGGTGAGCGTCTATGTGGGTGGAAAAATACACGAAAAGTGAAATGATAAAAATACAATTCTTTAGAAACTTTAATCAATGAAAAGATTTAAAAGAAGTGAGTATCTTCAAGTTAGATGTAGAAGCACTTAAAGGATTAAAACGCTTTGATAGTTTATTTGTTTTTTAGAGTGATAAAGATGCTCAAGTTACATCCCCCAAATTTAAGTAGTTATATTTGCGTAAAATGATTGAGTGCATCAATGTATCCTAGGAATATTTTTATTATCCTATTAAACAATATAAGAAAGGATCTTATGGATTGTCATGCCGTTCAAAGATCTGGTGATATAAAAGCGGGCTGTCTTTAGACAAAAAACATATCTAGAAAATTGCCCATGCTTAAGAAAATCAGTTCACGGAATGGTGCTGAAATATTGGCTTTTTATGCGATTTTAAATGGCGTTGTTTCAGATTTTTTACTGTAATTCTATTGAAGATAAAGTAAATACTTTCGCGCTTTATCTTCTTTATTTGTTCTAAAGTGGTGTAAAAACACTGTAGGTAGTATTTTCTGTTGATTTTTCTATAGATATGCTCCCTATGTGGGAAATACATACAACTTCAATTGAGAAAACCAACACTCATTTTTATCTTTATTCTTTAACTCAATTTTCTTGTTTTTTAAAGTGACCTGCGCAATTTCTTAAAAAATATTGCTTTGTTTCTTTAAGATAGTTTGTTCTCGAAAGACAATCAGATCATTTTCTTCTTTGAGAATATCACTATAAGTCCTAGCACTTCTTTTAAAAAAAGCCTTGTGACAAAAATCTATTCTCATTTCACGGTGCTTACTATGATGTGTATAATGGAACAACTAGGAATACGTATGTCTTTTCGAATATTCAATCACGCGCTCCTGCTCCATCACACTATTGACCTTGAGAAGATACTTTTCCGAATGCAGCTCATGAATCTATAAAGCCCCCTTAGCTAATCACCTCCTCGTCGGCCCTTTCACGCATTACCCATTCATCTTTTTGGGGCCGCCCTTTAGACCTCTTTTAATTTTTGATATAGAATTTTTTTCTTTAATTCTTATATTTTGTTGAATTATAAAAAGATTATGCAGCAATATGTTTTTACGCATCTTTATACACTTTGATTCTCGTTTTTACAGCTCTTTCTGCTAACATGTTGCAACGTTTTTTACATTTAATATATATCTTTTAAATTTATTCGTAACTCGCTAGAAAAATTTTTATATTTTGTTAAAAATATGGCACAGCAATTGTTTTATTTTAAAGAGCAATCCGTATAAGATGGTATAATCTCTTTTATGAAGCTAACTGAAAGTTTTTTGAACTTTTAGCGTATTGATTTAAAGACAAAAATACCTTTTTATGTATACAAAATTCATACCATCATCTGATAGCTTTCCCAATTACATCAATCCTTTCCATAATAACCTTCAACACCATAAAAGGTTGGGTCAAAATAACAAAGTGTTTAAACAGCTCATAATGCACCATAAAATCAGACCAGCTTAAATTTTCAATGCGAATACCTGCTAAAGGTTAATCAATAAGTTTTAGAACGCCTTCAAATTGAAAAGGGTTAAACCGCGCTACAATAACGGATTTCAATTCTCATCGTACGATTGGCGACCTTCCCGCTAATAATCGCTATAAAAATACCTTGAGATCGGTTCTAAATCCATGAGAATTTCTGGATCTTACTTGATTAAGCGTTGAAACATCTCACGGTTCCCCATCTGAAATGCTAAAAATTTTCACAAAAGGGATGATAGTGGTGTTGTAGCACTCTCCCCCAATTTTACGACATCACTTGAAAGATTTTTGCTGGTTCCAGCGAATAAAATGAATTTCTTTCTAAAGAAAATACCCCCATGTCGACAAAAGGATTTGTGTCCGCGCTATAAGAAAAATCCTCAATAATTTTGATGATTATTTTTGTTATTGTTAGCAATATCAGCAGCTGGTATGAGACTAACAGAATTATAATTTTTATCGTAAAATATATCCAATCATTCTTTATATTTTTTTATCTATCATAGCTATCTTTGCACGGCCTCAAGTAATAATAAAATGACTGTAATATTAAATTGTCCTGCATTGAGCAGGTTACTCGCAAACTATCCCTGTTGGCGAGGTGATAATTCACCCTCTATTTAAAAGAGAGAAAAACTTTTCTTTTTTGTTCAGCGATAAAATAAATATTATCCAATTACTTACGCGTTATAATTCGATAAAACGGAAATTCCAATTCTTTCTACTTTCAATAATCCTGAGCCCATTTATATAGGCTTAAAAAAGTGTTCTGTTCAAAATATTCATAATAATGCTTTAAAAATCGATATTTATAAAGCTTCTATTATAAAAAAGATATTCTCTTACTTGCTACTGATGAAGCTGTTCAGATTGGTCTTGATGTTACTGCAGGGCTCAAAAAACAGAAATTGTACTAACAGTTACAAGTGTGCCAATAATTCAACCTTTAGATAATATATCTGTGTTAGAATTATGCAAATCCCACAGATCTGTAAAGAGAATAGTATCAATGGAAGCTTGGAGATACAATTTCTAGATTGCTTATGGCACAAAAGATTCTATACCTGTTTTTATCATGAAAAATGCCAAATGCCCCATCTGTAATAGAAACAAACTGAAGCTTTTGACAGGTTATGGAATCAATCGAGATCGCACAAATAGTATTAGTAATAATATACTGTATAGAAAATATTAAACTTCTTCCTAATATACCCGCTAGTTCAAAAACATTATAACTTATTGATATAACAAGAAAAAATGTCCAATAAGAACACTAAATCACGTTGTCTTTCTTTCTAGTGAATGCGTTTTATTTAAAAGATACTACACTGTATTTTCATTGTTTTAAAATGCATTCTATGAAAGACAATACCATACCCATATAATATAATTATTTATTAAGATTAGAATCGATACTATAATTATAGAATCTATCTACATTTTTGTTATAATTTATATATTTATTAATAATACATATTGATTTTTAAAAAATTTATTTATATAATTTATGTATTTAATTGTGTATTATATTTATA
>NZ_NJPP01000031.1 GCF_002778015.1 Bartonella tribocorum | reverse complement strand
CTTGTTGCACAAAAAGCGTATTCCTTCTTGATGTGCTTCGAGCAATATCCTTTTTTCCATTGGATTAATAGATGTTTTTGGTTCGTTAGATGATCCTGATTGTTCACTTGGTGTTTTTGACCTAACGCTTGGGGCGATGGTTTCAGGTTTTGGGACTTCTATACTGGTTTGCTCTGCGTCTTTCATGTGTAGAGACGTTTGTGTCGTAGAGGTTTCATAGAGATTTTTTCTCTCTTGAGTTGTTGATGTGTTTTGTTTTCTATCTTTTGCACGTGGTGGTTTTGGTGGAGCTTTTTTTGTATGCGTGGAGGGGTCCTCTGGATTTTCTGTGCTGAGGGGGATTGTGGCGGCTTGCATGCTTTGAGAATCTTGGGGAGGGTTGGTGAGGGATTGTTCATCCTGTTGTTGAAATTTTTGCATCATTTCGRCTATTMYAGGGGAAGGGGATCTTTTTTTCATGCATTCTCCTTTTAAACTCTTCAATATCGTTTTTCAACACTATTTAAGCATATACGTTGGTGTTTATTTTGTTTATGCTTTTCAACTATGTTTCCATAGATAAGATATACGGATCTAGTGATCCTATAAAATTTGACTTTATTTGTACAGATCGTGATCACTCTCTAAATGCTTTTTTTACCAATAGCTTAGATTAAGTGATGGAGGCATGAATTTTATTTAATTTTCTCTCTTGCTTGGCGTAATTCACCTCTGTCCAGTGTTGCGTCAAAATGTTAGATGCAACGTAAAAATTTATTTCTGTTCAGTTGGCAAAAGCCATCGTTTTGGGGGCGGCAGTTTTGCGAGGACGAAAATCTGTTTCTCTTTGTTGTTGATGTAAGACGTGCGCTCTCTCAGAAGATGCTTCATTGCGCTCTTGTTTTGTCTGCTGAGTTCTTGAAAGGCTCTCTCTTACTTGTGTGACAGTTGTTGCATAATTGTCAGTTGCGTCAATGAGGTGAGATAGACCCGCTTCAGTATGTCTGCGTGCTTTATTTTTTAAGCCACAAAAGTTGCGACCAGCGTAGTTGTGAAAAGATTGAGGATTTCCAGCAAGTTGCTGTGCGAGCTGTTCTATCGATTCAGGGTTTTGAAAAAGTTCTTCTACTTGTGATTGCAAAATGTTTGCGTTGCCAAAAACAACTTCACACCAATATCGGATTTGGGCATGGTATCTCTTGACTTTTGCATGTTGGTGAATTTGAGTAGAAACTTCTGTCTCTGAAAGGTTTTCTTTTTCCCTTTGAGAATGATCCGGTTTTTGCAGAAGTTTAGTCACAGCTGCCTTCCCCATAATGCGTTCATAGTTTTTAAGCTCTTGCTCTGGAGATTGCGATAGGCTATCTTTTGCATATTTTACAGCTTCTGTATAACAATCAACGGTGACACATAGGGCGGAAAAACTCTTACATGGCATGAGCCATTCCTTTTTCTCCATGTCTTTCTCGTTGAGGGCTGTGCTCTGGACTGTCTGGTTTTCGTCCTCTTGCGTGATGACGATGGTGGTGGTGGTGGTGATGTTTGTGTTCTGGGTCTCTTTCTGGACTTTCGTGTTTGTAGACTTTTTCAAGCTCACGCGTAAACTGTCTATGGAGCTTTTTTGTCGTATCTATATGTCTTTCAAGAGCTGCGAAAAGGGGAGAAAGACCCTTTTCAGCCGCTTTACGATCAGGGCTTTTTATGCCAAAGACTTTTTTTCCAGCAAGCTTGCCAGGGTTTTTAGGATTGGCTGCAAGATCCCATAAAACTTTGTCTGCATCCTGAGGCTTATCAAGAATCTGAGCTAGTTTTTCATTCATAGCATATTCGTTACCATAAACAGTTTGGCACCAGATTTGGATTTCTCTTACACCATATTGAAAGTCTATATTTTGTAAAAGCTTGCTCGTAACCATATCTTTTGCGGTTCTGGGAGGGGGAGTGGTTCTTCTGCTAACGCCTTCGTAGAGTGGATTTGTCTGTTGTTGGGGTTCTTGTCCGCCTTCAGCGCCTATGCCAACAGTCGCATAGACAGATTCTAATGGTTTATGGGGAGGGCGCCCGCTATTTGCACCAAAATCAAGCTCTGCATAGATATGTTCGTCTAAGTTTTGGGGATGTTGCACATCCTGAGTGCTCCCGTTAACTGAATCGTGAAGGGGATTTATTTGCTGTTCGAACTCTATTTCGCCCGTCTCCAAATTAAAGATTGCATAGGGACTTGCGAGTTCTGTGGCACGTCGCCCATTACTTGGTGCTCCACCAAGTCTGTTATAGGGATCCTCTTGTGGTTTTTTGGGGGGATAGATCGCTTTTGTTGGCTGTTTGGAGGGCGTGTCATAGTCATTTGTTTTTCCTCTTGGTCTGTCGTAGTGATGTTCTTGTAGGTGCTCTTGCACATTACTTCTTCTCCCGCGAGGATAATCATAAGGAAAGCTCTTTGATTGGAGAGGCTGATTTCTATGTGCTGCTTGTACTTCTTCTGAACTTAGTATACGCGGACCTTCTCTTCTTTTATGCGGTTTATTAACTTTTGCGTAGAGAGCTTCTGGATTCTGGGTTTTTGGATTCTGGGTTTTTGGATTCTGGGGGGCTGGTTGTGGGTGACTTTTTTTCATGGCTGCTTCCTTTTAAGAATTGTTCTAGAAAACCTCTTGGGCGCATCCTCCGCTTTTTGATGTTTTTAAAGAAAAAGGAGATATCACATTGGATATCTTCCAAAAATTATGTATTGTTTATATTGATATGTAATAGACATTTATATCTTTTATAAAGTTTGTCATGAATTATTATCAATAAATTATAGTAAATGATACAATCTATACCGATGATTTTTTGTTACATTTCATAACAAACTCTAGCACACTCACCTTTTTACAATCGAGCCGAAAAATCAGTTGAGAGACAAAAATTTACGCGTTTTTAAACTCTGTGCGTTTACATTGAAAAAGCTACTCCTTTATCGGTTTTTGGGCCCTGTCTGCGTTGTGCACTTTGTTCTGGAGAGCCTTGATCTCTTTCTTGTGAGTGATGACGATGACGTTCGCGTTCATGCTGTTCTGGGCTTTTTTCTTTTAGATGCCCACGCTCTTCGTCATACGCACGTGCAAAATACTGATACAGCTTCTCCGCTTGAAATATACATTTGTCAAGAGATGAACAAAGATGCCGAAACTCGCTTTGAGCTTGTTTGCGGCTTGAACTTTTTACGCCAAAGATTGTTCTTCCAGCAAACTTCCCAGGGCTTTCAGGGTTTTCCGTAAGTTCCCATAGAATTCGCTCTCCGTCTCGAGGATCATCAAGAATCTTAGAGAGTTGTTTATTTAAGGCATGTTGGTTACCATAAACAATTTGACACAGGTTTTGGATTTCTTTTACACTATGTTGGAAATTTTGGTGTTGAACAATCTTTGCCATGATCGTACCTTTCCGAGTCCTTGGAGGGGGTGTTGTCCTTCCTGCGCCAGTGCTTTCATGGGTGAGGTCTCCTTGTTTTAAGTGCTCTTGCCCACCTTCTGCGCCTATGCCAACAGTTGCATAGACAGATTCTAGAGGTTTATGGGGAGGGCGCTCGCTATTTGTACCAAAATCAAGCTCTGCATAGAGATGTTCGTCTGGTTTTTGGGGACGTTGCACATCCTGAGTGCTTCCACTCTGTGTATCGTAGAGAGGATTTTCACGGTGTTGGAATTCTGTTTCACCTGTTGACAGATTAACGATTTCATAGGGGTTTGCGAGTTTTGTGGCACGTCGCCCATCGCTTGGCACCCCACCAAGTCTGTCATAGGGATTCCCTAGTGGTTTTTGTGGTGCATAGATAGTTTCTTGTGTTTGTGCTGGGCGCTGTTCTTTGGGTGGTTTGTTCACCTTTGCATAGACAGATTCTAGAGGTTTATGGGGAGGGCGCTCGCTATTTGTACCAAAATCAAGCTCTGCATAGAGATGTTTGTCTGGGTTTTGGGGATGTTGCATATCCTGAGTGCTTCCACTCTGTGTATCGTAGAGAGGATTTTCACGGTGTTGGAATTCTGTTTCACCTGTTGACAGATTAACGATTTCATAGGGGTTTGCGAGTTTTGTGGCACGTCGCCCATCGCTTGGCACCCCACCAAGTCTGTCATAGGGATTCCCTAGTGGTTTTTGTGGTGCATAGATAGTTTCTTGTGTTTGTGCTGGGCGCTGTTCTTTAGGTGGTTTGTTCACCTTTGCATAGATGGGTTCAGAGGGGCGATTTTCTCCGCTAGTTTGCTCAATATTCCGCTGTTCAAAGCGTTTTATTAGTTCTCCTACAACAGAAGAAGGGGATGGATTATGTTTTTTCATGCACGTTTCTTTTCAATATTTTGAGAAACCTCTTTGGTGCACTCTCCCCCTTTTATACTGCGCTTGCTTTATAAAAAGGAAGATATCCATTTGAATGGTTTCCAAAGATTTGCGCTATTCACAGAGTAAGGTAATCGGTATTTATGTCTTTTATACAGTTTTTTTGTGAAACTATTATCAATAAGTTAAATAAAATTTTCGAAGCTTTTTAGAATAGTTTTTTGTAATGTTTTAAGACAATTTTTTGTGCAATCAAAATTAAGAGCGCTAAAGAATGAGAAAAAAGTCAAAGCGGTTTTTTAGCCGGTAAGAGCTAGCGATGGAGAACGACACACTTTAAGGGTTCGCATCTGACATTGTGCTTCTTTGGTATTTTTTACAGCATGTGCAATTTCTTTCGCTTTGCTTACTGATGTACCAAGAAGGCACGCCAATCTTGTAAGATCTTTTTCTTGTATGGCTTTACGATCTTCTGAGGAGAGACGATTTTGTAGCTGGCGTGAAAAGGTGTGGAGCTCTTGTCGTAATGTTGGAGAATGCAATAAAGATTCTCTTTGTTGTTCACTGGATAAGGCAAAAAGATTTTGTAAATTTTTTCCAGGTTTTTCGATCACGTGGCTTAGGCGATTTTGTTCTCTTTGGTGATGTTCTAAAATTTCATCTTTTGTTTGTTGTGTTATTGCGCCATAATTTTCAAGGGCTTGGCTGAGTTGTGGAACAGTCTGTTCCGCGCACTTGCGGCTTGGACTTTTCATGCCAAATATTTGTCTCCCTGCAAGGTTAGAAACTGATTGAGGGTTTTGTAGAGTTTCATCAGCAAATTGATTTCCTAAGTTTGGAGCTGCCGTTATGATATCCAATTTTGTCTTTAAGGCGTGGGCTCTACCATAAACAATCTTTGATAAATGTTCGATTTCTTTTCGGCATGCTTCAACATATGGATCATTTAAAACTCTTGCAAATAACTCTTCATGGGTGAGAGATGCTAATGTTTCTTTTGGGATCAGTGTTTCTTTTACATTTTGAACGTTATTTTTTTGAAAGCAGAGGCGGGCGCCGTTTTGTAATGTTTTGACGTGTTCTGGGGAAAGATCATCTTTGTTGCCGACGACGAAAGCTCCTTCTACTTCCATAACAAAACCTTCTGCTGAAGTGCCTCTAAAGATGCCGTCATAGGATACATTTTCTTTTGCTGCAATAACAATACAATTGTTAATTTCATCCAGTCCAGCTTCTCTCATCTGGGAGATAAATTCTTTTAATACAAAGGATTTTTGTGGATGTGTAATATCTTCAAAAAGATCTTTCATTGGTTGGGAATTTCCATGTTGCATAGCTTCAATACAAGCTGCTGTCATGCGTCCTTTTGTGATGAAAGAAAAGTCTATGGTATGTCCTGCTGCTTGTCCAAGTTTTTCCATAAACATTCGATTGACGCGCCCATTGCCTTTGCGGAAAGGGTGTGCGTGCTCGAGGGCCATAAACACTTCAGCAGCATTCTCAGCAAATTCTTGGCGCGATAAGCCTTTTAAATTGTTCTTTCTGCTCAATGTTTTTTCGAGTTGTTGGAGTTCTTTTTTAATCTGTGTGCCAACAGCAAAGGGAATTTCATAACCTTTGGGACGCATCGCTGGCATATAAGCAGAGGTGCCATCTTCAAATGTAAAGGATGTATCGCGGGTGTGGCCTGCCCATTCAAAGGTTTGGTGGAAGAGGCTCCAGTGAATTAATTTGAGATAGTTGGTATCAAATTTTTGAGGCGGTGGTTCATGGCGAAAGTTGACGGCTTCTCTAGCGGTGTCATGGGCACAGCGTTCATACAGCTTTTGGGGGTTTTTGATGCCATATTTATTTTTGAGTGTTGGGGTTCCTTTGTATAGATAATTTTGCTCTAACATATCATTTCTCCTTAAAGGATAAGATGGTGGTTGATGCGCATTTTAAACGCTGTATGTTGAAAATTCCCCTTCGCGTATTCTTTTGAGATTTTGAGTGTGATGAGAGGAAGTGCTCTTCCCTCATGTGTATGATGATATTGTATCAACCCTTGTGTGAGGCTTTGGGTGTGAGAGATGAAAAATGATCGGTTACAATTGTTTTCATGCCTATTCCTTTTTTTATTATTCTGTTGCGCTATAAAATACGGATCATTAAGATGGCGATATGAATCCCATGAGGGGGAAAAGGTGTTTTTTTATAAATCGACTCTGGGTGAAATCTTCGCCCTTTGAGGCGGGGAAAGAGGTTGAGAAGCAAAATGTTGCTTAAGATTTGTGCTGTTTTGTCTTTAACAAGGTTGTTTGCAAGAACGCTTTTATAAAGCTTGTAGATATGGCGGAGAGGATCGCTCTTGCTTATCGGATGATTTGGGGGCTTTTCATACACAGTTTTCAGGTTGGAAAGCCTATGAATAAGAGCAGTTATCAAGAATTTCTCTCCATTATGTTTTTCTTGTTGGTCTATGTGGACACCTTGTTTGTATATCGTTTGCAACAAAGTGTTCTTTAATTTGTGTTGTCGTTCTTATTATATTGAGTTGCTTTAACATCCATAACAGGAGAAAAATCTCTCTTTGGCTGGAAAGAAAAGCATTTTTTCAGCGTTTGATGGTTAAAATAGAACACGTGATGCTATCGTAAAGGGGGGGAATCTTGTCGAAGAGTTATTTATTCATTTTGCTATATATCTTGGAGTTTTTTTTGGGGGGCGAAATCAGTGTGTGTCGTGTGGGTATTTTGAGAGTTTCGTGTTTCAAAGGCAAATCTTTTGTTTATGACGTTCTTTAATGAAGGCACACCCTTTACATAAAACAGAACACCCTTGTGTTGCATCTTCATAGATTTGTTTTAAAAAGACATCTTTTAACACACCTATTTGGCAACGATGTTCGTGAATGGTATAACAGTAAAAGCCCCCATGAAACGTATTGAGTGCCCTCATTTTGATACGTCATAAAGAAGTCGGTACCAGCACACATTTTACTAGCGCTAAAATATCCCACCCTTTAGACCTTGGGGCGGTTCATGAAAAGGCATGCCTTTCTTTTACAATTCACGCCATATGAGGCTTTCTGCTTTTGATGTACAAGCGACATGGTTTTGATTGGGTCAACATGAAACAGATTTAAAACGAGAAAATCTTATGCTATTGGGTTGCTTATTTAATACAAAATAATATGACTTATTATTATAAATCAATATAGTGTTTAAATTATATATGAAAAACTTTGTAAGAATGTATTCTCCTTCCAAGGAAGGATATTGATGTCGCTATTGGTTGGGGGTGTGAGCGTTTTTTATAAAGATTTTCTCAAGACTATGTGGGCGCTGGTAAAACGATGCACAGAATATAAAAAGGAAAAGTATGGATTTTTTTATCATGTTTTCTTTCAATGGGAGAGGGAAAACTTTTTGTGCATAGGTTTTTAAAAAAACAGGAATATGTGTTTTTTGTTGGGATTTTTTGTTTATATTTTACCATAACAGTTAGTTTTTCTGTGCTTTGGGGGAAAACGGTTTTTTTCAGCAGCCGCTAACATTTCTTTTATTGTAAAATAGGTATCTCAACCACAACGTAGGACCTTGCATAAGAATAATTTGTTTGTCTTGGTGCATCGCTTGAAAAAAAATTTCGTGGGATAAAGTGAGCACTTTTTTAAAATATTTATATAACCACGAAGATCCACTCCATCTAAGACAAACAAAATAGACTCTTGTAGTTTTCATCAGCGTCGATCATGACCTTTAAAAAGAATTAACAATTGCCCCGTCCAATTGCTCTGGATATGATCTATATGCTATTTACAAAATTGGTGGTAGAGTGCTTAAGTAATCTGTTCTTTGCAAGGGATGATAAGAATATTAAAATATTTCTTCCGCTTGAGTGTTTAAATCAAAAAACAAAGTTTCATATTTTCTAGCTGGCCATAGCAAGTTCATTTGAACGACTTTGGGTGCGTGTATAGGATTGGTTATGGGCGTTTTTTGCATTTTGAACAATATCGGTAATTTCTCGTGCTTTCTGTTCTGATATACCAATACTTTGTGCAAGTGTTTCATAATCTTTGTTTCTGATCGCACTCCATTCGTTTGATGAGAGACGACGCTCTAGGCTGCGTATAAAAATACTCAGTTCTCGGTATAATTGAGGAGATTGAGACAAGTTTTCTCTTTGTTGTTCCGGTGATAAAGAAAAAAGATTTTGCAAGTTTTGACTGGGCTTTTCTACTGCCCTTCCAAGGCTTTCTTGTTTAATTTGGTGTTTTTGAGTGATTGCATGATGTACACGTTCTACAATATCCCCATAACTTGCAACTGCAGTAGAGAGTGCATCAATATGATTGCGAGCGTTTACACGTGCTTGACTTTGTAAGCCGAATATACTGAAACCAGCAAGAGGAGAAATAGAGCTTGGTATTTTTCTAATCTGATCAGCAAGCTGTTGGCTTAATTCTGGATTTGTAATAATCTCTGCTATCTGTTCGTTTAATATGTTTGCGTCGCCATAAACAGCTTTTGCGCATTGCCGAATTCGCTTTTGAGCTGTGAGGACATAGGATCTTCGCATAACCTTTTTGGCACATTCACTTTTTGTAAGAGGCGCTAATGCCTCTTTTGGAATGAGGATATTCTCAAGCTCTTTGCTGTTGGGGGCGGTAAAGCTAATGGTGTCACCGGGTTTTAATGATTTTAATCGTTCTGGTGCAAGATCATCTTTGTTGCCAATGACCAAAGTGCCTTGCATGTCGATGACAAAACATTCTGAACCAGAACCTCTATAGGTTCCTATGTAGGTTTCTCCTGTCTTTGTCACCATAACAAGGCGATTACTCACGTCGCGTCCTGTATCATTTGCGTTGCCTATAAACTCTTTTAAAAGACGCCTTTTTGTTGGATGAGAGATATCTTCAAAAAGATCTTTTATTAATTGTGTATTGCCATATTGCATGGCTTCACTACGGACAGCCATCATGCGTTCTTTTGTGGCAAGTGAAAAATCAAGCTGATGCCCTGCGGCTTTGGCGAGATTTTCAAAAAAGATTTGTTCTGCATGCTCATTGCCATCTATGAAAGGGTGGATTTTATGAAGAGAATCAAATAGGCTCGTTGCTTCCTCGACAAATTCTTCGCGCGTTAAACCTTGCAAATTGTCTTTTTCGGCAAGTGTTTGATCTAATTTTTGTAAGTTTTCGAGGATTTTTTCACCAGTTGAGAAAGCATTTCCCCATTCCGTTCTTTTCATTTCTGGCATGGTCGCAGAGCTACCATCTGCAAATGTGAAGGAAGTATGGCGCAGATATCCTGCCCATTCAAAGGTATTTTTAAACAATTGTTTATGGATATGACATAGATAAGCGGAATCAAAACATTCTGGTAAAGTTTCTGTAAGCAGATTAACCTTTGCTTGTTCTATATCATGGGAACATTTTTCCAGAAAGAGTTTTAAATCTGTTTCTCCATATTTATTTTTGAGTATTTGCGTACCAGGATAGAGATAATTATGGGGAGAAGGTAGAGATATATTTTTTGCTTTTGCTTTTGCTTTTGGCATTGTTACCTCCTTATCATGCTGCACTTTTCATGAGAGTCTTAAACTTTTTTTGTAAAATATTCCCCCTTGCATATTCTTTTGAGATTTCAAGCCTTAGATAAGGAAAAAGAAGCTCTTAAAATTCATAAGTGTTTTTGATTGTATCAATCCTTATCTTGGCGCTTTTTTCTTTTACTGAGAGAGAATGGTTCATTTGTATTATTTTCATACATATTTCTTATAAAACAGCTGTCTTCAAAAATCTTTTGATGGGAATCTTAAGGTGTAGACATGATTGGTACTCATTGTTTGGTAATGGAGGGGATGCTTTATAAAAAATATGGGTATTGGTGAACACAGCTATACAAACACCCTTTAAAGACTTTTTTCCCTCATATTTTTTTGCTGGAACATGCGAAAACTCCTTCTTTATAGGCCTTTATGAAATGGAATCTTTGCTTTTATCCCTTGATGTTGTTTTTTTTATGCATGGTCTCCATTAAAGGATGTTTTTTAGCTTTTTTGTGCTTTTGGGGCAAAACGGTTTTTTGCAGCCGCGGCTAACATTTCTTTTCTTCTAAAATAGATCGCTCGACCACAACGTAAAGGGCGTTGTCCTTGCATAAGAATAATTTGTTCGTCTTGACGCATTTCTTGAATAACTTCGTGGGGTAAAATCAAGGCTCTTTGTTGATAATTGATGTTGTAAGAACTCTTTCCTAAAGATAAGCCTCTTGATTTGTTCATTCCGGCGATTTCAACGGTCATGTGACCACAGCGTTCTGAAATATCTTTCGCTGTTTGGAGGTCTTTAATGGCAGCATAGCTGACAAAAGAGCAGCTTTCAAACCATGAGCGTGCTCCTGCTTCTCCAAAGTGATTGACCAACTGACCAGTGGATTGATAAAAAAGCATCAAGGATGTTCCGTATTTGCGTCCACGATCGCGTGCTTCTTCTAAGATATTCATATAGCCTAGAAGATCAACTTCATCTAAGACAAATAAAACACGTTTTTTATAGTTACCATCTGCTATAACCATGGCATTGAGAAAGGCGCCAATAATTACACGTCCTATCGCTGGATAACTATTTAAAATGCTGGCAGGGAGATTGAGAAAAACATCTGTATTGCCATCGGCAATATCTGAGGAGGAGAAATCATCACCGCAGACAAGATTTGCGTAATTAGATAAAGAAAGCCACTGAGTGTCTTTTGAGGCAGTTGTGTAGACACCTGAAAAGGTTTGTTCTGCCATTTCTGTGAAAATACCAACCATTTCGCGAATAAAAGGAGAAGGGGTTGTTTCTTGAATCATGCGTAACTGATTAACAATAGCTGTTTCTGATTGAGAGAGAATTGAGCGTAATGTTTTTAAATTGCGCTCATAGTCTTCATATTCATCAGAAAATATGACATGAGCCAGAAGAGCCGTTAAAAGATTATGGGCTTGTGTCGAGAAATATTCCGCTGAAGAATTTTCTGATTTTTTATCTGTAAGAAGCAATTTGGAAAAGCTTACAATATTAGCTTCACGTTGTGTGCGTGGGACGCTGTCATCTAAAAGCCAATCGATGACATTAAAGTTTTTTGTTAAAAGTGAATTGGGATCGAGAACAATAACATTTCTATTCCCCATCTTTTGACGGGCAAATTTAACGATTGGGGCAACTTCTGTTGAAGGATCAAGACAAATAATAGATCCAGGATAGGTTAAACACGTAGGAATCACTGTGCTTGTGGTTTTATAGCCACCAGAACCAGCAAAAAAAATCATATGGGTTGAACCAAAATCAAGATTAAAAGTTAGTAAAGGTGCTGCTCCACCCTTACCCCATGTTGTTTTATTTCCAGGTGCAAAGGGAATTTTGCACACATTATCTTGATCAACACGGTATTTTTCTCCCACAATAATTTGTCCATTGGCAGGAAAAATCTTCGCTGCATCTTGTAAAGGCATCCATGAAGCATCACCCAGAATACCTTTTTTGGCACGTTTGATTTTGTTTGTACGGGGAGAGGCTGTGATGAGCTGAACCGCTAAAAGAGCAACGCCAATAATAGTACCAAAGATAACCATGGGATCCATGAACTTTAGAACATAGCTCCACGTTATTCCTTGTTGGCCAACATAGGGACTTAAACGCTTTATTTCGCCCCCAATATAGTAAAGAGCAGTGAAGCCGAACAAGAAAGCTGAGACAAAGGTGATCCCTTTGCGTAGGTGCAGTTTTTGAGAGAGACAATACAACAATGAAACAGTAGCTGTTAGTGCTAAAATTAATAAAGGTTCTGAACGAAGAGCCCAGTAAATTTGATCGCTCTTTAGGCCATTTATTATAAACGACAAAAGATGAGGGATAAGGAATATTGTTAAAGCACTTAAAGCAATTGGGATTAAAATAAGGACCATTTGTGTCTTGGTGTATCTCATTGTATTATACTTTCAATTCTCTTTAGAATTTGCTGCGAAATGCTCTTTTTTCGGGTGTTTAATCTTTCTTTTTGCAAAGATAGCAGATAACACTAACCCGTTTTCGTTTATGCGCCCTTCCCATGAAAGTGGAAGGCTTTATCCATTCTTAGTTTGCCATAGCGAGAACATTTGAATGGCTGATTGTGCGCGTGCAAGCTTGCTGGTGTACTTCTTTGACTTGCTTGACGGTTTGTGCAATTTGCTTAGCTTTATTTTCTGATACACCAATGCTGTGAACTAATATCATATACTCATTATTTTTGATAGCTTTATGTTCATYTGYGGAGAGACGACAGTTGATATTTTTTACGAGGTTGGTCAGCTCTTTTTGAAGTTCAGGATTTTTTGCTAGAGCTTCTTGCTGTAATTCTTTTGGCAAGGAAAAAAGATCTTGCAAGTTTTTACTTGGCATTTCTACGGTTGTTGCACGGTGACTTTGTTTTATTGCGTATTCTTTCRTAATTTCTGCATGTGCATTTTTTACAGCATGYCCAAAATTTACAACAGCATTACAGAGCATATCAATATGATTTTTAGCGTTTGCACGTGCCTGATTTTGTAAGCCGCATAAACTAAAACCAGCAAGATGAGCAATAGAGTCCGGTGCCGTTTCAATCTGATTGGCAAGCTGTTGACCTAAATCTGGATTTTGAATAATTTCGGTCATCTGTTTGTCTAATGTTTTTGAGCTACCATAAACAATTTTTGACAATTGCCGGATCTGTTTTCGGCTTATATGAACACCAGCCTCTTCTGCAGTGAGTTCGGCAAGTTCAGTTTTTCCCAAAGGGGGTAACATTTCCTTCGGGATGAGCGTGTTTTTTAACTCTTGTGTTTGTGGGACGCTGAAGGTAAATTCATCACCAGGTTTTAATGTTGTGAGTTGGTCTGGTGTAAGATGGTCCTTATTGCCGATGATGTACGCTCCGTTCACATTGAAGGCAAAGCTGTTAAGAGCAGCACCTCTATACATTCCTGTGTACGTCTCACCTTCCTTTGCAACCATAACAGGGTGATCATTCACATTACGTCCCATATTTTCCATGTTGTCCATAAACTCTTTTAAAAGATTAATTTTTTCTGGATTAGAGATATCTTCAAAAAGATGTTGCATCGGTTCTAGATCACCATATGCTGCTCCTGCAACACTGGCGAGCTCCATGCGTTCTTTTGTGACAAGCGAAAATTCAAGTTGATGGCCTGCGGCTTGAGCAAGTTTTTCAAAAAATGCTCGTTGTGTGCGTCCATTACCTTCTCTGAATGGGTGAATGTAGTTGAGAGCGTTAAATAAGTTTGCGGCTTCCAAGTTAAATTCTTCGCGCGTTAAGCCTTGCAAATTATTCTTTTGACTAAGCACTTGATCGAATTGTTGTAAGCCTTTCGAAATCTCATCACCGATTGCAAAAGAATTATTATACCATACCAATTTTTTCATTTCAGGCATGACGGCTATGGTACCATCTTTAAATGTAAAGGGGATATGGCGCGGATGTCCAGCCCATTCAAAGGTATTTTTAAACAACTTATGATGAATAGAGCATAGATAGGAACTATTAAACTGTTCTGGTAGAGGCTCTTCACGCAGATTGATCATTTCTTTTGTTGTATCATGCGCGCATTTTTCCAAAAAGGATTTTAAGTCTTGTATTCCATATTTATTTTTGAGCGTGACGCTTTGAGGATAAGTATAATGATTAGGTGAGGGGATTCTTTTTTCTTTTGCTTTAGGCATGTTTACCTCCTTATAATTCAGCGTTGTCCATAAGAGTGTTAAATTCTTCTAGTGAAATATTCCCTTTCGCATATTCTTCTAAAATTTTTAGCGTTGTGGAATGAAGCGTTATTCCCTCTATTGCATGGGAGCTGATTGCTGCTTTAACGGCTTGACGGCGTCGTTTTAATTCTTCTTCTGTCATTGATAAAAGATTTTCTGTTGTCTTTTCTGGCATTTATTCTTCCTTTCCAGTTTTTAAATAATTGTCTTAAATAAGCCTTTTTTAGCAGGCCTGTTTTTTCAGGTGTTTAGTCTTTCTTTTTGCAAAGATAGCAGATAACACTAACCCGTTTTCGTTTATGCGCCCTTCCCATGAAAGAGGAAGGCTTTATCCATTCTTAGTTTACCATAGCGAGAACATTTGAATGGTTGATTGTGCGCGTGCAAGCTTGTTGGTGTACTTCTTTGATTTGCTTGACGGTTTGTGCAATCTGCTTAGCTTCATTTTCTGATACACCAATACTGAGAGCTAATATTACATAGTCGTTATTTTTGATAGCTTTATGTTCATTTGCGGAGAGACGACAGTTGATGTTTTTTACAAGGTTGGTCAGCTCTTTTTGAAGTTCAGGATTTTTTGCTAAAGCTTCTTGCTGTAATTCTTTTGGCAATGCAAAAATATCTTGCAAGCTTTTACTTGGCATTTCTACTGTTGTTGCATGGTGACTTCGTTTTATGGCGTATTCTTGCGTAATTTCTGTCTGTGCATGTCTTACAGCATGCCCAAAATTTACAACAGCATAACAGAGCATATCAAGATGATTTTTAGCGTTTATACGTGCCGGACTTTGTAGCCCCCATAAACTAAAACCTGCAAGACGAGCAACAGAGTCCGGTTCATTTTCAATCTGATTGGCAAGCTGTTGATCTAAATCTGGATTTTTAAGAATCGCAACCATCTGTTTGTCTAATGTTTTTGAGCTACCATAAACAATTTTTGACAATTGCTGGATATCTCTTAGGCTTGTATGAACATCGGCATCTTCTGCAATGAGTTCGACAAGTTCAGTTTTTTCCAAAGGGGGTAATGTCCCCTTTGGGATGAGTATGTTTTTTAATTCTTGTGTTTGTGGGACGGTGAAGGTAAATTTATCACCAGGTTTTAATGTTTTGAGTTGCTCTGGTGTAAGATGGTATTTATTGCCGATGATGAAAGCTCCGTTCATATTGACGGCAAAGCTGTTAGGACCAGCATCTCTATATATTCCCGTGTAAGTTTCACCTTCTTTTGCAACCATAACAGGGCGATCATTCACATTACGTCCCATATTTTCCATTTTGTCCATAAATTCTCTTAAAAGATCAACTTTTTCTGGATTAGAGATATCTTCAAAAAGATGTTGCATCGGTTCTAGATCACCATTTACCGCTCCTGCAACACTGGCGAGCGTCATGCGTTCTTTTGTGACAAGCGAAAAGTCAAGTTGATGGCCTGCGGCTTGAGCAAGTTTTTCAAAAAATGCTCGTTGTGTGCGTCCATTACCTTCTCTGAATGGATGAATGTAGTTGAGAGCGTTAAATAAGTTTGCGGCTTCCAAGTTAAATTCTTCGCGCGTTAAGCCTTGCAAATTATTCTTTTGACTAAGCGTTTGATCGAATTGTTGTAAGCCTTTCGAAATTTCATCACCGCTTGCAAAAGAATTATCCCATTCCATTTTTCTCATTTCAGGCATGACGGCTATGGTACCATCTTTAAATGTAAAGGGGATATGGTGCGGATGTCCAGCCCATTCAAAGGTATTTTTAAATAACTTATGATGAATAGAGTATAGATAGGAACTATTAAACTGTTCTGGTAGAGGCTCTTCACGCAGATTGATCATTTCTTTTGTTGTATCATGCGCGCATTTTTCCAAAAAGGATGTGTAGTCTTGTATTCCATATTTATTTTTGAGCGTCATTCTTCCAGGATAAATATAATGTTTAGATGAAGGTTTTTTAACTTTAGGCATGTTTACCTCCTTATAATTCAGCGTTGTCCATAAATTCTCTTAAAAGATTAATTTTTTCTGGATTAGAGATATCTTCAAAAAGATGTTGCATCGGTTCTAGATCACCATTTACTGCTCCTGCAACATTGGCGAGCAGCATGCGTTCTTGTGTGACAAGCGAAAATTCAAGGTGATGGCCTGCGGCTTGAGCAAGTTTTTCAAAAAATGCTCGTTGTGTGCGTCCATTTCCTTCTCTAAAAGGGTGGATTTGGTTGAGAAAGTTAAATAAGTTCATTGCTTCCAAGTTAAATTCTTCGCGCGTTAAGCCTTGTAAATTATTCTTTTGGCTAAGCGTTTGATTGAATTGTTGTAAGCCTTTTGGAATCTCATTACCGATTGCAAAAGAATTATCCCATTCCACTTTTCTCATTTCAGGCGCGACGGCTGTGGTACCATCTTCAAATGTAAAGGGGATATGGCGCAGATGTCCAGCCCATTCAAAGGTATTTTTAAACAACTGATAATGAATAAAGCATAGATAGGAACTATTAAACTGTTCTGGTAGAGGTGCTTCACGCAGATTGATCATTTCTTTTGCTGTATCATGCGCGCATTTCTCTAAAAAAGATTCTAAGTCTTTTATTCCATATTTATTTTTGAGCGTGGAGCTGTTAGGATAAGTATAATGATAAGGTGAAGAAATTTCTTTTGGTCTTGTTGGCTCTTTATAATTCAGTACTTTCCATAAGAACAGATCTTTTGTCCTATTCTCCCGCATTTATTCTTCCTTTCCAGTTTTTTAATAATTGTCTTAAATAAGCCTTTTTTAGCAGGCATATTTTTTCGGGTGTTTAGTCTTTCTTTTGCAAAGCTAGAAGATAACGCTGACCCATTTTCGTTTATGTGCCCTTCCTATGAAAGAGGAATGTCTCATCCATTCTTAGTTTGCCATAGCGAGTACATTTGAACGGTTGATTGTGCGCGTGCAAGCTTGCTGGTGTGCTTCTTTGGCTTGCTTGACGGTTTGTGCAATTTCCCTAGCTTTATTTTCTGATACACCAATGCTGCGCGCTAATGTTTCATACTCATTATCTTTGATAGCTTTATGTTCATCTGTGGAGAGACGACAGTTGATGTTTTTGACAAGGTTGGTCAGCTCTTTTTGAAGTTTAGGATTTTTTGCTAAAGCTTTTTGCTGTAATTCTTTTGGCAATGCAAAAATATCTTGCAAGCTTTTACTTGGCATTGCTACTTTTATTGCACGGTGACTTTGTTTTATGGCGTGTTCTTGCGTAATTTCTATCTGTGCCTGTCTTACAGCATGCCCTAAATTTATAACAGCATCACAGAGCATATCAAGATGATTTTTAGCGTTTACACGTGCCGGACTTTGTAGTCCACATAAACTAAAACCTGCAAGACGAGCAATAGAGTTCGGTTTATTTTCAATCTGATTGGCAATTTGATTGGCAATCTTTTGACATGAGGCTGGATCGTCAGGAATTCTGGCTATATGTTTGTCTAATTTTTTTGAACTCCCATAAACAATTTTTGACAATTGCTGGATCTGTTTTAGGCTTGTATGAACACAGGCCTCTTCTTTAATGCGTTTGACAAATTCAGTGTTTTCCAAAGGGGGTAATGTCCCCTTTGGGATGAGTGTGTTTTTTAATTCTTGTTTTGGTGGGACGGTGAGGGTAAATGGAATACCACGTTTTAATTGTTCGTGTTGCTCTGGTGTAAGTTGGTCTTTATTGCCGATGATGACACCAGCGTTCACATGGACGGCAAAGCTGTTAGGACCAGCATATCTATATATTCCCGTGTAAGTCTCACCTTCTTTTGCAACCATAACAGCATGGCGATCATTCACATTACGTCCCATATTTTCCTTGTTATCCATAAACTCTTTTAAAAGATCAATTTTTTCTGGATTGGAAATATCTTCAAAAAGATATTGCATCGGTTTTAGATCACCATTTACTGCTCCTACAACACTGGCGAACGTCATGCGTCTTTGTGTGACAAGCGAAAAGTCAAGTTGATGGCCTGCGGCTTGAGCAAGTTTTTCAAAAAATGCTCGTTGTGTGCGTCCATTCCCTTCTCTAAAAGGGTGGATTTTATTGAGAAAGCTAAATAAGTTTGCGGCTTCCAAGCTAAATTGTTCGCGCGTTAAGCCTTGCAAATTATTCTTTTGGCTAAGCACTTGATCGAATAGTTGTAAGCCTTTTGGAATTTCATTACCGATTGCAAAAGCAGTATTTCCTCCCAGCACTCCCATGTCAGGCATGGCGGCTATGGTGCCATCTTCAAATGTAAAGGGGAAATGGCGCTGCTGTCCAGCCCATTCAAAGGTATTTTTAAACAACTGACGATGAATAAAGCATAGATAGGAACTATTAAACTGTTCTGGTAGAGGTGCTTCACGCAGATTGATCATTTCTTTTGCTGTATCATGCGCGCATTTCTCTAAAAAAGATTCTAAGTCTTTTATTCCATATTTATTTTTGAGCGTGCGGCTGTTAGGATAAGTATAATGATAAGGTGAAGAAATTTCTTTATAATTCAGTACTTTCCATAAGAAAGAATCTTTTGTCCTATTCTCCTGCATTTATTCTTCCTTTTCAGTTTTTTAATAATTGTCTTAAATAAGCCTTTTTTAGCAGGCGATAATTTATCGGGTGTTTAATCTTTCTTTTTGCACAAGTAGAAGATAACGCTAACCCGTTTTCGTTTATGCGCCCTTCCCATGAAAAGGGAAGGGCGCATCTATTCTTAACTTGCCATAGCGAGTGCATTGGAACGGTTGATTGTGCGCGTGCAAGCTTGCTGGTGTGCTTCTTTGGCTTGCTTGACGGTTTGTGCAATTTGCTTAGCTTTATTTTCTGATACACCAATGCTGCGCGCTAATGTTTCATACTCATTATCTTTGATAGCTTTATGTTCAGTTATGGAGAGACGAAAGTTGATATTTTTTACGAGGTTTGTCAGCTCTTTTTGAAGTTCAGGATTTTTTGCTAAAGCTTCTTGCTGTAATTCTTTTGGCAAGGCAAAAATATCTTGCAAGTTTTTACTTGGCATTTCTACGGTTGTTGCACGGCGATTTTGTTCTGTTGTGTATTCTTGCGTAATTTCTGCATGTGCGTTTTTTACAGCATGCCCAAAATTTACAACAGCATTATAGAGCATATCAGTATGATTTTTAGCGTTTGCACGTGTCTGAKTTTGTACGCCGTAGAAACTAAAACCAGCAAGAYGAGCAATAGAGTCCGGTGCCGTTTCAATTTTTTCAGCAAGCTKTTGAGCTAAATCTGGATTTTKMATAATTTTGGCCATCTGTTTGTCTAATGTTTTTGAGCTACCATAAACAATTTTTGACAATTGCTGGAYTTCTTSTCGGCTTKTGTGGACACGGGCGTCTTCTGCAGTGAGTTGGGAAAGTTCAGTTTTTTTCAAAGTGGGTAATGTCTCCTTTGGGATGAGCGTTTTATTTAATTCTTGTGTTTGTGGAACGGTGAAGGTAAATTTATCACCAGGTTTTAATGTTTTGAGTTGTTCTGGTGTAAGATGGTCTTTATTGCCGATGATGTAAGCTCCGTTCATATTGATGGCAAAGCTGTGAAAACCAGTATCTCTATACCGTCCCGTGTACGTCTTACCTTCCTGTGCAACCAGAACAGGATGAGGATTCATATTATATCCCTTATTTCCCATGTTATTCATAAACTCTCTTAAAAGATCAATTTTTTCTGGATTAGAGATATCTTCAAAAAGATGTTTCATCGGTTCTAGATCACCCTTTACTGTTCCTGCAACACTGGCGAGCGTCATGCGTTCTTGTGTGACAAGCGAAAAGTCAAGTCTATGGCCTGCGGCTTGAGCAAGTTTTTCAAAAAACACTTCTTTTGTGGGTCCATTACCTTCTGTGAATGGACGAATGTAGTTGAGAGAGTTAAATAAGTTTGCGGCTTCCAAGTTAAATTCTTCGCGCGTTAAACCTTGCAAATTATTCTTTTGGCTAAGCACTTGATCGAATAGCTGTAAGCCTTTCGAAATCTCATTACCGATTGCAAAAGAATTATCATAAAATCCCTGTATTTCCATGTCAGTCATGACGGCTGTGGTACCATCTTCAAATGTAAAGGGGATATGGCGCGGACGTCCAGCCCATTCAAAGGCATTTTTAAATAACTTATGATGAATAGAGCATAGATAGGAACTATTAAACTGTTCTGGTAGAGGTGCTTCACGCAGATTGATCATTTCTTTTGTTGTATCATGCGCGCATTTTTCCCAAAAGGATTTTACGTCTTGTATTCCATATTTATTTTTGAGAGCGGTGCCGTAAGGATAAATATAATGATCAGGTGAAGGTTTTTTAACTTTTGGCATTTTTATCTCCTTATAATTCAGCGTTGTCCATAAGAGTGTTAAATTCTTCTAGTGAAATATTCCCTTTCGCATATTCTTCTAAAATTTTTAGCGTTGTGGAATGAAGCGTTATTCCCTCTATTGCATGGGTGTTGATGGCAGCGTTAACGTCTTTGCGGCGTTGTTTTAATTCTTCTTCTGTCATCGACAAAAGATTTTCTGTTGTCTTTTCTGGCATTTATGCTTCCTTTCCAGCTTTTTAATAATTTTCTTAAATAAGCCTTTTTTAGCAGGCATATTTTTTCGGGTGTTTAGTCTTTCTTTTTGCAAATGTAGAAGATAACGCTAACCCGTTTTCGTTTATGCGCCCTTCCCATGAAAGAGGAAGGTCTCATCCATTTTTAACTTGCCATAGCGAGAACATTTGAATGGTTGATTGTGCGCGTGCAAGCTTGCTTATGTGCTTCTTTGGCTTGCTTGACGGTTTGTGCAATTTGCTTAGCTTTATTTTCTGATACACCAATGCTGCGCGCTAATGTTTCATACTCATCATTTTTGATAGCTTTATGTTCATTTGCGGAGAGACGACAGTTGATATTTTTTACGAGGTTTGTCAGCTCTTTTTGAAGTTCAGGATTTTTTGCTAAAGCTTCTTGCTGTAATTCTTTTGGCAATGCAAAAATATCTTGCAAGTTTTTACTTGGCATTTCTACGGTTGTTGCAAGGCGACTTTGTTCTGTTGCACGTTTTTGCGTAATTTCTGCATGTGCATTTTTTACAGTATGCCCAAAATTTACAACAGCATTATAGAGCATATCAGTACAATTTTTAGCGTTTGCACGTGCCTGATTTTGGAAGTTGTAGAAACTAAAACCAGCAAGATGAGCAATAGAGTCCGGTGCCTTTTCAATTTTCTCAGCAAGCTGTTGACCTAAATCTGGATTTTGAATAATTTTGGCCATCTGTTTGTCTAATGTTTTTGAGCTACCATAAACAATTTTTGACAATTGCTGGATTTCTTTTTGGCGTATGTGGACACGGGCGTCTTCTGCAATGAGTTCGGCAAGTTCAGTTTTTTCCAAAGGGGGTAATGTCTCTTTTGGGATGAGCGTGTTTTTTAACTCTTGTGTATGGGGGACAGTGAAGGTAAATTTATCACCAGCTTTTAATGTTTTGAGTTGCTCTGGTGTAAGATGGTCTTTATTGCCGATGATGAAAGCGCCTTTTACACTGATGACAAAGCTGTTAAGAGCAGCACCTCTATACATTCCTGTGTAAGTCTCACCTTCCTTTATAACCATAACAGGGATATCATTCACATTACGTCCCATATTTTCCATTTTGTCCAGAAACTCTCTTAAAAGATCAATTTTTTCTGGATTAGAGATATCTTCAAAAAGATGTTGCATCGGTTTTAGATCACCATATGCTGCTCCTACAACACTGACGAGCTCCATACGTTCTTGTGTGACAAGTGAAAATTCAAGGTGATGGCCTGCGGCTTGAGCAAGTTTTTCAAAAAACACTCGTTGTGTGCGTCCATTACCTTCTCTGAATGGATGAATGTAGTTGAGAAAGTTAAATAAGTCTGCGGCTTCCAAGTTAAATTCTTCGCGCGTTAAGCCTTGCAAATTATTCTTTTGGCTAAGCACTTGATCGAATAGTTGTAAGCCTTTCGAAATCTCATCACCGATTGCAAAAAAATTATCCCATTCCATTTTTCTCATTTCAGGCATGACGGCTGTGGTGCCATCTTCAAATGTAAAGGGGATATGGCGCGGATGTCCAGCCCATTCAAAGGTATTTTTAAATAACTTATGATGAATAGAGTATAGATAGGAACTATTAAACTGTTCTGGTAGAGCTGCTTCACGCAGATTGATCATTTCTTTTACTGTATCATGCGCGCATTTTTCCAAAAAGGATTTTAAGTCTTGTATTCCATATTTATTTTTGAGCGTGGCGCTTTGAGGATAAGTATAATGATCAGGTGAGGGGCTTCCGTTTTCTTTTGCTTTTGGCATTGTTACCTCTTTATAATTCAGGTTGTCCATAAGAGTGTTAAATTCTTCTAGTGAAATATTCCCTTTCGCATATTTTTCTAAAATTTTTAGCGTTGTGGAATGAAGCGTTATTCCCTCTATTGCATGGGTGCTGATGGCGGCGTTAACGTCTTTGCGGCGCTGTTTTAATTCTTCTTCTTTCATCGACAAAAGATTTTCTGCCGTCTTTTCTGGCATTTATGTTTCCTTTCCAGCTTTTTAATAATTGTCTTAAAGAAGATAACGCTAACCCGTTTTCGTTTATGCGCCCTTCCCTTTTCATGGGAAGGGCGCATCCATTCTTAGTTTGCCATAGCGAGTGCATTGGAACGGTTGATTGTGCGCGTGTAAGATTGTTGGTGCGCTTCTTTGGCTTGCTTGACGGTTTGTGCAATTTGCTTAGCTTTATTTTCTGATACACCAAGGCTGTGACCTAATGTTTCATACTCATTATCTTTGATAGCTTTATGTTCAGTTATGGAGAGACGAAAGTTGATATTTTTTACGAGGTTGGTCAGCTCTTGTTGAAGTTCAGGATTTTTTGCTAAAGCTTCTTGCTGTAATTCTTTTGGCAAGGCAAAAAGATCTTGCAAGTTTTTACTTGGCATTTCTACGGTTGTTGCACGGCGATTTTGTTCTGTTGTGTATTCTTGCGTAATTTCTGCATGTGCGTTTTTTACAGCATGCCCAAAATTTACAACAGCATTATAGAGCATATCAGTATGATTTTTAGCGTTTGCACGTGTCTGA
>NZ_NJPP01000030.1 GCF_002778015.1 Bartonella tribocorum | reverse complement strand
GAGCCAAGCATAAAAATGAAATTTGCAAGGAGCCATGTCTTTTTGATGCCTATCCTTCCTTGCACAAAGGCTGCTATTAAAAGCCCAGGAACAGTGGCGAGAAAATAGGAGGTTACAATCCATTGTATATTATTTTCTCCCGTTGAAAAATAATGTGTAAGGTTAGGAAGTATGACATTAACAATGCTTCCATCGAGCAAGGGAAGTATACTGGAAATAATGACGGTATAGATGACATACTTTTCTGATAAGCATTGTGAACTGGTATAACTTTCATAAGCAAGCGCATAGTTTGTTTATGAGAACTCTTTCTTTGTATTTTTTGGATTGTATTCTTTTGACAAATGTTTTTTTTTTTGATTGTATCAAAAAGTTTAAAGAGAGACCGTGTTAGGCTATAAAATGTTTTGTTCAGCTTTTTTTGAAAATAGTGAAAAATATGGACCCCTTTGTGTTGGTTTTGATCCGAGCCATAAAGTTTTGCAATCATGGAATTTGAGCCCAGATTATAAAGGTCTAAAAGATTTTTGCGATATCCTTCTAACAGCGGTTGTGGGGCAGGTGGGGATCATAAAGCCGCAAGCTGCATTTTTTGAGTTATATGGAGTGGAAGGGCTTCAAGCTTTGAAAGAACTCATTGAAAATGCACACAAACAAGGTTTGTTGGTTCTCGTTGATACAAAAAGAGGGGATATTGGCTCTACCGCTGAAGCTTATGGTAAAGCTTGGCTTGGCGGCAATAGCCCCTTCAAAGCTGATGCTATAACAGTCAATCCTTTTTTAGGGTTTGATGCTCTTATTCCTTTGATAAAGATTGCAGAAGAAACAAAAACGGCCGTTTTTATGGTTGTTCAATCGTCTAATCTGGAAGGTAAAGATATTCGCAATGCACGCATTGGGGCTCAAACGGTTTCTGTTCATTTGGCGCAGCGTATTTGTGACTATAATAGCCAGTCTTCAAGTCAATACCGTCATATTGGTCCTATCGGAGCAGTGATTGGCGCAACATTAGGCAATGAAGCAAAAGAAACAATTGAACAGTTAGAAAATAGCCTGTTTCTCGTTCCTGGTATTGGAGCTCAAGGAGGAACAATAACACAATTAACCCAGCAATTTCCTCAAAGGCTATGGAAAAATATTATTCCTTCAATTTCAAGGTCGATTACAGAGGCTGGTCGAAAGAATGTTGATTTAAAAAATGTTATTCACACCTTTGCAGAGCAATCTAAAAGCACACTTCTATCTTAAGTTTTGGGCTCTTGTTCTAAGGGAGAGGCTCTTCCTTATAAATCTTCATTATAAGAAGGATGCTTCTTATTCAGTGTCAAAAAAGATGCTGGGGGATTTGGGGGATCTACAAGCAAATGTTTCTCTTGAAACTTTTTAAAGAAGCATGTGTCTTTTATTTGATGTTGGTATAGGGAGAGTTTTGCCAAGCAAGTGTTAAAAGATAAGTGTTTGAAAAAATGGGGAGAGAAAAATACAGAGATATTGTATAAGATATTGAGGGAAGAGTTCTCTCAAAGACGATGAAATAAGGGCAAATGTGAAAAAGGGCGATTCAGTGGACTTAGAGGAGAGGTAAGAGGTGGGGCATAAGAATATTGGGGGGAATTGGGAAGCTTGGATTGAGGGGGATGCACATTTTCAATTAAATAGAGGGATGAAGGTTGAGAGCGTATATCCAATAGATGAATTTTTACATAAATTTTTTACATGGATTTTTCCATAAATGTTTACTGGGATTTTTGATTTTTTCTCTGCCTTAAAAGTTGAAGATTCTAAATCCATTTCGGTTTGTCAATAATCTGACTTTTTCTTAAAAAAGGTTCCAACCTTCTAACTTCGCATGGGGGTTCTACCCATCTCAATGATGAGGCGTTTACGGGGACGATGTTTTTACGGGATAGCAGAATAATCACTCACCTGAAGTTCGCGTGAAGGATAAAATAAAAGCTTGTTTTGTATTAGTTAAGGATGCTGCCAAGCTGGAGAAATTGATCTTAAGAACAAAGGGGGGTGATCCTTTCATGAAATGCGGGGCTGATGGTATGATTTTGATGCGTGCGTGTTAAAAAATGTGAGAAGCAAATCACTTTTTATTAAAAATAAATTCTGCCAATTTAAAAAAAACTATTTTGATTGCAAAGATCCTGAAACTATTGTACACCTTAAAAGATGTTTTTGGTCGCATACGCAACGACCAATAGGGAACTGAGAACCCTAAATCCGAGCGTGAAAATGAACAACTTTGTGGATATCCCGGAATTCCGGGAGATTTTGCTATGTCCAGGTGCGTTTTCGCACTAAAAGCAAAATGCTGACTCGGATTCAGTGTTTTCAGACTCCCGGAATACTCATTGCGAGGGCGCTCGCAACCGGTGGGGGAAGAAAATGCGAAATCAAAATCTTAATATTGATCTTTTTGTTGGCAAAAAGATTCGCTTTAAAAGAAAAATGTTGGGAATATCTCAAAAAACGTTGGGTCAACATTTAGGTATCACTTTTCAACAAATTCAGAAATATGAAAAAGGCTTAAACCGTGTAAGCGCAGGGCGTTTAAAGGAAATTTCTGATATTTTGAAGGTTCCAGTTTCCTTTTTTTACACTGATATCATTAGGAAAGAGAACACCCCATACCATTATGATGAAATTGCAGCGAGCAAAGAGGAATATTTGCTTTTAAAAAGTTTTAGAGTCCTTACATCTGTCAAACAGAAAGCAATTTTAAAGCTGATTGCTGATCAAAATTAAAACATTTTAAATGATGTATGGTTATTCTCTTTATTTCCTCGTTATTTTAAAAGACGATGCTTTTTAGTCCACACTGACCTTTAAAAAACGTCTGTAACCAGCAGCATGTTTTGTCTCGCCTATGCCTTGCTGCCTTCATATGAATATGTGAGCGACGTTTATTCATAAAGATTCATGAAAGTATTTCGTCGCATCATGGTGATAATGCTTCCATTATTCTCATAATAAAAAAGATTAAATATCAATAGATGAGCTTTAAACTGTGCTAAAAGTTGAAAATTCTAAATCCATTCTGGTTTGTCAATAATCTGATTTTTTCTTAAAAAAGGTTCCAACCTTCTCATTTGGCATGGGGGCTCTACCCATCTCAATGATGGGGCGTTTACGGGGATGAGGCGTTTACGGGGACGATGTTTTTACGGGATAGCAGAATAATCACCCGTCTGAAGCCGCGTGAAGGATAAAAAAAGCTGTTTTGTATTGGTTAAGGATACTGCCAAGCTGGAGGAATTGATCTTAAGAACCAAGGGGGGTGATCCTTTCGTAAAATGCGGGAGACTGATGGTATGATTTTGATGCGTGCGTGTTAAAAAATGTGAGAAGCAGATAATCTCTCATTAAAAATAAATTCTGCCAATTTAAGAAAAACTATTTTGATTGCAAAGATCCTGAAATTACTTTACACCTTAAAAAGTGTTTTGGTCGCATATGCAACGACCAATAGGGCCTTGAAAACCCTATAATCCGAACGCGAAGATAAACCTGCTTTGCGGGTATCCCGGAATTCCGGGAGTTTTTGCTATGTCCAGGTGCGTTTTCGCACTAAAAGCAAAAAGGCTGATTCGGATTCAGTATTTTCAAGCTCCCGGAATACTCATTGCGAGGGCGCTCGCACCCGGTGGGGGAAGAAAATGCGAAATCAAAATCTTAATATTGATCTTTTTGTTGGCAAAAAAATTCGCTTTAGGCGAAAAATGCTGAAGATGTCTCAAAAAACGTTGGGTCAACATTTAGGTGTCACCTTTCAACAAATCCAGAAATATGAAAAAGGCTTAAACCGTGTGAGTGCAGGGCGTTTAATGGAAATTTCCGAGATTTTGAAGGTTCCAGTTTCCTTTTTTTACACTGATATCATCAAGAAAGAAAACATCCCGTACCATTATGATGAAATTGCAGAGAGCAAAGAGAAATATTTGCTTTTAAAAAGTTTTAGAGTCCTCACATCTGTCAAACAGAAAGCAATTTTAAAACTGATTTCTGATCAAAATTAAAACGTTTTAAATGATATGATATATGGTGCACTATTTTCTCTCCTTTCTCTTTATTTTAAAAGACGATGCTTTTTAGTGCACACGGACTTTTAAAAAACGTCTGTAACCAGCAGCGTGATAAAGATTCATGAAAGTATTTAGATGCAGCATGGTGATAATGCTGCCATTTTTTTATAATGAAAACGATTAAACGTTATGAGATGAGCTTTAAGCTCTGCTTCTTTTGACTGTTTCAATTTCGCAAGGGTCTTCCCTTTCTATCGTTTTGCTTTTGTGTTTAGAAGCATTACTCTGTCAATTAAATCGTCTGAACCAGCTCAGTGTCTTGCCTCGCCTATGTTTTGCTGCCTTCATATGAATATGTGAGCGACGTCTCTTCATAAAGATTCATGAAAGTGTCTAGAGACATATGATGGCGATAATGCTTTTGTTTAGCTTTGATTTTTTAACCACTCTAAAGGATTATTTTTCTTAAAGTTCCAATGATCTGTAGACAATAGATTGTAAACAGTTTGGGGATTGTAAACAGTTTAGTTTTTTAAGCGGGGTTCAGCGGTTGGCTTTCTATCACGGTATCTCAAATGATCATGTTTTATGGCACAACAGAATAATCGTTCCCTGTTTTGCAGGTTGGGGGAGTCCTTTATGTTATGAGATTTTTCTCATTTTAAAGTTGTTTATGGTGAAACAAGATCATTTCTTTGTATGTGATAAGTGGTTTTGGGATGGCGTAAAGCACTTGAAGACAAAAAATGCTTTTATGCCTCCTTTTACGTGCCAAGAGCTTTTGCAACATTGAAGGATGAGCCATCATCGGCTTGCAGCTTTATTGAGGCGTTAAGAGAGATGAATGAATAATGGATTTATACTGTTTATGAAGATTTTATCTTACATTCAGAGGGCTTTATGCAAATATCATTATACGATTCATAAGTTTTTTTGAAATGGATAAGAAGGTAGAGAGAAGATATTTTTTTACAGCTAAGTAAATTGGCAATAGAATAGTGTTCTTTGATTGCGGGGGATGTTTTGTGTGGGGGCGTGACATTATGAAGTATAAAATTTTTTAGAAAATTGCTTTAAGGCGGATTGCTTTTGTAAAATAAAAGCCTCTAACATGTTGTTAAAAGCTTTGAGAGCGATAAAGTCATTGCAGCGTGTGTTGCTATGGGATAATGGTTATCCGTGAACACATACTGTTGCTAGAGAATAACATGTCATTGAAACAAGAAACAACCAAAGCCCGCCTACCCCGTGGTTTTGTGGATCGCACAAGTGCACAATTGTATGCTACTGAAACGATGATTGCGCAAATTCGTGAAGTTTATGAACTTTACGGTTTTGAAGCGCTTGAAACACCCATGTTTGAATACACGGATGTGTTGGGAAAGTTTTTACCTGATTCAGATCGTCCCAATGCAGGGGTTTTTTCGCTCCAAGATGATGATGAACAATGGATGTCTTTGCGCTATGATCTGACGGCGCCTCTTGCGCGTTATTTTGCTGAAAATTTTGAAACCTTACCAAAACCGTATCGCAGTTATCGGTTGGGATTTGTTTTTCGCAATGAAAAGCCTGGACCAGGACGGTTTCGGCAGTTTATGCAATTTGATGCGGATATTGTCGGAACACCAACCGTTGCAGCAGATGCTGAGATTTGCATGATGGCAGCAGATAGTTTGGAAAAATTAGGTATTCAGCCGCATGATTATGCTATTCGTTTGAATAACCGAAAAATTCTGGAAAGTGTTTTGCAGTTGATTGGCTTAGGAGAAAGCGGGCAGAGTGAAAAGCGCTTAACGGTTCTTCGAGCAATGGATAAACTGGATAAATTTGGTCCTGAAGGCGTGCGTTTGCTTTTAGGCAAGGGACGTTTGGACGAAAGTGGTGACTTTACAAAAGGAGCTGAACTTCAAGATAAAGAGATTGAATGTATTTTGTCCTTACTCACGATAGAAGCGAAAACGGCAGAAGAAACACTTAATGCTCTCCGACACGTTGTTGGTCAGAGTGCTCAAGGGCTTGAAGGGGTTTGCGAGCTTGAGAAAATGCAAACAATCTTTGCTGCCAATGGGTATCACAATCGCATTAAAATTGATCCTTCAGTGGTCCGTGGATTGGAATATTATACGGGGCCTGTTTTCGAAGCAGCATTGCTTTTTGATGTTTTCAATGATGATAGACAAAAAGTTGTTTTTGGCTCTGTTGGGGGGGGGGGACGCTATGATGGTTTGGTTGCGCGTTTTCGGGGGGAAAATATTCCGGCAACAGGTTTTTCAATAGGGATTTCACGCTTGATTGCTGCTTTGCAAAATCTTGGAAAATTGCCGATAAAAAATCGTCTTGGCCCCGTTGTAGTGCTGATGATGGATAAAGAGCCAGAAGCTATTGTGCGCTATCAAAAAATGGTGATGCAATTGCGAAGTGCAGGAATTTGTGCGGAACTTTATTTGGGAGCATCGGGAATTAAAGCGCAGATGAAATATGCAGATCGGCGCCAAGCTCCTTGTGTGGTCATTCAAGGAACACAAGAACGCGAAAATAGAAAAATACAGATCAAAGACTTAATCGAAGGGGCGCGTTTGTCTCATGAAATTAAGGATAATCAAACATGGCGTGAAAGCCGTCCTGCGCAAGTGATGGTTGATGAAGAACAATTGGTGCAAACAGTACAAGATATTTTAGCAGCCCAAAAACAGTAATGGTTTTGTGAAAGAAATTGTTGCGAAGTGCTTGAACATTTCCTCTTCAATTTTTAAAGTGTGTCTTTTATCTGTTTTCGTGTGCTTAAAATCTTATTTTTTAAAGTTTCTGCGGCATAAAAGAAATTCTTTTAAAAGGTAGAAATAGGTTTTATTTATTCTAGAATAAGTGCTTTTGAAGGCGAAAAAAGAGTTCTTGTTAAGGGCGTGATGTGAACATCTTCGTGAGGCAAAATAAAGGATATTGAAATATTCGAGATCTTTGGCATAACCTTGTTTTAAAAAAATCGAGGGGCAATTATAGGAAATCCAATCGCCTTTAGAAAGATAAACCATTCAGGTGCGTTTAACTTTTGAATTTTCTGTTATTGGTATCATATTTTCTGCTTTTTGATTGTGAACAGCCTAAAATTTCACATTCGTGAAAGATGAAAGAGACTGCAAGCGTTTTATTTGAGAAGATTTATTGCGTTTTAAAAACAACAAATAACTTAAATCAGATAATTTAAAAAGGGAAAATATGAGGGGCCATTATAAGATGTTACAATAATAACTCTTTGACATTGTTCGTTTATTGTAAAATCTATTTTTAAATCGAGAAGAGAGGATATCCCAATATGATTTTACTGTGCTCTATGAAAAAAATCCTTTTATTTAAAAAAACTGAAAATATTGGAAAATCATTTAAAGTGCCTTTTTCAAACTTTGGGTGTGAAGATTTTCCGCAAATCACTTTTTCAGCTGCCCCGTCGTGTCGATGTATGATTTTGGGCTATTATCTCGTGTGGTGAAAGCTTTTTTGGTGATGGTGTGGCAGATAGGGAAAATGTTAGATGGAGATGATGTGGATTTGTGGTTTGATCAAATCATGTTGGATTAGGATATTCTTGAGGAGTTTTTGATTTGTGATCTTTTAATTCAAGAACCTAAATATCTTAATTTTAAAGGCTTTAAAGAAGGTACTCAGGGATTAGAAAGGAATAAAATTGTAGCGAGGGGGACAAAAGAAGGTTGTTATTTTATTAATCCCAATCTTTTTGGTCTTCTTGAATGTGATGAAACTTTTGAGCTTGATGAAGATAAAAACATAAACGCAGTATTATAAATGCAGTATCTATGACAAAAAACGAAAACGAGACGCTGCTTTAGTAATTATTTTGAGAACAAAAGATCTTTAAAAAATAGAAGAGATTCTTGGACGACAGAAAAATTAATCTGTTGAGGGGGCACATTGCTATAGAAGTTTGGGAGGCATATGATAATGGAGTAGTTTTTTCCGTGAGATTTATGTGGTTTCAATGAGGATGCGGATTGTTTTTGGCTAATATTGGTAGGAGCGGATATTGATGAGGGATGCTCTTATAGGTTGTTTTAAAAATAAAAAAAGACATAAATTCCCTCATAAGAAGGAATTTATGTTAGAAAGTTTGCATTTGACAAGTGTATAATTAGTCTTGAAATTAATTTTTCAAGGCTCTTAAAACATTTTGTGGTGAAGAAACTTCATAAGGGTCGGTTGCACAATTGTCTGAAAAACCTGGTTCTTCGAACCATTGTTCAATTACACCATCATTAATAACAGCGGCATAGCGCCATGATCGCATGCCGAAACCAACATTGTCTTTTGCAACCAGCATACCCATTTTGCGCGTGAATTCACCAGAACCATCGGGAATTAATTTCACGTTTTTGATATTTTGCGCTTTTCCCCAAGCATTCATGACAAAAGCATCATTGACAGAAAGGCAATAAATTTCGTTAATACCAGCTTGTTTAAATTCATCATAGAGTTTTTCAAAATCCGGAAGCTGAAAAGTTGAGCAAGTAGGGGTAAAAGCACCAGGAAGAGAAAAAAGGATAACGCGCTTTCCTTTAAAGTAAGCATCAGTTTTAACTTCTTGCCACCGATATGGATTATCTCCCCCTATTGATTCATCGCGTACACGTGTATGAAATGTAACATTGGGAACTGTTTTTTTCATCATAGGGATGCTCCTGTATTTTTTTATAAAAATTGTATTTTAAAACAGCCTTCGTATTTAAAAGCATATGGAAAAGAGCGTTTTAAATAAAAGGGATTCTTAAAAAATTCTTAACTCTAACAAGTGTGCAAATATTTCATACTTGCGTCAAGTGGAATTAATGGTCGACTTTGAATCCTCTTCATCTTAAAATTAAAGGAGAGAATATGAAGGTATTACCATGACCATAAAGACAGTCTTGACCACGGCTTTTGAAGGGCAAAAACCGGGAACATCTGGTTTGCGCAAAAAGGTATCTGTTTTTCAACAACCCCATTATGTGGAAAATTTTATACAATCTCTTTTTGAGAATATTGGACCTCTTGAAGGAAAAATGTTGATTCTTGGGGGGGATGGACGCACTTTTAATCGGACACTCCTTCAGATTGTGTTGAAGATGGCAGCAGCGCATGGTGTTTCTCATGTTAAAATGGGAAGGGGCAGTATTCTTTCGACCCCTGCTGTTTCACATCTTATTCGTAAATACCATGCTCATGGTGGCCTTATTCTTTCTGCAAGCCATAATCCTGGTGGTCCAGAGGGAGATTGTGGGATCAAATATAATATTGCCAATGGTGGACCAGCACCTAATGCTTTATGTGATGCTATTTTTGCAACATCACAGTGTCTTTCCTTCTATAAAACTTTTGAAGCTCCAGACGTTGATTTAGATAAGCAAGGGGTGACCTTTATAGGTGCCATGCAGATTGATATTATTGATCCTGTTGCTGATTATCTTGCTTTGATGCAGGAGATTTTTGACTTTGACTGTATTGCCAAGGCCGTGGCTCGAGGTTTGACTATGCGCTTTGATGCCATGCATGCGGTGACGGGCCCTTATGCCCATGAAATTTTTGAAAAATGCTTAGGATTTTCTGAAGGAACGGTGGTCAACGGCACTCCTTTACCAGATTTTGGAGGCGGTCATCCTGATCCGAATTTGGTTTATGCTAAGGATCTTTATGATTTATTGATGTCAGAGCAAGGACCAGACCTTGGTGCTGCCTCTGATGGTGATGGCGATCGTAACCTCATTATTGGGCGTCACCAATTTGTTTCGCCTTCTGATTCTTTGGCGATTATGGTGGAGCATGCACACCTCATTAAAGGCTATCAGAAAGGTGTTGTGGGAGTAGCGCGTTCTATGCCGACGGGGCGTGCAGCTGATCTGGTTGCGGAAAAACACGGATTAAACTTTTTTGAAACGCCAACAGGATGGAAGTTTTTTGGAACGCTTTTAGATGCGGAGAAAGTAACCTTTTGTGGTGAAGAAAGCTTTGGAACCGGCTCTCATCATATCCGCGAAAAAGATGGTTTATGGGCTGTCTTATTTTGGTTAAATCTCTTAGCGGTAACAGGAAAGACTGTTGCACAAATTGTTCAACAGCATTGGCACAGCTATGGGCGTTTTTACGCACTACGTCATGATTATGAAGAAGTTGAAGAAGACAAAGCTCTGGCGCTCCTAGAGAACTTGCGGGAACACTTACCACAAGCCGGAACCAAAATTGCTGGATTTTTGATCACAAAAGCAGACGATTTTACGTATCATGATCCCGTTGATCAGAGTGTTAGTACGCAGCAAGGTATCCGTATTTTTTTCGAGAATGGCGCGCGGTTGGTGGTTCGTTTATCGGGAACAGGGACGCTAGGCGCTACCTTACGGCTTTATTTTGAACAGTATGAAGGTGATCCGAGAAAACACAATTTAAATCCGCAAGAAGTTCTGCAACCTTTGCAACAGGTGGCACTAAAATTGTTAAATATACAACAAGAATTAGGACGAAACCGCCCTGATATTATCACATGAGAGCATTGGAATGTTTCTGGTAAATATATCGTCATTGATCACATGGGGTATGCTTTTAGGGGTCATAATTGGGAAGCCATGATGTTAGGTGGTATTTGCCATAAGGGAGATTCTCCATTTTCAGGTTCGTTTTGTTCTTTCTACGTTTACATATCGACTGACTTTTCAAAACCAAGTGCTGTAGGTCATCATAATGGGGCATAATGGGAGAATTTATGCCCCATGATTTTTGATGGTTTAATAGAAATGTTTTTGAAAAAGAGTAATTAGAGGGATATCCCTTACCTCAAACAAAATATTATCGTTGTTGTACTTTTCATATGCTTGTCTTAAATAAGCTTTTCTTAAGATACGAAATACCATCTTATATGTGTTGTTTATGAAAAGGATAAGGGGCAATTCATTGAGCAGTACAATTTTTATGCCTATAAAGGAACAAAGTGATATCATCATACACTTAAGGCTTGCTCCCAATGTTGGCTCTTGTATTTGAAAGTATTTCGTCTTTTGAATCTTTTCTTACTCGTTTTATATGGCTCTTCCTATTTGTAACTTGTAAGCGAAAGGATTTGGTTGTTTCAATATAAGAGGAATCTTATGATATGTAGAAGCTCTTTGTACAATGATCAATCATCCTTATAAATATGTATCTGTGGTATGGGATGATCGCATTTACGAATACAGCTGGCAGATCGAGGAAAACATGAGGGACATGTTTTTCTTAAAATAATGGACAATAAGTATTTCTTGCTTTATGACCAGTCATCATGAATGGTTTTTCTTAAAAAGGGAAATTTATGACCCAATATCCCAAATGTCCTCCCCAATATCCCAAATGTCCTCATTGTGATTGTCTTTATACTTATGAAGAAGGTGAAAATTTTGTGTGTCCCGAATGTGCACATGAATGGCCACAAAAGAATGACGATACTGTTCTTTCCGATTCTGTCTATGATGCTAATGGTCAGATTTTGACAAACGGGGATACCGTTATGGTGATAAAAGACTTGAGAGTAAAAGGTGCTTCCTCTGTTTTAAAAGGGGGGACGAAGGTGAAAAATATTCGCTTGGTGGATGGGGATCATAATATTGATTGCAAAATTCCTGGAATTGGCCCAATGAGCTTAAAGTCGGAATTTGTTAAAAAAGTTTAGGCGTTTATCCTTTTGCAATTGTTTTTGCTTTTCGTTGGTTTGCTATTTTCATGTTTTTTTCCAAGTGGGGCTATTCTTTTCTAATAGAAAACTTTTTTATTTCATAGATTATGCCAATTAAATAGGCACACTATCTTTACTCTTATGGAAATACAAAAGCTGTGCCTTGCGAGAGAAATGCAGTCTTTGTCTTTTTTCTTAGAATATGCTCTCAAGACTGGATGTTGATTGATAAGAAACAGTAAAAGTATGCGCTTGATGAGACAAATAATGCTGTAAAATGAAAACTTATTTCTGCTGAATTGAAGAAATATTCTACCTTTTTGTCAGATCATTTTCAAAACAACCCTAATAGATCTGGCTTTGATTTATTTTGACAAATATTTGTACACACTTTTTGCGCCATATTTCATGGAGATGAAATTGAGGATGATAGAGGCAAAGTTCTTGATTTCAAGAATAGAAAACGTCGCTATAATACTTTAAAAGGTATTTTTTAATATTTCTCAAGCCCATTTCGTCATGATATTCATGAATGCTATAATGTAAAAGCTGTTGAGTGCTCCATCTTTATGTTTCATAAAAGGGTAACACCATCATACACTTTGCTGGTTATCAATATTGCAACAGTTTTTATATTTGTCCTTATGTTGCGTTCTTATATTTGAAAAGGTTTATAAGAAGTATTTAAAAAATCGTTTTTGTTATCATCTAATTTTTTGTGTGTGAGCGAATGATTTTGGTTGATGCAATAAACACAATTAAAATGAGAAGTAGGATTTCCATTCAAGGTGTAAAAGTATGATCCTTGTCGCTTGGTTGCTATAAGAGGCATTCTGCAAGACTTTATCAATGAAAACACTGAAAATGATGAGGAAAAGAGGATCAGTGTGTATTTCTGTCTTACACTATTTTCTTTTTGCTGTAATGGATCTGCATTTTGGGGGTAAAATTGCACGACGAGATCATGAGATAAAATAAATTTAAAGCGCATCCCTACGTCTATGGGGGTTTTGCTAATGGGGTTGTTCAGACTATGATGCCTTTAAAGGGGGCAAAAGCCATTTTAATGTATAGGGGGTAGTGAAAGGGAAACCTATAGATTTTTTTAAGCAGTCCTGTATTTTTATGACAGCATGGCTTATGTCTAAAATTGTGAGAAACAAAATGGTGTAAGATTTTTGCATCCCATGTTTTAAGCCTTGTTGAAAAAAGATAATCTGTATGGTCGTTTTCCCTATTAAGGTTGATATTCATTGGGGCATGGCTTCAACGCCTAAAACTTCAGGGATAAAATGGCGTAAAAGATTTTCAATACCATGTTTAAGCGTTGCCGTTGAAGAGGGACACCCAGCGCATGCTCCCCGCATATTGAGATAAACAATACCATTTTCAAATCCGCGAAAAGTAATATCGCCACCATCATTGGCAACGGCTGGACGAATACGTGTTTCAAGCAGTTCTTTAATGGTTAAGACAATATCAGCATCTTTTTCGTCATAAAATTCTTCGTTAAGGGCATGAGCTTCTGCTTGTATTGTCGCGCTGGTGGTAATGACAGGCTCATTGGACAAAAAATGTTCCATAATTGTGCCTAAAATGATGGGTTTGAGATGTTGCCACTCCCCTTCTTTTTTGCTTATGGTGATGAAGTCATAGCCTAAAAAAACACCATTAACATTGGGAATATTAAACAGTTTAGCTGCTAAAGGTGAATTTTTAGCGGCTTCTTCACTATCACGAAATTCTAATACACCCTCGGAAAGTACTACACGACCTGGTAGAAATTTAAGTGTTGCAGGATTTGGTGTTGTTTCAGTTTGGATAAACATAGTCTTTCCTTTTATAGTGAAGGATTAAGAAGATCATTATATTTTAGAATATTATATTTTTTAGGCAATAGACTGAATATCTTCATCGGCCAGATTGCTTGGAATGACGATAACAGGAATCGAAAAAGCGGTTCCTTTATTTCCGATTAATTGGATAAGAGGACCTGGTCCTTCTTTATGTTCGCTGGCTGCTAAAACAATCAGTGCAATTCTTTTATCTTCGTCGATCAGTTTGGAAATTTCATCAATCTTTTTCCCCTCGCGCACCACTATTTCTGTTTCAAGTGCGTAGGAGGTACAGACTTCATTGGCAATATCTCCTAATATTTTATGAGCACTTTGCGTTGATTCTGCGCGCATAACATTGTTTACACCCAAAAAATGTTGAAATTCCGCACTATCAACGACACAAAACAAGACCAAAGTTCTATTGGTGTTTTGGGCATGCTGTGCGGCAAACGCAACGGCACGCCGACACTCAGGGGTTTCATCGATAATGACTAAGTTTTTTTTCTTGGGTTCTTTTTTCGGATTTTTGGGTTTAGAAATCATGCACTTTCTCTATTTTGTACAAACGATTTTTTTGCTCTCTACCAGTTTTTAATTTTATTGTTTTTATGTATCGTGCAAAAATCCAACAATTTCACGAATTTTTTTCATATTTTCTTCTGCAAGCATACTAGCACGTTTAGCGCCGTCATGCAAAACAGAGTCGATATAACCACTTTCTTGATGAAGACGACGTAATTCTTCTGTTATCGGGGCAAGCTTATGGACGGCAAGGTCGGCTAGAGCTGTTTTAAAATGTGAAAATTGATGACCAGAAAACTCTAAGAGAATCTTTTCTTTGTTGACTTTGGCAAAGGCCGCATAAATACCAAGAAGGTTATCCACTTCGGGTCGTCCTTTTAAAGCGGCAAGGGTATCGGGAAGAGGCGCGGAATCCGTTTTGGCTTTGCGTATTTTTTTTGCGATAAGATCAGCATCATCGGTCAAATTAATGCGTGAAAAATCTGAAGGATCTGATTTTGACATTTTTTTTGTCCCATCGCGTAACGACATAACGCGTGTGGCTGTTGTTCCAATCAGCGCTTCTGGGAGGGGAAAAAAGCCTTGTTTTTTTTCTTCATCCGTTTGCATAGAGGTACCAAAATTTAATTCGGCAATACGGTGTGCATAGTCGTTGTTAAATTTTTGTGCAATATCGCGTGTTAGTTCAACGTGCTGTTTTTGATCTTCTCCCACAGGAACATGCGTTGCACGATAGACTAAAATATCAGCAGCCATCAATGTGGGATAAGCAAAAAGCCCAAGAGATGCTTTTTCACGATCTTTCCCTGCTTTATCTTTAAATTGTGTCATACGTTGAAGCCAGCCAATACGGGCAACACAATTTAAAGTCCAGGCGAGTTCAGCATGTTGAAAAACACGTGATTGATTGAAAATAATGTGTTTTTGGGGATCAATACCCGCGGCTAAAAAGGCTGCTGTCACTGTTCTGGTGGATTCGCGTAAAATAAGGGGATCAGGGTTGACGGTAAGCGCATGCATATCCACAACACAATAGAGGCAGTGATAAGTGTTTTGTAGTTCCACCCAATTCTGAAGGGCTCCAAGATAATTGCCAAGATGTAAGTGACCACTTGGTTGTACGCCGGAAAAAACAAGGGGGGCGAAGGTATCCATACGGAGTGCTCTTTCTTTAATTCAAGGTTATTCGTTTGATTATTGTTGACAGAGTATAGATATTATGGACGTTTTTTCAAATTTTTAAGTATGTAAAAAAAGGAACGAGGGGCAGATAAAAAATAGGCACTCAAATAGATCAATAATATGCCGAGCATAATCCCCGCTAAAGTGCTGGCACGCAAGAAAAAAGAGGCTTGTGAGGATAAAGGAAAAGATAAAAATTCAAGCACATTTAATCCGTAATAAAGGGCTAGTGCACTCAAAAGGGAAGCAATCATGAGGCATAATATTCGCTTGATCAGTTGGATGTCGTGTTTCCAATAATCACGTTTGATAAGGACTCCCAAAAGCAAGAGTGTATTGACCCATCCAGAAGTAATTTCAGCAATAACAATGCCTCGTGCGGATAGAATAGGAAATAATGTTAAGGCGAGGCTGATATTGATGAAAACGCAAATGCCTGTAAAAATCATCGGTGTTTTGGTATCTTCATGGGCAAAAAAATTAGGAATAAAGACCTTAATGAGAACAAAAGCAGGAAGTCCTAGTCCATAAAGTTCCAGTAATTGTGCAACATGGTGTGTTGATTGACTGGTAAACTGTCCTCGCTCAAAGAGTAAACTGACAATAGGGGTGGAGAGTAGCAAAAAAGCGATGGATGCGGGGAGTGTTAACAATAGCGTTAATTCAATAGAGCGGTTTTGCAAATGGTGGGTTTCTTCCTGCTTTTTGCTCCGCAAAGCGCGGGTTAATTCTGGCAAAAGAACGGTTGCAACAGCAATGGCGATGACACCTAAAGGCAATTGATAAAGACGATCAGCATACATCAAAGAAGAGACTGCTCCTGATTGACTAGAAGCAATGTTGGTATTGATGAGCAAATTAATTTGTGTGATGCCACCCGTGATAGCAGCAGGAAACGCTAAAGTTAATAGCTTGCGAACATTCGGTGTTAAATTGGGATGGCGGAAGAAAATTTTCATACCACTTTGACGCAAAGCAACGGCAATTAAAGCAAGTTGAAGAAGCCCTGCGGCTAACACTCCCCAAGAGAGATTTAAACCGATATGCCAAGCGTCAAGTTGATAGATCCAAGCATAGGCCAGTACAGCAATCAGAATAATATTTAAAAAGAGCGGGGCAATGGCGGCAATAAAATAACGTCGCAGAGCATTGAGCATGCCCCCCATCATAGCGGCGAGTGACATGCAAGTTAAATAGGGAAACATAATCGCAGTAAAGTGAATTGTCGCGTTGAATTTTGTTGCATCTTCAGTAAAACCTGGAGCAATAACGGTTCGTACTAAAAAAGGCATACTCAGTTCCATAACAATCGTTAACAGTAAGAGTAGCGAAAAAAGAACGCCAAAGACTTCTTCTGCAAATTTGCTCGCAGCTTTTTGACCGTCTTCAGTGATTTTTTTTGCAAAAAGAGGAATGAAAGCAGCATTAAAGGCGCCTTCAGCAAAAAAACGGCGGAATGTATTGGGAAAACGAAAAGCAGCGTTAAAGGCATCAGAAACAGGACCCGTTCCTAGTGCTGCTGCCATAAGCATTTCGCGGACGAAGCCAAAAATACGGCTCATGAGGGTTCCGGAAGCAACTGTTGCAATTTTTTTAATCAATGTCATAAAGATATATCGGGTTTATAGTAAAAGAAAAGCGTTGATTAGAAGAAATAAGCCGTTTTAAATTGTGAAAATCTGATCTGTATGTCCATACAAAAATATATTTGTGCAGCGTTTTACGATGGTGTTTGTCTTTCTGTCAATAATGATGCGTGAAGTCTTTTAAAATGCTCCCTGTTTAGGGTTATATTACAATTTTTATTGTTGCCATAAAATAATTAAAATTTCTTTTTCAAACTGAAATATGAAAGCGATGTCATAACATCATAACAGTTGAGACTATATAATGGTCATTTCTCTCTAGGATGTGATGTTCGTGAAGAGAGCAACACAGCGGCTTTCTTTTGGGCGTGAGGGGTATGGCTCTTCTTCAAAGAACGCACATAAAATAAAAATGTGAAGAAATGTGCAATTTCCAAGATTGAAAAGATAGTGCTTTGGAGGTTTTAAAAAGTTTGTCAGGATGAGCTTAAAAGTGATGGCAAAGTGCGTGATTGGTTTTCACCTTTACGGCTTTATGTGTTCCCTAAATAAGGCTGCCTTCCCATTTCAGAGATTTCCATAATAGAGGATGGCAAGACGTGATCTTTCAAAAGCGTTTTGCTTGGTTGATGAGAGCAAAATCTGAGACAATAAAGTTGCTTGCTTATGGTTTTGGCATCTTATTGATGCACAATTAGTTTGCCGATAAAGGCAATATTTTTTACCAGAGAGGGCTTTTTTATTAGAGAGGGAAAAAATTAAAGCTTATATGATTTTTAGAGATTCATGGCTTTTGTGTACTGTGTTTTGCGTGGTTGAATGTTTTCTGTCATTTTTTGTGTTCTACTTGCTTCTTTATCAAGAATGCTAGAACATGTTTTTTCAGTATTTTCCTTTATCAATTGATGCTTGTTTTGTGCTGAGTACTCATTAAATTTGTAGTCGTGAAAATGCGTGGAGGATATATCTTGTTCTATCTCTTTGATACATTTTGCGATTCCTATAATCTCTTTTGCCTTGGCGGTTGATATGCCAAGATCCTTAGCAAGTTTTCTAGGCTTATTTTCCTTTATAGCTTCACGTTCACTTGAAGATAAGTGTTCATTTATTTTGTCGATATAATGCGTTATTTCTCCCCTTAATGCAGAAGCGTTTGATAATATTTCTTGCTGTTTTTCTTTTGGCAAGGAAAGGAGACTTTTCATCCAAACCTTAGGCATTATCAATTGATACTTGTTTTGTGCTGAGTGCTCATTAAATTTGTAGTCGTGAAAATGTGCGGGGTATATGTCTTGTTCTATCCCTTTGATACGTTTTACGATTTCTATAATATCTTTTGCCTTGGCGGTTGATATGCCAAAACTCTTAGCAAGTTTTTGAGGATTATTTTCCTTTATAGCTTCATATTCATTTGAGGATAAGCGTTCATTTATTTTTTTGCTATAACGCGCTATTTTTCCCCTTAATTTAGGAGAGTTTGATAATATTTCTTTCTGTTGTTCTTTTGGCAAGGAAAGGAGACTTTTCATCTCAACCTTAGGCATTTCTACCGCCTGTTCACAGCGTCTTTGTTTTGCGTGATGGTCACGAAAAATTTCTCTTTCTGTTTGCGTAAAAATATTGATATAAGAATCAATAGCTCTAGAAAGAGGCAAAATATTTGCTTCAGCATTGGCGCGTGCGTTATTTTTTATGCCACATATATTGATACCAGAAAGCTTAGAAATGGATCGAGCAGATGTGGCAATTTGATAGGCGAGCTGTCCTACCTCCGTGGGATTTTCATGGATCTTCTCAATTTTTTCCTGCAAAATATGCCGATTGCCATAAACGATTTTGCATAAAGTTTCGATTTCTGTTCTTTTTGCTTGAAGTGATGCGTCGTTTTTTACCCTCATAAGAATTTGATCGCGTGTCAGGGGCGCTATTTCTTTTGCACCGATCAGCACTTCTTGCGGGTGTTGAACGCTTGATGCTGTAAAGGAGGTGGCATTCTCCATTTGTAATCTTTGTATTGGCTTTAATGTATGCTTTTCTTCGGGTTTAGGTGATGAGGATAATTTTTTAGATGAAGGGAGAGGAGCAGTGTTTGTTGTTTTTGTATCATTATCCCAGTATGCCATTGCTTTTTGGGGATGACGTTCTGTTCTTTCTTGCTGGTTTCGTTGTGGGCTTTGAGCATTTGGTGCTGTAAAGGAGAAGTTCTCACCAACTGTTAATGTTTGTATTTGCGCTGGTGTGAGATCTTTTTTATTTCCCAAGATGAGAGTTCCTTGAACATCCATCATAAAGCCTTTGTTTCCACAGCCTCTATAGGTCCCATGATAGGTTTCTCCGTCTTTTGCGAAGACAACAAGAGAATAATTGTTTTCACCCATTCCAAGATCTCTCATAGCGTTGGTGAATTCTTGTAAAATGAGAAATTTGTCTGGATTGGAGATATCTTCAAGTAGATGCTTCATAGGCTCTGAATCGCCACGTTCCATGGCAGCCGTGCGGACAAAGTTTTTACGTTTTTTGCTCACAATTGAAAAATCTAGTTTATGTCCTGCTGCTTGCCCAAGTTTTTCAACAAACAGTCTCTTTGTGCGCCTATTGCCCTCTCTGAAAGGATGCAAGTGGTGCAAATTTATCATTATTTCAGCAGCATGTTCAACAAACTCTTCTCGGGATAAGCCTTGGAAATTATTGTTTTCAGAAAGTGTTTTATCTAACTTTTCTAGTCCCTCCTGTATTTTTCTGCCAACCGCAAAAGGTTTTGTAAATTCTTTTCTTTTCAAAATGGGCATGGAAGCAACACTGCCATCTTCAAATGTAAAAGGCTCTTCGCGGGTTTGTCCTGCCCATTCAAATGTATTGGAAAAAAGACGTTGATGAAGATATTTTAGATAGGAGGAATTAAGCTTCTCTGGTGGAGGTTCTTTGCGCAGTTTGATGATTTCTTTTTTTACATCATCAGAACACCGTCCCATTAATAGTTGTTTATTTTTGATGTGGTATTTATTTTTAAGCACGTTGCTATCGGGGTAGAAAAAATTTTGCGATGCTTCTTTGATTTGTTTAGAAATAGTTGCATTTATTGCAGAGTGGTGTTCTTGTAATTCTTCTCGTTTAGAGGAGGCAGAATGTTCTGTGTTTTCTTTCATGCATGCTCCTTTCAAGTTTTTAAATTTGTTTTTTAAAATCTTCTTTTTATATTTTTGCATTATATTGTTTTTCTAGCTTTTTTGCAAAGAAGAATGCCTATTTGAATGATTGAAAAAATTTAATCTCTTTCACATGGAACCAAGTCTAATGATGGAATAACGTCAATGTTGGTCATTTTTACGAAATATTACCGTAAAGTTTTATCAATGCATTTTGTCATATGACAGTTTATTCAAATTTTTCTGTATATTATGCGCCAATTTTAATGCAATTTTGGCAAGATAATTGCATTAAGGTTTTGTATGATAAGCCAATGATTATGAGACCATTACGACAACGCCATTACTTTTGATGTTTTAGCGCGGTGAGATCGAGTTAGAAGTTGCTCTTCTTGCTTCGATGTTTCAGAAATCTCTTGATGCCGCTTTTCTTTTGTCTGTTCAGGGACCTGTAGTCCTTGATACTTTTGCAATTTTTTATCAAGATCAGTAAGCTTTTTATGCATTTGCTCAATGACATCTTTCAACTCTTGTATCGATTTTTCATTAGGATAAATAGGCAGTTGATGGCTTTGTTGTTCTATTTGATGGTTTTTCACAATAGTATTTCTCACCTGTTGTACTGTATCAACATAATTCCTAATGGTGCTACAAAGAGTAGGAAGATGTTCTTCAGCGACTATTCGTTCTGCATTTTTAAAGAGAAAGATTCCCCTCCCAGCAAGTGGAGAAAAATGTGTAGGATTCCTTTCCATTTGAGATATAAGCTCTTTTCCTACCTCTGGATTTTTGTGTATATCATCTATTTTATATTGCAAAATAAGAGGGTCTTTATAAACTTTGTGACTCAAAAATTTGACCTCTCTTTCACCATGTTTAACCGATGGATCTTGTTGAACTCTGCGGGTAATTTCATAATTTGAAAGAGGTGGTATTGTATTTTTTTTGTTAAGATCAGTAAGCTGTTTATAGCTTCGTTGTTGTTCTATCTGATGATTTTGCACAATAGTATCTTTCGTCTGTTGTACTATATCCGCATAATCCTTAATGGCGGTACAAAGGGTAGGAATATGTTCTTCAGCGGTTTTTCGTGCTGCAGTTTTTATGCCAAAGATTTCCCTCCCAGCAAGTGGAGAAAAATATGTGCGATCCCTTTCAATTTGAAATACAAGCTCTTCCCCTATCGCTGGAATTTTTTGCATGTCTTCTATTCTATATTGAAAAATAAAAGGGTTTCCATAAACTATCTCACTCCAAAATTTAACCTCTCTTTCAACATATTTAACCGATGGATTTTGTTGAATTCTGTGGGTAATTTCACGATTTGAAAGATTCTGGATTGTCTTTTCTTGTCTCGCTTGTTGATGCTGTTCTTGCATTTGAGAACTTTGTGAAGTATCCTCTTGTATGCGTTTTATAGTGAATATAAAATCCTCTACGGTAGAGTGTAGGCGTTTAAGCGATTTTTTAGCCTCTTTGCGCGTATGATTTCTTATGCCAAGAATCTGTATACCAGCAAGATCAGAAATAGACTGAGGGTTTTTTGCTAGATCCCATAAGAGCTGTTCTCCTAAATCGAGGTTGTCTTTGACTTTTTGTATTTTTTGATCTAAAATAAGCCGGTTACCAAAAGCCTTATTGCACAAAAAGCGTATTTCTTCTTGATATGCTTCGAGCAATAGCTTTCTTTCCATTGGATTAGTAGAATGAGTAAATGCTTTGATTTTAGGTTTGTGGGCGTCTATGCTGGTTTGCTCGCTGCTTTTTATATCCCATAAGAGCTGTTCTTTCATATAGGGGTTTTCTTTGATTTTTGATGCTCTTCGTTCTAGAACAAGCCGTTTACCCAAAGCCTTGTTGTCCAATATTTTTTCTTGATTTTCTTCGAACAATAGCTGTCTTTCCATTGGATTAACAGGCTCTTGGGCTTCTCTACAGGTTTGCTTTTGGTCTTTCATGTGTGGGTCCTTTTGTGCAGTAGGCGTTGCATAGATATTTTCGTCTTCTTGTTCGTGAGAAGATCTTGGTTGTTCACTTGGTGTTTTTAGTCTAACGATTGGTGTGATGGTTTCAGGTTTTGGGGTTTCTCTACTGGTTTGCTCCTGGTCTCTCATGTGTAGGGCCGCTCGTGCAGTAGGTGTTGCGTAGGGATTTTCGTCTTCTTGTTCGTGAGAAGATCTTGGTTGTTCACCTGGTGTTTTTGGTCTAACGATTGGTGTGATGGTTTCAGGTTTTGGGGTTTCTCTRCTGGTTTGCTCYTGGTCTCTCATGTGTRGGGYCGYTYGTGCAGTAGGTGTTGCGTAGGGATTTTCGTCTTCTTGTTCGTGAGAAGATCTTGGTTGTTCACCTGGTGTTTTTAGTCTAACGATTGGTGTGATGGTTTCAGGTTCTTGGGCTTCTATGCTGGTTTGCTCTTGGTCTCTCATATGTGGGGTCGTTTGTGCAGTAGGTGTTGCGTAGGGATTTTCGTCTTCTTGTTCGTGAGAAGATCTTGGTTGTTGTTCTGTCTGATGATTTTGCACAATGGGGTCTCTCAACTGTTTTACCGCATCAGCATAATCCTTAATGGCGGTACAAAGGGCAGGAATATATTCTTCAGCCTCTTTGCGCGCACGATTTTTTTTGCCAAAAATCTTTCTACCAGCAAGCTCAGAAATAGACAGAGGCTTTTCTGTTAGATCCCGTAAGAGCTGTTCTCCCACATCAAGGTTGTCTTTGATGCTTTCTATTCTTTGATCTAAAATAAGCCGCTTACCAAAAACCTTGTTGCACAAAAAGCGTATTCCTTCTTGATGCTCTTCGAGTGATATCTTTTTTTCCATTGGATTAATAGATGTTTTTGGTTCGTTAGATGATCCTGGTTGTTCACTTGGTGTTTTTGACCTAACGCTTGGGGCGATGGTTTCAGGTTTTGGGACTTCTATACTGATTTGCTCAGTGTCGTTCATGTGTAGAGACGTTTGTGTTGTAGGTGTTGCATAGAGATTTTCGCTCTCTTGAGTTGTTGATGTATTTTGTTCTCTATCTTTTGCACGTGGTGGTTTTGATGGAGCTTTTTTTGTATGCGTGGAGGGGTCCTCTGGATTTTCTGTGCTGAGGGGGATTGTGGCGGCTTGCGTGCTTTGAAAACCTTGGGGAGGGTTGGTGAGGGATTGTTCATCCTGTTGTTGAAATTTTTGCATCATTTCGACTATTCTAGGGGAGGGGGATC
>NZ_NJPP01000003.1 GCF_002778015.1 Bartonella tribocorum | reverse complement strand
GTATTTAATTGTGTATTATATTTATAAAGAGGAAAAAAAATGTTTACAGCATTCGCAATATTTCTTTTCACTGTAATACAATTTGTCGTTGTTATAGAGGTATTGTATGGTTTTAGAAATATAACTTTGGGATAAAATAACTTTTTGATAACGTCAAAAAAATATATGCCGCATTATTTGTGATTTTTCTACTTTGGTTTTTATTAAGATTTTTTTTAATATTATTCTTGTGATTGGATATTTTTTATCATTTTATAGAGGAGGTGTTTAACCTTCTCTATTTGATGTTAACAGTCAAAATATTTGCAAAGTGTACAATTATGCTCCTTTATAAAAAAGATTCTCTTTTTCTAAAAGCAGTATAAAATGCAATTTTCATTGTTTAAAGACATCTGTATTTACTAAACTCTTGCGCGTAATATTTCCGATTGTCTGAGCGCCAGTTAGTATCATAGCTACGTGCATTTCATGAGCAAAAAGATCAAGGAGGTGCATAACACCTTTCTCACCCGCTGCTGCAAGCGCATAAACAAAAGCACGACCAATCATAACAGCATCAGCACCTTGTGCGATCATGCGTACAACATCAAGGCCAGAACGAACACCAGAATCCACTAAAATCGTCAAATGATCCTTTACAGCATCTGCAATTGCAGGCAACGCTCGTGTTGTTGATAGCACACCATCAAGTTGGCGTCCTCCGTGATTGGAAACAACAATACCATCAGCACCAAATTGCACTGCTTCCCGCGCATCTTCTGGATCAAGAATACCTTTAAGAATTATTTTTCCCTTCCAAAAATCGCGAATCCATTGTAGATCATGCCAACCGATTGATGAATCAAAATTTGCACCAAGCCAACCAACATAATCATCCAATGCAATCTTTTTTTTGAGATAAGTGGAAATATTTCCAAGATCATGGGGACGTCCCATAACACCAACGTTCCAAGCCCAATGGGGATGCGTAAAAGCTTGTAAAAGACGGCGTAACCCAGCATAAGGACCAGACATTCCTGAATGCGCATCACGATACCTTGCCCCAGGAACTGGCATATCAACTGTAAAAACCAACGTGCGTACACCAGCTAACCAAGCTCGCTCTAGTACATCACGCATGAAACCACGATCTTTGAGAACATAAAGTTGAAACCAAAATGCACCTCCAACCGCTTGCTCTACTTCTGCAATAGAACAAACTGAAACAGAAGATAGCGTAAAAGGGATTCCTTTTGCTGCTGCAGCACGTGCTGCTTGCACCTCACCACGACGTGCATACATACCCGTTAGCCCAACAGGTGCGAGTACAATCGGTAAATCAAGGGACTGATCAAAAAGCTTAATTGAAAGATCAACGGCACCAACTTGCCTTAGAACCCTTTGACGCAGCGCAAGCGCTTGAAGATCTGTACAATTACGTCGCATCGTTTCTTCAGCATAAGCTCCACCATCAATATAATGAAAAAGAAAGGGAGGAAGACGATGCTTTGCTGCTTTACGATAATCAAATGTTGAAGAAATAATCATTGATGGCACCATTGTTCCTGAATAAAAAGGGAAGATACCCTAAAATACATAAGGACAAATCTACGTACCCCCATTATTCAACGTCCTCCCCAAATACTCTATTGAATAAATAGAAATAACAAAGATTGCAACTTTAAAAAAAACTAATTGATAAAAACAATGTCTTTATTTCTCTTTTCCAAATATAAAACCTTACAATATGGGACAGCATCAATAACATATCCACTCATAAATTGTCATGTGCAATTAAAATTGTTATACTCTTGAAATGGCGACCTCTTCAAGCACTCTTGTATTAAAACCTCGTTATTTGTAATGTAAATTAATTTTTCCTTTCAGAGAATCCTCATATTATCGTTTATAAGAATATAGAGTCTCTTGTTATTAAGTCTAAACCATAATCTCCCCAAAAAGAGGAAAAAAGCCTTTAATTAATAATGGACATAAAGCTGTCGCGCACAACTAGAAAACTTCTTATATCAATATTCAAAACCAAGGCATGTTACTTGTTCATGAAATTTTATAAAAATATACAATACTTCATTCAGATAAAGCATAAAAAACTTTTAATATTCATAACCATAGAAGATCTTCACCTTTAGTTGAATAATTTTATGGAAATATTATATCTTGAAGCTATAAATGAATTACCAAAATTAGAACGCTCTTCATTTAAAAATTGTTACTAAAATGTAGTGAAAAACTTATTTATTTTAATGATAATTTTTGTACGATATAAAATATACTGGTCATTTACGCTCTAAAAAATAGAGTTAATAGCAATATTTAGTTTTGCATATTTTCTTTAAAAAGAAAATAGCTTGCTGTTCCATCTAATTTTAGTAAGTTTTTGATTTATTATAATAATATATATGCATGACCTGTTGAATAAAAATTGAATATCGTCAATTTCTTTCATTTTAGATCTTCTCATGATGAAACAATCAAAACTATTCTTTGCGCATTATAAAAGAAGATTTGCCTGGAAAAAAATTCTTGAAAGAAGCAATTAAAATACCTTCCATATTCTCTTAAATGCAAGGGGAGCATAACTTTTAAAACTGAAAATAGAATGCACAGTACCCAATTTTGTGAAGAATAATTTTCTTGCTTAAAATACATTTCCTGCATACATTTTATCAAAATTCGTCGTTTTCAGCCCATTATAAAATGCTTAGACAGCTTTAAACCTTGGGCTTGATAATGTGATCCAACATCATGCCCATAAAGAGTTGATGGCCGATTAAGCATATGCTCATAAACCAAACGACCAATAATTTGACCATGCTCTAAGATAAAAGGAACTTCATGGCTGCGTACTTCTAAAACTGCTCTTGCCCCTTTACCCCCGGCCTCCCTATGCCCAAATCCTGGATCAAAAAAACCTGCATAATGCACCCTAAATTCACCAACTAAGGGATCAAAAGGAGTCATTTCTGCGGCATAAAATGGAGGCACATGAACAGACTGTCGTGAAACCAAGATATAAAATTCATCAGGATCAAGAACGAGCTCTCTTTGACCTCGATCAAAAAGAGGTTCCCAAAAATCTAAAACGTGAGCAACAGCACGTTTATCAATATCAATAACACTTGTATGATGTTTACCACGATAACCTATAAGCCCGTTTTTGTCTCCTTTTAAATTAATAGAAAGTCCAATACCACCAGCACTAATATTAGGAAGATCATCCGATATCAGCGTTTCTTGTCTTTGCAAAGCATATAGCTCAATTTCATTTAAATAGCTGTGCCCTTTTCTAAACCGAAGCTGTGATAAATGCGAGCCAGTACGTACCAAAATTGGAAATGTCCGTGGACTAATTTCTAGATAAAGTGGACCACGATAACCAGCACAAATTTTATCAAACTCCTGAGCATTATCTGTAATGACACGTGTAAAAATATCTAATCGCCCTGTAGAACTTTTTGGATTAGCAATAGCAGATAAAAATTCTGGTAAAGCTAAACTTTCCAAAAGAGGAACAATATAAACACACCCCGTTTCCAAAACAGCCCCGTCTTGTAAATCAAACTCATGCAACTTTAACCGTTCAAGCTTATCCAAAACTTTTGTATCAGAACCCGGCATAAAGGAAGCACGTATACGGTAAGCTTTCTCTCCTAAACGAAGATCAAAGCTTGCTGGTTGTATTTGAGATCTATCAAATGGATACTGAGCTTTCAAAAAGTTATGATCAATCAAAGCCTGTATATCACTATCTGCTAAAATACCGCTTATACGCGTCATATATACTGCCTTCCATTTTTTGCACTATTTCTTTTTTGACCTAGATGATAAATTGGTGCAAGTTATTTAAAGGTAATAAAAATTATTTTTTCTATTTTTTCCAACTGATTTGTTAATATTTCCAATCATGAAGAACACTTTTCTTCTCTTTAAAAGTCAACAAGGGGTGTTATAAAAAATAATACCTTTCATACCTTCTCATTCTTGAATGTTGCACAAATGATGCTATCATAATTTTCTATAAACCCCTTAAGAAGCCTGTTAGAATTTATTATGATTATACGCCATCTCAGCGAAAATATTATTAATCAAATTGCCGCTGGTGAAGTTATTGAACGACCAGCAAATGTTGTCAAAGAACTTGTTGAAAATTCGATTGATGCTGGTGCAACGCGCATTGAAATTATTACAGCCAATGGTGGAAAAAATTTTATCAAAGTCAGTGATAATGGTTATGGGATTCCTGCTGATCAGTTAACTTTAGCCGTTTCTCGCCATTGTACCTCAAAGATTACCGATGACGTGCACAATATCTGCTTCCTTGGATTTAGAGGAGAAGCCCTTCCCTCTATTGGTTCTGTTGCTAAACTTAAACTCATTTCACGAACAAAAGATTCTGAAAACGCTGCTGAAATTTCCGTTACAGCTGGAAAAATTGTAGGGCCCAAACCAGCTGCTGCAAATCTTGGGACAATTGTTGAAGTTCGTGATCTTTTTTTTGTCACGCCGGCACGATTAAAGTTTATGAAAACTGATCGAGCTGAAACAAATGCTATTAGCGATATGGTTAAGCGAATTGCTATCGCATTTCCACATATCCGCTTTTCTCTTTCAGGACTAGACAGAACATCTATGGAACTGCCTGCAACAGAAAATAATACGCAAGGACAGTTACAACGTCTTACGCAAATTATGGGAAAAGAATTCGCCCCTAACAGCATTGCATTGAATGCTGAACGCGAGGCGGTACGTTTAACGGGTTTTGCTTGTTTGCCATCTTTCAACCGGAATAATAGCCTTCATCAATTTGCTTATGTTAATGGGCGCCCTGTGCGTGATAAATTTCTATGGGGTGCAATTCGAGGTGCTTATGCTGATGTCATGACACGAGATCGTTATCCTGTCGCTATTCTTTTTATTGATCTCCCACCTGCTGAGGTAGATGTTAATGTTCACCCAGCCAAAGCGGATGTACGATTCCGTGATCCAGGATTAATTCGTGGTTTAATCGTTGGAGCAATTCGTGAAGCATTACAGCAATCTGGTATTCGCCCTACTTCAACTCGTTCTGAAGCAATGCTTGCAGCTTTTCAAACACAAAAACCATTGATACAACAACCTTTGGGTAGTTTTAAAAATGCTCACCAACCCTCTTCTTACAGTCCACAGCCTCATCATTTTGCCGCTGCTTCAATGCTTCACAAACCATTGGATATTACCAGCTCTTTTGGTTTAAAAGAAGATGCCACTCCTATTATGGAGGGCTTAAATGCACCAAGTGGAGCTACCTACATTCCAAGCGCTATATCTTCATCAGAAGAATTATCTTATCCTCTGGGTGCGGCCAAAGCACAAATCCATCAAAACTATATTATAGCCCAAACTCAAGATAGTTTGATCATTGTTGATCAGCATGCAGCTCACGAACGATTGGTTTATGAAGCACTCAAAAATGCACTTTATGCCAAACCTCTTCCTTCACAATTATTGCTCATTCCTGAAATTGTAGAACTCTGTGAAGAGGATGCAACATGCCTTTTAACACACAAAGATGCTTTGCAAAGATTTGGATTAGGAATAGAACCATTTGGACCTGGTGCAATTCTTGTGCGCGAAACGCCTTCCATGTTAGGAGAGATCAACATACAAGCCCTTATTAAAGATCTCGCAGATGAGGCGGCTGAGTATGATACAACAAACAATTTAAAAGCGACGCTTGATTATGTCGCGGCAACGATGGCTTGTCACGGCTCCATACGGTCAGGACGCCTTTTACACCCAGAAGAAATGAACACACTGTTACGACAAATAGAGGCAACACCCAATACAAGTACATGTAATCATGGCCGTCCTACTTATATTGAACTTAAATTAGCAGATATAGAACGGCTTTTTGGCAGAAAATAAACGCTTAATCATTTTGATACGAAAAATCTTTTTAAATTAATTCTCGACTTTATAAGATATCTTATGGCATCTTTTGAATAATTATTGAATAATAACGTCAAATAAATAAGGAACTAAAATGTTTTCCAATGGTGAACGCGAAGCAAAAGTCCGTTATTCTAATAACGGATATGACATTGTGGAATATGGAACCTACACCATTTGTGCCGTTAGCGGTCAAAAAATCCCTATAGATGATTTAAAATATTGGAACCATCACCGCCAAGAAGCATATGCTAGTTGTGAAATTTCCTATCGCCGTGAACTTGAATGCAATCCATATCTCAAGCAATTGTTAAAAACACAAGAAAAATAAACTCTTGAAAGCTATAAATTTAGCCTTTGCCGTTCAGGCAAGAAAACTCACAGGAACGTTTTCTAAAGCGGGTTACAACCTCCTCAAGAAGCATACGACAAAAGTCTTTTTGAACAAAATCGACATCTACATCAAAGACAATAAGATTTTTCAAATCTTTTTGCGTATGAATTGTTTGTATACGGATATAATCTTTAGCCGTTGTCGCGAGCCATAAATTGTGCCTTTGAGCCTTTTGTACAAGATTTGTTAAATTTTTATCGGTGAAAAAATAGTGATCTGGATACATATAAGTTTGCACCACATGACCAGATAATTCTTTAATAGATTGAAAAAATTTATCTGGATTGCCAATACCTGCAAATGCCAAAAATGATTTTCCTGCAACCTCATCAGAGGCATTTGCCTTAAGATAAGCACGATGTAAAGGCTTTCCACTACGCGCAACAAGAACAGCAACATTATCACACGCATCTGAGTGACCAATCAATAAAACACTATCCATAAAAGAAAATTGCGTTTTTAATGGTACGCGCAAAGGTCCTGCTGGAAAGACAGCTCCATTACCAAAACCACGCATCGCATCAACAACAAGTAACGCATAGTCCATATAAAGGCGGCGGCTTTGAAAGCCATCATCCATTAAAATAAGATTACACCCCTTTTTTTTCAGCCGTTGTGCTGCTGCATAACGATTAGCAGATACAGCGACAAACGCATGCCGTGCTAGTAAAAGAGCCTCATCTCCAACATCGCATACAGTGTCATATTTCTCATTTACAAGACGCACTCCTTTAACTGTGCCACCATAACCCCGTGATACAACACCAGGGATAAACCCTAGCTCTTTAGCCGCTTTGGCAAAAGCAATAACAACCGGCGTTTTACCGGTACCACCACATGTAAAATTTCCAATACATAAAACCGGAAGATCAATCGCAGGGGGGTGTCTTGCCATAAAACGACGTGAAAAATAACCATATCCCCATGAAACTGGCGCTAATAAAAAACGCAAAAAACTTTTATTTTTCCACCAAAAACGGGGGGCACTAATATGCATATCCACCCTGACGCTGACGTAAACCTGTTTGTATGACAAGGGGTTGTAAAAATGGATCTAAAATCTTTAATGTGCGCTCAAGTGCCCCTGCCATACCTGTTGCGACTTCATGGGCTTTATCAACCATTTCTTGTCGCAGTGTTTCATTTGTTAAAAGCTCATACACCTGAATTGCAAGCTGTTTTGTATCTTGAACCATACATGCTGCATCACGCGTTAAAAATTGTTCGAACATCTCTTGAAAATTTGAAAAATGAGGCCCCGTTAAAATAGCAGAGCCAAGCAAAGCTAATTCCAATGGATTATGTCCCCCCTTTCCACATAACGACTTACCAACGAAAGAGACTTTTGATAAACGAAGAAAAAGTCCCATTTCTCCAATCGTATCTCCCCATAAAATGTCGGTATTCATATCTGGAAGAGCATTTCTACTTCTCCGAATAAAACGCAAACTCTGATTGTCACATTTTTTGATAAGATCTTCTAAACGTTCAGGATGACGAGGCACAATAATTGTCAATAAATCTGGCAAATAATTTTTAACAATCTTATGCACCTCAAAAGCTATCTCCTCTTCCCCTTCATGCGTTGAAATAGCGGCCCAAACTGGGCGATTGCCGATAGCATTACGATAACGTGCAAGCAAGGCTTGATCTTCAACTAAAAAAACATCAGCCTTGAGATTACCAGAAAACGTAACAGATTTTACACCAAGTGTATGGTAATACATGACATCTCTTTCGTTCTGGCTAATCACCAAATCAATATCCTTAAAAATATGTTTGGCAAGAACGCGCCGTTTTTGCCAAGCTTTAAAAGAACGTTCAGACATATGGGCATTAACAAAAATCTGCGGAATACGCATTTTGGCAAGCTCTTTAATACGAAGAGGCCAAATTTCCGATTCACAAATCAAAACGAGATCAGGCTTCCAACGATGAATAAAACGGCGCATTACAAAATCTAAATCCAAAGGAGCATATTGATGAATCAACCGATTCCCAAAATGTTTTTTCACAAGAGAAGAAGATGTCACAGTCCCCGTTGTCAACAACACATTGATTTTTAATGATAAAATATGATTAATAAGTGGAACAAGCGCAAGTGTTTCTCCCACACTTGCGGCATGCAACCAAACTAATGAACCTTGAGGACGTCGAAGAGAGCTTTTGCCTAAACGCTCTTTTTTTCGACGCCACTCTTCTTTTCCACGGATAGCACGAAAAAACAAATAAAAAGGGATAACAGGACATAAGCAAAAGCCAATCATCCGATAGGTTAAAAGAGCAGCACGTGCCTTTAATTCTACCATTTAAAATCACCTCATCCAGCTGTTCTGAGATATCTATAACCTTATTTTGTTTAAAAATTCATCAATACTATTTGGTTGCATCCAGATTTTTTTAATATCATCCATCTCTTGGAGAAAAAACATTTCTCTCATGAGAAAATTGAAGACAAAAAAGGAAAAGAAATACATTTTATCCCTACCTTTTTTAATTTTCCTATAAGAACAGCATATATACAAAATACAATGGAAGAGATAAATTATTGACTATACAATGTTTCTTTTCAAGCTTTCTCTACTGCTCCATATGAAATATCCACATTCATAATACTTAGATTTTTTATGAACGTGATATGCTGTACATTATTTTATTACAATCATCATAATGTTACGCTTACACTGTTTTGTAAACTCCATATTTAGCTTTGCACAACCAAGAAAAATAGAGCAACAACTTCATCACTTTGAGGACCAAGAAAATTTCAATACAATATTCCTTATGCAAAAAAGCAATAATAAATGAATGATAAGCATCTTCATGTCATTGCAATTGTCATCTAAATTTAGCTTATAAATAAAGGGATATACCCGATTGCTCTTACAATAAAAACTTGCGCAAACCACCTTGTCATCAGTAAATGCTTCATTTTACCAAAAGCGCTTTAAAATATATCGCCTCTTTTTTTAAACTCTTTTACTCACTCTGATATCAAATCTAGAAACTTAAGCGCATTATATTCGCATAATTAAGCAATATATTGATGTATTATCATTTACCATGGCGCAGCCTGCCTATGAATATCGTAAAATTCTTCTATTTCAAGCCAACTCATGTTGAAGTAATCAAAACTTTTTTCTTACGCACGACAGGTAGATAGGACGTGGATAAAAAAATACTGAAAAAAGAAGTAACTATGCCTCTTATACCCTATCTCAAGTACTAAAAGTTTATTCTAATATTTTAAGTTCGCAAAGTATACGATGGTGCGATTATCAATATTCTAAGCGTAAAGATGGCGATACAATAATGGATTTTATAACCTTGCGCGAACACCATTATGAAATAAATTTGACGCCTTGAGAAATATTTTTTTAAGATAGCATATGAATCTACGATAATAATAGTATTTTGTTCTACGACATTTTGTTTTTCTTAAAGGACAGACCCCATGAGAGAGCACGATAAACAAGCGTGAGATAGCGGATATAATGACCAAATATTCAAGCTTTACTCTGCATCATCTGTTTCAGTATCAAGCAATTGATGCAAATCGATGATGTAATAACGTTGTAATGCATTATCTACACTGCTTTGCGCTTTTGCCTGCCATGCTTCTTGAGCGGATTGATAATTTGAGAAAATACCAACCACATCTAAATCATCAGGATTCTTAAACTGATTGCTCTTAAGATTTTTTAATTCACCACCAAATACAAGATGTAAATATTGTTTTTTTTCGTTGGCTTCAGCCATATGTGCCTCCATATCACTCAGATAATTCTAGCGCGCTTTTATGTGATTAAACTAACTTTGCTTGACGAACAACATCTATCATATCTTCACAGCAATTATTTTTACCAGCAATTAAAAGTCCATATTGATAAGGTTCAATTCCGTAAGATAGTAAAGGTGTATCAAGCGATAAAAAACGCCCCCCACATTCCTGCAAAATAAGATCAGCCGCAGCAATATCCCATTCATGACAATTTGGACGAACCAATACGAGGTCGATCTCATCTTGAGCAACAAGAACAATACGATAAGCAAGAGAAGGAAGATAATGGTAAAGACTGACTCGATTTCGAAAATCATCTGGTAATTTTTGTGCGAGCGATTTATCAAGCGAAATTTTATATTTTCGATGAACCTGAAAGGCTAAACGAGGAAGTTTTATCCCATTTCGTGTTGCCCCTCCACCCGTGACCGCTGCATAAACATCTCCTCGAGCCGGACATTGTAAAACACCCACAATAGGACGCCCATTCTTAATAATGGCAACCGAAATACACCAATAAGGACTGCCAGAAAGAAAACCTCGTGTCCCATCAATAGGATCAACCACAAAGAAGCGTTCATAATCTTGTTGTTCTCGATTATCTTTTGTTTCTTCTGAAATCCATCCATAATCTGGACGCGCACTAAGAAGCTTCTCTTTCAAAAAATGGTCAACAGCAAAATCTGCCTCACTGACTGGTGAATCACCCTCTTTCATCCAAACATCCAACGTGCTTCCAAAATATTGCATTGCTAAATCTCCTGCCTCTCGACAAACGTCACACAAAAGATTTAAATCAGAAGAGTGATGCGTGTTATGTTCCTGCAAGTGTCATTCCTTCAATTAACAATGTTGGAGCCGCTGTTCCATAACGCCGATCAATATCATTGGCCGGTGTTAAATGTGCTAACATATGAAGCAAATCAGAACCTAGCGTTACTTCACTCACCGGATAAGAAATTTCACCATTTTCAATCCAAAAACCGGAAGCCCCCCGACTATATTGACCCGTAATAAAATCAATGCCATGGCCAAATAATTCTGTCACATAAAATCCACTTCGTAAATTTTTTATCATATCGCAAGGCGATATTAAACCCGGTTCAATAGCAAAATTTGTACTTGTCGGTTGCACCAATGACCCCGAACGCACACCGTGTCCATTTGTTTTAAAGCCCAATTCACGTGCTGTAGATGATGAAAGAAACCAATTTTTTAAAATACCATTTTCAATAATATTGAGTGGTTGCCCTTCTACCCCTTCTCCATCAAAAGGATGAGAAGCATTTCCACGCAAGCGCAAAGGGTGATCGGTCACATTAACATCAAGCTTCATCACTGCCTTGCCTAAAAAATCCTGTAAAAGACTCGTTTTACGTGCCACAGAAGCTCCATTGACCATAGATGCGATATGCCCTGCAATTGTGCGAGCAGTACGCGGATTAAAAATAACATCAACACCCCCTGTTGCTGCACGAACTGCCCCCAAACGTCGAACAGCACCAAGCCCTGCATTCTTTCCCACAGTTTCTGCGGCCTCTAAATCAGAAAAATGTAAGGCTGTTGTATAATCATAATCCCGCTCCATTTGTGTCCCTTCCCCCGCAAGAGCACTGCAAGAACGTGAAAAGTAACTGGAGCGATAAGCTCCACAAAAACCATCGCTGGTCACAAGAATAAACCCACTACGACCATAAACTGTTGCAGCGCCACCAGAATTGCTTACACCTTTAACTTCAAGAGCTGCTGCTTCTGTTTTTAAAGCATCCTCTGTTAAAAAATGACTGCTTGGTACAAAATCATCAAAAAGATCAAGATCTTTAGGATTCTTAACCAAACACTCTTTATCTGCCAAACCTTCAAATAAACTATCGGGAGAAGCTTTAGCCATTGCAACAGCACGTTCTGCGAGTTCTTGTGGATAAGATGCTAAATTAGCAGAGACACTTGCTACTTTCTTTCCAACAAAAACCCTTAGAGTAAAATCGTCACTCTCAGCTGCTTGTGTCGACTCGACTTTCCCAAAACGGACAGATACACTGGTGGAATGTCCATGAACAATAACAGCATCAGCAGCATCCGCCCCAGAACGCCTTGCCGCTTCAACTAATGAAACCGCTTTCTCAATCTGGTTTTTGTCAGTCATTATAGACTCCCTAAAATATTATATTATTTACATTGATAAGCACTCTGACAAATTTAAATCAGAATATAATTCTTGTTTGTTCACTCATAAATTACGCACGTCTCATGCATTCTTTTTTTAATGCATTAAATCACTTCCCTTTTAGCTTCTTTATGAAAAGGTGCAATATGTCGTAAAATCTCTTTAGTTTCAAGATTTCTCATGAGCCCTTATCATTTTAAAAGCCAAATCTGCCCTGCAATCAGATCAATAGAAACCCTCGTAAATCAATAGAAGGCTTAGCAATAACTCTTAGATTTAAACCAAAATACTCAAAAATTCAAAAAGCATAAAATGCCCTACCACACACCTTTTGTCCTCTGGTATCAAATAACGTTTCTCATTACTATAGCATTCTTTAATATCCACGCAAAAATAAAGAAACAACTTATCTTTTTGGCTACTTCTTTACTTCTGTAAGCTCTTTCATAAGAAAACATCAACAGCGTAGAAAATATTTCCTTTCATTCAATGATTTCAACAAAATGAACTGTCATAAACTTCTTTATCCCCATAATCAGTAATGTTACGGAGAACGCTTTTTTATATTTGTCAAAATAAGTTATAATCGTAGCATTTTTTCTAAAGTTTAGTGCGTCTAGACGAGAATTTCTCATCTTTTTATGCATCATTCTTAATCGGTTACTTTGCTATTAAGCTGGCATAAGTTGATGGAATTCTTCTTTCCTGAAACAAAAATCTCAAAATACGGGATAGATTTTTATTTAATATTTTCCCTCTCATCTCTCCATTAAAAGATGAAGAGACATGATATCGTCATAAAATGATAATCAATAAACTCAACATTGTATCTATTTCTCAATTCAGTTTGCAATAAACAAATTCGTCCAACTCATTTTGGCAATCTTATCACTCACAATTGTTTTAACAGATACAAAAACATTTGTAGAAGCCGACCATCTCTATACATTTTAAAAATTCAATTTTAAAAAACATTTAAACTAAATATATAGATACGAAATTCATTTTTGTGAGAATGAAGTGTATGCTTATTTTATCTTCTAGAGTCTTTTAGCGCTATACTCTCTAGAAAAGTGATCAAAAAAATTCTCTTGTAATTTTTCAATCAATACTTTGATTTATAATCACAATTTATTGTTTTGTCATTTGCATAAAAAAGCTATCGCAATATTAGAAATCAGAAAATATCTTGGTAATATCGGTCTACACCTTCATACAAGCAACATAAACTTCTGCAATTTTCTTATTTTCAGTGAAAAAAGTACCTTTTAAGTTTTCATATAAAAATAAAATTCAATAAATTTCATAAGATCTTTAGAGAAAAATTAAGCCCGTAAGATGATTGTCACGATCTCAACAACTAAAAAAATGCTCCGTAGCTCATCGACTTGTCACATACTCACAACTGATTTTGTTCTCATATGAGTTATAATTTCTGCAGCTTTTAAAAGATCAACTTCTTTATGAAGACATATCAGATAGTTTTATTTCCAGTAAGAGCACGTCTGCTCATTTCAATCATTACATCGCGAAGATGTAATTTAATTTTTGATCCAATAATCATTCCAAAGAAAGGAGAAAGTAAACCAGACATCGTTACAGTATGACGAATTTTATTCTTTGAAGAACCAGATTTTTTTGAACAAATATATTCATGATCAAAACGTATGCGTGTAAGAGGAAGTTTAGCATAATCAGAAAAACAAACGTTTTTTATCACTTTATCAAGTGTAAAAGTTACTGTTGGTCCTTTTTTAGGTTTCATGCGTCCTATAGCACCTTCTTTGAAAGCACCAGAAAGTTCTACCCATTCAAGTTCATGATCCCAGCAATGCCATGTTGCTACGTCTTCCCACATAGACAAAACCTGCTCTGCACTTGCTTCTGTGCTAATTTCTTCGCTATGTGTCCATTTAAACATGATACTCTCCCCTCTTTATATAAAATCGCGTATCTTTAGTGACAAAGAGTAATATATTAAATGCCCCTAAAAGCCGCACAACGATAAGATATTTAATATTTTCAAATGTATTTAATAGGTTATAATTTAATAAACAAGCAATATTAATAAGATAAACAAACAAATATTCAGTATAAATGAACACTATTGTCTAGCTTAAATAAAAATATCTGTTTTTTAAGTTCATACATCACAAAGATAGAATTTACGCACCATTTAAGATATAAATGTAGGCTATATAGCTTAAAGCTTTCAACTGTTGATAAAATGTTGATGATTAATATTTCTCCGAAAGAGATGAGATAAAAAGGTATCATTGTCGTAAAATATATATTCTATCGAAAAAGAAATATTCATCGATAATCAAGCTTAATAATACCCTAAAGCTTTGACAATCCGTTTCATTTTTAATGTCTCTGAAATTAACAAATCAGGCCATAACTTACAAAAACTAGCAGCAACACATACTTCTAACTTAAGGACAATACTCTTAAACCTCAAAGTAATTTGGGGCGGGACAAAAAATTAGAGAACATCTCTCGATATTATAAAGAGCATATATCGTAAAAAGTTCGCTCTTGAAGCTATAAAAAAGCTTCATAAAATAGAGAGATTGAGAGAAAAAACATAATGAAATTAAAATGCATTCAATTTCTTTAATGTGAAAAGCTTTTATTGATTGTCTGCTCAACCTTTAAAGAAACCATATATCCGTAAAGAAGTGTTTTTTCATCCTACCAAGTAAATAAAAGAATTTTCTCAAGATGTACGTGATCGTAATTTATAAAGACGTATTGCTGTCTCACCATAAAAACGCTCATCATCTAGATAAAACACGTCAGGTAAATGAATGATTGTATCTTTCTTTTCTTCAAGTATAAAGAGTGTATCAGCTTTTGCCCACCCTCCTCGCAAAGCTTCTACAAAAGCACGTTCTCCTAAACAACAGCTATAGGGAGGATCAGCACAGATAACATCAAATGGAAGCATTGTTCCAATATTGCCAAGTTTGGTTGCATCACGACGCAAAATGCGCCCAATAGACTGTAATTCAAAGGCTTCGATATTTTTTTGAAGCAACCCACGCCCCTCAACCGAGTTTTCAACAAAAACAGCTGCCTTTGCGCCACGTGAAAGTGCTTCAATGCCTAATGCCCCAGTACCAGCAAATAGATCAAGAATGCGTTTATTGATCCAAAATTGTTCTTCACGGCTAGAAAGAATATTAAAAAGGCTTTCGCGTGTACGATCACTCGTTGGCCGAATCGACTGATCAACAGGCGAAAACAAAACACGCCCAGCAAATTTACCGCCGATGATCCGCACGCCGCCCCCCAAATCGCTTCGAAGTTTTTGTACCATCACCATGTGATTTCAATTTTTTCATAGCACCACTAAATGATTTTACCTTGTTCTTTCTCTCAAAAGAACGCTCATCAGGACCACCTTTTATCATTTTCTCTTTATCCTTTAAAAAGCGATCTTTCTTACCAAAGGTACGTGCCTCATCATAAGATGTTTTTCCATGTTTTTGAACAAAACTTCCCCCCGTCCTTTTCTGCAAGTGCCCCTTTTCTTTCTGCAAGTAATTATCTTTTCGTTTTTCCTTGCCCCGATGAAAGGTTTTTTTATCAGCTAAAGCGCCCTTATGATCATGTGATTTCTCCTCACTATAAGAAGACTTCCTCCGTGCACTCTGCGGACGTGCACCAGGAGCCATCCAAACATTAGCACGGCGAGAGCGCGGTAGAAAACGCTCTGCTTTTCCTTCCTCACTGTTTCCCTTACTCACATTCTCATGAGACTTTGCTCTTAATCGTGCGCGATCATGCTCAACAGTCCCATCTTTTGATCTGCGCCGTATCACTCTTTCGCTTGAGAAAACCCAATCATCATTTGCTGTAGAAACATCCTTCTGGCTTTGATTTTCCGCAACAACTGGAGAATTTGAAAAGGGTTTTAAAATAGGAGCATCAAAATCTGCATTGGCTTGCATAATCAAACGCTCCCCTAACTGATCGCGTAACATCCGACCTTTTAATTCTTGCACAGCTCCTTCTTTTAAATCAGAAAGATGAAATGGACCATAAGATACACGTATTAACCGATTAACTGATAATCCCAATGCCCCTAAAACATTCTTTATTTCACGATTTTTTCCTTCTCGCAAAGCGACAGAAAGCCATATATTCGCCCCTTGTTCACGCTCAATTGATGCTTCAATTGAGCCATAGAAAATACCATTAATCGCAATACCATTTTTAAGGTTATCCAGTGCGCTCTGCTTTACTCTTCCATGGGCACGAACGCGATATTTGCGGACCCACCCCGTTACAGGAAGCTCTAATACGCGCGCTAAACCACCATCATTGGTTAAGAGCAAAAGACCTTCCGTATTAATGTCAAGCCTTCCAACAGAAAGAACTCGCGGCATACCTTTTGGTAAATTACTAAATACTGTAGGTCTACCTTCAGGATCACGGTTCGTGGTGACAAGCCCTGCTGGCTTGTGGTAAAGCCATAAACGCGTTCGTTCTATAGGCGATAAAGGTTTGCCATCAACTTTAATAACATCAGAGCGGATAACATTAAAAGCAGGCGTTTTCACAACCGTACCATTCACAGAAACACGACCTGCAACAATCATCATTTCTGCCTCTCGACGCGAGGCAACACCAGCACGTGCTAATCTTTTAGCAATCCGTTCACTCTTATTATTTTCATTCATTTGCGTTTCAAACCATTCTTTGCCAGTATGTTCAGAAAATTATTCACACACACCATACCGCTTATCCTGAAAGAGGAGGTAGCACAATCATTTATCATTTTCTATCTTTTAACAACAGTAATGTATTTATTGATTTGCACGTTTGTTTTAAATACTTGTAAAATAGAGATATTCCTTGCATTATAAAAGAATAATAAATCATTTATTCCATAGCATTCCTTATCAAAAAAATTTAAACTCTCTATACTCTCGTAGAAAGAACATTATGACTTTGACACCCATGGAAATAGCCCTGTTAGAAGCGCAATGGGCCGCAAAAAAAGATGAAGTTCCCGTAGGTGCTGTCATTACACGCGGAAAAGCTATCATTGCACGCGCTGGCAATTTTATAAAATCTGCCTATGACCCTACAGGACACGCAGAAATACGCGTAATCCGTATGGCCTGCGAAACATTGCAAAGTGAAAGGCTTCCTGATTGCGATCTTTATGTAACACTGGAGCCTTGTGCTATGTGTGCTGCTGCCATTTCATTTGCACGTATACGACGTCTCTATTACGCAACAAATGATCCCAAAGGGGGGGGGATAGAAAATGGCCCACGTTTTTACCAGCAACCAACCTGTCATCACAAACCTGAGATTTATTCTGGTTTTAAAGAAAAAGAAGCTGCTCAATTACTTAAAGATTTTTTTATCCAAAAGCGATCTTAAAAAATAATCCTTCATCCATAACTTTCATTCTTTAGAATCTATCTTATTTCTTAAAAAAGACTCTTAATCCTGCTGATATAGCGAAAGCTATTTTGAAGCACCTTTCCTCTAACACTCTTTTAACACTGCATATGGCTTCGTTTAGATAACATATTCGTTTATAAGAATAATTCATTGTTTTATATATAAAATATAAATTCCCAAATATCGTAGATATACTCTCATTTCAAATCTGTTTATAATGAATCAATAAAAATCTCTTTCTTGCACATCACAAGGTGGATTACCGTTTGGATAAAAAACAATTCAGAAAAGACTAAAAATATCTCTTATGCAAGCGCAAAAGCTATAGCAACATTAGAGGTGAAAAAATACAATGATGATACCAGACTCCACCTTTATAAGTATAAAGATGGTCGTGCATAATAGATCTTACGTTATACTATCCAAAAAAGCGACATTGTGAAATTGGTCCGCGAAACTTGAGAGATATTTCTTGTAAGAAGACGCAAAATAACTCTCTCAATGCTATTAGCATATTGCTATTTCACGGAAATAATGACCCTCTTACTGAAAAAGTAAAGCTTTGCGTGCACGAGAACTTGATATGATAAGTATTGTAAGAACATCTCACACACTTTAATACTTTCCTTTTTCCTAGCGAGCAGTAGGTGCGATCTTTGCTGGTTGGCGATAACTTAAAGGCGGTTCCGTGAGATAGCGACGGTATTTTGAACTTCCAACTTGTGCTCTTTGACGACGTAAATATTCTTGTCGTTGTTTTGCATTCAACTGAGAAGGATTTTGTGAACCAACACCATTAACTGAAGACCCTTTGTGAGGAAAAGAAGGTCTTTCTTGATTCTTCTTCGATGCTGCGATTTTATTGGCAGATTTCTCTTGTTGTGGCGGTGGTAAAAACCTGCGTGCGCTAGGACTTGGTATCACAAGTTCTGGGCGGGGTTTCATAACAATCTGGCTGCTATTATTTACTGGTGTTAATGAGGCAATATTAGCAACATCTTCAAAAAACTGTATCGAAACCGGTTTATTTGTCCCATAGGTAGGAGCAGATAAACTGCACCCCGTTAAAACAAAGCATATACTTAAAATTCCTATTGGAAATATTTTTTTTACTTCACGTTTTCTCACTGCTTATTCCATTCCCTAAGTATATGGCTGACTCATCTTCCCGCTATTTATGAGAGAACGGTCCATATACAAATTTCCCCCCTGCAGATAAAATAACGGAATTTACTTTGTAGCACAAAAAACTATATTCATCAATATCAGAAATCTACTTGCATTTCTTTCCTTTGAGTTAAAATTTTAAATCTTGCCAAGAATTTTTAATTCTCTTAAAGCAGCCGCATCACGAGCAGAGACATCCGGATAAGCTGGATCGCTCCCAACATCTTGCGTATAACGCCATGATCGTGCACATTTTTTTCCTAACGCCTTCTCTGGATATACACCAACACCTTCAACATCATTCAAAGTAAAAGTATCGGAAGGCATTGTATCCTGCGTAATTGTGAGAGCACTGGTGATACAGATCTCCGCCATATCCACATTTTCTAATGCCTCTCGTAAAACCGGATTGGAAATAAAAACAATAGGAGCCGCTTCTAACGAGGATCCAATACGCTTATCAGCGCGTTCAAGCTCTAAAGCACCTGTCACAACTTTACGGACTTGGCGAATTTTTTTCCAACGCTCAGCCAAAGATTGGTTTTGCCACTCTTCTGGTACAGAGCGGAATTGTTCCAAATGCACCGATTGGCTTTCTGGATAACGTTCTAACCAAGCTTCTTCCATCGTAAAAGGCAACATTGGAGCAAGCCATGTCACTATTCGCTCAAAAATCTCACGAACAACCTGCAAAGAAGCTTTACGCTTTTGTGATGAAGGCGCATCACAATAAAGAGAATCCTTACGGATATCAAAATAAAATGCCGATAACTCAATGATTGAAAAATCTAATAATGCACGCATAATTTTTTTAAAATCAAATTCATCGTAAGCGCGATTAATCAACTGATCCAGTTCAAAAAGCCGATGTAATATAAATTTTTCAAGATCTGGCAGTGCGTCATAAGATATTTCTTCTCCTTCATCATACGCTAAAGTTCCAAGCATCCAACGAATTGCATTACGCAATTTACGATATGAATCCACATTGGTTTGAAGAATTTTTTTGCCTAAACGTTGATCTTCCCAATAATCAGTTGTCATGACCCAGAGACGAAAAATATCAGCACCAGATGTTTTAATGACCTCCTGTGGAACAACCGTATTGCCTAAAGACTTAGACATTTTCTTACCATTCTCATCTAAAGTAAAACCGTGTGTGATCACTGTCTTATAGGGAGAACAAGCTCGCGTACCACAGCTTTCCAAAAGAGAAGATTGGAACCATCCACGATGTTGATCAGAACCTTCAAAATAAACATCTGCCGGCCATTTTAAATCAGCCCGATCTTCTAACACAAAACTATGACTTGCTCCAGAATCAAACCAAACATCCAGAATATCATAAACCTGCTTCCAAGGCTCATGCGCACGCTCACCTAAAAAACGCTCACGCGCTCCTTCAGCAAACCATGCATCTGCCCCATCTGCTTCAAAAGCCTGTAAAATACGCTCGTTTACGCTTTCATCTTTCAAAACAATACCATCATCATTGGCAAAAATACAAATAGGAACCCCCCAAGAACGTTGACGCGAAAGAACCCAATCAGGACGATCTTCTATCATAGAAGCAAGGCGGTTTTGTCCAGAAGATGGCACAAAACGCGTTTTTGAAACAGCTTCCAAAGCCCGACTGCGTAAAGTTGAACCATCCCCAAAATCTTTATCCATTGAAATAAACCATTGCGGTGTATTGCGAAAAATAACGGGTTTTTTCGAACGCCAACTATGGGGATAGGAATGTTTTAAACGCCCCCGTGCAAACAATCGATCTGCTTTAATTAAAGCGTTAATGACCTCTTTATTGGCATCACCCATTTTTCCATTATCATCAATAACACGGGCAGCTCCTCCTTCGCGATCTGGTCCCAAACCCGGAACATCTTTCGTATAGAAACCTGCATCATCAACAGGAAATGGTATTGATGAATCAATCCCTGCTTGCTCAAGTAAGGACTTATAATCATTCCAAATTTCAAAATCCTCACGCCCATGGCTTGGTGCTGTATGGACAAAACCTGTCCCCGCACTTTCTGTCACATGGGCGCCCTCAAGCAGCGCAATCTTATAATTATATCCTCCAGCCAAACCTTTGAGTGGATGAGAAAGAATAAGCGCTTTCAATTCGTCAGCAGAAATAACACGCAAACGCTTTAAAACAAGTTTGGCTTTTTCTGCACAACTCATCGCTAGAGCATCTGCAAAGAGAAGCCTTTCTCCCGCTTGAGGACCAAAATCATTTTCAGCACTTTCAACTTCGTAAAGACCATAAGAAATCTGCGAAGAATAACTTACTGCACGATTAGCAGGAATCGTCCATGGTGTTGTTGTCCAAATAACGACATAAGCACCATACAGATCATCAGAATTTGCTTCAAAAATAGGAAACTTAACCCAAATCACCTCTGATTCATGATCATGATATTCAATCTCTGCCTCTGCCAAAGCTGTCCGCTCCACAACAGACCACATCACCGGCTTAGAACCACGATAAATCTGATCTGACATAGCAAATTTTATCAACTCACTCGCAATGCGTGCTTCTGCACGAAAAGCCATTGTAGTGTAAGGCGTCTTAAAATCTCCCACAACACCAAGACGTTTGAATTCTTCACTTTGAACCGTTACCCAATGCTGTGCAAATTCACGACATTCTTGACGAAATTCATTAAGAGGGACTTCGTCCTTATTTTTTCCTTGTGCGCGATATTTTTCTTCAATTTTCCATTCAATTGGAAGCCCATGGCAATCCCAACCAGGCACATAATTTGCATTAAAACCGCGCATTTGAAATGAACGAACAATCACATCCTTTAAAACTTTGTTTAAAGCATGCCCGATATGAATATGACCATTTGCATAAGGTGGACCATCATGAAGCACATAAAATGGACGATCTTGTGCTTGTTGGCGCAATTGCGCATAAAGCCCCATATTTTCCCAACGCGCCATTAACTCAAGCTCTTTTTGCGGAAGCCCTGCACGCATAGGAAAATTTGTCTGTGGGAGATAAAGAGTTTTTGAATAATCTATTGTTTCATTTTTCACAGTCATTGTGAAATATCCCTGTCCACTTTTACGATTTCATTTTTGCATAACTTCCCTGAACCCTGCAACTCTGGTTTTTATCTATAGGGAAAGCCGAGCCTATCATTCGTATTAAGCAGCGATCAAGAAAATATATCATCACACCCTATTGGCTTTATCATGAAATTCACAAGAAAATAAACCAAAAAATGATCTAAAAAAAATAAAGGCTCCACCGATAGTGGAGCCTCTTAGAAATTTACTCTTAAAAAAGATTAGAATTTATAAGCTACACCAACACGAAAATCATTGGTTTTGTAGTTAACTTCAAGTTTTTCCTTGGCAAATTCCTTTTTACCAAAATCGGAATAACGATATTCTGCACGCACAATCACATTATCCAACACCGAGAAATCAACGCCACCACCAATAGTGTAACCAATCATGGTTTTGGTTTCATCGCTTAAGTTCTTAGAAGACACAACTCCCCCATCCTCATCCTTAACGGATATTGATATAGTATCTTGGAACTGCCCATAAGCAATACCACCAGCAAGATAAGGCATAAAGCGATCAGCAGCAAAACCAATACGTACTCGCGTAGCACCACCCCAAGTTTGTTTGAAAGTATGATCTAAAGCTTCCACTTCATCCTCTTGATCAAGACCAAGTTCAGAAGCCATCTTTTTCATTTGTTCTATACCATATACACTGGAATCGCTCTTATCCGCTGATTGTGTACTTTGTGTTCCATGAGGATTAGCGCCATGGTAATTAGTACCATGCAAATTAGAATGTCCACCGCCATGAGCACTATGATATCCCCCATGCTGAGTTCCATTTGTTCCATTGGATGATCCTGATCTCGCTGGTGATGATTGTACCGATGTAGCCAGCGTTTCGCTTGATCTTCCCAATATAAGCCGTTGTGAACTTCCGGATGTACCCGCCCCTGGATTGGAGGAAGATGCAGATGGGGCTTTTGCTAATGCTGATGAAGTTCCTCCCTGAACCGTTTTTCCTGTTGTTGCAGAATTAGCGCCACTATTTGTGTTGGATTGCGTTGCTGCAGGTACTGCATTTGCGGATTCTCCTGAGGAGCCTGATGTTGTTGGTTCGGATCTACGGGATCGTTCTACTGCGTTTTCTACTGTAGTGTTATCAGCCGCACCTATAGTAATAGTCTTTGTGTGTTTTTTCCAAGACACCATTAAATCTGTATCGACACCAAAAATGAAGCCGTCACCGAGATCAATATTAGACCCTGCATAAAAACCACCTACAAAACCTGAAAGCTTAGGAGAAAACTCTTCATCCAATGGAAAACTCTTTTCTTGACCAGCAACAGCCATATCCGCTTTGCTCGAAAAGCCACCAGCCTTGATACCTAAATAAAGACCCGTCCATGAAAAAGTAGGTGCAACAATGGTCGCAGCAGAAGAAGGCGATGATGCTGGCTGATGAGGAACCAGAACATCAGCAGCAAGCGCTGTAGACGCTGAAATTAAAGAAAAAATAGATGCTGTTATTAAACGTTTTGTGTTCATAAAATATCTCCAAATATCCAAAATGAGGTGTATATAGGACATCTTTTTTGAAAGATCTGTAGCAAAAATGACACACTCACAAAAAAATAAAGAATTTTTGAAAATAAAGCTTCTGAATCATTCAGTTTTGTATCCAATAAGAATAATCACTCTAGAATAAGAGTCGTAAAGTTGGATATATTTTCATTAAATTTTCGCATGACTGTAAATAGTAACATTCTTTACAAATTTCTTTTTACTGAAATCTCAATAACGATATTCTACACACAACGGAATATTGCTTGTCATTGAGAAATTAATGCCAGTACAAGCCATAAAGCTTTACTTTTTTAAAACTAAGAATCCTCAGAGTTTCATCAAATCAAACATTCGCAAAAAAACTTTTAGATTCTTTGCATAATATCTTTATCCTTCTTCCATCTCACTTTGATATATAAGGATATTGTTTTGTATGTTTAATAAAAAACGAATAGCGTGGGATTATCTCATTTAAAATCTGTTCCATGTTGAAGCAATCAAAACCATGCCTTTTGTATGCCACAAATGGAATGAGCGTGTGAATAAAAACATTAAAGAAAGGATTAAAATGCCTCTTATGAATGTTTTTAAGTGCCAAGGTATCTGTCTACTACATTGATGGCTAGTAAAAGTATATACTGTTGCCAACTTACTCTTTTTATTAAGCATAAAAGTAAAAGTGCTCAATAGATTTTATATTGTTCAAATTTTATATTATTTCATAGGAAATTTGCCGTTACACCATACACAAACGCAGTCGCAAAATGGGATAGGAATAAAAACATTAAAGATAAGATTAAAAATACTTATTATAAACGTTCTTAACAGCTAAAGTCCATCTGCGATATTGTAGCTAACAAAATATATGATGGTGCCACCCTGCTTTTTTTATGAAACGTAAAGTCTAGTGCTACGCTATAGATTTTTAATATATTGGGGGCTTTATCACTTTATACCATTAACGGTTTTTGATATGAAACGGATGAATATGCCCTGAAAAATATTTTTTAAAACAAGTTTGTGAATATGTAACAACAAATATACTCTGTTTGGGGTATTTTATTTTGTATAAGGGGTGCGATCCCCATTAGAAACGCAATAAATAAAACTATGAAATAATGCGTTATCTTCATTCTTTAAACAACATTATTCTATTTAAAGAAAATATTCCCCTCAATGGTTTTGAAAATCATAAAGCTCAACTAAAAGGGGATGATAAAATTGGGAACTAGTTCTTCTCTTTTTAACTTCATACGCTTTCCCCATGAGACTGTATTCCCGTTTTAGAGATTACTTCAACGGATATACGTAATATGCTCACTCTAACCTGACCTATAAAAACAAACTAAAGTTAATCATTGATTATGACTTTTTCCTATTTCTGAGATTAATTAAATGCTTTTCTCTTGTTCGTAGAATAAACGTAGCGATATAAAATTTCACAGTCGTTATAAAACCGATTATACGATCCATTCGCCTTTTATAATATAAATTTTTTAAAAATCTTATAACACAAAGTGATACAATGAAATAAAATAGAGTCGGCGTTCAACAAGGCCTTAGTATTTTTGTGCTTACAATTTTATTTTACGAAATTAGAATTTGTACGCGATACCTACACAGAAATCATTGATTTTGTAGCCTAGTTTAAGATACTCCTTTGCAAATTGCTTCTTACCAAAGTCTGAGTGACGGCATTACGTGTGCAAAAGAACGCTATCTGTTATGGCTAAGTCAAAACCACTACCATCCGTAACAAACTATCATCGTCGTTTCAGTGGTTTATATTCCGCCTTAAAGAATAGTATAGGCTAATCCTGTTTAAAAATATTCCTATGACTCAAGTCAAGGCACCTCCTATATCGAGGTGACTCTAAAGGCAAGCTCTGTTCAATAATATTCATCTCACATAAAAACCTCATGTGGGAAGTTTTACATGCGCTTATCGACCTCAATGATAGGGCTTTTAAAATAAAGGCCCCGTTAAACGAAGCCTTAGTATTTTTTGTGCTTATAATTTCATTTTTATGAAATTAGAATTTGTAAGCAACACCTACACGGAAATCATTGGTTTTGTAGTTGAATTCACGTGTGTCGTTTGCGAATTTCTTTTTACCAAAATCAGAGTAACGGTATTCTGCACGTAAAAGAACGTTGTCTGTCATTGCAAAGTCAACACCACCACCAATAGTGAAACCAACCATTGTTTTGGTGTCATCAGCCCAAGTGCCACCAGTCAAATCTATTGTTTGCTTATTTCCTGGATTTTCAACCCCTTCAGCTTTCTGTTCAACTTTCGCTCTCTTTCCTTTTCCTGCAACGGATTGAGTACCTTGAACCTGAGCATAGGCAATACCACCAGCAACATAAGGCATAATACGATCAACAGCGGCAAAACCGATACGAACGCGTGTCGCACCAGACCATTTTTCTTTATAATTGTGCGTTTCTGTTACGTTATCATCCTCTTCAAATTGTTGTGAACCTTTTAATTCAACCTTAGCTTTTTTAAGGGCATCATTAAAATTTTCCGCTTGAGTACTCGTAAGAACCAAGTCACGGGCTTTTTTTGCTTCTTCACGGCCTGCCCAAACTGCATCGGTTTCAACACCGAGAATGAGGCCATTGCCAAGATCTACGTTAGAACCTGCATAAATACCCCCCATGAAACCAGAAGGACTAGGTGTGTTATCTTTTGTGAAAAGTTTTTTTTCTACGCCTGGAATAGTTACTTTAGTTTTACTTGAAAAGTTACCAACTTGACCACCGATATAAAAACCTGTCCAAGAAAATGAAGGGGCTGCGATAACTGCTGGGGCTGTTTCATGAGGAATGATAACATCAGCAGCTTGTGCCGCAGAAGCGGAAATTAAAGCGACAACAGAAGTCGTTATTAATGATTTTGTATTCATAATTTTGCTCCTAAATTAACTGTAAATGATCTTATAAAATTACAGAGTAAAAAGATGTAGTAAAAATGTCACAACTACAAATAAAAAGCCTAGAAAAAAGCGGTTTTGTCAAAGATAAAACTTCTTGACAATTTAATTTTTTATTAATATTTTGTATTCATAATCGTGCTTTTGACGAAATTAGAGCTTTTAAGAAATACCAACAAAAAACTCGTTGATTTTATAGCCTAGTTTAAGATACTCCTTTGTAAATTTCTTTTTACCAAAGTCTGAGTGATGGTATTACGTATGCAACAAAATATTATCTGTCATTGCAAAATCAAAACCATAGTGTAACAAACTATCGTCGTCGTTTCAGTGGTTCATATTCCGCCTTAAAGAACAGTATAGACTAATCCTGCCTAAAAATATTCCTGTGACTCATGTGAAAGTATCTCCTATGTCTCGAGACAACTCTAGAGGCAAGCTCTGTTCAAGAATATTCATCTCACATAAAACCTCATGTGGGAAGTTTTACATGCGCTTATCGACCTCAATGATAGGGCTTTTAAGAATATAATAAGATAAAGGCCTCGTTAAACGAGGCCTTAGTATTTTTTGTGCTTATAATTTCATTTCTATGAAATTAGAATTTGTATGCAACACCAACACGGAAATCATTGGTTTTGTAGTTAAATTCATGTACATCGTTCATAAATTTCTTTTTACCATAATCTGAGTAACGGTATTCTGCACGCAATAGGACATTATCAGTCATAGCGAAATCAACACCACCGCCAACGGTAAAACCAACCATTGTTTTTGTACTATCATACAAATTACCACCAGCTAAAACTGTTGTTTTGTTGTTATTATCAGTTCTAGTTCCTGAAACTGATTGGATACCTTGTACCTGTGCATAAGCAATACCACCCGCAACATAAGGCATTACGCGATCAACCGCTGCAAAACCAATACGAACGCGTGTAGCACCAGACCATTTTTCTTTATAGGTATAGCTATCATGCACTTTGTCACCATTTTCAAACGATTCTTTTAGCTCAACTTTAGCCGCCGTAAATTTATCGTTAAGAGCTGTAACTTCAGGCGCGCCAAGAGTTATTTCTTTCATCGCTTTTGTTTCTTCACGACCAGCCCAAACAGCATCGGTTTCAACACCTAAAACCAGACCACTTCCAAGATCTACGTTGGAACCTACATAAATACCACCCATAAAACCGGAAGGCTTAGGTGTGTTGTCTTTAGGAAAAATTTGTGCATCTGTTCCTGGAACAGTTATTTTTGTTGTACTTGAAAAGTTTCCAACTTGACCACCGACATAAAAACCTGTCCAAGAAAATGAAGGGGCTGCAGCGATAACTGCTGGGGCTGTTTCACGAGGGATGATAACATCGGCTGCTTGTGCAGCAGAAGCTGCTGCTATGGCAATAACAGAAGTTGTTACTAAAGATTTTATATTCATAAACTTTGCTCCTAATTTATTTATGAGACAGTGCTACAAAATTATAGAAAGAAAAGCTGTAGTAAAAATGATACAGTCACAGAAAATGGAGAGTTTGCCGAAGATAAAATTACTTCATCGCTTCGTTTTGCACGAAAAATTATAAGCTATATATAAATAATTTATTGATTTTAAATGTAATTATTATATTTCATTTATGAAAATATTTTTAAGAAGATCTGAATAATATTCCTTTCATATCCACAACAAATACGGGATATGTGATAATATAGCAACAAAAAATAACAGAGGTCCTGTCAAAGACAGGGCCCCTTCGTTATTTAACTTACCTTCTATTAAAATTTGTAAGCAACACCAACACGGAAATCGTTGGTTTTGTAAGAAATCTCATATTTATCATTTGAGAATTTCTTTTTACCAAAATCTGAGTAACGATATTCTGCACGCACAATAATATTATTGGTCATTGCTAAATCAACACCCGCACCAAGAGTATAGCCGACAAGGGTCTTTGTTTCATCAGACAGAGTACCAGAAGCGATTACTTTGTCTGAATCTTTTCCTGTTATTGAAATCGATGCAGTATCTTGAAGCTGTGTATAGGCAATACCGCCAGCAATATAAGGCATAATGCGTTCAGCAGCAAAACCAATACGTACACGCGTTGCACCAGCCCACTTTTCTTTAAAAGTGAAACTGTGGGTTCGTTTAGCACCATCTTTAAGTGCATCTTTCCCAATATTAATTGAAGCATCTTTTAATAGCTTGTTAATATAATTGATGTGATCTGGAGTAATGACATATGTCTTTCCTGTCTTTGTGTCATCTTTATTAGACCACATGATATCTGTATCAACACCTAAAATAAGGCCGTTACCGAGATCAATATTGGAACCTGCGTACAGACCACCTATGAAACCAGATAATTTAGACAAATAATTATCACTTACCGGAATTTTTTGTCCTTTAGCGAGAATATCCGTCTTCGTTTTACCCGAAAAACCACCAACCTGGCCACCGAAGTAGAAACCTGTCCAAGAAAAAGTTGGAGCAACAATAACGGGAGCAACAGGTGTTGGACTGGGGGGAACAATAACATCTGCTGCCTGCGCCGCTGAAACTGAAACAAAAGCGAAAGCAGAAGCTGTTATTAACCATTTCATATTCATATTTTCTCTCCATAGCTGAAATATTTATTTGAACACCTCATGTCATATAGAGCCACAACTCCAGATATCTGTAGCAAAAATGATACACTCATAAAAAAAACAAAAATCCAATCAAAACACCCTTAATTGCTTGATCTGTAGTACATGAGAATTAAACGATGCTCATGCATAAATGAGTTCCACTCCTCATATTTTCTCTTCATTTATAAATTTTGCAAAAAACTGCAACATTCCCCCGTGTAAAGCATGCGCTATTGGCTATGGAAAGATGGCATATTGATTATAATGCGAAAATTATCTTTTCGTCTGTAATATTGAAAATGCTCTCATCTTAAATCATTTTATTTAAAGTCAATAAAATCACCCGCCTACACGTTCCAAACGAGCAAATAAATGAAACCATTTTAAGAAAAGCTAAAAATGCCGCTTATGAAAGCTCTCGATATCAAAAACAGAGAGAATTATTACAATATTGAGAACAAACCAAATGCAACCACTCCATTTAAATTTATACAAACAATGTTTGTCGCTTCATTATTCGCAAAACCGAATGCGCACAGCTCTTTGAGAGTTTTATACTCTAAAGGATATGTATTGCACATAAACAAAGTTTCGAATACTGTATCGATTGCAACAAGATCACATTCAACTTAACTGCTCTTTATTTTTACTTTATGCACTTATTGTTGTTGAAAGATTGACCACTCTTTATCTCAACCTTATAGAATTTTCAAAACTTCGGTCTTCTTTGTAGGCACTCTATTTCATATTCTTTGTATAAAATAAATTGAAAAAACCGTACAAATAACTGATATGATACACATTGAAACTTATATAGAAACTCTCCCTAAAGCTAAAAAAATGAGAAATCTTTCTTAACATTTTCAAACAAAACTTTGCTTTAAAAATCATCAATTTGGAAGAAAAAATATTTGATATCTTAAATCATCGACAAATAAAGAATATTTCATTTTATCTATAGCCAAAACATGCCAACAAAGATCAAAAGTTTAACATTAAAATAAAACTTTTTTATACGCGACCACAGGCCTCCTCTTTGATTTTGAGAAAGGGTCTTAATCAAATCTTGTATGCAAATACCCCCAATTATTGTCTAACGGGCTTGTCTTTATTTCCCGCTCATGTGGTTTACTTAACTGAAAGCTTTATGGATCAAGCCCTTCCCTTAATCCACCCCATATCCTAAAAACACTTAGATTAAGGGGGATCTCTATGCTTATATAAATATAGCCATACCTTAAATAAGAGAATTTACGATATATGCGATATAATAGAGTAATCTAAAATCTACATGTTCATATAATTTCATAAAGTTTGTAACGAGCAACCGCCACTATACAGTGTATTCCTTTATCAAATCTCCTGCCCTTCTCTTTTCCAAACAGTATCATTCAATGACCCCGCGCATAAATCGTAATACCCCTTCGCAAACAAATAGCTCCCCCTCTTTTCAAATGATACAAAATATCTCCTTTCTTCAATTCCCGATCATATATTAGACCTCTTTATGTTGTCTTCTTACTTTTTAATAACTCATTGGACCTCGTCTAATGAAGTGTGATCGTCTTCCTTTCCCCGATCCTTTTTTAGGCTTTTGAAATATTTTTTTACCAGAATGTGATACAGGTATTAACTTAGCAGCTGTTATGCATTGGCTGTTATTTGTGCAAGAAAGTTCCATTTGGGCAACTTCAGATAAAATCTTGCTCAACTGTTCACTAGAAAAAATATCTTTAGGAGGAACAACAGCAGATATTCCCTCTATTAATTTTTGAGAAGACAAAAAAGAAGCACTCTGAGCTACAGAGATTGAAGCAAAAGTAGCAAAAGCTGTAATAAAATATTTTATGTTCATAAATTTAACCTCGCACAATATCCATAATGGATTCTATTTAGTGTCTTCATTGCAAGTTTCCAGAAAAAAGAGCATGTTTATAGAAAAAAGTAAAAATTATTAAAAAACAAAGCTTTGAGCATTTTAATTTTAAAATAAATGCACATTGCCCTGCTCTACCAACGTAGAAATCACTTATTTAACAATGAATAAAAGCTCAAAGTATCGTCTGGAGACAATAAACTACACAAATATCATATTAACATATTGATTTATATAATTTATCCTATTGAATGCGTGCTCTTAGTATCATAAGATCATTTCAAACGTGTTTATGATACATTAAGCAGAATTATTCGCTTACATGTCACAAATGAAGTTGATATATGGATAAAACTCTTGAAAAAAGGAGGATTTTCTTATGAATTCATTTAAACACAAAAGTTATTATAACATTTTTTAATTGGCAAAAAGCGTTCTCCTGCTAACTTGTTTCTAGATCACTTTCCAGGAGTCATGCTTTGCATTGTTCAGTGTAATCGCGGTCGGCCTCTATATATTAAGCCTACAACATTTTGATTTATAATGATAATAGTGCTATTCATATTAAATTTGCACCCCGAATACCATAAAATTTTTTCATGTTGAATCAAGCAACACTATTTGTTTGCACATTACAAGTGGGGATATGCCCCGAGTGGAATAAAACTGTACAATAAAAATGCCTCTTATGAATCGTGTCAAAGGCTGTCAAAAAATAGGACTGTCACAAAATTGAATATTGGCAAAAAATTGGGGGTTGGTAAAGTATGGTAGCTGCTTGTTATTGCATAAACATAAAGATAGTGCTGTTCAATGATTTTATATTGGTATTGGAGACTTTATCGTTATATCATTCATGAGCGCCGCCGTGAAAATGGGCTTCGACTCTTTCAGAAAGGTTTCTTAGAAAAGCGCGTAAATAAGCAATCCAAATATACTTCCATTTAGAACGTTTTGTTTTACATGAGGGGCATGACTCCGCCAAAGAATGTAAAAACAAAAGCGTGAAGCAGTGCGTAATCTGCATTACTCAATAGATATTATTTGAGATCCTTTTTAAAGGCGTAAAGTGGAATTGAAAATGTTCGTAAGGGCGGGAATTGTTTTTTACATTGATGCCTTCATATTCTCCCCCCATTAAGCCGTTGTAGTTTTTAGAGATTTAAGCTTCTCACCGTATGTTTCTGGCCTTTCCTCAAAATCTCTTTTTTTTCAAATAAAGACTATTACAAACATAAAAAGAATATGAATTCATAAACGGATTTTTATTGCCTAAACTACAAATCAAAAAGCACTTATGTATAATCTTATCTGAAAAGATGAGAGGAAAAAATACCTATAATATAGGTATTTTGTCCTCTTACATCCATAATTTAGGATATTACACGCCAATTTTTAAAGTTAGCTATGCGCAAAAATATCGACTTCCCCCCATCCTAAAAGATCAAGCCTAGCTCTCATAGGCAAAAATTGAAAGCATGCCTCGGCAACACTTTCTCGCTCTTCGCGCCTTAAACGTTCTTCAAATATGACTTTTAAACGATGCAAATATAACACATCTGACGCAGCATATTCAATTTGTGCTTGCGATAACGTTTCTGCCGCCCAATCCGAAGATTGTTGCTGTTTAGAAATATTCACATTCAGCAATTCACTACAAATTTCCTTCAAGCCATGACGATCCGTATAGGTGCGTGTAAGTTTCGAAGCGATCTTTGTACAAAAAACAGCCTCTGGCATAACACCAAATGTATGCGCTAAAATAGCAAGATCAAAACGCCCAAAATGGAATATTTTAGTGACGGCGTTATCTTTAAGAAGCTTGACCAAATTAGGAGCACTCTTTTGTCCTTTAGCAATCTGTATAATATCAGCAGTCCCATCTCCAGAAGAAATCTGAACAACACATAAACGATCACGATGTGGTTGTAATCCTAAAGTCTCAGTATCAATCGCAATGGCACCCGTTTGATAATTGTCTAGGTTTGGCAAATCACCTTGATGAACGCGAATTTCAGCCATTCACCCTCCTATTTGCTAAAGCGAAAAGAATACGCGCCCAAGACCGCTGCCCCTTATGAAACGATTTTAGATTATATTTTTCATTAGGCGAATGAATACGATCATCAGCCAGTCCAAAACCAACCAAAAGCGTTTCCATACCAAGAATTGAACGAAAGTCTGCTACAATTGGAATCGAGCCTCCCATAGCTGTCAATACAGCAGGAACTTCCCACTCTTGTGATAAAGCATCCTTTGCCGCCTTGGTAAAAGATGAATCATCAGAAAGCTGAAGTGCCGGAGAAGAACCATGATTCTTAAATTCAACCGTACAGTCAGCAGGAATTGAGCTGCGTACATAATCACGCAACGCTTGGCGTATTTTTTCTGGATCTTGCTTATGGACGAGACGACATGATACTTTTGCACTCGCTTGAGACGCAATAACCGTTTTCATCCCTTCCCCTTCATAGCCCCCACTAATACCATTAATTTCCATGGTAGGACGTGCCCACACAAGCTCCAAAATGTTCCGCCCTTTTTCCCCAGATGGAACGGACAGACCTATAGGACCAAGAAACTTTTCAGCCGTACAATTAAGTGCATTCCATGATTGTAAAATATGTGGAGATGTTTCTTCTACGCCATCATAAAAACCAGGAAGTGTCACCTTATTATTTTCATCGTGAAGTCCTGCCAAAACTTTAGCTAAAATACGAATGGGATTAGCCGCTATTCCTCCAAAATAACCAGAATGCAAATCACGATTCGCTGCTGTGATAAAGATCTCTTCCGCCATAATTCCCCGAAGAGAAAGAGCAATAGATGGTGTATTCTCGTCCCACATCGACGTATCACACACCAATGCGTAATCAGCCTTAAGTTCATCTTTATTTGCTTTTAAAAAAGGAACAAGAGAAGGAGAAGCACATTCTTCCTCACCCTCACATAAAATAGTCACTTTAACAGGAAGCTGTCCTGTTTCTTTTTTATATGCACGACATGCTTCAATAAAAGTCATAAGCTGCCCTTTGTCATCTGAAGCACCACGAGCACAAATAACTTTCTTTCCATCTTTCTCCTTTAAAGAAGGTGTAAATGGATCATCCTCCCATAGACTCAACGGATCAACAGGTTGAACATCATAATGCCCGTAAAACAACACGTGCAAACAATCATCTGAAGGTCCTGGGTGATGCCCAACAACCATCGGGTGGCCCGGTGTATCACGGCGAGAAGCCTCAAAACCAATGCTTTTTAAATCTTCTACTAACCAATCAGCTGCTTGACGACATGCATCCTTATAAGCCGAGTCTGTAGAAATCGATTGAAAACGTAAAAGAGAAAAAAGGCGTTCAAGGCTCTTTTCTATATTATTATCAAGATGTGTTAGTACTTTATTCAGCATAAAAAAAAACCTCTCAAGCCTCATATATTCATATATTGTAAAAACCTGACTTTAAGCCTCTTGTAGGATTTTGCAAGACATCTTATTCATTTTTGACACTGTGAGCAGTAAAAACTTGAACGCCCAGCCTGTAAAATACGTATAATAGGCATTCCACATTGCAAACATTCCTTGCCTTCTCGCCCATAAACCGAAAAAGCATGTTGAAAATAACCAAGTGAACCATCTATATGCATATAATCACGTAAAGAAGAGCCACCAGATAAAATAGCCTCAGAAATTACATTGCATATATTCTGTGCTAAAGAATCTGAAAGTTCACGTGCATATACCGTTTTTGATGCCAATGTAAATGCACCACGCTGTGGAGATAAACGACTCCGCCAAAGCGCCTCGCAAACATAAATATTCCCAAGACCCGCAACAATAGACTGATCAAGTAAAACAGCCTTGAGAGACATTTTTTTATTAACAAAAGCCTTTTGTAAATAACGACCAGAAAACCCTTGACTCATAGGTTCAAGCCCTAGCTTATTTAAAAGTGGATGTGTATAAAGCTTGTCCGTATCAACTAACAGCATAAACCCAAAGCGACGCACATCATTATAAATAAGATGATAAACTTCACCATTCCTTGTCTGAATATCCATGACAAAATGGTCATGCTTAACCAATTTATTGGTCGTTGAACAAGATTTTCTTAAAAGATTATTCTCTATACGCCATGATCCAGACATTCCTAAATGGCTTAAAATCGTTTCATTCTGAGAAAGATGAAATAATAAATATTTCGCACGTCGACCAAGTTTTAGAATTTTTCTGCCAATAAGCCGTTCAGAAAAAGCCTCAGGAAAAGGAAAACGCAAATCTCTACGATTAAGTTTTACAGATACTATCTTTGCATCAGTAGCAACAAACTCGAGTCCACGACGAACCGTTTCTACTTCAGGAAGCTCAGGCATCACTCCTCTTTAAATAATTATGCACTTTTCTAGCCGTGTCACGACTAAATCGACCCCTTCCTCGTCCTCTAAGAACGAAAATTTCACCCCACCTCGTCTGCAAACAACCGCAATTCTTGTCGCGTGGACTTCACTTGGCTTCATACTCATGTGATTCTAACAAAAGGTTCCACGATCAAGCACTGTCTTGAATACATTCACGTACTCTAAAAATGCTTCCCATGTCAAGAAGACTCGACCTACCTCAAATGGCGTCTTTTACGACATAACAGAATTAAGCCCATTCACCCTTACGAAAGACAGGAACTCTTACACCTGCCTGCGTAATACCATCTATGTCAATTTCACCAGAGCCAATCATCCAATCAATATGAATAACACTTTTATTACCACCACGTGCTGCAATCTCTTCTGGTGTTAATGACGCTCCATCTAAAAAGCATTTGGAATAACACTGCCCTAAAGCAATATGGCAGGCGGCATTTTCATCAAATAAGGTATTATAAAAAAGAAGGTCACTCTTAGAAATTGGTGAAGAATGAGGCACAAGGGCAACTTCGCCCAATCGGCTTGCACCCTCATCACTTTGTAAAACCTGCTGTAAAACTGCCTCACCTGTTGAGGCGCGGGCCTCAACAATACGCCCTGCTTCAAAACGCACTTCAATATCATCAATCAGTGTTCCTTGATAGGAAAGAGGTTTTGTTGAGCGAACAAAGCCTTCAACCTTATGAGCATGAGGCGTTGTGAAAACTTCTTCTGTCGGAATATTAGGATTGCAAACAACACCATTTTGAGCCACCGATGCACCACCATGCCATTCATGATCATCTGCCAAACCAACTGTTAAATCAGTCCCTGGTCCTGTGAAGTGCAAGGCAGAAAAACGCTGCTCATTCAGCCAAAATGATCGTTTCTTCAAATTTGTATTATGGACAGTCCACGCCTGCACTGGATCTTCTCCTGTAACACGTGAAGCAGAAAAAATTGCATCAGCTAATTTTTTAATCGCCTCATTAAGCGGTAAGGAAGGAAACATCGCCTCAGCCCACCCTGCTGTTGGATATGCAACAATCGACCAATTGATAGCAAAATTTGATATTTTCTTGAGTGCCGGCTGATAAGCCATTGAAGTGGCTTTATTTAAACGTGAAACCTTATCAAAATCTTGATTGGAAAGGAGTAAAGGATTATCCCCAACAATTGCTAAACGTGCAGCCCCATTTTCAAAAGCCTTCGCCATTCCCTCATAGAGCCAAGAAGGAGCACAATCAAAACTAGCCGTATGGGCATTTTCAAAACGTGTAAGCGATAACATATCATCACTAAAAATTGGTGTAATGACACCAGCACCAACCTTATAGGCATGATATGCAATACGCCGAACAAAAGGAAGAGCTGAAACTGGAGCAGTCAAAACAAGATCCTGCCCCTCTTGTAAATTTAACCCCACTTTTACTGTAATTTCTGCAAGACGATTAAGCATCTCAGGCGAAATTATCTCATGAATATCAAAGTACATTACCCATACCCTTCTTTAAATAAAATGCGTATCTTTACGCCGTCATACTCTAAATTGTTTTTCAAGATCCTTTAAGTGCACTCTCTCTACCTATATTCGTAGGTGCTCTTAGTGCTAAAGGATCCACTTAATTCATAAACTTCGATGGGGTGTAAAACCCTTCTTTGGTCGCACAAAAACTTATCAGTTTCTGTGTCGTTTTTCTAACATTGCAACAATTGCATTTAACTGATCTGATGAAGGCAACGCCATAATTGTTTTATTATCCTCTTTCCTAACGAGATGTTGAGGCGCATAAGTGGGAATAGGAACTTTATCAAGCTGTACCATAGCAAAAGACGTAGGTTGTACCGCCTTGGACCGTGCGACTTCTGTTGGAGAAGATGCACTTTTCTCTGCTTTTATTCCCTTACCTTCTAAGCCTTCATCGATAAAGCTTGGCGCATGACCAGAACGTTCTTGGGCAAAAGCATAAGCAACATCATAAGGGCGATTATCCGTGGGAACTTGAAGTGATCCATCGCGTGATCGCTTTTCATAAAAAGCATTGCCCCCTGCAACATGAACATAGTGCATGTTTTTATAAGGAAAAGACAAACCAGCGGTGTGAAAAAACTTAGCGTGTTTAACTTTCTTATCTCGTTCACCTCGTAAAACAGCATCAGCAGCCTCTTTTACACGAGCAACAGATGCTTTTTCCGTCATAGGACGCGTTAAAACACCAGGAGCAAATTGCTTATATTGACCAACAACACCACAAATTGTCTTGGGATAGGCCGTTGAATTAACACGATTCATAACAACTGTTCCAACGGCAATCATTCCTTCACGACTAGAGCGATTTGATTCAAAATACATTGCACGCATAAGACATTGGCGCTCTGTCAACGGATACGTAACTGTTTTTGTATTCTTATTATTGACTTTTCCAGCATCTAAATGGTTTGCAGCACACCCCACAACAAACAACGGCGCTACGCAAAAGGTAACAAAAACATTCCAACAATTTTTTTTCATCTTATGCAACACATTCCTATAATCTCTGAGCTATTCAAATTTTGAAATGAGCTTTAAATGTATCTCTCAATAAAGTACACAACTAATCGTTACCACTCAGTAAAATTTTAATACAAGTGGTAATCAAAAACTATCTATGCGGAATAAAAAATAAAAAACTCTTAATTTATCAATCAATATTGCCACTCCTCATGGCACAATATAGACCTATAACAACCAACACGTTTCAATCACAATAAAATAACACTATCCATTTATTCTACATATTACATACAAAAAACTAGCAAAAAAGATCTGGATACCAAAACTCTTTGCATCAATATTGAAAAAAATAATACAGATATCCCCTTTAATATAAAAGTTTTAGCAAAATGACCAGAAAGAAAATCCCCCTCCGACCATAGTATGAGTGATGCTATCACCCAATATACAATGATGTCAAATCAAGAGTTAACAATCTTGCCATGCTACCCTTTGTTGCTTCTTTGTGTTTTTCCATAAGACGGTTATCATATTCTTTCTATAGCTGTACTTCTAAAAAATGCTCAATGTATCTACCAACCTATTTTAATATCTAAGAAAATTTAATCTATTTTCTTTTCATCTACGCCAACTTTATACGTAAGATCATCGCGAGGACGATCAGAAGACATATGAGAACCCGTTATAATATAATGCAACATTTCAGCAATATTGGTAACATGATCACCAATTCGTTCAATATTTTTTAAACAAAATAGTAAGTGTGTACAAACTGTAATATTGCGCATATCTTCCATCATATATGTTAAAAGCTCACGAAAAAGAGAAGTATACAACGTATCAATCTTCTCATCACGCTCACGCACAGCATCAACACGCTCTAATCGGCGACTCGTATAAGCATTTAAAACTTCTTTTAACTGATTAAGTGCTAAAGCTGTAATTGTTTCAAGCCCATGATAAAAGGACGCGGATTGACGTATTTCCGAAAGAGCAACAGCCCTCTTAGCAATATTTTTGGCCATATCCCCAATCCGCTCAAGATCAGAAGAAATACGAATGGCTCCAATAATTTCACGCAAATCTACAGCCATCGGTTGGCGCTTGCAAATAATAGCAACCGCTTTTTCATCAATATCACGTTCTGTCTCATCTAAAAACACATCATCGGCAATCACTTCCGTTGCAAGTTGAAGATCACTCCATACAACCGATGCAACAGAACGTTCTATCATTCTTTCTGCATGGCTTCCCATTTCTGTAATTCTTGCTTTTAGATATTTTAGCTCTGCATCATAAGAACGAACAGTATGGTTCATAGACATCTCTTATACTCCTCAATTCACCTATCCAAAACGCCCTGTAATATAATCTTGCGTCCGTTGTTCTTTTGGTGAGGTGAAGATCATTTCAGTTGCACCAACTTCGACCAAATGTCCTAAATGAAACATGGCTGTATATTGAGAAACACGTGCCGCTTGTTGCATGGAATGTGTTACGATAACAATTGTATAATTTTGCCGTAACGAATCGATAAGCTCTTCAATCCGAGCCGTTGCAATGGGGTCAAGAGCTGAACAAGGCTCATCCATCAAAATAACTTCGGGACTAACCGCAATGGCACGCGCAATACACAAACGCTGTTGTTGTCCTCCCGATAAACTTGTTCCAAGATCATGAAGACGGTCTTTTACTTCTTCAAACAAACCAGCCTGCCTCAAACTCCTTTCAACCACATCATGTAATTCGGCGCGCGTTTTCACTAAACCGTGAATGCGCGGCCCATAGGCAACATTTTCAAATATAGATTTTGGAAAAGGACTAGGCTTTTGGAAAACCATCCCAACACGAGCGCGTAATTCTACAATATCAATTTTCTGGTCATAAATATTCTCCCCGTCTAAAGTAATAAGACCCGTTATTTTAGCCCCTTCAATCGTATCATTCATACGGTTAAAACAACGCAAAAAAGTCGACTTCCCACATCCTGATGGACCAATTAAAGCAATCACTTGGTGTTCAGGAATATCAAGTGTAATACCATGAAGTGCTTCTTTGTCTCCATAAGAAACCTTCACATCTTGACCACGCATTTTAATCTTCATTACAAAAACTCACCTTACGAAAATCCTATCGAAGTTGTTATTTTCTTAAAATTACTGGCGGCGTTCAAATCGTCGACGTAAAAAAACTGCAGAAATATTCATGATCGCAAGAAAAATCATTAATACAATAATGGCCCCTGACGTTTTTTCAATAAAAGCGCGCTCTGCTTCACCCGCCCACATAAAAATTTGAACAGGTAAAGCTGTTGCTGGATCCATGGGAGTCGTAGGAATATTAACAACAAAGGCAACCATGCCTATCAAAAGTAAAGGTGCTGTTTCACCTAGAGCCTGAGCTACTCCAATAATCGTACCTGTTAAAATACCAGGCGCTGCTAAAGGAACAACATGATGAAAAATCATTTGTGTTTTTGATGCCCCCAACCCTAAAGCAGCCGAACGAATAGAAAGAGGAACAGCCCGCAAAGCAGAACGGGTCGCAATAATGATCGTGGGAAGAGTCATGAGTGCTAAAACAAGACCACCAACAAAAGAGGCTGAACGTGGTAATCCTAAAAAATTAACAAAAACAGAAAGTCCTAAAAGACCAAACACAATCGAAGGAACAGCGGCAAGGTTATTGATATTAACCTCAATAAAATCTGTAAATTTATTTTTACGTGCATATTCTTCCAAATAAAGAGCCGTTGCTATGCCTATCGGGAGTGAAACCAATAAAACAATGCCTATCATATAAAGAGAACCGATTATCGCAACACCTAATCCCGCAGTCTCAGGACGACTTGAAGCGCCAAATGTAAAAAAACCAATATTAAATGTTTTATAAAGCGTGCCATCACGGGCTAAACGCTTGATCCATTCTATTTGCCGATTAGAAACCTTACGATTTTTTTCTGCTACCTGCAAATCAATCTGCCCCTTATAAGCAGAATCGATATCCGCAGCAGTTAAAACTTTGATCTTTTGCATTGTGCCAATCAGCTTTGGATTCTTTGTCACCATTTCACGCAGTTGAACACGGACACCTTTTGAAAACATACGGTTAATGTCCCGCAGAGAAGCTCGATCCTTTTGATCAATACCAAGTTTCTTCGCTAATGCATTGCGTACAAGAAGCGGATAATTCGCTGTTATGAGGACTTGTGGTTTTGTTTGACGTTGACCACTTGGATCAATAATCTTTTCATCCAAATAAATCGATAATATCATTTCACTTTGAAAAAAAGCTGTATAGCCTTGACTAATGATAGACCATAAAAGCGCAAATAAAAAAAACAAACCAATAAAAATAGCAATTAAACCATAGGCACGAAAACGACGCTCAGCCCAATAGCGACGCTTAAGGCTAATATTGCGACGAGGAAAAAAATCTTCATTCATTCATATTGTTCCCGATATTTACGCACAATATAAAGAGCGAGAATATTCATCAAGAGTGTCATCACAAAGAGTGTCATCCCCAAGGCAAAAGCCACCAGAGTTTGTGGAGAGTTAAACTCAAAATCACCGGTCAATTGATTAACAATCTTAACAGTCATTGTGGTCATTGCTTCAAAAGGATTGAGTGTTAAGTTTGCTGCAACGCCTGCTGCCAAAACGACAATCATTGTTTCCCCAATGGCACGCGATGCCGTCAACAAAATGGCCCCCATAATCCCTGGAAGTGCTGCTGGTATAATAACTTTCTTAATTGTTTCAGATTGCGTTGCCCCTAAACCATAAGAACCTTCACGTAAAATACGTGGAACAGCCATAATAACATCATCCGACAAAGAGGAAACAAAAGGAATCAACATAATTCCCATCACAACGCCAGCAGTCAAAACACTTTGTGCCATAATAAAACTAACTCCATCTGAGAGAGAAACAGACAGATCACGTAAAAACGGTCCTACAACCTTTAAAGCAAAAAAACCGTAAACAATGGTTGGGATTCCTGCAAGAACTTCTAACAATGGCTTTACAATTGCACGCAATCGCCCAGAAGCATACTCGGCCATATAAAGAGCTGAAAATAATCCTATAGGTACAGAAAAAAGCATAGCGACAAATGCAATATAAAGCGTACCAGCAAGGAGCGGTATTAAACCAAATTGTCCCACTTCATCGCTTGAACCGCTCGCGGAAAAACGCGGATCCCAAACTGTTCCTAAAAAGAAATTTGAAAAGGATACAGACTGGAAAAAACTTATTGTCTGAAAGAATAGAGAAAGTGCAATGGCTATTGTCGTCAAAACAGCAACGATAGAAGCACAAGCCAAGCCAACAATAATTAAAGATTCAACCTTATTGCGCGCACGTTGATGAGGCGCAATTTGTATTATTCCACAGATAAAACCAAAGGAGGCAATAGCAAAAAGGAAACCATAACCAACAAACTGAAGCTTTTTAGAAGAAAACACCCATGACCGTGCTATTTTGAATACATCATCCGATACTTCATGAGATAAAATCAATCCTTTTGCCAGTAATTGTGCCTGCACTTCCTTATAGGAAGCGGTAGAAAGATCCCCTTCAAAGCGGTGAATCATTTTGACGATACTTCGAAGAGTCTCCCAAAGTAGATCATGATTGACAGATTCTGTGGTATGCGCACTATATGCCAAAAGCTCTCGAGAGGCATTATATTCTAAATAAATTATACTCCCAGCATCCCAAAAAATTAAAAAAATAGAAGCTGGAATAACCGTAATCAAAAATGTCCACCAGCCATAATAATACGCACGAGAATGCATTTTATGTTGTCTGTACTCAAGACTGCGTGCTCGCATATAGGAAATACAAAAACCACAAAATCCAAGAAGCAATAACAAAAAAACGATGAAGGAAATGCGCATTTTATCTTTCAGTTTTTACAAAAAAATAGCACCAAAAATGCCTACTCCGGCAATCCTATAAATTATTTCAACATCATTATCTGACCAGCAGAAAAATTAGACCGCTGTGCTTGGCGCTCTGTTTCGGGAGAAACAATCAAACCATATTCAGCCAAAGGCCCCTCTGGACCAATCATTTGATCAGAAAGAAAAAAATCAACATATTCTCGCAAACCTGGAACAATATCTAAATGTGCTTTCTTAATATAGAAAAAAAGTGGACGAGAAACCGGATATTGTCCACTCGAAATTGTCTCAACTGTTGGCGCAAAACCATTAATATTAGCAACCTTTAGCCTATCGGCATTATTTTGATAAAAAGACAAACCCAAAATACCAACCCCTGTTTTATTCGAAGTTAGACGCGCAAGTGTTTCAGAATAATCACCATCAATATCAATCGCTTTTCCATCCTTACGCACAGCAATACAAGCTGCGTATATCTCTTTATCATCCATTCCTAAAGACTTCATCGCCTCAACTGCTCCACTCTCTTTACACCCCATAGCAAGTAATTTTTCTTCAAAAACTTCACGCGTTCCGTGCTTCTCCCCAGGAATATAGGCGGCTATCATCCAATCAGGAAGAGCACTATTGACGGCATTCCATTTCGAAACATTATTAGGCTGCAACTTGCCGTCTATGATAATTCGAGCCGCAAGGGCTTTATAAACATCTACCGGCTGTAATTTCCAATCAGGCCCCTTAATGTCTGTTGCAAAAACAATGCCATCATACCCAATGCGTATTTCCTCAATATCTTTTACACCAGCATTAAAACAAGACTGTAATTCACTCGATTTCATTGTTCGCGAAGCATTAACAATATCAACGGTGTTTTCTCCAATACCACGACAAAATTCCTTAATCCCCGCTCCTGTTCCACCCGATTCGATAACAGGAACCTTAAAATGAGGATAAATTTCTCCAAATGTCTCAGCAACAATCTTTTGATAAGGTAAAACTGTAGATGAGCCAGTAACTTGGATTTGATCGCGTGCGCTGCCTATATTTACAGAAAGCAGTAACGCAAAAATCAATACCACTCCAATTGATAAGACTCTGCTCATCTATAAACTCCCTAAAAATTGAGGATAAAGCCTCTTAATTTATATCATACGGCCATTTTAGTTCACATTTGCCACATAACAAATATAAAAAAACAACATGGACCATTTTTACAATACCATGGTTGAGCCTTGTGTAAATTAATTTGAACGTTTGAGCTCAATCGCCTCCCAAAACAGATGCGCAACATCTGTACCACAAAAGCGCTTAATTTCACGAATTCCTGTAGGAGATGTGACATTGATTTCTGTTATATAATCTCCAATGACATCAATTCCCACAAAAAGAAGACCACGCTCCTTTAAGGCTGGACCAATACGTTCACAAATTTCATAATCACGTTTTGTCAACTCAACATTTTCTGCACGACCTCCAACATGCATGTTAGAACGTACATCTGTTTTTGTCGGAACTCGATTAATGGCTCCAACAGGCCTACCATCAAGCAAAATAATCCGTTTATCTCCTTGTCGTACTGCCTCTAAATAGCGCTGAACAATAAAAGGTTCGCGATAAATATCTGCAAATATTTCCAGAAGCGATGCTAAATTGCGATCATCTTGTTTTAAATAAAAAACACCTGCCCCCCCATTCCCATAAAGCGGTTTAACAATAATATCGCCAAATGTCTCTCTAAAAGCTGTTATTTCTTCAATATCTTTAGTAATTAATGTTTCTGGCATTAAATCAGAAAATTCAGTCACAAAAATTTTTTCTGGACTGTTGCGTACCCATGCCGGATCATTCACAACAAGTGTTTTAGGATGAATACGTTCTAATAAATGAGTCGTAGTGATGTAATTGAGATCAAAAGGCGGATCTTGGCGCAAAAGAACTACATCCATATCTGTTAACTCCGTACGAACAGGTTTTCCTAATTGATAATGGTTCCCCTCTTCATCATGGACAGTCAATGATTCTAGTCGTGCAATCACACAACCATCGCACAGAGATAAACGATCTGGTGTATAATGAAAAAGAGAGTGTCTACGTTCTTGTGCTGCTAAAGCCAGTGCAAATGTCGTATCTCCTTGAATCCGAACTGTTGAAATATGATCCATCTGAATGGCAATTTTCATAAATAAATCCTCCCTATCCTAAATACAGACTGGTTTATGCACCATAAACTTAGTAAACAATAAAATAACGATGACAAGAGAAAATTCATGACACAAGAAACAGATACAAAATTCAATAATGAAGAAATCGAACGCTATGCACGTCACATCATTTTGCCTGAGATTGGCGGAGCGGGGCAACAAAAGCTCAAAAAAGCGCGTGTTCTTGTTGTGGGTGCTGGTGGACTTGGAGCACCTGTCTTAACTTATTTGGCTGCCGCAGGTGTTGGAACCCTTGGAATTGTCGATAACGATACTGTTTCACTTTCCAATTTACAACGCCAAGTTATTCATAAGACAAATGCAATCAACCAAAGCAAAACAGACAGTGCTGAAACCACTATAAAAGCAATAAATCCCCATGTTATAGTTGAAAAACACACCCTACGCTTAAATAAAAGTAATGTGGATAAACTGATCAATGCCTACCATATCATTGTTGATGGAAGTGATAATTTTACCACACGCTATCTTCTTGCTGATCACGCTGCCCAATGCAAAAAGCCTTTAATAAGTGGCGCTGTAGAACGTTTTAATGGCTCATTAACCGTCCTTATGCCGTATAAAGACAATAACCCTCACTATCGCGATTTATTCCCCACCCCTCCTGCTCCCGATACTATTCCAACATGTGCTGAAGCTGGAATCATCGGTGTTTTACCCGGCGTTATTGGAACCCTACAAGCCATGGAAGCGATTAAAATGATCACAAATATCGGAGATCCATTAGTAGGAAAGCTCCTTCTCTATAATGGATTACTAGCGCAATTTAATGTTGTTACCTATAAACGATCAAATTCCAAAGAAAAAACCTTAAGCTGTTAAGGAATAAGCTTAGAGAATCATGATTTTGTTCCTACTCATTTTCAAAACTCTCGCGATATGGATTGAAACTAAAACACTGATGTTTTACCAAAAATCATTAAAATGCTGTAAACAATAAGAATGATTAAACTTAGCATAAAAATTGAAGACCTTTTGTGAAAAAATACCTATAATGGATTATCAGCCTCATTTCATGTCACCTTTTATAAATGATGAGATACTCGTGCAAACGAAGCTGCTATCAATATTCTTGTGTAAAGAATTTTCGAAGTGGGTAAAAATATAATCCGCAGAACCCTATTCAACTATTTTTCTCTTCACGCATAAAATTTTTCCTCATGAAAGTGCGTCCTTCAGACCATAACCCATTAATAAATAATCTAAATCGTATTTTAATTATCGATACTATACAAGGTCAATGATCTGTAGCTACACCTCTAACCTCAAGAGAAAACACTATTCATCAAACATCATACAATGCAGCTTAGGATTATTGCACGTATAAGAACAATCAATTGTCTCTGTCCATAAGAAAAATACATGGAGATTGATGTGTATAGAAGAATTAAGATAAACCTCATGTAGAGCTTTAATGACACAATTATTGCATTCAAAAGCAAAAAGCTATCACTCATGAAGAGATAATCCTTCAGAAATAATTTCACAGACAAGCATATGTAGAAAAGGCATATGTGGAAAAAGTGAAGTAAACAGGTCTTGAAAACCAATCTGCAGATGACAGGGTAAAGCGTGCATTTTTTTTAAAAAATCTCTTTAAAACAAATAGAAATATGCAACGCTTAAGTGTATTCTGTTTTATATGGGAGGCATTGCCCCTATCAAAACACCCATAAAAGCTCTTTAGATAAAACCTTGAAATTAAAATTACCAAAAACCATCCTTCTGTCTAAAATAAGCCATCTATGGTATAAGTTAGTTTGGCTCGTTCGCTTTATTATCATCCATTGGTATGGCAACAGGATGATCGGATAGACTGCGTAAATAAAGCAGAAGGTCGGCACGATCTTGGTCATTTTTAATTCCACGGAAAGACATCGTGGTCCCTGGAAATGTTTCACGTGGAGAACGCAGATAACGATCTAACGTTACAAAATCCCATTTTTGATCAGAATGAGCGCGCAGCACTCGTGAATACGCAAAACCCGTTGTTGATGCCAAAGGACGATCAACAATCTCCCAAAGAACTGGACCAACGCGCCCTGCTTGATTGCGTCCAGAAGTATGGCATATGGCACATTGACGAAAAATTTTACGCCCATTTTCAAAATCGCCTTGTTGAAGGCGGCTATTGAGTGATATAGAAACGTTAGATTCTTTTTGTTTTTCTTTAAATATATCATTCTTGTTGGCTGTGTGGTAACTTTGGACTAATGTAGAATGATCGTAAACTATATCGCTGAGTGTTGAAATCCCCATAATAATAACCAGCACACATAAACAAGCGCCAATGAAATAGATAGCTTTCCAGAGATTCATAAAAACTCAAATGTTCACGGTTTCATTACCATTTTTAGTTTAAGCTTTTTCTTTATAACACACAACATCATAAATACAGCACAGACGACGTTTGGAATCTTGCAATGACTCTTAAACCGATTATTCTTATTCCTGCCCGTATGGGATCAACCCGCCTTCCTCAAAAAGCTCTTGCTGGAATCGGTGGAAAGCCGATGATTGTTCATGTCGCAGAACAAGCCAAAAAAGCAGCAATAGGGCGCACAATCGTTGCAACAGATCACAATGATATCGCCAAAGCTGTTGCAGAGTATGGGCACGAATATATCGTAACACGAGGTGATCATAAGTCTGGTTCTGATCGCATTTATGAAGCTTTGATGCGTATTGATCCTGAACAACGCTACAATGCTATTTTAAATATACAAGGTGACCTCCCAACAATCACGCCTCGTGAAATCATTCATGCGCTACGTCCTTTAGAAAATAGTTTTACCGATATTGCAACCTTGGGTTCTCAAATCATTGAAGAAAGTGAAAAAAGAGATCCCAATGTTGTCAAAATCATTGGGACACCGCTTTCTCAAAATCGCCTTCGTGCTCTTTATTTCACTCGTGCCACAGCTCCCTATGGAGATGGTCCTCTTTATCATCATATTGGAATATACGCCTATCGACGCGAAGCACTTGAAAAATTTGTATTATTCAAACCTTCTACACTCGAGATGCGTGAAAAACTTGAACAATTACGTGCATTAGAACATAATATGCGCATCGATGTGGAAATAGTCGATACGATTCCTTTAGGTGTAGATACACAACGTGATCTGGATAAAGTACGTAAGATTTTAGCATGAAAACACTCAAAAAAACTAATAAGATCTCTTTCCAAGGGGAATATGGTGCTAATTCCCATATTGCTTGCTCTAATATGTTCCCCGATATGGATGCTGTACCTTCCGCTACTTTTGAAGACGCCCTTAATTTGGTGGAAAATGGGAAAGCTGATCTTGCTATGATCCCGATTGAAAATACTCTTGCTGGACGCGTTGCAGACATTCATCATCTTTTACCACAATCGTCACTTTATATTATTGATGAATATTTTTTACCTATCCATTTTCAATTAATGGTGTTGCCCGGCGTTACCCATGACGAAATTAAAACCGTCCATAGTCATACACATGCCCTTGCACAATGCCGAAAAATCATACGAAACAACGGTTGGAAACCTGTTGTTTTTGCGGATACAGCTGGAGCTGCGAGATTTATTAAAAAAAGTGCTCAACGTTCACAAGCAGCCTTAGCACCTCTGATCGCAGCAGAACTCTACGGGCTTGATATTCTTGAAAGAGATGTTGAAGATAACCCTCATAATATTACCCGTTTTGTCATCCTTTCACGATCCAAACGACATGTCCCAAAACCTATAAATGGTGAAAAAATTATCACTAGTCTTCTTTTTCGAGTGCGCAATGTCCCTGCTGCTCTCTATAAGGCTATGGGAGGATTTGCAACAAATGGTATCAATATGACAAAATTAGAAAGCTATCAAATCGGTGGAAATTTCAATGCAACACAATTCTTTGTTGACATTGAGGGACATCCTGAAGATCCCATGATGAAACTTGCCTTAGAAGAATTATCTTTCTTTTCTGCGGAATTGCGTATTATCGGTACTTATCCAGCACAAAACGATCGAACAACGCATATATAAAATATAAAAGAAATAAAACCACCAGCATTTTTCGCTGATATCGAAGAAAATCCTATGATGCAATGTGTCTTAGAAAAACTCGTTTTTTATACTAAACGCGCCTCATCATGAAGCTAAAGCAGAAAAAGAGGAATAGCGTCTGATAACGGAATATATCAATTGCTTTGATAATGTTTTTTGACAAATTACATTATAGCAATTCAACGTGTACAAAGATCTATGTAAAGAAAAAATAACCAAAAATGAAAGTACTTGGACCCTCCATTTTCCTTCATATAAAAGAAAGATTCTTAAGAAAAGATATTATTTCTTATAGCAGTTTATCCCAATAAAAATAACGAACGTCTCAATTAGCCCTAAAAACAATTTAACTTATCATCAGAGTATATTCGAGATAACAAAATCTCTTGAGTTTAAGTAACTTTCAAAATGTTTTTATCAAACTATAAGATATCGTTTAACCATATTTTTGTCTTCCCTTTAAACTTTCCTATCTATAAAAATTGATTTATGATTCATCCTACTTTAAGAAAAAAGGAGAGGATAATGAAAAAAATCTTCACGCAAGGGTTATTGGCTGCAAATATTCTCGCCTGCTCTAGTGTTGCGTTTGCTGGATTTGGTGAGAACAAATGGGTTTTTGCACCAGATGAAAGTGTTACAATTATTCCCTCCGATATAGTCCGTCAGGGAGCTGAATATTTTTGCGAGTTCTTTAAACCAAAGAAGGTATCCTTTACTTTATCGTACTCTTCTCTTTCTGATTTAGACAAATTAAAAATTGTTGTTGATGAGGAAAAGAAAATAATCCACGATAAAGAAAAGAAGATCTTTACATTGAAAAATATAAAATCTCTTCATATTAGCTTTCCTTCATCAGGAAATTATATTTTCAAAAATATTACGAAGAAAAAAGTTATTGGAACAAATTGTGATACAGGAGATTATGATTAATAATATTTCTCATCAACATCTAAGTTTCAGTAAGATTGCCCTTTTTTTAGTTTTTTCAAAAAAATCTGGCATGATGAATTATTAAAGCTGGATTTGTGGAAGTTTTTTGCTGATAGAGAAAATAAATATTTAAAGAACTTTTGCAGCCATTTAAATGGCTCTGTATTCTCTACCATCAGGCTGTTTTTTCAATCAGGAAAACAAGTTCTGCCTTTGGTAATAGATTCAGCTTAAAGCGTTATAAAATGCATTTACACAAATCACTTAAATTAAGAAGAGAAGTAACATTTTTCAGATCCATAGGCGTGTTTCTCATTTTTCTCAATAATAATAAATCAAAAAAACGAAAAGAGCTATTCCACTATATAACTGCATCTCCTACGATCCATACAAACAACCCGCATCACATTTTTTAGGGCTATGAGTGCTATAAACTCAATTCTATTTTAAATCATATTCATTCAAACTTATGAAACAGTTTATCTCGCTTTTCTCTCCTTAATAAAGTGGTATTCATATATGTTAAAAGAAAAAATATTACGTATTTGATATTCTTATTCATTATAGAAATGAGAGAAGTATTATAAAATATCGACTTATCATAATAAGTTTTTGATTTTCACATTAAACCCATTAAATTTGTCTCCTTGAAAGTTATAAGGAGGAATGGTGTGTGGATAAAGGCGATTGCAAAAAAGAATAAAATTCCTCTTATACATTCTCTTATATACAAGGGCTCTTATATGCAAGGGATCACAACATTGGGGGTTGTTAATAGTATGAAGATGCCGGATATCCTTTACATGAACTATAAAGATGGTAGTGCACAATGTCTTTACACTTCAGGGAGTACGTATATTCTTTACGTGCAATGTTGTGAAATAGCGTTCGGAGCATAGAAAAATATTTCTCTAAAGCCATGTGAATGGATAACATTAATTTATTCTGTTTGGGGTGGGGTGTTTTGCACAAGGAGAGTAACACCATTTAATCAATATTTATAATGATTCATAAAGAGTACTCTTCCTCTAACTTCCCTCTTTCAACTCATGTAAGATCTCTGTGCTTTATTGGCCTTTTTTACTGTTGCAAATTTTCTATGATTTAATTTCATCGTTTTAGAACAGACATATCTATCCTAAAATCTTACAGGTTTGAGCGAATAAGCGTATCCTAACAACTCACCATTATCTTAAACGAAGMAAATATTTTAAACAAAATAAATATGAATAGCGACCGCCATAAAAACGAATAAATCCTCAATCTCTTTGTTGTTTATATCTTAATAAATTAAACGTAAAAGAAAAATTCTTTCTCATTCTTATGATATTTTTCATTTCTGAGCTTGATTTTTCGTTCCAAATCGACAATATGAACTTGGGAGGCTGGTGGTGGACGAACTGCTCGCCAACTGGGTCAGGTCTGGAAAGAAGCAGCCCTAACGGGTTTTTAGTACGGGTCATCGTACCAGCCTCCTATCTTGCTGAAGAGATTATTTTTATGCTAGGTCTTAGCAAGGTATTTAATCTTCAGAACAGCATTTGTATGCAGCAAGTCAAGGGATTTGGTTTTTTTAGCAAATGATCCCGTAAAAATAATTTGATTGAGAAAAAATCCTTTTATATGAGAGTACAGTATTGACCTATGCTTTGTGTATGATCAAAATATGCGCATAAAGAACTTCGAAGTTGGAAACATTCATGGAAAATGTACCGGTAGAAACAGCCTATCGTGTTCTTGCTCGTAAATATCGACCTCAAAACTTTTCTGACCTCATTGGTCAGGAAGCTATGGTGCGTACTCTCACCAACGCCTTTGAAAAAGGTCGTATCGCACAAGCGTGGATGTTAACAGGGATTCGTGGTGTAGGTAAAACCACAACAGCGCGTATTTTGGCGCGTGCACTCAATTATAAAACAAAAGATATTGATCAACCAACAACTGTATTGGACTCTCTTGGCGAACATTGCACACAAATTATCGAAGGATGCCATATTGATGTTATAGAAATGGATGCCGCTTCTCATACAGGCATTGACGATATTCGTGAAATTATTGAACAAATACGCTATCGTCCTGTTTCCGCGCGCTATAAGGTTTATATTATTGATGAAGTCCATATGCTCTCAACGCAAGCCTTTAATGGTTTGTTGAAAACTCTTGAAGAACCACCATCCCATGTAAAATTTATTTTTGCTACAACAGAAATTCGCAAAGTTCCCATTACAATTCTTTCGCGTTGCCAACGTTTTGATTTGCGACGGATTGAATCAAAAACTTTGAGTGCGCATTTACGCCAAATTGCGAAATATGAAAAGGTCGAAGTAGAAGATCAAGCTCTCTCTATGATTGCTCGTGCTGCAGAAGGCTCTGCACGTGATGCATTATCTATTTTTGATCAAGCGATTGCCCATAGCAATGGCAATGTCAATGCCGACGCAGTGCGTCCAATGTTAGGATTGGCGGATCAAGCACGTATTATTGATCTCTTTGAATTTATCATGAAGGGCGATGTTGTCCATGCATTACATGAATTACGCAGTCAATATGATGCAGGCGCTGATCCCCTTACTATATTAACAGAATTAGCCGATTTTAATCATCTGGTCACACGTTTACGTTTTACACCAGAAATAGTGGAAGATTTTTCACTCACTGAAGAACAACGTTTAAGAAGTTTAGACTTTTCAAAAAAACTTTCCGTTCCTGTTTTATCCCGAAATTGGCAAATGTTGCTCAAAGGTTTACAAGAAGTTAACCAAACTGCACGTCCACTGCAAGCAACTGAAATGCTTTTAATTCGTCTTGCACACACAGCTGATCTCCCAACTCTTGATGAAGCTTTAAAAAAACTTACGCAAGAAAAAAAACCTCTCACGTTCGTTGCAAACTCTTCTCATGACGCTAGAGATACCAATAATATAACACAAAAAACAACTATTGATGTCCATGATTCCTCAAGCGTTTCAAGTACATTACCAAATCAATCAGACCTTAAAATATCCTTGCAAGACCAATTAGACCGCTCCTTAAAACCAGAGAATTTTGTGAAAAGTCAAACACATGATAATGCCAAAGCTCAAGAAGTAACGGAAACTCTTGAAACTTCTCAATCTACTGATTGTTCTGAAAATATTACAAATTTATCACCTTGTGTCACGCAACCAGTCGAAGAGATTAGTGAACCTAAAACTCTCGTAATTAATTCTTTGCACGATATTGTTAAATTAGCCGAACAGCATAATGACGTGCCTTTCAAGCTCCTTGTTAAAGAATTTGTTCATCCTGTTTCTTTTGAAACTGAACATATTACTTTAAGACTTTCCGAAAATACCCCACAATTTCTTGCTCACGATATCGAAAAAAAAATCTCTCAATGGGCTAAAAAACGCTATGTGATAACTTTTGTTAATGAAGGAGGCGGTCCAACCTTACAAGAAGAAAGTGTAGCGATTCAAAAGACTCTTTTTTCCCATGCTGAAACAGATCCTGATATCGCAAAAATCCTCAACCATTTCCCAGAAGCAAAAATTGTCGATATTCGACTTAATAGAGAAGAAAATGGTCTTGATTTACCCCCCGATACCTTTAAAAATACTAATCTCTTTATAAATAAAAATGATAGCAATGATGAATAAGGATACCTATGCGTGAAATGATGAGCATGATGAAAAAAGCCAAAGAAATGCAAGAGAAAATGCAGAAAATTCAGGTAGAAGTGGCTAATCTGCAAGATACCGGCGCTGCAGGGGGTGATCTTGTCAATATCACTTTAAATGGCAGAAATATTATAACAGCAATTCAAATTGATCCCTCACTACTCAAGCCTGAGGAAGCTGAAATTCTTGAGGATCTTATTATAACAGCTTATAATGAAGCAAGAACAAAAATCGAAATCGCAATAGAAGAGAAAACCAAAAGTATAACAGCAGGTCTACCCCTTCCATCAAATTTCAAGTTGCCATTTTAATGAAACGGGGGGTTCCCCATGGTGCAAAATATATGTCTAAATACATTGCAGGACCTGAGATTGAACGTCTCATTCAAATCTTAGCACGGTTGCCAGGTCTTGGTCCGCGTTCAGCGCGTCGTGCGGCACTTCATCTTATTAAAAAAAAGGAAACATTGCTGGAGCCTTTAGGAGCAGCAATACAAGTAGCTATAGAAAAAGTCGGCATTTGTTCTGTTTGTGGAAATGTCGATACTGTTGATCCTTGTTCAATTTGTACAGATTCGCGACGTGATGATACAACAATCATTGTTGTTGAAGATATTGCTGATCTATGGGCTCTTGAGCGCGCAAAAACTTTAGCCGCACGTTATCATGTATTGGGTGGACGACTTTCTCCCTTAGATGGAATAGGTCCTGACGAACTCAACATAGCTTCCTTAATACAACGCGTTGTACAAAATCCAATTACGGAGATTATTCTTGCTGTTAATGCGACTGTCGAAGGACAAACAACTGCCCACTACATCACCGATCAACTTTCTAATTTTTCAGTTAAAATTACGAGACTTGCTCATGGTGTTCCTGTAGGAGGCGAGCTCGATTATCTTGATGATGGAACTTTAGCAGCAGCCGTACAAGCACGAACAAATCTTTAAAACTTTTTCCTCTTAGCCTTTAGCTCTTTAATGACGAGGAAATATTTAAATGCTAAAGAAAAATCTCTCACTTTTACACAACTTTGGCCCTGGTATTTTAGCATGTTTACTCATATCAGCTTTAGCATATGGTTTAGAAGTAGTAGAAAAGCAGCTTTTTGGGCAAGCATGGCTTGAAAGTCTTGTTTTGGCAATTCTCTTAGGTTCTATTACCCGCAGTTGTTTTACTTTGCCAACATACTTTCAAAAAGGTATCACCTTTTGTGCCAAAACACTTCTCGAAATTGCTATTGTTCTTCTAGGAGCAAGCATTCGTATTCATGCTGTTCTTTCCGCTGGTTGGAGTTTACTTGCAAGCATTGTATTTGTTATATTTGTAGCAATTATTCTCAGCTTTATTATCGGTCGAATTTTTGGGCTTTCTACGCATTTAGCTATGCTCGTTGCATGCGGAAATGCTATTTGTGGGAACTCCGCTATCATTGCCGTTGCACCCGTCATTAAAGCAAAACACGAAGAGATTGCTGCATCAATTGCTTTTACTGCTCTTTTAGGAGTTGTTATCATTTTACTCCTTCCTTTTGCACATCCATTTCTGAATTTATCATTTAACCAATATGGTGTGCTTGCCGGTATGGTTGTTTATGCTGTACCACAAGTTTTAGCAGCAACCGCATCTGTTTCTTTTGCCAGTGTTCAAATTGCAACTGTTGTTAAATTGGTACGCGTTCTCATGTTAGGCCCTGTTATTTTTGCTCTCTCAATCATCTATCGCCGCTCAGCAGAAACACGCTTTCGTTTACATACTCTTGTTCCATGGTTTATTATTGGTTTTATTATGATGATGTTAATGCGCTCGAGTAAGCTTATTCCTGACACAACTCTTAATCCTATCAAATTGATTGCTCAATTGTTCACAGTCATTTCAATGGCCGCATTAGGACTAAGCGTCGATATCCGCTCATTAAAAAAAGCAGGACGGCGCGTTATCTTGGCTTCAACCTGTTCCATAATTATTCTCGGTATTTGTAGCCTTATCATGATACAATTGAATGATTTAAATCATATTTCATTTTAAAATGTTGTTGTTTCTTTGTTTAATGGAGCATGCAATCAATCCTAAGACTTGCCAATATAAAATCAGCTCTTTCATAAAACTATCAAAAGAGCTCTCTCAATTGGCTTTTCAGTTCATAATGATTTGCAATGGAAGAGTATCAAAATAATACTATTTCTTTCATCTCTGCTCTCATAAAGCTAAAGTTTTTATAAAAATTGATAAAATATATTCTTTAATGAGAGCAAAAATGAAATCGTACCTCTTAAGAAGAAAAGAACGACAAAAACAAAAATATATTTATGTTGTACATTCATGTATGTATTTAAAATACCTCTCAAACGCTATCCCCCCTTTCACGATGGTGTCCGTGAATAATATAATGAAAATCGCCATGACGTATATAAAATCTATTGTGTAGCCCCATCTTTATGCTTGTAAAACAACAAGTCGGTAGCATCATACTTCTAGCTTCCCATGTTGAATATCTCTTGTAGTTACATGATCCTTTCTTAAATAATTTTATCCACACACCAACTCTGCTTATGATATGTAAGAAAATGGTTTTTATTGATGAGTTTAAAATGAAAAAATCTTATAATATCCAATGATTTAGTGTTTAAGAGTTTTGTTAAACACGGAAACAATAAATTATCATTATAAATCAATTCATTAACAGCAAAAATAAATAAAGATCCAATCAACGTCTCCTCTTATTCCATAAAAAGATATTGTTGCCTATTGGCACTAGAAACTTTCTTACAAATGAACTATACGACAATAAAAAGATTAAAAATATATTAGGTCTTTTGTCTATCGTCTTATTCAATTAAAATGTTTTTATGCTTATTCTTACTATCGATACTGCTTCAATTTATTGTGCTGTTGCGCTCATTCGTCATAAGTCTGTTATGGCACGTATCGATGAGCGCATGAATAAAGGACATGCTGAAAGGCTTATTGGGCAGATTACACAAATAATGACACAAGCCAATATGACGCTTGATCACGTTGAACGTATTGCTGTCAATGTTGGACCTGGATCGTTCACTGGTGTGCGCGTTGGTGTTGCTACAGCACGCGCTTTGGCATTAGCACTTGAGATACCAGCTGTTGGAGTGAATGCACTTGAAGCTTTAGCAGCACAAGTCACAACCCATGAAAATACTGCATCAGCAATTACTGTTGTCATTGAAGCAGGCAAAGAGATGTTCTACCATCAAAATTTTCATAAGGATCTCACTCCTTTGGGAGAACCAGGATTAAAAACAATTGAAAATATCCTCGAAGAATTGCCCCCCAAAGCCCAACTGACTGGCCCAGCGGCTGATATCGTTATGCAGCATATTGAAAACCATAAAATAAACGAAAAAATTATCCTAGAAAAAATCCCTTGTGAAGCAGCAGATATTGTGAACTATGCTTATCTTGCTGAAAACAAACAGTCACAAAATTCGCCTTGCCCTCTCTATCTACGCAGCGCTGATGCAAAACAACAAACCCATTTTGCTTTACCACGAAAAAATAATGTTTAAATTTTCATCGACAAAAAAGCATTTTGGAATTGCTCCACTACACATTAACGATAGTGCTGCTCTTTACCAAATTCATCAACATTGTTTTACTCCCGCTTGGGGAAAACAAGCTTTTGATACCTTTTTAACAGATCACTCTATCTTTGGATACAAAGCCTTTCTCATTGAGAAATCTGATCAAATTTTAGGCTTTTGCCTATGCCGCCTCATTCTTGATGAAGCAGAAATTATCACAATTGCTGTCCATCCTCATTATCGTCAACAAGGAATTGGTACCTTACTTATCGATCGTATAATTCACCATCTTCACGATAAGCGCGCTATAAAATTATTCTTGGAAGTAGAATCCTCAAATCTTTCTGCTTTAAACCTTTATCAACGCTTTGAATTTCAAAAAATTTCTGAACGTCTGGCCTACTATCCATCTCAAAATGGTCGCGGTGACGCAATTATCATGCAAAAAACTTTTAAGCAAATAGATTGAGATTTATGTAAAAAACATTTAGACAAGCACTATGAATAAAGTAACGCCTAAAAATACATCTCCTGTGGCACCTAAAAAGGTTTTTATTAAAACCTATGGATGTCAAATGAACGTTTATGATAGCCAACGAATGAATGATAGTCTCAGTTCACAAGGCTATGTGACAACACAAACGCCAAATGATGCCGATCTTATTCTTGTTAACACCTGTCATATTCGTGAAAAAGCAGCAGAAAAACTTTATTCTGATCTGGGTCGTTTGCGCGTTATGCGTCAAGAGCGAACACCTGATAAACCCTTGACAGTTGGTGTAACGGGTTGTGTTGCACAAGCTGAGGGAAGTGAAATCTTACGTCGTGCTCCAATAGTGGATCTTGTCATTGGTCCGCAAATGTATCATCGTTTGCCAGAGTTATTAGAAAAAGCCAAACAAGGCAAAAAAATTATCGAAACGGATTATGCTGTTGAAGATAAATTTGCTCATTTGCCGCCCCATAATAAACGTGCCGTGAGAAAACGAGGTGTTAGTGCATTTTTAACAGTACAAGAAGGCTGCGATAAATTTTGCACTTTTTGTGTTGTTCCCTATACACGGGGTGCTGAGATATCGCGCTCCGTCGAGCAAATTACCGAGGAAGCCCGTCAACTCATTGAAGCCGGTGTTAAAGAAATTACGCTGCTTGGACAAAATGTCAATGGCTGGCATGGGCAAAGTGCTGATGGTAAAACTTGGCGTCTTGGTGATCTTCTTTATCATCTTGCAAAACTCGATGGTTTAAAGCGTTTGCGTTACACAACCAGCCACCCGCGTGACATGGATGATAGCCTTATCGCAGCACATCGAGATCTTGATATGTTAATGCCTTATCTTCATCTGCCTGTTCAATCAGGTTCAGATCGTATCTTAAAAGCGATGAACCGCCAACATAAAAGCTCTTATTATCTTCATCTTATCGAAAAAATTCGCGCTGCGCGGCCAGATATTGCATTTTCAGGTGATTTTATTGTAGGGTTTCCAGGAGAAACAGATGAAGACTTTGAAGAAACCATTAAGCTCATTAAACAAGTACAATACAGTTCAGCTTATTCTTTTAAATATTCCCCCCGTCCTGGAACAGTGGGAGCCACAATGAAAAATCATGTTGATGAATCTGTAAAAGATGCCCGACTTCAACATTTACAAGTTCTTCTCCTTGAACAGCAAAATACATTTTTACGTTCTAAAGTTGGTCAAAAAACGGATGTTCTTATCGAAAAACCTGGACGTCACTCAGGGCAAATGGTGGGGCGTTCCCCTTGGCTTTTACCTGTTGTCGTCGATACAGAATCCTCTACAGGTAGTGTGATAGAAATTCATATTAAAAATGCAAGCTCAAATAGTTTTGTTGGTGAAGTGGCCAATAGATAAATATACCCCTACAACATTGTTTATAATAAATATTTTTGAAAACTCTTTTATTTTGAAAGAAAATAATTACATTTAAAGTATGAATTTTTATAAAAAGCGATTTGTCTTTTATAAAGTTTCTTCAAAAAAATGTTTAATATTTATGTCGATATGGAGAATAGACTGAAAGCTTCAACTAAAAAAATAAAGCGCGTTAAAGAAAAAATAAGTTCCAACATTGAAAAAATTACCCCCTTGGAACAAGAAAGCGCTTCAGATACGAGTCAAGTTGTTTTGATTTTCGAAAATAATAAATATGCAAAAGCAGTTTTTGGTAAATTTGACGAAAATCTTGCTTATATCGAAAAAAAACTCAAACTTAGTATTCACCCACGTGGTAATGAGATCTTAATCCATGGCAATATTTCTGTTATAAAGCGTGCGCGATATGTATTGCAGCAGCTTTATGAACGTGCAAAAACACATCAAGAGCTCACTTTATCAGATATAAAAGGAGCGATTGCTATGGCAACTATGCCACAGAAGCAGAAAGAGGACACCATAACACAAAAATCTGCAAAACGTATACCAGCACAGTTGAGTATCCATAAAAAAATAATTCATGCAAGGACTCCAACACAAGATGCTTATATACGCGCTATGGAGCATACTGAACTTGTGTTTGGTGTAGGGCCAGCAGGAACAGGAAAAACGTATCTTGCTGTTGCTCATGCTGCAATACTTCTAGAACGTGGTATCGTTGAGCGAATTATTCTCTCACGTCCTGCTGTTGAAGCTGGAGAACATCTGGGGTTTCTTCCTGGTGATCTCAAGGAAAAAGTTGACCCCTATTTACGCCCCCTTTATGATGCTCTTTATGATATGATACCCGCTGAAAAAATAGAACGCATTTTAGCTTCTGGTGTCATCGAAATTGCTCCTCTTGCCTTTATGCGTGGGCGAACACTTGCCCATGCCGCTGTTATTCTTGATGAGGCACAAAATACGACCCCCATGCAAATGAAAATGTTCCTCACACGTCTTGGAGAAGGAACACGTATGATCGTTACTGGTGATGTAAGCCAAATTGATTTGCCTATAGGACAAAAATCAGGACTCATTGAAGCAATCCGCATTCTTTCAAATGTAAAAAATATTGCAATTGTGCACTTTGATGAAAAAGATGTTGTACGCCACCCGCTTGTTGCTGCTATCGTTCATGCTTATGATTATGATTCTGCAATGCAAAATAAAAAAAATCACTAGCGTGCGATACATTAAAAAATGAATTTGATTGATCATGATTATTATTGATATAATGATTAAAAGCGCAGGGTGGAATGATGAGAAAACGCTTTATAATATCACCGAGAAAGCATTAATGGTAACAATGCATCATGTTTCATTGGAGAATATTGTAAGTGAGATTAGCCTGCTTTTTACAGATGATGAACATATGGCACAAATCAATGCACAATGGCGTGGTAAAAACAAACCCACCAATGTATTATCCTTTCCTGCTGTTCACCTCAAAGCAGGAAATTCTCCTGGTCCCATACTAGGTGATATTGTCATTGCGCGAGAAACTGTTATTCTCGAAGCAGAAAAACAAGGAAAAACATTTCAAGACCATTTAACGCATATGATTGTTCATGGTACCTTGCATCTGCTTGGTTATGACCATGAAACTGATGATGAAGCACACCAAATGGAAAAGCTTGAAAGAGAAATTCTTCAAAAGCTTTCCATAAAAGATCCTTACGCTGAATTGTCTATAAATGATAAAATTTAACTTTTAAAATCAATATTACGAGCATACCATTTAAAGCCTCTTATTTATCTATTATAAAAAGAAAGTTTAGAAGATTTCAAAACCATGGCAAACAAAATAAATGCACAAAATAATAATCAAACGTCTTCTAATAATGAAAAAAATCCCTCTCAACAGATGAAGCATACAGAAAAATATTCTCTGATGAATCATTTTTTTTCATTTTTACGGGGTCGTAGTTGTGCGTCTACGTCACTGCGCGACGATCTTACCGTTGCACTCACGACTGAAAATGAAAAAGATACCACCCTCTTCTCACCCGAAGAACGTAGGATGCTGCATAATATTTTACGCTTACGTGAAGCACGCGTGGATGATATTATGATACCTCGTTCTGAAATAGAAGCATTAGAAATAAACACCTCACTTGGAGAAGCCCTTAAATGTTTTGCAAAAATTGGTCATTCTCGCATACCAGTTTATGCTGAAACTTTAGATGATCCGCGCGGCATGATCCATATCCGCGATATTCTTAATTATATGACTCGCGTTATTATCAACCCTACGAAAACCGAACAAAAGTCCGATTTTCTTCAATTAAACCATACAGATTTACATACCCCAATCGGTGAATTGGATTTGATCCGGACCGTTCTCTTTGTTCCAAGTTCTATGCTTGCAAGCCAATTATTAACACGGATGCAAACCACACGAACACAAATGGCTTTAGTTATTGATGAACATGGGGGAACAGATGGTCTCGTTTCAATGGAAGATATTGTTGAATTAGTCGTTGGGGATATCGAAGATGAACATGATCATGTCGACAACGCTATCGTACGCGAACCCAACGGTAAATGGCTCGTTGATGCAAGAACTGAACTAGAAGATGTGGAAAAAGCTCTTGGCCCTGATTTTATTGTAGGGGAATATGGTGATGAAGTTGATACTATTGGTGGTCTAATTGTCTCCATTCTCGATCGTATTCCTGCAAAAGGTGAAATTGTCGAAGCTGTCCCTGGCTATAGATTTCGTATTCTAGAAGCTGATAAACGTAGGATTAAGCGGTTGCGCATTTTTCGTATTCCAGAAAATGAAAATTTTGAAAACAATGCCATCCCTAAAGAATAATCAAGCGTTTTTAAACAATTTCATCGTTTTTTTGTTTGCTGTTACTGGATGGAAACGGCAAACATTGATATTGCTATGTGGGGCTTTTACTTCCTTTGCACTTCCCCCCTTTTATTTGACACCTCTTTGCTTTTTAACTTTTCCAATCTTTATTGTTTTACTTGACTCAATACGAGACACTCAAAACAATAAAAAACATTTTTTGACTTACGCTCTAAGCTGTGGAACCTTTGGTTTTAGTTATTTTATTTGCGGACTTTGGTGGCTCTGCAATGCTTTGTTAACAGATCCAGATTCTTTTGGTTGGGCAGTCCCACTCGCCATTTTTTTTCCTCCTTTCTATCTTTCTCTTTATTGGTTTTTTTCTGGTTTCATTGTCGGCTTATTATGGACAAAGGGAATAACACGCTTTTTTATTTTAGCCTTTGCCTTAGGATTAGCAGAGTGGTTGCGTGCATTCTTATTCACAGGATTTCCATGGAATTCTCTTGGCTATACAGCCATGCCAACCCCGATGTTCATGCAATCTGATGCCATCGTGGGACTTTACGGAATGAATATTCTTGCTGTCTTAACCTACAGTTTGCCAACTGTTTTACTCACAGATGAAAAAAAGAAAGCTGCACTTTCTCTTTGCTTATCGCTTATACTCATTCATAGTGGTTTTGGATTTTATCGTCTCCATACGATAGAAAACACAGCTGAAGATCAAAAAAGAAATTATTGGGTGCGCATTGTTCAACCTTCTATCCAACAAAATATAAAATTGCGCGACAATACACGCTATGCTATGTTGGAAGCGCATATGCAGCTGAGTGCAACACCAATCACTGGTAAAAATCCAGAACCCGATTTTATCGTATGGCCCGAAGCTTCTGTTTCTTACCTTCTCTATGATAACTCATCTATCACAATGCACATTGCTTCTCTTTTAAAACCTAAACAATGGGCTATTATCGGAGCGGTACGTGCCAGCGATGATCTTTCTCATTCCCAAATACAATATTTTAATACAATTGCAGTCATTAACGCTCAAGGCAATATTTTACACACTTCCGATAAACTTCATTTGGTTCCTTTTGGTGAGTATCTTCCCTATCAGAATTTATTAAAAAAAATTGGATTGCGTATTCTCGCTGATAATATTGGTGGATATAGTGCTGCAAGTGTGCGCAAAACTGTCACAATGCCAAACGGATTTTCTTATCTGCCCCTGATTTGTTATGAGGCAATATTTCCCCATGAAATGACTTTTAAAGGTTCTCGTCCTCAAGCAATCATCAATGTTACAAATGATGCATGGTTTGGTGTAACACCAGGCCCCTATCAACATCTTCAACAAGCACAGCTTCGTGCCATTGAACTGGGAATCCCCCTCATACGCGCTGCCAATAATGGAATATCAGCTGTTATTGATTCTTATGGACGAATCGTTGTAGCTCTTCAACAGAATGCTGTGGGCATTATTGATTCGAAAATTCCATCATCCATTACCCCGATAGGAAGCAATGAATACAGAACTTTCTCTACTTTTATCTTATTCATTCTTATGCTACTGTGTGGTATTGGTTTTGGTTCTACAAAACAGCTTAAATGATTCAAGTGCTTCTTGTACGGCATTATGTTGCGTGTACCAGTAATATTGGGAAAAAATATTACATATTATTTTAATTATATGATAAACCAGCTTCTCATAAATCTGATGTTGGTTTAAAAGAAAAGTGCTGGAAATTAAAGGGTTGCATTATGACCGAAACTAGAAAAAAACCTGACCCTATAGATATCTATGTTGGAACTCGTATCCGTTTACGTCGTAATATTTTAGGGCTTACTCAAGAAAAACTAGGGGGAAAATTAGGCATCACTTTTCAGCAAATCCAAAAATATGAAAAAGGAACAAACCGTATCGGTGCCAGTCGTCTTCAAGCGATAGCAGAAATTATGGATGTCCCTGTTTCTTACTTTTTTGATAAAGGACTTACCTCTCAACAAGTAGAAGGTTTTGCTGAAAGTGATCACAATTTTATGGACTTTTGTTCTAGCAGCGAAGGTATCCAGCTCATGCGGGCATTTACGAATATCTCTGATGCTAAAGTGCGTCGAAAAATCATTGACTTGGCAAAAGCACTTTCTGAGGAAGATTTGACAAATAAGCTATAAAATTAAAATTATATTTTTCTCTTCTGTTCATATAAATTCGCATTGACGATTTGCTGTGGAATTGGCAAATCGGAGAAGCTTTAGTAAGCAATTAATTGAATTGTTGGTTTTCTTTCTTGAAGGAGTTTCCATGCCGCATCAAGATTATCTTTTTACGAGCGAATCGGTATCGGAAGGGCATCCTGATAAAATTTGTGATCGTATTTCCGATGAAATCGTTGATATGATCTATAAAGAAGCGCAAAAGACTGGTACTGATCCGTGGTTGGTGCGCGTTGCTTGTGAAACTCTCGTTAGTGTCAACCGTGTTGTTATCGCCGGTGAAGTCCGTGTTCCCGATACGCTCTTAAAAAGAGATAAAAATAAAGAATTTATCTATGATGAAACTGGCTTTCCTCTCATTAATCCTACGCGTTTTCGTACAGCAGCGCGCCGTGCTATTCGCGCCATTGGCTATGAACAAGCAGGTTTCCATTGGAAAACTGCTAAAATTGATATTCTTTTGCGCCCTCAATCTGCTGACATTGCAAGAGGCGTTGATAATGCGACGGATCGGAATGGTGAAGAAGGAGCAGGTGATCAAGGTATCATGTTTGGATATGCTTGCCGTGAAACACCTGACCTTATGCCTGCGCCAATCTATTATGCGCATAAGATTCTCAAACTTCTTGCCGCAGCCCGCCATAAAAGGGAAGGAGAAACAGGGAAATTAGGACCAGATGCTAAAACCCAAATCACCATACGCTATAAAAATGGAAAACCTATAGAGGTCACATCCATCGTTCTTTCAACCCAGCATCTTGACGAAAGTTGGGATTCCAATAAAGTCCGCACAGTCGTTGAGCCTTATATTCGTCAAGCTTTACATGATATTCCCATTGCTGCTCAATGCAGGTGGTATATTAACCCAACAGGAAAATTTGTCATTGGGGGCCCTCAAAGCGATGCTGGATTAACAGGACGCAAAATTATCGTGGATACATACGGAGGTGCAGCCCCCCATGGAGGCGGTGCTTTTTCAGGAAAAGATACAACAAAAGTTGATCGTTCTGCTGCTTATGCGGCACGTTATCTGGCTAAGAATATTGTTGCTGCTCACTTAGCAGAACGATGCACAATTCAACTCTCTTATGCAATTGGTATTGCACAACCTTTGTCGATTTATCTTAATCTTCATGGAACAGGAAAAATCGAAGAGAAGGTTATCGAAGCAGCCATTCGCAAAATAATGGACCTTTCCCCCACTGGAATTCGCAAACATCTTGACCTTAATAAACCGATCTACACAAAAACAGCTGCTTACGGTCATTTTGGGCGAAAACCAAAGCATGATGGTTCATTTTCATGGGAAAAAACTGATCTCGTGAAAACACTTCAAACAATGATCAAAATCCCATGATTAAATATAATACACGCAAGAGTGAAGCCTTTTTTGGACGTCGAAAAGGAAAGAGATTACGAAACAGTCAGCTTGCACGTATAAAAATGCTGCTCCCCAATTTTAATATTGATTTAAATGTTCCTCCTCCCTCAAACCTTACCTCCTTATTTTCGAGCAAATTAAAAGAAATTCGACTTGAAATCGGCTTTGGTGGTGGTGAACATTTACTCCATGAAATGGAACAGTTTCCACAAACCGGTTTTATCGGCATCGAGCCCTTTATCAATGGCATGGCAAAAATATTATTGTCCCTTGAACAGCTTACACATCATCAAAATCATCTTCGTCTCTATAATGATGATGCTACACGCCTTCTTGATTGGCTTCCTGATAATTCGCTTGATGGAATAGACCTCTTCTATCCTGACCCTTGGCCAAAAAAGAAACACTGGAAACGACGTTTCATCAACATAAAAAATCTTAACCGTTTTGCTCGCGTTCTTAAAACGGGGAAAAAATTCCGCTTTGCTAGCGATATAGACAGTTATGTAAACTGGACTCTCTGTCATTGTGTACACCATGATCATTTTGAGTGGAAAGCAGAAAAACCTCAAGATTGGAAAAATCCTTATCCACTATGGAGAGGAACCCGCTATGAAGCAAAAGCTTTACGCGAAGGACGAACGCCTGCCTACCTTACCTTTATCAAGAAATAAATGATCAAGTGCTTTTCTCATAAACAACTTGAAAAATTTTGAATTTGAGAGTATTAATAGCTAAGTTCTTGGTCTTATGATGGAGAGTGGGTCGTTGGACCTGCTCTTTTTTAATATCATAAAACTAACGAAAATGACTTGGATAAAATGTATGAACGAAGCTGAAAAAATAAGCAATCTTGACGAACCACGCCTGTTTGAAGAAGATGGTATCGAGGCACGGGTTGCTGCTCTTGTCATACCACTGCTTAAACCTTTAGGTTTTCGTTTGGTTCGTGTGAAGCTTCTTGGACAAAATGGTTTAACACTTCAAATTATGGTCGAACGCGCTGATGGTTCTTTGACCGTAAAAGATTGTGAAACTGTTAGTCGGACTGTTTCCCCCCTCCTTGATGTGGAAAATGTTATTGAACGCAAATATCATTTAGAAATCTCATCCCCTGGAATTGATCGTCCATTGGTAAGAAAATCTGATTTTTTTCATTGGCAAGGACATCTTGCAAAAATTGAAACCAAAATAACCATTGATGAGCGCCGAAAATTTCGTGGAATACTTACCAATATTACGCAAGATGGATTTATTTTAAGTACTGATAAAGCTGCTTACGGAGAAGCCATGTATACCTCTATTTCCTTTTGTGATATCATAAATGCACATTTAGTGCTTACCGATGAGCTTATTCGCAATGCATTAAAAAAAGATAAAGATTTAAGTCAACAATTCATTCCCGAAGATAATCCTACCGATTCAATACAGACGCTTAATTTCAAAAAATAATATCACTGGGAAATACCCATCGTGTGGCACAAAGAAGGAGAAAATTGATGGCTACAAGCGCTAACAGGCTTGAGATTCTGCAAATTGCAGATGCTGTTGCACGTGAAAAGTCAATCGACCGTGAAATTGTCATTTCTGCGATGGCTGATGCTATTCAGAAAGCAGCACGTTCTCGTTATGGTCAAGAAACCAATATCCGTGCTGAAATAAATTCCAAAACAGGTGAAATTAAATTACAACGCCTGCTTAAAATCGTTGATGTTGTCGAAGACTATACAACGGAAATTACTTTGTCCGATGCACTCAAACGTCAAGCAGATGCAAAAATTGGTGATTTTTTTGCTGATCTTTTACCTCCTATGGATTTTGGACGTATCGCAGCACAATCTGCTAAACAAGTTATTGTACAAAAAGTACGCGATGCAGAGCGTGATCAGCAATATGAAGAATTCAAAAATAAAGTTGGTGAAATTATTTCTGGGACAGTCAAGCGTGTGGAATATGGCAATGTCATCGTTGATTTAGGACGCGGTGAAGCTATCGTGCGCCGTGATGAATTAATTCCTCGTGAATCCTTCCGCTATGGAGACCGTATTCGTGCTTTTGTCAATGATGTACACCGTGAAACACGTGGACCACAAATTTTCCTTTCACGCACACATCCTCAATTTATGGTAAAACTTTTTACTATGGAAGTTCCAGAAATTTATGATGGTATTATAGAAATAAAATCGGTCGCCCGTGATCCAGGTTCAAGAGCAAAAATCGCCGTTGTTTCACGCGATGGCTCCATTGATCCGGTTGGAGCGTGTGTGGGAATGCGAGGTAGCCGTGTACAAGCTGTTGTTGCAGAGTTACAAGGCGAAAAAATTGATATTATTCCTTGGTCACCGGATGCTGCAACATTTGTCGTTAATGCATTGCAACCTGCTGAAGTTTCTAAAATTATCCTTGATGAAGATGCTGAACGTATCGAAGTTATTGTGCCAGATGACCAACTCAGCCTTGCTATTGGACGACGTGGACAAAATGTTCGCTTAGCTTCGCAACTAACAGGATGGAACATTGATATTTTAACGGAAAAAGAAGAATCTGAAAATCGTCAAAAAGAATTTACTGAACGAAGTAAATTGTTTATGGAAACCTTAGAGGTTGACGAAATGATCGGACAGGTTATGGCATCAGAGGGTTTTTCTTCTATTGAAGACATCGCCTACATTGATCTTGAAGAAATCGCTTCTATTGATGGTTTTGACCATGATACCGCCACTGAAATTCAAAGTCGGGCCCGTGAATATCTCGATCATCAAGAAAAAAAACTTGATGAGAAACGCAAAAAGCTTGGAGTTTCTGATGAATTGCGAACACTTCCTGGAATGACAAGTGCTATGCTGGTTGCTGTGGGTGAAGATGGTATAAAAACAATAGAAGATTTTGCTGGCTATGCTGTTGATGATTTAGCTGGTTGGAGAGAACGCAAAGAAGGCCAAACAAAGAATTTTTCTGGTATTTTAACCCCTTTTGACATTACGCGCGAGGATGCAGAAGCTATGGTTTTAGCTGCACGTGTACAAGCAGGTTGGATAGACCAAGCCGATCTTATTACAGAAAGTCCTGTAGAAGATGAAAATTCTGCAGAAAATGAAAAAACTGATGATTTGGATGTGGATACACTTTAAATGAATGAACGAACTTGCATTGTGACCCGACAAAATGCTTCAGCACAAACGCTGATCCGTTTTGTTATTGGTCCCAATAACCAAATTGTTCCTGATCTTAAAGCAAATTTACCAGGGCGCGGCGTTTGGATTTCTGCTCATCACGCTGTTATTGAGAAAGCGATCAAACAGAAAGCTTTTCATAAAAATTTTAAAACAGATGTTGAGGTTGCACCAAATCTTGTGCATATTGTTGATACGCTTTTGCTCAAAGCTGCTCTTTCAAGCCTTTCCATGGCAAGAAAAGCGGGAGCTATTGTCATGGGAGCAACGAAGGTTGACGCTGCTATCCGCTCTGGTCAAGTTATTCTTGTACTTCATGCTAGAGAAACAACAGAAGATGGAAAACGAAAAATTGCACAGGCTATCCATACAATACAACAACAAACAAATCGGATAATAAAAACCATATCTTTATTTACAAGTGATGAAATGCGCGTGGCTTTTGGCTCTAATCCTGTCATGCACGCAGCCTTGTTGGACACAAAGGCAGCTGAAGGATTTCTCAAAACGACATATAAATTGATCAGCTATCGTGATGACAAGCATAGTAAGCACGGTGAGATGACGGCACAAGCCGTGAAGGAAGTACAATGAGTGAAAATAACAACGACAAAACAATAGGCAAGAAGACACTAACTCTCAAGCGGTCTGTCTTGGAAACGAGCACGGTCAAACAAAATTTTAGCCATGGTCGTACGAAAGCTGTCGTTGTCGAAACCAAACGACGTAAAATTACACGACCTGATGAAAAAGCCGAAACCTTGCAGCCTATTACAAAGCCGCATGTCGCCCCTCAGCGCTCTAAACCGCGTTTTGAGGAAAAAAAATCTCAAGAATCTGTGGCCAAAAGCAATCTTTCATCGGCTGAAATGGAAGCAAGACTTCGCGCGTTAGAAGAAGCACATATCCAAGAAAAAATAACGCGAGAACAAGCCGAAAAGGAAGCAAAACTTGCGAAAGAGCGTGAAGAAATTTTAAAGCAAGAAATTCAAGAACAAGAAAGGCTTCAAAAACAAGAAGAAGAAAAATCAGCGGTACAGATTCCACCTGTTCTCTCTGAACCCTCCCTCATCGAAAAGACAGATATTCCTATTGCGCCTAAAAGTACAACAGTGATTGAAAAACGTAAAATAGATGAAAGTAAAGAGGAAGAACGGCATGGCCGACGTTCTAACTCTACTAAATCAGAAATACGTGCGCCAAAAGTTGTCAAAGGAGCTGATGAGCGACGTCGTGGAAAACTCACTCTTAATAGCGCACTGGACGAAGAAGGGAGTGCACGAGGACGATCAATGGCTGCAATGCGGCGCAGGCAGGAAAAGTTTAAGCGTGCGCAAAACCAAGAACCAAGAGAAAAAATTTCTCGCGAAGTTGTTCTTCCTGAAACGATTACTATTCAAGAACTCGCACAACGTATGACTGAGCGTTCTGTTGATGTCATTAAATTTTTAATGAAACAAGGACAAATGATGAAACCTGGTGATGTTATTGATGCAGACGTTGCCGAACTCATCGCTGTTGAATTTGGGCATACTGTTAAACGTGTTTTAGAATCTGACGTAGAGGAAGGTATCTTTAATATAACAGATAATCCTCAAAATATGCAGTCGCGTCCCCCTGTTGTAACCATTATGGGCCACGTTGACCACGGAAAAACTTCTCTTCTGGATGCTATTCGCAAAGCAAATGTTGTTTCTGGTGAAGCAGGTGGTATTACGCAACATATTGGAGCCTATCAAGTAGAACAAAACGGTCAAAAAATTACCTTTATTGATACACCAGGGCATGCTGCATTTACCGCTATGCGTGCCCGGGGAGCTCGTGTTACTGATATTGCCGTTCTTGTTGTCGCTGCTGATGATAGTGTTATGCCGCAGACGATTGAGTCAATCAATCACGCCAAAGCTGCTGGTGTCCCTATTATTGTTGCTATCAACAAAATTGATAAACCCGCTGCGAATACACAAAAAGTGCGGACAGAACTTTTACAACATGAAGTGTTTGTTGAAACGATGGGTGGAGAGACTTTGGACGTTGAAGTTTCTGCTAAAACCGGTCAAAATCTTGATAAACTTCTCGAAGCTATCCTTCTTCAAGCTGAAATGCTTGATCTGAAAGCAGATCCTCAGCGAACTGCAGAGGGTGTTGTCATTGAAGCCAAATTGGATCGTGGGCGCGGATCTGTTGCAACTGTTCTTGTTCAAAAAGGTACATTACATCCTTCTGATATTATTGTTGCTGGAAATGAATGGGGGCGTGTGCGTGCTTTGATTGACGATCATGGTCGCCATACAAAAGAAGCCGTTCCCTCTACACCAATTGAAATTTTAGGCATGCAAGGAACACCTCAAGCTGGAGACCGTTTTGCTGTTGTCACGCATGAAGCAAAAGCACGCGAAATTTCTGAATACCGTCAACGATTAGCACGTGATAAAGCTGTTGCTCGACAAACCGGTTCGCGTGGTTCTCTCGAACAGATGATGACAAAACTGCAAACGACTGGTGTTAAAGAATTTTCTCTTATTATCAAAGGGGATGTGCAAGGATCAATTGAAGCAATCGCTTCAGCATTGGAAAAATTAGGAAATGATGAGGTTCGTGCGCGTGTTGTACATTCTGGTGCTGGAGGAATTACAGAAAGTGATATTTCTCTTGCTGAAGCTTCTAACTCAGCTGTGATTGGTTTTAATGTTCGGGCCAATAAACAGGCGCGTGATTTTGCTAAAACACAAGGAATTGAAATTCGTTATTATAACATCATTTATGATCTTGTTGATGATATCAAAGCAGCCATGTCTGGATTACTCTCACCAGAACAGCGTGAAACTTTCTTGGGTAATGCTGAAATTCTAGAGGTCTTTAATATTACAAAAATCGGAAAAGTTGCTGGGTGTCGTGTTACAGAAGGTAAAATAGAACGAGGAGCCGGCGTTCGCCTTATCCGCGATAATATCGTTATTCACGAAGGAAAACTGAAAACACTCAAACGCTTTAAAGATGAAGTCAATGAAGTGCAAAATGGTCAAGAATGTGGAATAGCCTTTGAAAACTATGAAGACATGCGTGCAGGAGACATCATTGAGACCTTCCGTATCGAACATATTAATCGTACATTATAAAATAACCCCATAACTTTTCTCATTTTAAAATAGAGTAAAGTTATGGGAATTTTATACACAATGTCTCTTTTTTCTTTATCTGGATGGTCAAAAAAGAGGTTTTTGAGCAAGGATAAAACTTTGATGAAAAATACAGGGCCATCACAACGGCAACTTAGAGTAGCAGAGCAAGTGCGTCACGCAGTCGCGCATATACTACAACGTGGTATTTTGCTTGATGATGTCTTGAAAGATATTGTCATTTCTGTCTCTGAAGTACGCATATCACCAGATTTAAAAATTGCTACTTGCTTTGTATCACCTCTCAGTACGCTTAAAAATGCTTCCCATACCAATATCGTTGATACTCTCAATAAACATTGTCGTTTTCTCCGTGGAGAAATCAGTCATGCATTGCGACAAATGAAATATATACCAGAACTGCGTTTCCGACTTGATAATAGTTTTGATAATTTTTCAAAAATTGATGCTCTCCTTCGTTCCCCTAAGGTTGCGCGCGATCTTCATAGTCATAAAGATGAGGATTGAAAATATGGCACGGCAACGCAAAAAAAAAGGGCGTCCTGTTTCTGGCTGGGTCATATTTGATAAACCAAAAGGAATGAAATCAACAGAAGCTGTCTCACACATAAAATGGCTCTTTCATGCACAAAAAGCAGGACATGCGGGTACGCTTGACCCTCTTGCTTCTGGTCTCCTCCCCATTGCATTGGGTGAAGCAACCAAAACCGTTCCTTACGTGATGCAAGGCAAAAAAACTTATCGTTTTCATATCGCTTGGGGGCAAGAGCGCTCAACAGATGATCTAGAGGGAGAAATCACCAAAACATCTTTCAAGCGTCCAACACAAGAAGAAATACTTGCTCTTCTTCCTCAATATACAGGTATTATTTTGCAAACACCTCCACAATTTTCAGCAATTAAAATTGCTGGAAATCGCGCCTATGATCTAGCGCGTGAAGGAGAAATCGTTGAAATTGCGCCGCGTGAAGTGGAAATAGAAACTTTCGAGTTAATAGAAACACCAACCAAAGAATACTCTGTCTTTGAAATAACCTGCGGAAAAGGAACTTATGTGCGCTCGCTCGCACGCGATATGGGACGTGATTTGGGGTGCTATGGGCATATTGCTGACTTAAGACGTATTGCCGTCGCACCTTTTGATGAAGAGGATCTCATTACATGGGATGAACTAAAAGCAGCAATATCGCCAAATAAAAACACTACAGATAAAAATGAGAGTTCTTTTGAAAAAGACTTCAGAGCGCTCGATGAACTATTAATTGAAACGGAAGCGGCATTAGATTGCCTTCCTCATTATTCGCTTACTGAAACCCAAGCGCAGAGAGTTATGAGAGGGCATTCTATTCCTTTATATACTCAAAAAACACTTCTTGATGAAGAAGAGATTTTTGTCCTTTATAAAGAACAACTTCTTGCGATTGGCATTTTCGACAAAGGTCTATTTAAACCAAAGCGAATTTTCACAGTTTAAGCGATTCTTTCTTATAACTATCTCTCATTAAAAATATTGTTCTCGATCAAATTAAGAGAAATATATTGCTTTTCATTTCTTTACACTTACCTTATTCATATAAAAACTTAAAGATAATGCTATAAGCCGACACCTTCATACACTTTGCTATCCCCTAATGTTAAACCCTTATATTTGAAAAGCTTCATAAAGAGATTTTTTATTCCCTAATCGTTTTGCCCACACGCTATCCCCCGTTTGTAATGTACAAGAAAATGATTTAGATTGATTCAACCTAAACAGATTTGAAATGAGATAACCCTATGATATTGTAGATATCTTACATTCAACGTGAAAAACAACAATTTATTCTTATAATTAATTGCATTGCAATCGCCCGTTGAATCTAATCTTAAAAGCTCGAAAATTGATATCATTCTAAATCACTGTTTTTGTCAGTATAAAATATACTTATACAATCTATTTTTTGCTAAGAGACTTATTTAGAACAAGAAAACTCAAATCTTAGACTTTAAACAACAAAGATGATACATTCCAACTGTCTATCTCATAAAAATCGATCGTTGCCCCCTACAAATGGTATAATTATGCTTACAATCAGCCATTATTCTAATCATCATGGATATTATACAAAAAACCTGTAAACACATCTGTAAAGAACAAGAAATTTTAAAGATCGGTATCTTATTGTTGTTTTTTGTATCAAATAAAAAACTGATATATCTCTCCAGTTTATTGTTAGTATATTTTTTGTTTTATGATCTTTTTTACCTGATAAAATTGTACTTTCGCTCTTGCTTATAAAGCAATATTCAATCACGCTATCGCAGCATATTTGAAACAAAGATTAAAAGAGTTTAGTCTTTTGTAAACAGTTCCAACTTTCTATACCAAATATGATTAGACGTATATCTATTTGAGTAATATCAAAAAAGTAAGACAGCTTCATTTGGGAAAAATATGAAACTATAAATGGAGCAAGCTACTTTTACCAATGCGGCTTTACCTTTTAAATAATGGAGATTATGCATTATCTCCCTCGCTCCTTTATTTCTCTCTGTCTTGGAATATAGTGATCCTTCACTCAAAATAGAGCGCACAAAACACAAAATTATTGTATGGCTTATCCACTTGCTTTTTTAAGAAACATTTCTCAATATACTCGAGCCTATTTCACGACAGCGTTTGTAAAGTATACAAAATCCATTGCGCATAACCCCATTTTTTACGCTTGATAAAAGTACAGGCTGGTATCACAATCCTGTTTTTCGATTTAAAATGTCGCAATAAACCTTGGCAATTAATATCGTTCATCAAAAATTCCTCTTTTTCTATCGTCTTTCTCATATTTACTTCACTAGTAACGTACAAAAAATAGTTTTTATTGACTTAATATTAAAGTGAGATAAACAGATTTAAAATGAGAGAAGCTTAAGGATTTTTAGGGCTATTACTCAACATTAAAATTATAAAATATCATTATAAATCAAATAATTAAGTCATTCATTTTTTTGTGCTTATGTTAACCAATTGATCAAAAGAATATGGCCATATTTAATATTTTACAAAAAACTTCTCTAACCTTAAGGAAGATGATCAGAAGGGACTTTTAAAAGCATCTCATTGGCTTGAGGGATTGTCTGTCGTTCAATCATGCGGTGCACTCTTATACCGTTAGGAGTACAATTTAAATGACGCAAACGCTTATTGACTTCAGCATCTGCTTTTGTACGACGATGGTTATGGCGTAAGTAATCAACCCATGTTGGCATATGATAAGCCTCTGTCCAATATTCAGGTCTTTCAAGGTCTCGTAAAAGGACCCATTGACGCGCTCCATCACGTAAACGAATATGGCGTCGTCGCGTCATCACTTTGAGAAACTCTTCCAGATCATTTTCATGAATTTGATAATCGATCATTATCATGATTGGGCCACTTCTTGCTTTTAGGTCGAGTAAGAGTTCTGGCTCTCTAAAATGATCAAGAGGATTCAAATCTATTTGAGGGATTTCTTGAATTCTAAATTTTACCCCCGCAAGAGCCCCAACAATCAAGAATAGAGAACAAATACTCAAAGCAATTGTTGGAGAATAACCATCAGCCCAAATTCCCCAGATTGCACTACCAAGAGCCATCCCCCCATAAGATGCCGTTTGATAAAGTGCTAAAGAACGTGCAACAACCCAGCGTGGTGTCGAGAGTTGTACAGATGTATTAAACAATGATAATGCCAAAACCCAACATAAACCTGCAGGAAATAAAGCAATATGGCTTATAATCAGTGAGCGGCTTATTCCCAATAAAAAGCAAGAAAAAGCGAAACCAATAAATGCACTTGCAATAATTGTTTCTGAACGAAAATGATGCCGTACAAATGCATTAATAATCCCTGCTGTCATGGCTCCTAACCCAAAACAACCAAGCAATGTCCCATAAAGAAGGGCACTTCCTCCCAGAACTTGATGCGCAACAATTGGCAAAAGGGCTAAAATCGAAATTGCTCCTATACCAAAAAGGAACGCTCGAACCATAATATTCAGAAGATTAGGTGACATCGCAACATAACGCAGACCATCAGAGACAGCCCCTAACAGTCTTTCTCGTGGCAAGGGGTTGTTTTCATAATTCAATTTCCAGAAAAATAATGCACCAATAAGAGGGATATAGCTTATAGCATTAAACAAAAAAGCAGCAGATGCCCCCAAAGTTGCAATGATGGCCCCCCCAATAGCAGGACCAACACTCCGCATTAAATTAAAGCCGACACTATTCAAACTAACAGCAGCAGGAATATTTTCCCTGCTCACAATATCTCCTATCGTTGCTTGCCAAGAAGGATTATAAAAGGCTGTGCCACATCCAATCAAAAACGTGAAACATAATAAAAGCCAAGGTGTTAAAAATCCCATATAGGCTAAAACAGATAAACTCATGGATATGACCATCATCATAATCTGTGCGCACAACATAATTTGACGCCGATTAAAATTGTCCGCTAATGCCCCTGCCATCAAAGAAAACATAACAAGTGGTAATGTTGTCGCACTCTGAACAAGCCCAACCATAGAATGCGAAGAACTAATTAACGCCATTAACCACCCTGCTCCAACAGCCTGTATCAGCCCCCCTAAATTAGAAATAAGCGTAGATAACCATAAATTTCGAAATACCGAATTACGAAAAAGTTTTAATGTTGACATGCTCTGCATCTTTTTCCTCCAAATCGATATTTATCACTTTGTTACCACACACTCATAATCTTTGTCTCAAAAGGATGCGTAAATCTTTAAAAAACTTCTCATAACACCCTATTTAAATCAATATTTCAAAACAAAAGCTTTTATTTAAAGAAAGACTTCAAAATACTTATCAGGACTAGTATTTTAACCTTCTTTCCTATATAAGAGCGAAAATAAGTGAGAGTCTTCGACTCTTCTTATTTCCTCGCAGACCCTAGCTGAACGACATCTCGGCTATGGGTGACTTTGTTTTTCTTCGTTTTTTGAAAGGATGATACGATGTCGATTACAGCTGAACGTAAACAAGCTCTTGTCGCAGAATACGCCAATAAAGTTGGTGATACAGGATCACCAGAAGTGCAGATTGCTGTACTTTCTGAACGTATTTCTAATTTAACAAATCACTTTAAATCGCACAAAAAAGATAACCATTCTCGTTGTGGTCTTTTAAAGATGGTGTCTCAACGCCGGCGCCTTCTTGATTATCTTAAAGGAGTTGACCAAAATCGTTATCAGACACTTATCAAAAAGTTAGGTTTGCGTCGCTAGTTGCTAAAAGAAAAATGGGGGGGATGTAAAAAACCACCCATTTTTTCAACATGTTACTTTTAGTTAAAAATTTTAAAAAACTAACAAGTTATTATGGGATAGGATTGCTTATCATTTTTCATTTAAGGCGATTTATCTCTCTTTTCTCGCAAAAAAAAAGATGGAAATAACTTGTTGTCCACCTCAGAGCTTGAAAATATGCTACGCAAAGCCAGAATGTGAGCAATCAAAGATTTAAACACTGGTCATTAAGGATAAAAAATGTTCAAAACGCACAAGATAGAAATTGAATGGGCAGGGCGTCCGCTCACCCTTGAAACAGGGAAAATAGCGCGTCAAGCTGATGGTTCTGTGATTGCTACCTATGGAGAAATGATTGTTTTAGCAACCGTTGTATCTGCCAAAAGCCCGAAACCAGACCAAGACTTTTTTCCACTCACCGTTAATTATCAAGAAAAATCCTATGCCGTTGGTAGAATACCTGGAGGCTATTTAAAGCGTGAAAGTCGACCAAGTGAAAATGAAACGTTAGTCTCACGTTTAATTGATCGTCCTATTCGCCCTCTTTTCGTTGAGGGTTATAAAAATGATACACAAGTTATTGTTTCCGTTCTACAGCATGATCTTGAAAATAATCCTGATATCCTTGCGATGATTGCTGCCTCTGCCGCATTAACCCTCTCAGGCGTTCCTTTTATGGGGCCTATAGCAGGTGCGCGCGTTGGCTATTGTAACGGACAATATGTTCTCAATCCTCATATTGATGAAATGCCTGAATCAAAACTTGATCTTGTGGTAGCTGGAACAGAAAGTGCTGTATTGATGGTTGAATCAGAAGCACAAGAATTGCCAGAAGATATCATGTTGGGTGCTGTAATGTTCGGTCATAAAGGCCTTCAACCTGTCCTTGATGCCATCATCAAGCTTGCTGAAGTTGCTGCAAAAGATCCTCGTGATTTTGTTCCTGAAGATCTTTCTGTCCTTGAAAAAGCGATGCAGGAAATGGCCGAAAAGGATATACGAAAGGCCTACACAATTACTGATAAGCAAGAACGTTATGCCGCAATTGATGCACTAAAAACAGAAATCATCAATAAATTTATGCCAGAAACAGAAGAAGACTGTCAATTTAGTACAGATCAAATTGCAACCGTATTTAAACAGCTACAAGCAAAAATTGTTCGCGGAAACATTCTTGATACCCAAAAGCGTATTGATGGACGTAATCTTTCTACTGTGCGCCCTATCCAATCAGAAGTGAGTATTTTGCCCCGCACACATGGATCAGCACTCTTTACCCGCGGAGAAACACAAGCAATTGTCGTTGCAACCTTGGGAACTGGTGAAGATGAACAATATGTTGATGCCTTAACCGGGATGTATAAGGAAACATTCCTCCTCCATTACAATTTTCCACCATTTTCAGTAGGTGAAACAGGACGGCTTGGTTCTCCTGGTCGTCGTGAAATTGGACATGGAAAATTAGCATGGCGAGCAATTCACCCCATGTTGCCAACAAAAGAATCTTTTCCTTATACCATTCGCGCTGTCTCAGAAATTACTGAATCCAATGGATCGTCTTCCATGGCAACGGTTTGTGGAACTTCGCTTGCTCTCATGGATGCTGGTGTTCCGCTCGCGCGCCCCGTTGCAGGTATTGCCATGGGCTTGATTAAAGAAGGAGAACGCTTTGCTGTTCTGTCTGATATCTTAGGAGACGAAGATCATCTTGGCGATATGGATTTTAAAGTGGCAGGAACAGAAAATGGTATTACTGCTTTGCAAATGGATATCAAAATTGACGGTATTACCGAAAAAATTATGAAAATCGCCCTTGAACAAGCCAAAGGTGGACGAATCCATATCCTTAACGAAATGGCGAAAGCTTTAACCAGCGCACGAGCTGAATTGAGTGAATTTTCTCCACGTATCGAAGTGATGAATATTGCTGTTGATAAAATCCGTGATGTTATCGGCTCTGGTGGTAAAGTTATTCGAGAAATTGTGGAACAAACTGGAGCAAAAATTAATATTGAAGATGATGGTACCATTAAAATTGCTTCTGCTGAGGCTAAAACCATTGAAGCAGCAAAACGCTGGATCCATTCTATTGTCGATGAGCCTGAAGTTGGTGCTATCTACCAAGGTACAGTTGTAAAAACTGCGGACTTTGGTGCCTTTATAAACTTCTTTGGTTCTCGTGATGGGCTCGTGCATATCTCTCAGCTTGCATCAGAGCGCGTCACCAAAACAACTGATATTGTTAAGGAAGGTGATAAAGTTTGGGTTAAACTCATGGGCTTTGATGAACGTGGAAAAGTTCGCTTATCAATGAAGGTCGTTGATCAAGAAACCGGAAAGGAAATTACTGATGATAAATCAGTAAAAGAAGAAAAGTGCATGAATGAAAAAAAACAACCTGAGAATAAGCGCCGCCGGAAGAAAAAAGAAGCGTAATCTTTTCTTCTTATCGTAATCGTGAAATGCCATCCCAACATTGGAGTGGCATTTTTTCTTTGAAAGAAACACATGTGTTATCGTTTTTACCTTTTGAAAATCATGCGCTCCCTTATCCAGATGCAAATCAATGCTGGCTAAGTTTTGGTTTAACGGACGTTCCTTCTCCAAAATGGGCGCAAAATTTAAAAGTTATTACACCTTGGCGACCAGATTTTTTAAAATTTGTTGATACTCAATTTCACTGCTCTCCTCAAATAGATAAAACTTTCATCTATGACGGAGCATTTTTATGTTTGAGCAAATATCGTGGTTTTAACCAAAATTGTTTTCTTGATTTATTAGAATGCGTTAAACCCTGTGGATGGATTGTGATCAGTGGAGATAAAACGGCTGGTGCTGCTTCAATGATGAAATGGGTCAAAAAAATTGTGCCCATCACCGATAAACTCTCTAAAAATCATGGTCTTGTGTTTTGGCTTCAAGTGCCCCCACAAATAGAAAGAAAAAATATTGCACAATTGCGCTCACAACCGCTTTCTTTTGATAAATTTCAAACCACTTCTGGTATGTTCTCACATGGTCGTATTGATCCAGGATCTGCAGCGCTTGCTTCTTATATGCTCAAAGTTATTTCTGGGAAAACAGCTGATTTTGGGGCTGGCTGGGGCTATCTTTCTCACGTTGCACTTGAAAGCAATGTAAAACTTACATCCCTTGATCTCTATGAAGCAGACTACAACGCTTTGAAAGCAGCAAAACAGCACCTTAAATCCATAACAGCTCCTTTTCCAGTTCATTTTCATTGGCATGATCTTGTGCATGAGCCTATCACAAATCTATATGACACAATCATTTCTAATCCACCGTTTCACACACAACAAACGACAGATGTCTCCTTAGGGAAACATTTTATTATCAATGCTGCAAAATGCCTAAGACCAGGTGGCAGTCTACTTCTTGTTGCAAACCGCCACCTCCCTTATGAAACATTGTTAAAAGATATTTTCCGCACAGTATTGATACATAAACAAGCTTATGGTTTTAAAATTATCGAAGCACGCAGATAAACAAAACAAGCAATACCTCTAAAGAATAAAACGTGAAAGATCGATATCAGCAGCAAGTTCACCAATAGATTTTCTTACATAAGCCGCATCAATTTTAAATGATGTTCCAGCTTTATCTGGTGCCGTGAAAGAAATCTCATCCAAAACGCGCTCCATAACGGTTTGCAAACGACGTGCCCCTATGTTTTCAATCCTTGCATTTAAATCTACAGCAATATCTGCTAAAGCATCGATCGCATCATCGGTAATTTCCAAATGAACCTCTTCCGTTGCCATAAGAGCAATATATTGCTTAATCAAACTCGCTTCTGGTTCTGTTAGAATGCGACGTAAATCTTCCCTTGTTAAAGGATTGAGCTCTACGCGGATAGGTAAACGTCCTTGAAGTTCTGGTAATAGATCAGATGGCTTGGAAACATGAAATGCACCAGAGGCAATAAAAAGAATATGATCTGTTTTGATTTGCCCATATTTTGTAGCAATTGTTGTCCCTTCTACTAAAGGCAAAAGATCGCGTTGGACGCCCTCACGCGAAACCGCAGCACTGGCTCCACCATCTTTTGTTGCAATTTTATCAATCTCGTCGATAAAAACAATACCGTCATTTTCAGCAACACGAAGCGCTTCTTGAATAATTTGTTCCTGATCAAGAAGTTTTTCAGATTCATCATCAATGAGCGGTTTAAAAGCATCTCTTACTGTCGTTTTACGGACTTTTGTACGACTGCCCATTTTGCCCAAAATATCAGATAAATTCATAATCCCCATTTGTGCTCCAGGCATACCAGGAATATCAAAGGTTGAAGCACTATTGCTATTATGATCGGCTACTTCAATTTCAATCTCTTTCTCATCCAATTCACCTTCACGCAATTTTTTGCGAAAACTGTCACGGGTAGCGGGACTTGCTGTTTTACCAACAAGGGCGTCTAGAACGCGCTCTTCGGCATTCACATGAGCCTTTTCTTTTATTTCATCCCGTTTCTTTTCACGCACAAGAGAAATAGCAATTTCAACAAGGTCTCGAATAATTTGCTCAACGTCACGCCCCACATAACCAACTTCAGTAAATTTAGTCGCTTCTACTTTCACAAAAGGGGCACCAGACAGTTTTGCTAATCGACGTGCGATCCCTGTTTTACCAACACCTGTTGGCCCTATCATTAAAATATTTTTTGGCATCACTTCTTCACGCATCGGCTCATCAAGCTGTTGTCTACGCCACCGATTACGCAGTGCAATAGCTACAGAACGTTTGGCATCATTTTGGCCAATAATAAAACGATCAAGTTCAGAAACAGTTTCACGAGGGGAAAATACAACACACATTTAAATAGCTTTCTCTAAAGAAGATAATTCTGCATCCAATGTTTCAATTGTAAAATGATCATTGGTGTAAACACAAATTTTAGCAGCAATAGCCATAGCTTTACGGGCAATGGTTTCTGCATCCAGATCCAAGTCCATCAGTGCCCGCGCTGCTGAAAGAGCAAAATTTCCTCCAGAGCCAATGGCCATAACCCCATCTTCTGGTTCTAAGACATCACCAAGCCCTGTTAGAGCCAAAGTTACTTTCTTATCAGCCACCAGCATCATTGCTTCAAGGCGACGCAAATAGCGATCTGTTCGCCAATCTTTTGCAAGTTCTACACATGCACGCATAAGCTGGTCAGGATATTGCTCAAGCTTTGTTTCCAATCTTTCCAGTAATGTGAACGCATCTGCCGTAGCACCTGCAAAACCAGCAATAACCGCTCCACTCTTCCCAAGACGACGGACTTTACGCGCATTGCCTTTCATAATTGTCTGTCCAAGAGAGACTTGACCGTCGCCAGCCATCACGACTTTGCCACCTTTTCGTACTGTAATAATCGTTGTGCCATACATTATGTCTGGCTTATGTTCTGTCATAAGGAAACTCCTTAAATATTATTTTTTCATACAATGTAAAACTCAATTATTATTGTCATATTTAAGAACATATATAACAAAACACAATGATTCAGCTTCAATCAATTTGTTGAAATTGAAAAAATGATATCATTGTTGTCAATGTAATTTACTGTTAAATAGCTTTATGTAAACAGTTTGTGCCTTTATAGAGGAAAATTATGAAAAAAATAGTTATAGGAACCTTAGGTGGAACAATTGCAATGACTGCTGATCGTTTTGGTCACATGCAACCAACTTTAACCTCAGATCACCTCATAAAAAGTGTTCCTGATTTAAATAAAGTTGCTGATATTCATGCACAAACATTAATGCAAATACCAAGTGGTTCTTTATCTTTTAAAATTCTCTTTGAAATAATCGAGTGGGCAAAACAACAAATAAACGCCGGCGCAGAAGGGATTGTTTTAACGCAAGGGACTGATACTCTAGAAGAAACAGCTTTTTTTCTTTCTCTTTATTGGAAGGCAGCCGAACCACTCATCATAACCGGCGCTATGCGTACCCCTTACGAAGCAGGCGCTGACGGACCCGCTAACATTTTAGCAGCAACGCGCGTCGCAGCCGCCCCACAAAGTCGTAATAGAGGTGTTCTTGTTGTTATCAATGATACGATTCACTCACCTTATTGGCTCTATAAAAGCCATACCATCAAAGTTGAAACATTTCAATCAGGGCTCGTAGGTATTTTAGGAACTATTTTAGAAGGAAAACTTATTTATTTCAATGATCAAAAGTTTTTCCCGACAACGTTTGATCTTCCCCAAAACCACAATCATCAAATTGCACTCCTCTATTCCTCTTTATCGTCTGATGCACAATTAATGAAACTCTGCCTTGAAAGTGGATATTATGCTGGACTTGTTATCGCTGGTTTTGGTGCAGGACACTGTAGTTTTCAAGAAGCAGACCTTGTACAACAATATGCAACAAAAATACCAATCATTATTGCTAGTCGTTGTTGTAATGGCTCAACAACTCGTATAACTTATGGCTATAAAGGCTCAGAAATCGACATGATTGCTTCGGGTGCTCTCATGTCGGGTTATTTATCAGCTGTAAAAGCGCGTCTACTTTTATGGGCCTTTTTGGCACAAGGACATTCATTGGCACAAATCCGTTTACACTGGAATGACTGGACGATAAGTTAATAAAAATGGTCTACTATCTTAAAGACAAAGGGTATGCAAAACAAAATTTATTTAAAGACAAAGCAGTTTACTGTCCACTCTTACTCAATTGATGCGGCAAAAAAATCTCGATAAATACAAATGATTGATACAATTATACAAAAAATTAATCAGGACGATAATTTGGTCAAATCCATTTCTGACCGATATTCACCCTATCGCGTCTTTACCGCTCAAGAATGGTCAGAGTTTCGTGCCGACACACCTCTCACTTTGACTTTTGATGAAATTAAACGTTTACGCTCTATCGATGATCCTATCGATCTTAAGGAAGTAGAACGCATTTATCTTTCTTTATCGCGCCTCTTATCATGTCATGTTGAAGCCGTACAGGAACTTTTTCACAAACGTCAGCAGTTTCTCCATCAAGAAGAGACTAAAAAAACGCCCTTTATTATTGGAATTGCTGGTTCTGTAGCAGTAGGAAAATCAACCACTGCTCGCATCCTGCAAGAACTATTGAAACGCTGGACATCTAGTCTTAAAGTTAATCTAATCACAACGGATGGTTTTCTCTATCCTAACGCAATCTTACAGCAAAAAAATCGTCTGAATCGTAAAGGATTTCCTGATTCCTACGACATTAAAAAATTGCTGTGCTTTCTTTCAGCTATAAAAGCAGGTATCGGAAATGTCCCTGCTCCTCTTTATTCGCATATGACTTATGATGTGCTAGAAAACCAAACAATTATCATTGACCGTCCTGATATTTTAATTGTTGAAGGCATTAATGTATTACAGGTTAGTGATCTTCCTAAAGATGGCAAAGTCATTCCTTTCGTGTCAGATTTTTTTGATTTTTCAATCTATGTCGATGCTGAAACAGAAGTTATTCGTCACTGGTATTTGGAGCGCTTTAAGCGTTTACGTAAAACAGCTTTTCAAAACCCTGAATCCTATTTTCACCGTTATGCCCTTCTCAATGAAAAAGAAGCCTCAAAAATTGCTGAGGATATTTGGCAAACGATTAATTTAAAAAATTTACAAGAAAATATATTGCCAACACGACCACGGTCCAATCTCATTCTACGAAAGGGAAAAAATCATTTGGTCGAGTATGTCGCACTTAGACGACTATAAGGATCTCATAACGATGCACCAGCACTCCATTCATTTTAGCTCAATACGTATCGACAACAGTTGCCCTATCATCTTGGTAAACCAAAGAAATCTTGCCAACTTATCATTTGATGCCTCGACGGCAGCATGGATAAAAGTTAATGATTTTACTGGAAAAGCAGGACAAATACTCTTTGTTCCTCACGAAATGGGACACTTAAAAAAAGTTCTATTTGGAATTGGTAAGGGTAACGATCCCTTTATCACAGGGCTTCTTGCTCAAAAACTTCCTTCTGGTCAATGGCATTTAGAAGGTGAAACCTCTGATGAAATAAATACCTATCTTGGATTGGCGCTGGGAAGTTATCAATTTAATCGCTATCGTCAAAATTCTTCTCTCAAATCATTATCCGTCCATGTCAATGAAGCTGTTGATTTTAATGAACTCCAACGCATTTATGAAACTGTCTTCTTCGTCCGTGATCTCATCAATATTCCAGCCAATGATATGACCCCTGATACTCTTGAAAAAGAAGCACGACAATTGGGAAAAACATACGGTGCTCATGTCCAAAGTATTTGTGGAGATGATCTCTTAACCCATAACTTTCCGATGATTCATGCCGTAGGACGAGCAGGCAGCGCTGCACCACGACTGATTGAGTTACACTGGGGACAAGAAGATCATCCTAAAATAACGTTGGTAGGCAAAGGCGTAACTTTTGATACAGGGGGACTGGATATTAAATCAGCCAATAACATGTTGCTTATGAAAAAAGACATGGGGGGTGGAGCAAACGTTTTGGGATTGGCTAAACTGATCATGGATGCAAAATTGCCTTTCCGTCTACGTATTTTGATTCCAGCTGTGGAAAATGCAATTTCTGCAAATGCTTACCGACCAGGTGATATTCTCAAAAGTCGGAAAGGTTTAAGTGTTGAAGTAGGGAATACAGATGCTGAAGGGCGCCTTGTCCTTGCTGATGCACTCGCCTATGGTGATGAAGAAAGCCCACAATTCATGGTTTGCATGGCTACTTTAACGGGGGCGGCACGTATAGCATTAGGACCAGATCTTCCTGCATTTTATTGTAATGATTCAATATGGGCACAACAAATTTCTGAATCGGCTCACGCTGTTTTCGATCCTCTTTGGCAAATGCCCCTTTGGAAACCTTACCAAGAGATGCTATCATCGCCAATTGCTGACCTTAACAATGTAACTGGAAATAGCTTTGCTGGTTCTATAACCGCTGCTTTATTTCTTAATTCTTTTGTTGAAAAAGCTGAGCATTTTGCGCATTTCGACCTTTATGGATGGGTTCCAAAAGAAAAACCGGGGTACCCTATTGGGGGATCAGCACAAACTATTCGCGCCCTTTATAATATTTTTAAAAAATGAAGTTTTGACACAAAATATCCATATTTATGGATATTTTGTGTCTTAAGAGGAATTAACTTATCACCTTAAATTATGCTTTGTGCTTTATTTAAAGATGAGGGGTTTTGTTTGTGCAGTCGTCATAAAGCTATTTAAAGATACAATGAAAGGTAAATAAATGTTCTCTAAAGATCCGAGGTTAAATGCATTCAGAGAAGATCTAGCAGACCAACGTCTTGAAACAGAAATTACAGCGCAGCGCTTTGTGCAAGGTGAAAAAAGACGTGTTAATGTACCTGTTGCTGGACTGTTTAAAGAAAACAATAAAAATAGCGAAATGCAGACAGAGTGCTTATTCGGGGAAGAGCTTCTTATCTTTGAACACGGAGAAACGATGTCATGGGGACAATCTCTTAAAGATAATTATGTTGGCTATATTGATACAACAGCGCTTTGTATATCAACTGTCAAACAAACACATGTCGTTTCAATCCCACGTACTTTCCAATATTTTCAAGCTGATTTGCGTGGATCAATGGAATATCCCTTATCTATGGGAAGTAAGGTTACTGTTGTTGATGAAGTTGAAGTCCGTAAAACTATGTATTCTGTACTTGAAAACGGAAAAGCAATCATTAGTAATCATCTTAGTCCTATTGAACACGTGTACAAAGATTATGTTAGCGTTGCTGAAATGTTTATCCGCACACCTTACCTTTGGGGTGGAGTTAGTGGCTTTGGAATTGATTGCTCAGGGCTCGTCCAGCTTTCTATGATAATGACCGGTCAAAGGGTTTTACGCGATACTGATATGCAGCAGAAAACCATAGGAAATCCTCTTACAGATAATGATAAACTTCAACGAGGTGATTTGATTTTTTGGCAAGATCATGTGGCCATTATGGTTGATCATGAAAATGTCATTCACGCAAATGGCTTTTCTATGGACGTTATGATCGAACCGCTAGAGGACGTCATTAAACGTGTTGCTCAAACATATCAACATCATCCTATTGCAAAACGCCGTCCAATTCGAGAAACTTAATACAGCCCCCTATAAAAAATAATTTATTGTATGTTTTTGTTATATCGTAAATTGATTTGTAAGGATAATTATCTATCATTTTTATTTGGAGAAAATTTTTAAATATCGTAAAATTTTCTCATTTCAAATTTGTTTTATGTTGAATTGATCAAAATCATCTGCTTGTGCGTTACAAGTAGGGGGGGGAGTGTGAGTAAAAATGATTACGAAAAGAATATCTTTTATAAATGCTCTCGAATGCCAAAGGCTTTTGTAAAATTGGAGCTAACAAAATATATGAGAGTGCCTCGTTTTCTCTTTTATTAAGCGTAAAGAGGATACTGTTCAATAGATTATATATTATTTCCATGAGGGCTTCAACGTTCTACTCTTTATAAGCCCCAATGCGAAGGGGGCTTGCATGCGTTTGAGAGATGTATCTCTTAAACAAGTCCTTGTATTAGCAATACAATGGCCTTCTATATTATGTAAAGGCCTTCTATATTATATAAGGAACCAGCCTCTTTGATCAAAAGGAATATCTTTTGATCTTTTCCTAAAGCTCATATTCAATATTCATTTAGAAGCCTTTATTAATCCTCGCCTATCTTCAAATAGTGTGAAGATTTATCAACAGACTCACTGAATAATTTTCATCAAAATATCAGACCATTAATTAGCCGAATTACACAATTTGAACCAGAGTCTTTGATGTTATCATATTTCACTGTTTCAAACAGCTTTATTACAAAACAATAGAAAAATAAGCATATTATTTTGAACAAGGCACTGAAGGTAGAAATTATGACATCGCTTTATCATTTCTTTTCCATTCAGCCTTATAGTTTTCAAAAATATACAAAGACAATATCTTTAAAAACATGAAAATTGCATAATTTCTTATATTTTTACCTCTTAGATTCTATATGAAATCTAAAAACTTCATAAAATGCTCTCACGTTATTTGTATTTTTTATTCATATATTGACTCAGAAAGCTTTTGCTCATTTCTCATATGAGAAAATGCAATACCACCTCCCCTCATTAGTCCTTTCTTCATGTTTTTTAATATTTAATCGTTCATTATTTGTACATTTTATACATTTTAAAATTGTTTTTCAAATTACACATCATTCTTTGTACGCTATTGAATTTTTTTGAATGAAAAATTGTAGAGTATCGAGAAAAAAGATAATTTATGATTATAAAATAATATTATTATACAAAATATATTACGATGGCGCTTAAATTATTGGTTATGTAAAATAATCTCTCATAACGCGCTCAAAATATTGTCTTCTAAAAAATCTTTTGAAATTTTCCCTATTATTGATATCTCATGAAATAAATGCCCCTGATATCTCTCAGCGCTCTCAAGCCGAACTCATAATGATACGCATAAAAAATATAAATCCATTATCCAGCACCATTTTATACTTATGAACCATGCAAAGTCCCCCTTATAAATTTTGCCAATTCTCAATGTTGTGATAACCTCTTGGCTGTTGGAGAGTATTATTTCAGCACAGATTTCGTGTCTTTCTTAAATCATTTTATCCACGTGCTTCTCTGTGCTTAGAACGTGCAAGAAACATGATTTTGATTGATTGAGGATAAATAGATTTTAAATGAGAAAGTTTTACGAGACTGAGCTTTCCTATTTTACATAAAAAATATAATAAATACCTAAATTTCAACAATGTTTTCTTCTTATAATACATTAGAGAAGATGATTTTTTAACACCTGAACCAATGGTTTGTCAGCATCAGGCATAGGATATTTATCAAGATCATTAATAAAAACCCATTCTAAATTTTGCCCCTCCCGTCCTTGCGCAACGCCCTCATAATGGTCACAAAGATACAACGGCATTAAGAGGTGAAATGTTGCATAGCTATGGCTTGCAAATGTTAAAGGGTGTAAACTATCTGCCTGAACATACACACCAAGCTCTTCTTCTAGTTCACGAATCAATGAGATTTCCGGAGTTTCACCTTGCTCAACCTTTCCACCAGGAAATTCCCATAAACCAGCCAGCGATTTTCCTTCAGGACGCTTGGTAAGCAAAACACGATTATTTTGATCTAACAATGCGCAGGCAACAACAAGAAGAAGGGAACTTTTTACACACATATCGTTTTCCAATGAGAATATATCTGTCTGTTTATCATATTCCCTTACCTCAAAAAGAATTCACATATCTCACTCTCTTGTTAAAAAAGAATAGATCTTTAAATATAGAAAGTGAATCCGTTAACTTCTATAATCGCTATTAATCATAACGTACTCTTTTGTTAAGTCGCAAGACCAAACTGTTGCCGTACCAACGCCTAAACCGATATCAACACGAATTGTGATGTGTTTGCTTTGCATATAAGAGCCTATTGTCTCTTCACAATAGGCAGGATCTCGTTCGCCATTCACTGCCACACGATGTTCACCAAACCAAATCGTCAACAAATCACGATCGACTTCAACTCCGGCCTTCCCAACCGCCATAACAACGCGCCCCCAATTTGCATCTTCACCGGCAATAGCCGTTTTTACAAGCGGTGAATTTGCAATTGATAAAGCAATCGTTTTCGCTGCACTGTTTGTTGTAGCACCACTCACATTTACCTCAATTAAATGGTGCGCCCCTTCACCATCACACACAACTTGGAGTGCAAGTTCATGTAGAAGTGCACTCAATTGTTTAACAAAAACGCTATAACGTGGATCAGATTGACTTGTAAGGCATGGAAAATGTTCTTTTCCCGTCGCAAACAACATAAGCGTATCTGAAGTTGAAGTATCACTATCGACAGTAATCGAATTGAAAGACCCCTCAACGGCCTCTGATAACATGGATTGAAGTATATCCGAAGAAATAGTCGCATCACTAACCACAAACGAGAGCATTGTCGCCATATCGGGTGCAATCATACCAGCACCTTTTGCAATTCCATGAATGGTAACATTCTCCCCCCCACAATCAAAAGTACGCGTAGCAAGTTTTGGAAACGTATCCGTTGTCATTATCGCTTTTGCTGCTTCCAACCAATTTCCCTCTTCTGCTGTCTTTGCCATACTTGGTAAAAGATTTACAATACCCGATGCATCCATTGGCTCACCAATAACACCGGTAGAGGCTATAAAAATTTCATTTTCTTTAACCTTTAAAGTGTTCGCTGCTGCACATATGATTTCATTGGTTGTGTTCTTTCCTTTTCTTCCTGTAAAAGCATTGGAATTTCCAGAATTTACAACAACACCCCTCGCAACTCCATGAAGAAGCGATGCACGACAATGCTCTACAGGGGCAGAGGGACATTTTGAACGTGTAAAAACACCTGCCACACTCACTGGTTTATCGAATACAATAAAAAGAAGATCTGTACGATCTTTATATTTAATCCCAGCTTTAGCTGTTGCTATCCGTACACCCGATAATGGGGAAAGTTCTTGGATGTTTTGGGGCGTCAAAGGAGATATTTTAAAAACCACAATATGCTTTCTATAAAAACAAATAAAATGATCGCAGATTAATAACCTCTCATAGAAGCCTGCTAGTTTTTTTTGAAAAAAATAAACCTAGCAAACGATCTATTAAAGAGGCTATCTACTTATTTTTCCTTGTTATTCCGTATCTTCTTCATCGGATGTCTCATCGGGAAGCAGCGTCCCATTTTGATTAAGCGATTCCATGATTTTTGTAACATTAGGATCAGGATATTTCACATCTATCTTGCTGCGCAAATCGACAATTAGTTCTTGATAGCGCTTTTTTATCAACTGTGTACGCAACATCTCTTTAACATCATCAAATGCAGGAGGTTGTTTTACACGACGATCTTCTAACTTAATAATATGCCAACCAAAAGGACTTTCAACGGGTTGTTTCGTATATTCGCCAACTTTCAAACCAAATGCTGCATCTTCAAAAGGCTTGACCATTTGGCCATGGCTAAAATAACCAAGATCACCCCCAACAGCAGCTGAACCATCTGTTGAACTTTTCTTTGCAATCTCTTCAAAGTTTTCGCCTTTATTTAAATGCTTAATGATAGCTTCTGCTTCTTTTCTGGTTTTGACCAAAATATGACGGGCTTTAACTTCATCCTCTTTAGGTAAAGCAGCAATTTCTTTTTTGTAAAGAGCTTCCAAATCAGTATCCGATATTTTGTCAACAATCGTCTGTTTAAAATAAAGTTGTTGAAGCACATTGTCACGCATAACTGCCATACGTTTATCGTAAGCTTCTGTCTTATCAAGACCTTTGCTTCTTGCTGCTTTTGAAAGTGCCTGCATATCCAAATAAGCTTTTAAGACCATAATGCGGCGTTGTTCATCAGGAAAACGTGCCAAATTAGGATTTATTTCAAGCGCTAAATCATCCAATTGGCCTGCTGTAATATTCTTCCCATCAATAACGGCCATAACATGAGAAGGAGAAACGGCTTTTTCAGAAGCTTTCTCCAAAGTCTTTAAATCATTCGACGGTGAATTCATCCCCTCTTGGGCCCTCACCCCTAAACTTGTACTTGCCAATAACGTTGATGCTAAAAACAGCGTGATAAAGTTAAATTTCATAAATATACTCCTTAAAAATGAAGGCAGGTTCAAGATTCCAATTCTTTTTACCATAACACTTTAATCTTTAAACATAGAGAAATAAATTGGTAATTTTATTTTAAAAGTATAAAATCATTCTTTTATCTCAGTTTCTCCAACCCTATCTAATGCATATAAAAAACATGATAATAGAGAAAAATGGCATATTGTATCTTAAATTACTTTGTATTGTATCAGCTAAACAGCGTCCCTAAAGTTGACATCGTACACTTAGCCTCTTATCTCTACTTTACAATTAAAGTGGAAAATTGCGCACCAACAAGTATAATGGTACCATCTGCATTTCATGATATCAGAAAACTTAAAGAAAATATTAGAGTATGGGGAGATCATATGAATTGCCCAACAAGAGTGACAACAATTAAAAGAAAGGGCCAGAGATGGTCAGTTTAGGTGTTTTTGCACGTAAATTTTTTGGTTCAGCTCATGAGAAACGCCTCAAAGCGCTCCGCCCAAAAGTTGCACAAATTAATGCTTTAAAAGAACAATTCGTAAAATTAAGTGATGAGCAACTTTGCCAAAAAACAGATGCTTTTCGTAAACGTCTTAGTGAAGGTGAAAGCATTGATTTACTCTTACCGGAAGCATTCGCAACGGTTCGTGAGGCCGCAAAACGTGTTTATGATATGCGTCCTTTTGATGTACAACTTATTGGTGGAATGGTTCTTCACGACTGTGGCATCGCTGAAATGCGTACTGGTGAAGGTAAAACATTAATGGCAACCCTACCAATTTATCTCAATGCATTGGAAGGTAAAGGCGTTCATGTTGTGACAGTAAACGATTATCTCGCCAGTCGTGATGCTGAAACAATGGGAAAAATTTTTAGTTTTCTAGGTCTTACAACGGGTGTCATTCTTCATGATCTTGATAGCGATGCCCGCAGAGCAGCCTATGCATGTGACATTACCTATGCGACAAATAATGAACTAGGTTTTGATTATTTGCGTGATAATATGGCTTTCGATCATAGTCAAATGGTTCAACGGGGACATCATTACGCAATTGTCGATGAAGTGGATTCTATCCTCATTGATGAAGCGCGGACGCCCCTTATTATTTCTGGTCCTCTAGAAGATCGTACTGACTTTTATAACCTTATTGATACATTTATTCCTGCCTTAATTCCAGAAGACTATGAAATAGATGAAAAACAAAAAACAACGACCTTTACTGAAATTGGTACTGAAAAAATTGAAAAAATGCTCGAACAAGCTGGATATCTTAAAGGTGAAAGTCTTTATGACATAGAAAATGTCGCTATCGTTCATCATGTTAATAATGCTCTAAAAGCCCATAAACTGTTTGTTCGCGATAAAGATTACATTGTGCGCAATGATGAAATTGTTATCATTGACGAATTTACAGGCCGAATGATGCCTGGACGGCGTTATTCTGAAGGGCTTCATCAAGCGTTAGAAGCAAAAGAGCATGTTGCTATTCAACCAGAAAATCAGACACTTGCTTCCATCACTTTCCAAAATTATTTCCGTATGTATAGAAAATTATCTGGAATGACTGGAACTGCAACAACAGAAGCCGAAGAATTCAGAAATATTTATGGCCTTGACGTTGTCGAAATCCCTACCAATTTACCCGTACAACGTCTTGACGAAGATGATGAAATTTATCGAACAGCAGAAGAAAAATATCGGGCCATTGTGCGTGATATCCGTCAAGCGCACGAAAAAAAACAGCCTATTCTTGTTGGAACAACCTCTATTGAGAAGTCAGAACAATTGGCAGAGCGTTTGCGAAAAGAGGGTATTACCGATTTTAGAGTCTTAAATGCTCGTTATCACGAGCAAGAAGCATACATCATTGCGCAAGCAGGCGTTCCTGGAGCTCTCACCATCGCAACCAACATGGCAGGACGCGGTACGGATATACAACTTGGTGGGAATGTTGAAATGCGCATCCGCCAAGAATTACAGGATATCCCTGAAGGACCAAAGCGAACAGCTAAAATTGAAGAAATCAAAAAAGATGTCAAACAACTTAAAGAAAAAGCTTTAGCAGCTGGGGGACTTTACGTTATCGCGACTGAACGTCATGAAAGCCGTCGTATTGATAACCAGCTTCGTGGACGTTCGGGTCGCCAAGGAGATCCTGGCCGTTCAAAATTTTTTCTCTCTCTTCAAGACGATCTTATGCGTATCTTCGGCTCCAACCGTATGGATGGTATGTTGCAAAAACTTGGATTGAAAGAAAATGAAGCCATTATCCATCCATGGATTAATAAAGCCCTTGAAAAAGCACAAAAAAAGGTCGAAGCACGGAACTTTGAAATTCGTAAAAACCTGCTAAAATATGATGATGTCATGAATGATCAACGCAAGGTTATTTTTGAACAGCGTATGGAGGTCTTGAACGCAGATGATTTATCAGAAATGATCCATGAAATGCGCAATGAAGTCGTGGAAGATCTTGTAGAAACTTATATTCCGTCTGGGACATATTCTGAAAAATGGGATGTAAAAGCTCTTGAAGAAGAACTTCAACAACTCTTTAACCTTGATCTTCCTGTGGGAGAATGGGCAAAAGAAGATGGAATTGCCGAGGAACAAATTTTAGAGCGTATCTTGGACGCTGTTACAAAACTTGAAAATGAGCGTACTGAACGCTACTCTCCAGAGGTTATGGCTTATTTTCACAAAGCAGTATTGCTTGAAACTATTGACATGTTATGGCGTGAACATCTGGTAAGCTTAGACCATTTGCGTTCTGTTGTGGGTTTTCGTGGTTATGCACAGCGAGATCCACTCAATGAGTATAAGACAGAATCTTTTGAACTCTTTCAAAGTATGCTAAGAAATTTGCGCCGGATTGTGACTTCTAAACTTATGCGCTTTGAAATTATTCAACAAACTACCGATCCGTCCCTGCCTGAACAAACTGGTGCTGATTCTTCTGTTTTTAATGATCAAAATCAAGAAAATACTCCACCATTATGGGCACGATCACAAGAAAATAGGTTTGTTAATCCACAAGACCGTGACCCCAATGATGTAAGCACATGGGGAAAAGTTGGACGCAATGAACGTTGTCCTTGTGGTTCAGAGAAAAAATACAAACACTGTCATGGAGCCTTTGTTTGAAAAGCAAACAGTGAACGATGAATAAAAAGCAAGACTATGAGCAAGAATTGCGCACAGCTGGTTTAAGAGTAACGCGCCAGCGGCGTGTTATTCTTGATATTTTGACGGATACAAATGATCACCCCAATGCCTTTGAAATTTTTCAGCGTGCAAACAAAATAGATTCGAGTATTTCACTCTCAACGGTTTATCGAACCATRAAAATATTAGAAGGAAATGRAACAATTCACCGCCATACCTTTAGTAGTGGTCCATCTCGTTTTGAGCAAGCAGATGGGCAACATCATGATCATCTCATTGATATAGAAACAGGACAAGTTATCGAGTTTCATTCTGATGTTATTGAAAAACTGCAAGAGGAAATTGCAAAATCCCTTGGCTATGATATTGTTCATCATCGTCTTGAACTTTACGGAAAAAAAAACTCTTAAAAAGATGATTATATGCCATAAGATGAAGATATCTCAGATAAATCGAATTTTATAAAAATTTATTTTAAAAATATAATAGATTTCATTGGCAAAAAAGTTATTCTGCTCTATTACCCCTTTTGGTATGATGCTATACGATAATTCATTGCCAGTGTTATAATAAAAAAACCATTATAACAAAAAATGTTGCAACAAAATATTATAAAAAATTGTATTATGAAAAATTAGGCTAGTATTATCATGGTTTCTTTGCCACAAGATCGCATAAAACAGCTTGAAAAGCGCTTTGAAATAATTGAAAGCCAAATGACAACCAATCCAAATGCTGAAACATATGTCAAATTAGCTTCTGAATACGCAGAGTTACAACCCGTTATTACCTCTATACGCGCATTAAATGCTCTTTACGGAGAGATTACAGAATTAGAAACGATTATCAACGATAAACAAACAGATATAGAGATGCGTAATCTTGCCCAAGAAGAGCTACCATCACTCTATAAAAAGGTAGAGCAACTTGAAAAAGAACTGCAGATTCTACTTTTGCCTAAAGATGTTGCTGATGAAAAAAGTGCTATTGTTGAAATTCGAGCAGGAACAGGAGGATCAGAAGCAGCACTTTTTTCCGGTGATCTTTTCCGCATGTATGAACGTTATGCCCATGCTCACCATTGGAAAGTAGAGGTTATTTCACTCAGTGAGGGAGAATTTGGCGGATATAAAGAGATTATTGCTACCATCTCAGGAAAAGGTGTCTTTTCTAAATTGAAATATGAATCAGGTGTCCATCGTGTGCAACGCATCCCTGAAACAGAGACTGGAGGACGTATCCATACATCAGCTGCGACCGTTGCAGTGCTCCCAGAGGCTGAAGAAATTGATATTGATATCCGTCCTGAAGATATTCGTATCGATACAATGCGTGCATCTGGAGCAGGAGGACAGCATGTCAATACAACAGATTCAGCTGTTCGTATCACCCATATTCCAACAGGAATTATGGTCGTACAAGCAGAAAAATCACAACACCAAAACCGAGCACGAGCTCTTCAAATTTTAAGGGCACGCTTATTCGACATCGAACGACAAAAAGCAGAAAGTGAACGTTCAGCTTCTCGTAAAAGCCAAGTTGGTTCTGGTGATCGTTCAGAACGTATTCGTACCTATAATTTTCCACAAGGACGCGTCACCGATCATCGTATTAATCTGACCTTGTATAAGCTTGATCGCATTTTGGAAGGAGATCTTGATGAGCTCATTCATGCACTCATCTCAGATCATCAAACAACACTCCTGATGGAAATGGATAATAATTGAGCAAATATTCTTTCAAGAATGTCATTCAACAAGCGCAAGAAAAATTGCGCACGGAAGGGATTTTGGAAGCTGATCTCGATGCGAAAATACTCGTCGAATGGATAACAGGAATAAATGCTGCGACAAGAATTTCTAAACCAGATATGCATCTGTCTTCTGAACACATTATACAAATAGAACAGGCTCTACAACGGCGTATTGCAGGCGAACCCGTCTACCGTATTATAGAGATGAGAGAATTTTATGGCATATCCTTCGCATTGTCTCGAGAGACGTTAGAACCCCGTCCGGATACAGAAACGCTCATCGATCTTGTTCTTCCTTACCTCAAAAAACAGCTCGAAAATTCGAGAAAAATAACACTCCTTGATATGGGAACAGGAAGTGGCGCTATTGCCATTGCCATTCTTAAACAAATTCCCCAAGCCTATGCAGTAGCGGTCGATATTTCTGAAGATGCCCTTAAAATGGCTACAAAAAATGCAAAAAATGCTGACGTCATACATCGCTTCACACCTCTTCTTAGCGATTGGTTTGATTCTGTCACAGATCGCTTTGATTTTATTGTTTCTAATCCCCCCTATATTCCCGAAAAAGATATCAAAACACTTGCAAAAGAAGTGCGCTTATATGATCCATTACGTGCTCTTATTGGTGGAAAAGATGGGCTTGATTTTTATCGAAAGCTTGCCCATGAATCAGCCAACTACTTAAGAGAAAACGGCACTATTGCTGTTGAAATCGGTTACTCTCAAGAAAAAGAAGTCTGCAATTTGTTTGAAAAAAATGACTTTCAATGTTTAGAAATGCGCAAAGATCTCAATGGGATACCCCGCGCACTTCTGTTTGCATGCAAACATTAAAATTCCCAATCATCATCCGTAGTCGCAACCGCCTTGCCAATGACATAAGAAGAACCAGCCCCTGAAAAAAAGTCATGATTCTCATCAGAGTTTGGTGATAAAGCTGCCAAAATCGCAGGATTAACACGACACACCTCAGGAGGGAAAAGAGCTTCAAAACCCAAGTTCATTAAAGCCTTGTTGGCATTATAATGGAGAAAAATTTTTACATCTTCCGTCAATCCAAGGGCATCATAAAGATCTTCAGTATATTTGCACTCGATGTTATAAAGGTCAAAGAGCAAGTTAAAAGCAAAATCTTTGATTTCTTGTCTTTTGGCTTCATCAAGCTTTGTAAAGCCCAATTGAAATTTATAGCCTATATAATAACCGTGGACCGCTTCATCACGAATGATCAGTCGAATGAGATCTGCTGTATTGGTCAACTTAGCGCGACTAGCCCAATACATGGGCAAATAAAAACCAGAATAAAATAAAAAGCTTTCCAGCAAAGTCGAAGCAATTTTTTTCTTGAGTGGATCATTTGCTTCATAACGCTCAAGGACTAATCTAGCCTTTTTCTGTAAATGACTATTTTCTTCTGACCATCTAAATGCATCATCGACTTCTACCGTCGAGCAAAGAGTTGAAAAAATAGAGGAATAAGAACGTGCATGAACCGCTTCCATAAAGGCAATATTCGTCAAAACAGCCTCCTCATGCTCTGTTATCGCATCAGCAAGCAATGAAATAGCTCCTACCGTGTTTTGAATTGTATCTAGAAGCGTTAATCCTGTGAAAACACGAATCGTTAATTTACGTTCTTCATCCGTTAAGCTTGACCATGAGGGAATATCATTAGAAAGCGGAACTTTTTCAGGCAACCAAAAATTTCCAGTTAAGCGGTTCCATACTTCAAGATCTTTCTCATCGTGTAATCGATTCCAATTAACAGCAGACACAACAGGATTTTTGGTTGTAATCTTTGTCATATGATGATCTCCTATAAACTGCACGAAACACAGCCATCAACTTCTGTTCCACTCAATGCTACTTGCCGCAGTCGAACATAATAAATACTCTTTATACCCTTTTTCCAGGCATAGATTTGTGCGCGATTAATATCACGTGTGGTAGCAGTATCCGGAAAAAATAGTGTCAATGAAAGACCTTGATCAACATGCTGTGTTGCAGCAGCATAGGTATCTATAATTTTTTCAGGACCAATCTCATAGGCATCTTGGTAAAAATTCAAATTCGTATTATCCATATAAGGAGCGGGATAATAAACGCGCCCAATTTTCCCCTCTTTGCGAATTTCAATTTTTGAAGCAATTGGATGAATAGAAGAAGTGGCATGATTAATATAGGAAATAGATCCCGTAGGGGGAACCGCCTGTAAATTGCGATTATAAAGCCCGTATTCAATAACGCGCTTCTTGAGTTCCTGCCAATCTTTTTGATCTGGAATAATAATATTGTTCCGTGTAAAAAGCTCTTGTACAAGCGCAAATTGCGGTTTCCATTCTTTTTCAATATATTTTTCGAAAAAACGTCCATCTGCATAAGCTGATTTTTCAAACCCTGCAAACATTTCTTGACGTTCGCACGCGATTAAATTGGAAGCCCGTATGGCATGATATGTCACAATATAAAAATAGATATTAGTAAAATCAATGGCTTCTGGAGAACCATAATAGATCTTCTCACGCGCTAGAAACCCATGCAAATTCATCTGTCCCAAACCAATCGCATGACTTTCAGCATTGCCTTTCGCAATGGAAGGCACGCAAGCAATATTACTCATATCCGAAACTGCAGTAAGAGCACGAACAGCAGATTCTACGGTCTGTCCGAAATCAGAACTTTCCATGGCTTTGGCAATATTCATTGATCCAAGATTACAGGATATATCACTTCCAATTGTGCGATAGGTTAAATCTGTCTCTAGCTCACTCGCCTCACTTACCTGTAAAATTTCTGAACATAAATTGCTCATACTTATGCGTCCAGCGATTGGATTCGATCGATTAGCAGTGTCCTCAAATAAAATATAAGGGTACCCAGATTCAAATTGAATTTCTGCCAATGTCTGAAAAAAAACACGTGCACTTATTTTCTTCTTCCGAATCTTTGCATTATCAACAAAAGAGCGATAATGCTCCGTTAAAGAAATATCGCTAAAGGGTTTACCTGTCACACGCTCAATATCATAAGATGAGAAAAGATACATATCCTCATTATTCCGAGCAAGCTCAAAAGTAATATCAGGAATAACCACACCAAGCGAAAGCGTTTTAATTCTGACTTTTTCATCAGCATTTTCACGCTTTGTATCCAAAAACTTCATAATATCTAAATGATGTGCATGCAAATAAACAGCGCCAGCCCCCTGCCGTGCCCCAAGTTGATTGGCATAAGAAAAAGAATCTTCCAAGAGTTTCATTACCGGTAAAACACCGGATGATTGATTTTCTATTTGCTTAATTGGCGCTCCAGCCTCCCGCAAATTGGTTAAACAAAGTGCCACACCTCCACCGCGTTTTGAAAGCTGCAAAGCCGAATTAATCGCACGACCTATCGATTCCATATTATCTTCAACACGGAGCAAAAAACATGAAACCAATTCACCACGTTGTTTTTTTCCAGCATTTAAAAATGTTGGTGTTGCTGGTTGAAAACGTCCTGTAATAATCTCATCCACAAAACTTTCAGCAAGAGCCTTATTTCCTTGTGCCAAATATAAAGCCACAAGACAGATACGATCTTCATAACGTTCAAGATAACGCTTTCCATCAAAAGTCTTTAGTGTATAGCTGGTATAATACTTAAATGCGCCTAAAAAGGTAGGAAAACGAAATTTAAATGCATAAGCACGTTTAAAAAGCTTTTTAATAAAAGAAAAATCATAAAGCTCAAATAAAGCTTTTTCATAATAACCTTCCTCTATTAAGTAATCTATTTTTTCCTTCAGGTTATGAAAAAAAACTGTATTTTGATTAACATGTTGAAGAAAATATTGCCGTGCGGCAAGCCGATCCATATCAAATTGAATATGACCATTTTCATCATAAAGATTAAGCATTGCATTCAGCGCATGATAATCCGTAATCTGATCTGGTTTCTGCGATTGTTCTATACCAATTGTTTCCAAAATCTTTCCAATCCCTTTTTTACACAAATAACGTCTTCATCAGTTCCACGCAGCTCAAAATGATAAAGGCAAGGTATACAACATTTCTCAGCAATGATCTTACTGGCTAAATTATAATAGCGACCAAAATTACGATTCCCACCACCAATGACACCACGAATTAATTTGCGGTTCTCAGCTTCATTAAGAAAATGAATAACGGCTTTCGGCACCGCCCCTCTTCCTTCACCATCTGCATAGGTAGGAATAACCAGTACATAAGGTTCACCAACGAATGCAGAGGGCTTTCTTTTATCAATTTTGAAGAGTCGTTGACCAAGCTGCGAGACAAAATGTTCTGTATTACCCGTTGCACTCGAATAATAAACAATAAGCCCCATTAAGCACAAAGACCACTAATCATATCTGGTCTAAAACCCGACCAATGATTCTCACCACAAACAACGACAGGAACCTGACGATACCCAAGAGACTGAACAAAACTGTATGCTTGTTCATCACAGGAAATATCAACAACACGATAATGAATGCCTTTTGCATCAAAAGCGCGGCATGTAGCATCACATTGGACACAAGATGGTTTGCTATAAATAGTGATCGACATTTTCTTCAACTTTCACAATTCAAAACAATCAACCCTAAAAGAGTCAATCTAATAATTTTATAGGTACTCAAGAATAACAAACAACAGAAATCGTACGCAAAACGTGTGATTATTTTCAAATAGCACACAACTTTCTGAACATAACAGAATCCCTCATCAAGTAACTTTAAAGACTGTGATGAGAATAAGCGATTGTTCTACAACTTAAATGGACAACCCCAGTTATAAAATCTTTTGGTCGCATTACAATTCCCTCCTGCTGTCTAAAAAACTAACGTTCTAAACCACCGCTTTCAAGAGTTCTTGTTTTACTCTTTTACGGCAAAAATCAATTACAAAAACGAAAGGAAACCCTTCCAAAAGAGATACTCGAGCAAAAACATCACCACACTCTTGCTCAACAAACTCTTACGATAACATTGGAAATAACTTAGACACTAGACGAAACACACTAAATACCCTCTCTTGTGCTTATTCAGAATCGCCAATCATTTTGATACTATATATAGTATATACTCTTCCTCTTTCGTCAAGGAGAATTCGACCATTATTTTGAATTGTCCACGATCTTCCCACTAAAATAGTCATCCCTCACAACTATGTAATAATATAACATCTTGTTGACAAACGTTATGTTATTACATAGTTTCTCAAATAATAAGCAAAGATGGTATAAGTTATGGATCTGCACTTTAAAAAGACAACATTAGGTTATAGGAATAGAATAGCGATCAAGGACTTTTCAGCAAAGTTAAAAGCGGGTTCATTGGTCGCAATAACAGGCGATAACGGTGCTGGAAAATCAACATTGCTAAAGGCTATCGCCGGATTAATTAAACCTCTTAAGGGAAAAATTATAAACCCCCAAAAAAACCGCATTGCTTATCTTGCTCAGCAATGTGATATAGACCAAACATTTCCCATTGATGTGAAAGCACTTGTTAAAACAGGATTATGGTCTTTTTGTGGGTTGTGGAAAAACCAACGCCCTTATGATTCTAAGATTCAGAATGCGCTTGAGATGGTTGGACTCACAGCTCTCGCCACCCGTTCACTTGAAATATTATCAGGTGGGCAATTACAACGCGCTCTTTTTGCACGTATCATTGTACAAGATGCCGATATTATCCTGCTTGACGAACCTTTTAATGGTATCGATCGCAATACTCAAAAAGACCTTCTTGCACTGATCACGGACTGGAAACAGCAAGGTCGCACAGTTCTCACAGCACTCCATGACCCTCTCGTCGTGCAAGAATTTTTTCCTCAAATGATTCAAATTCATCAACAAAACGCCTTTTATGGAGAAACAACACAGCTTCTCGACAACATCATTCACCACATTATGCCCCCCCTCTCCTCCGACTCTTTGTGTATTCGTATGCAAAAGCATCTCCCTCCTATCAATGATTCTCTCTTTCTTAGGTAATAAGACGTGTATGCATTTTTTCTTGCCCCCTTTGTTGATTTCCATTTTATGCAAAACGCCCTTATCGGCTCTATTCTCCTTTCTATTAGCGCTTGTCCTGTTGGTGTATTTTTGATGCTCCGTGGAATGAGTTTAACAGGAGACGCTATTTCTCATGCCATTCTTCCTGGTGTTGCAACTGCCTTTCTCATTTGCGGCTTCTCCCTTATATCTATGACACTTGGTGGTATTTTCGCTGGCATTATTGTTGCTTTAGCAACTGTTTTAATTTCACGAAATAGCTTTCAGAAAGAAGATGCATCTATGACCGTCTTTTATCTTATTGCACTCGCAGCAGGTGTCATTATTATCTCACTGAAAAATTCAACCATTGAACTTCTTCATCTCTTATTTGGATCTGTTCTTGCAATTGATACACAGGCTCTTTGGTTGATCACCACCATCATGTTGATCACACTCTGCAGCCTTTTTATTCTCTGGCGTGCGCTCGTCTTAGAAAGCGTTGATCCCCTCTTTTTTAAATCACTCTCTCCATTGAGTAAATATATTCATATTTCATTGCTTGGACTTGTGGTATTGAATCTGGTTGGGGGCTTTCAATCCCTAGGAACATTACTTTCCGTTGGCATTATGATGATTCCAGCGATTACAGCCCGTTTTTGGTTTTCACGCTTAGTCCCTATTTGCGTACTTTCCACTCTTTTTGGCATCATTTCTAGCGTATGTGGTCTCCTGCTTTCTTTTCATCTCTCACTTCCCTCAGGCCCTGCTATCATCATTGCCGCAGGATTTATTTACCTCATTTCCTGCCTCATAAGCCCACGTGGTTTTATTGTCGCATGGTTTCCTCACCTCTTTTATACTTCCTCACTTTAAGGAAAAATTATGCTTAAGCTTACTCAAAAATTTATTCTGCTTGGTACTTTATTGTTTGCCCTTTATCCTTTTTCTGCTTCTGCACACAATAAAATAAAAGTTGTTACAAGCTTTTCTATTCTTGCTGATCTCGTAAAAAATGTAGGAGGCAACAATATCTCTATAACCACTTTTGTAGGCCCCAATGCAAACACCCACACTTATGAACCTACGCCTCATGATGCTCAAGCTCTTAGAAACGCTCAGATTATTTTTATCAACGGGCTTCATTTAGAAGGATTCATTGACCGTCTCATCACAGCTAGCGGTACAAAAGCACTTCTTGTCGAGGTTAGTGCTAACATTCCCCCCCTCGAAATGAAAAATCAAGAACATGACGCCCATCACCACCATCACGGCGTTATTGATCCGCATGCTTGGCAAACAATTCCCAATGTCGAAATCTATGTGAAAAATATCGCCGCTGCTTTTTGCAAAATTGATCCACAATCTTGTACGCGCTACAATAAAAATGCCGAAACCTACATCAAAAAGCTTCAAACAGCACAAAATACCCTAAAAACAAAAATCGCTACCATCCCTCAAGATAAACGTACCATTATCACATCTCATGATGCTTTTGGCTATTTTGCCAAAGAATATGGCTTCACTATCCTTGCCCCCCAAAGCGCTTCAACAGAAGCTGAAGCAACCGCAGCTGATGTAGCTCAACTTATCAAACAAATTAAAGCGAATAAGGCAGCAGCATTGTTCGTTGAAAATATCTCTAATCCCCGTCTCATCAAACAAATTTCAAAAGAAACAGGTTTGAAAATTGGTGGAACACTTTATTCTGATGCATTGTCAAATGAAAACGGCCCTGCCGCAACTTATCTTGATATGATGGAGCATAATGTGAATACCATCATTGATGCCATCACAAAACATTAAAAAATTCATAAAATCAGAGGCTTATTATTATATTAACAACGAGATCCAATATCCATAATTGATAACAATGATATGAAATAAAGTTAATTTTACAGAAAAAAATTATACTCGATAGATATCCAGATAGATAAGATCATAAGTGGATTTATTACCTCATGGTGCCCAAACCGCAAACACTATTATTCTATTTTCAAAATTTCTTTTGCTATACTTCTCGACACTTGAAACAATTCATAAAAAGCATTTGTATTTTTTTAGTGTTTTATCTACACAGCAGCTCCCACTTATGACATACAATTAGGATTAGTGTACGGATAAAACACTTGAAAAAATGCCCTCTTATAAAGAGTCTCAAGACAACACCTGTCGCAACATTAGAGAATGGCAGAGCGTATAATGACACCCATCTGCACTTCGTTGTATAAGCATAAAGGTGGCAATTCTCAATGGATTTTATGTGATAGCACTCAGATGATTGCATAAAAAATAGATTGGAATACCCTTGAAAAATGGTTTTAAAAACAAGTGCGTAAATTGGCGCCCCAATAGCATTTTGGTTAGGACATTTTGTTGTGTATGAGGGGCACGATTCTATTCAAAGAATGTGATAAACAAAAATGCGCGCCAATGCGTAATCTTCATTATTTAGGAGACATTGCCTCAGATATTTTTTTAAACCATAATGCTAAATTAAAAAGACGATGCTAAAAGACATTTCTTAATGTACCCGAATCTATTTCGCAACGGCGCCCACAAATGGTAATGGTATAGAGAAATCCATTGAGCCCCCATCTTTACATTTATGAAGAAGAAAGCAGGCACCATCACACGATTTGCCAGCTCGTGGATATTATTTATAGCCCTTGCATCCAGACTATTTCATAAGAGACATTTTATTTTAAGTCTTTTCTTAATAGTTTTTTATCCACATGGCTTTTCCTGCTTGTAAAGGCCAAGCGAATGGTTTTGATTGATTCAACATGGAGCAGTTTTAGAATGAGAAAATCATACGGTACTTAAGATGCTCACGCAATACAAAAAAAGTGAATTATCATACTAAATCAATCTATTCTCGTTAAGCAGAACGTACCTATTTTTGTACAAGCTATTCAGAACACCGTCCTGTTTTTTATAATTAAAATGGACTTTTTATATCACCGATCAAAGCTAAAGATATAGGCGACCCGACGCCACCATTTGAGAATAATTTTATCTCTCTATTGTTCTTATTCATTCTTTATAAGACATATAAATTATTCCATCAAAAAGTTTATGATAAGAGACTTTTTAAATCAGAAAAAATATGATTAATAAATTATTATCGCTATTAATTTAAATGAAAAAAACTTTTATGTTTAAAAATAATATCCTTTTTATAGAGCATAAAAATATAGAATTTCTTTATATGAGTATTTTAGCATTCTCGTGTCATGTCGCAATGCATCATTACAAAAACTTTTAATTTTTTTAATCTCATCGATCACACTTTAATTTTGCGAATGTAATCGAGAGGGGGAGAACATAACATTATCATGATGCATGCATAAAAAAGTCTTATCACATCGATGAATGTTTACTTATTCCTTGTCCGCTTTCCCGTGTTTTTTTTAAAGGTATGAAAGTCTTGATGAGCGACAGTGAAACTTAATTTTTGACCATGGTCGTGTGTCAAGCGTTCTTTTATTTCAATCGTAAAAATCATATTATTCCAACGCGTTAAAACATGGCAACCTGTTCCAATAGGCTTAATAAGTTCAATTTGTGTGTGAAAGACAGGTCCTTTATCTAGGTGTTCGCCCAATAAGATTATTTCTGGCCTGAAAGCTAAAAGATCAGTTTCTTCACTATAAGAAAAGGAATGCCCTAAATGTTGTTCTAGGACATGACGATCAAGAAAATTCATCGGAGGAGAACCAATAAAATCGGCAACAAATATGGTTGCTGGAGTATCATAAATTTCCATTGGTGTTCCAATTTGCTCGATAGTGCCTTTATTCAAAACGACTATTCTATCAGCTAATGTCATGGCTTCTAGTTGATCATGCGTAACATAGAGGCTGGTTGTTCCTAATGAACGCTGTAGCGTTTTTATCTCAATACACATTTGCGCCCGTAATTTTGCATCAAGATTTGAAAGAGGTTCATCAAAGAGAAAAACACGGGGTTGACGTACAATGACACGTCCCATTGCAACACGCTGGCGTTGTCCTCCTGATAATTGTCGTGGTTTACGATCAAGAAATGGTTCTATCTCCAAAAGCTTTGCAGCATGTGCGATGCGTTTTTTTATTTCTTCTTTAGGCGTTTTACGATTTTTAAGACCATATTCTAAGTTTCCACGAACTGTCATATGGGGATAAAGAGCATAATTCTGAAAAACCATAGCAATATCACGATCGGCTGGTTCACGATCATTGATGCGTTCGTTATCAATACATAGTTCCCCTGAGGTGACTTGTTCAAGTCCTGCAATAATACGTAATAAGGTTGATTTTCCACATCCTGAAGGACCAACAAGAACAAGAAGTTCTTTATCAGCAACCGTTAAGTTCAAGTCATCAATGACCAGAATGCCATTGTCATACCGTTTTTTTATATTTGATAACTGAATTATGGCCACAATTACTTCTCCGTTTCAATAAGGCCTTTGATAAAAAGCCGCTGCATGAAGATAACAACAAGAACAGGCGGTACCATAGCAATAACCGATACTGCCATGAGGATATTCCATTGAGGATCATGTTGTAGTGATTCGACAACAAGCTGTTTTAAAATAATAAGGATTGTTTGATGATCTTGATCCGTTGTGATGATAAGAGGCCAGAGATATTGTATCCATCCATAAATGAACATAATGATAAATAAAGCAGCGATATTACTTTTACTAAGAGGAAGAAGAATATCCTTAAAAAATTTGAATGGTCCTGCACCATCAACACGTGCTGCCTCTAAGAGTTCATCTGGAACAGTCAAAAAAAACTGACGAAATAAAAATGTCGCGGTTGCCGATGCAATAAGTGGAATAATCATTCCACTATAGGTGTTAATCATTCCCAATTTCGCAACAACCACATAGGTTGGCAGAATACGAACTTCGACAGGAAGCATCAATGTAACAAAAATAAGAACAAAAGCAATTTTTCGGAAAGGAAAACGCATGTAGACAATTGCATAAGCAGACAAAAGTGAAATAATAATTTTTCCAATACTAATCCCAAAAGCCATAATAAGTGAATTCATTAAAAGTGGCCACAGATTGGGTAAACCACGCTGTGAAAGGCCGTTACCAAAGATTATTTTATAATTTTCCAGAGCGTGTCCCCCAGGTAAAAGAGGAAGTGTCCCTGAATTAAATGCTGCTGAACTATGTGTTGATGCAATGATAGCAACATAAACTGGAAAACAAATAATGATAATGCCAATAATGAGAGTGATATGGGTTAGAAATTTCAAAATAGGGCGATTTTCAACCATAATTTATTTCCTAATATTGTACACGACGCTCAATCCAGCGAAACTGGATAAAGGTTAAGACAATAACCATCAACATCAGTATTGTTGATTGTGCTGCTGATACACCGATTATCTGATTTCTAAAACCATCGTCATATACTTTATAGACGAGGATGTTCGTTGCACGCGCAGGCCCCCCAGAAGTTGTGTTATCAATAATACCAAAAGTATCAAACATAACATAATTGATATTGACGATAAGAAGGAAAAATGTCGTTGGTGAAATTTGCGGAAAGACTACAGTCCAAAATCGTTTAAAGGGACCAGCACCATCAATGGCTGCTGCTTCTATTTGAGAACGCGGAACGGACTGAAGACCTGTAAGAAAAAAGAGAAAATTGTAAGCAATCTGTTTCCAACTAGCCGCAATAACAATAAGAATCATCGCTTGGGTGCCATTAACACGATAATTCCATAGCACTCCTATTTTTTCGAGAAGAAAAGGAATAATCCCAATGGTGGGATGAAAGATAAACAACCATAATATACCAGCCAATACTGAAGCAACAGCATAAGGCCAAAGCAAAAGAATTGTATAAGCCTTTTTTGCACGAACAACACGATCAACACAAACAGCTAAAAGAAGTGATATTGTCATTGAAACGACAGTAACAGAGATGGAAAATATTACGGTTGTAAGAAGTGATTGCCGATAAGTAGGATCAGAAAGAACGGTTAGATAATTTTCAAGACCAATAAAAGTTGTTGTAAAGCCAAAAGGATTTTCACGTTCAAAGGATGATTTTATGGCTTGAGCGGCTGGCCAAAAGAAAAACAAAAACGTCACAAGGAGCTGAGGAAAAAGCAGTCCGTAAGAAAGGAGACTATTTTTAAAATATGCATATTTTTCTTGCATTCGTAGGGCTCTTTAAATGTAGAGACTTTAAAAAGATAAACAAAAAGGACTCAACTGTTTTTGTTGAGTCTTTGAATGTTTAACAAAAAAACAAATTAACGATTAGATTTCTCAAATTCACGCAAGAGTTTATTTCCACGCTCAACGGTCTCATCCAAACCATCTTTCGGTGTTTTTGAACCACTAAGAACAGCTTCCAACTCCTGATCAAGAATGGTACGGATTTGTGGTAAATTACCAAATCTTATCCCTTTCGAGTTAATTGTTGGCGGATTAAGATTGATCTGTTTGATAGCGATATCAGCCCCTGGCGTTTTTTCATAGAAATGTTGTTCTTTGCTCAATTCATAAGTTGCTTTTGTTGTTGGAAGATACCCTGTTTTCTGATGCCATTTTGCCTGGTTTTCTGTTTTTGAAAGAAACTTAAGAAAAGCAGCTGCTCCAGCATATTCCTTTGGCGTATGCCCTTTAAACGTCCAAATAGAAGCGCCTCCAACAACTGAATTTTGCGGCGCTCCTTCTACATCCTTATAGTATGGTAGCATACCAACGCCCACATTAAACTGAGCTTCAGAAACAATGCCAGCATGTGATCCTGAAGATTGTATAAAAATTGCACAATTTTGTGCCATAAACATTGGTGCTGCATCTAATGCGCCCGCAGGACCACCATAGCGGAAAATACCTTGATCAGACCACCTTTTTAGATCTGTCCACATACGTACTTGTAAAGGTCCATTAAATGTAAGTTCTGAATCAAGTCCTTTAAAGCCATTTTCTCTCGTTCCAAAAGGAACGTTATGCAACGCTGAAAAATTCTCGACACCAATCCATTGAGCTGCATAAGCCATTGTAAAACCACACGCTGCCGCTTTAGTTTCAAGAATTTTTTTAGAAAAACCTTCTATATCTTGCCATGTTTTAGGAGGCTGTTCTGGATCAAGTCCTGCTTTTTTAAAGATATCTTTGTTGTAATAAAGGATTGGTGTTGAAATATTGAATGGCATAGAGACCATACGGCCCTGTTTATCTGAATAATAACCACTAATAGCAGGAAAATAATCGGCAGGATCGAATTCCTGTTTTGTGTCAGCCATAAGTTGATAAAATGGATAAATTGCACCTTTTGCAGCCATCATAGTTCCAGTACCAACGTCATAAATCTGAGCAAGAACGGGCTGTTTTTTTCCACGAAATGCTGCAATGAGTGAAATCAACCCCTCTTCATACTCACCGCGAAATGAAGGCACAACTTTATATTCAGATTGACTTGCATTAAAATCGTTAATGAGACTTTCAGTTTGCTTTCCTACTTCACCACTCATAGAATGCCAAAAGCTGATCTTTGTCTGCGCAAAACTCGCTGTTATTCCAGCTGCGGACATTATGATAGCAACCGTGGCCGCTATGGAAAGATAAAAACGACTCATGGTCTACCCTTTCTGAAGTGATGAAATACAAACTACCCTTAGATTTATAGTATTACACATGAAAATGCTATGATAGTTTTATTTCCGAAATACATTCTTCCATTTAAACAGGAACCACAAAAAGGTCAAATGAATTTGTCTAGATTTATTCGTTTTCTTTTATAAGCTTTCTTATGCTTTAAAAAGATACGGGGTTGTAACTATCTGAAAAAAATGAAATGACTTAAATAAAAAATGCAATAAGTAAAAAGATATAGATCGTCAATATCATTTCATGACTTTTGTAATATCTATAATATCTGGATTTACTTTTTTAAAAAAATAATTGTTATTCTTTATACTATTTTTCTTATAATTCTCAGTTTATAACTTTAAAATAATGTTGCTACTAAATTTAACAAAGAGATGAATAGAATTTTTTCCAAATTAAGAAAATCATTTTGAAGTGCTTAATTGTCTCCTTCTCTGTAATGGAATCACCCCCCTCATGCAAAACAGCATGATATTGTATAACCAATTTCCATGCCGTAAAAAATCTTTCAATCCATCTACACCCATTTCATGATAGCGTCTTATAATAAGTCATAAAACCCTCTGTTAAAGTATATTAGACTTTTTCTAAACCATCATTTTTACACTTGATAAAGGTGCAAAACGACACCATCATACGATTCCCCTCATCCTTCACTAAGCCTTGCTTTTAAGAGAGTTTAAATGAATATTTTATTTTTTTTCAATAGCTTTTTATCCACACACCAATCCCGCTCGTAATATGCAAATGAATGATTTTTCTTGATTCATTGTAAAAAATTTGAAGTGAGAAAATCTTTTGATATTAAGAGCTCTCACTCAATATAAAAAATATTGAGTGATTATTAAAAATCAACGTGTTATTATTGCGCAAAAGAAAACACTTCCTACTTTTTTTCATGAGGCTAGCTTTATGAAGGGACAGTGATTTTGTAGAAGTATATTTTTTTACCTTTGTGTACGCAATTGCAATGCAAGATCCGGTTGATCTGTCGTAATGTAATGTACAGGCATATTAAGCCAATGTGATAACCGAACTTTTCCGTTGATTGTCCATACCCCTACAGTAAAACCAGCTTCAAGCGCTGCTTCAATAAAATCCTGTGAGGCAATGGAACCATCTAAACTTAAATCAGAATACCCCAATTGTTTCCATTCAGAAAAATGGCGATACATATCACTTTCAAAATTATCAATGCATGGACCAGATGGTATGCCTGCTTCAATAAAAGGACGAAGGACCAAAGGATCAAAACTAATGGCAGAAACCCGTTCTGATAAATTTCTACTTTTTATGAGTGCAAGCGCTTTTTGGGATAATATTGTTTCACGCTCCACTTCACCACATGTTTTGATTTCAAGATGCAAACCAACATTGGTTGGTGCTAAAAGATCAAGCACTTCTTCTAATAAAGGGGGGGCTTCTCGACTTCCTTTCACGCAAAGTTGTTTGCGTGTTTCATTATCAATGTCATGAATATACCCCTTTTTGCCAACCAATTGATCTAAACCAAAATCGTGAAAAACAACCACTTCACCGCTTTTCAGTAAATGAACGTCGCATTCAATTTCATCAATATTTAACGCTATAGCGTTATTAAATGCCGAAAGGGTATTTTCAGGATAAAGATGAGCGCCACCACGGTGTGCAACAATTTTTTTCTCATACATGCAAATTTCACACTTCTTCGTCTTAAATGATATTGGTCAATTTTAAATGACATTGGCTCTCAATGAGATTAGCGGACAAATTTCCAGATAAAGCTTTATATCATATGAGAATGCACAATTATTTTTTCTCCATTTTTCTCAATATCAAACCCTCCATGATATTTTATTCTTAAAAAGCTTATCCTTTATTTCAATTATTCCCATTCAATGGTACCAGGGGGCTTGGAGGTTACATCATAAACAACACGATTAATCCCTCTAACTTCGTTAATAATACGTGATGCTGTCTTACTTAAAAATGCCATATCATAGGGATAAAAATCAGCGGTCATTCCATCGACAGATGTGACAGCGCGAAGCGCACAAACAAATTCATACGTGCGACTATCCCCCATCACTCCAACAGTCTGGACAGGAAGAAGAACAGCAAAAGCTTGCCAAATTTCATCATAAAGACCAGCCTTACGGATTTCCTCAAGATAAATGGAATCTGCTTCACGTAAAATTTCCAATTTTTCGCGTGTTACGGCACCTGGACACCGAATTGCAAGGCCGGGACCTGGGAAAGGATGGCGACCAATAAACTGCTCTGGCAGCCCTAACTCTCGCCCTAGCGAGCGAACCTCATCCTTAAAAAGCTCACGCAACGGTTCTACAAGTTTCATATTCATCTGTTCCGGTAACCCCCCCACATTATGATGGCTTTTAATGGTTACCGATTCACCAATGACTGAGACACTCTCAATAACATCTGGATAAAGTGTTCCTTGCGCTAAAAACTCTGCACCTCCTATCTTTTTCGTTTCCTCTTCAAAAACTTCAATAAAAAGGCACCCTATCGTTTTGCGCTTTTTTTCTGGATCTGTCACCCCTTCTAAAGCATTAAGAAATATATCGGCAGCATTAACGTGAATAAGCTCTATGTTATAGTGATCGCGGAATAATGTAAGAACTTCCTGAGCCTCATTCTTACGCATCAATCCATGGTCAACCAAAATGCATGTTAATTGATCTCCTATGGCTTCATGAAGAAGCACCGCTACAACAGATGAATCTACCCCACCTGAAAGACCACAAATCACACGACTTTTCCCAACTTTTTCTTGTATTGTCGCAATTGCTTGCTTCCGATAAGAAGCCATTGACCAATTGCCTTTAATAGCAGAGATCTTATGAATAAAATTTTGCAAAAGTTTTGTACCATCCGGTGTATGGATAACTTCAGGATGAAACTGTACCGCATAAAAATGTCTTTTCTCATCGGCAATAGCCGCATAGGGAGCACCTTTTGAGGTTCCTATGACACGAAAACCTTCTGGTAAAGCTGCCACACGGTCACCGTGACTCATCCATACTTGATAATGAGAACCTTTTTCCCACACTCCATCAAAAAAGGCACTCTTCTCTTGGATTTCCAAAAAAGCACGCCCAAATTCACGCTCACGTCCTGCTTCAACCTTTCCTCCAAGCTGAACACACATGACTTGCTCACCATAACAAATACCAAGAATCGGAATACCGGCCTCAAAAATTTCCATTGGAGCACGCGGCGACCCTTCATCAATAACGGAATAAGGGCTTCCGGATAAAATAATAGCTTGAGGATTTATACGGCGGACAGCGTCTAAAGCCAATTGAAAAGGAACAATTTCACAATATACCCCCATTGCTCGTACTCGTCGCGCAATAAGTTGTGTTACTTGTGAACCAAAGTCAATAATAAGAACAGTGTCTGGATGTGATATGCTCATAGAAAACCAATCAACAATTGTAAAAGAGAACTTATGAGAGTTATGATTCAATCTTTCTCTTTTCACAAGCCTGTTTTCTTAGGAAAAAGATTATTCTCATAAAATTTATGATAAAAAATGCAAAAATATGGATCAATGTTTTTTTTGCAACACAGATAAAAAGAAACCATCTGTTTGTGTTGTTGCGGGCGATAAAGTCAATCCATAATTTGAAAAGACTGGTTGTACAGAAGAAAAACTAAAATGTTTCTGCCAAAGTGCCTGCATATCTATTGGATAAAAATGAGAATGTTGTTGAAGAAAATGGGAAATTTGTTCCTCATTTTCATCTGCAAAAAGAGAACAAGTAATATAGACTAAGCGCCCATTTGGCTTAAGATAATCTATCGCTTCATTTAAAATAGCTCTCTGTTCTGTTTGGCGTTGTTTTACCTGCGCTAATGTTAAACGCCATTTCGCATCTGGACGACGACGCCATGTTCCTGACCCACTACAGGGGGCATCTAACAAAACTCTATCCATCTGGCCTATTAATGGCTTTAATTCTTCTTTTTGTGCTCGTGTTTGTACATTACGAACACCCGCGCGTCGAAGACGATCAAAAATAGGCGCTAAGCGCGCTTTATCAGAATCATAAGCATAAATTTGCCCACGATTGTTCATATCGGAAGCTAAAGTTAATGTTTTGCCCCCAGCACCTGCGCAATAATCTAATACCTGCATGCTTTCTTGTGCTTCCACAAGATGAGCAACAATTTGAGACCCTAAATCCTGTATTTCAAAATGCCCTTTTTGAAAAGCTGGTTCAACTTGGACATTGGGATGGCGATCAAACTTTTCAATCGGTGCAATTCTTAAAGCTTGCCGAAACCATGGAAAAGACTGAAGTTTTATCTTTGCTAACTCTTTCAACACCTTTTCTGGTGTTGCCTTGAGGCTATTTACCCGTATGTCTAAAGAAGGACGCGTTGCTAACCCAGCAGCTTCAGCGATCCACTTCTCACCAAATAAAGGACAAAGATGTGCTTGACACCATTGAGGAATATCACCACGAATGTAATCTGGTGCATCCACTAATTGCCTCCTTTGCCACGATTGGCGCTGTTTGTCCTCTAATAACTGTGGAGCAAATCGATCTCCTACTAACACACTGTCAATTTGCTCCAGCGTCATTTTTCCAGTATCTAATAAGGATGCAAAAACAATATCCCGAATATCATCACTCTCCATACGCCATTGTAAAGAATATCGTCGTCTTAAAACATCATAAACAATTGTACCAATGGCTGCACGATCACCTGCCCCTGCAAAGCGATGAGAAAGCCCCCAATCCTTTAAAGCTTCTCCTACGGGGCGATGCCTCATTTCTATCTCTTTGAGAACATCTATTGCTGCGGCACAACGCCCACCTAATCGCATTCGTTTCTCCCATTAAAATCCTAAAATTCTAAACTATTAAAAAAATAATATTATCTTCTTGTTGCCAATGAAACCTGTTTAAGGCTAGCAAAAATTTACATTCACTTTTAAAATGTTCTGAGTGTACTGCTTTATAAAATCCAATTGAGTGTATTTAGATTTTTCCTTTCATTTTCTGCCCATTGGTTTTTTATCCTTCTAAAACACATACAATCCTCTTACGCTAAAAGATACACTGCCATCCATAAAGAACTTCTTTTTGCCATGTATTATACTCTTTAATTATTGCGTAAAATGAAATTTTCTCAACCTATATAAACAACAGAAACAATCAAAAATCTTCCATCTTGAAAATATTATTCCTCTGAAAAATAGAAAAAGCTTCTAAAAAGATGAAACAGACGCATCTTATTCTCAATAAAAAATTAACTTTTTAAAAAATGCTTGGAACCACTATTTGGCATGACCGTTTTTACCATACTGGCAACTGCCAGACAATTTAAAAGGAGAAAATAATGACTTATAATAATGGAAAAACAACTTCATCTAAAAGTCGCCACAATACAATGCCCTCAAACAATGGAAAGAAATCCGTCCAAGGTGATCAGACAAACAATCGCCAACGTGCGTCAAAGACGGAACGTAAGACAACAAAAAGTTAGTTTTAACTTTATATAATTTACTTCACACAAATCTTAATAGAAAGAATTAGAGTTTTAGCCTCTAGTTCTTTCCTTTTCTGGATTATTATACCAAATCATAAACATAAAAAAGAACCGTTTCTCTTTCTTGTTCTTGGAATATTTTATATTTATGCGATATGACGCTAAGCTCTTATTCCTTCAAACGGGGCCCCGATAGTTTGGACTCTCCCGCGTAATGGAAACATCATGCGTATGACTTTCATGGAGTCCTGCATTGGTAATACGAACAAAGGTTGCTTTTTTACGAAACTCTACGAGATCTTTTGCCCCAACATAGCCCATCGAAGCACGCAGTCCACCAGCAAGCTGATGGAGAACCGATGCTATAGGACCTTTATAGGCCACTTGACCCTCCACACCTTCAGGAACCAATTTCAATTCATCACAAACATCATCTTGAAAATAGCGATCTGCTGATCCTCGTGCCATAGCACCAACAGATCCCATACCACGATAGGCTTTAAAAGATCGACCTTGATAGAGATAAACTTCACCGGGACTTTCTTCTGTACCTGCTAAAAGAGAACCGATCATCGCTGCACAAGCTCCACCCGCTAAAGCCTTAGCAAAATCACCCGATGCTTTGATCCCACCATCTGCTATGATGGGAATACCTGCTTTTTCAGCAACTTCTGCAGCACTCATAATAGCTGCAAGTTGAGGAACACCAACACCAGCAACAATACGTGTGGTACAAATAGAGCCAGGACCAATACCAACTTTTACCGCATCTGCACCACTGTCAATCAATGCTTGCGTCGCTTGAGCGGTCGCGACATTCCCAGCAATAACAGCTGGAGAGGAAGCCATCTTTTTAATCCGTTCAACCGTTTCTAGCACACGCTGAGAATGTCCATGCGCTGTATCAATAACCAATACATCAACACCTGCATCCATAAGGCGTTCAGCACGTTCAATTCCATCATTCCCAACACTACTGGCTGCCGCAGCACGCAAGCGCCCTTGAGAATCTTTAGCCGCATTTGGATTCAATTTTGCTTTTTCAATATCCTTAACTGTTATCAGGCCGACACAACGATTTTGTTCATCCACAACCAATAATTTTTCAATACGGTGATGATGTAAAAGATATTTTGCTTCACTCAGTCGAACATTTTCATGCACCGTGATCAAATTTTCATGAGTCATTAATTCATAAATTTTTTGTTTTGGATCCGATGCAAAACGGACATCTCTATTGGTTAAAATGCCAACAAGTCGTCCCGCTGTCTCACCTTTAACACTATTTTCAACAACCGGAATACCTGAAATGCTATGAAACCGCATCAAAGCTTTCGCTTCTTCAAGTGTTGCATCGGGTCCAATTGTAACTGGATTAACAACCATACCAGATTCAAACTTTTTTACTTGACGGACTTCTTCTGCCTGCTCTGCAGGAGACATATTACGATGAATAACCCCAAGACCACCAGCTTGCGCCATAGCAATTGCTAAACGCGATTCTGTTACCGTATCCATTGCAGCAGAAAGTAATGGCAAATTGAGCTTAATATCAGCTGCAATGCGCGTCCTAAGATCCACTTGACTAGGCATAACAAGAGAATGACCGGGCTGTAAAAGTACATCATCAAAAGTCAGCGCCAATGCCCCTGTCCCTGTCTCAACAATCTTTGCCATAGCAAAATTCCTTTTATAATAAGATATTATAACAAAACGCCGCAAGGAGCCTTAAAATACAACTGCGGTTCTCATAGGGTAGATTGGCAAAAAATTATGCCATGCTACAAATAAAATGAAAAGAAAAATAAATATTTTTTTAAAGTGTGGTTTATAAAAATTTACAATTGTGATTCAATAGGTAACCAACTTATTATTTTTGCAAATGCGCGACGCCAAAAATTGCTTTCTGGCTCACGATCAATGCTATATTTTTTTTCATTTTCAATAAAATCCCAATAAATACGATTATTGTCATCAAGACGAAGATGATAGCTCATTTCCCCCGTCGTTTCTTCACAAAATAACAAATCTAACCTTGCTGTAATGGGAGCACATTCAAAGAGAATACCCATTTCTGTATTGAGTGCTGCTGATCTGGGATCAAAGTTTAAAGATCCAATAAAAGCTGTTTTACGATCAACTAAAAAAGTTTTAGCATGTAAACTTGCCTTACTCGATCGAAATAATCGTAACCCATGGGGGTTGCCTTCCGCTTTTAATTCATAAAGCTTAACACCACTTTTCAACAGCGCCTTACGATACGGTACATAACCACCATGCACTAATGCTACATCGGTCGCAGCCAAAGAATTGGTGAGAATTTTGACATCAACACCTTTTGAAACCAAATTACTAAAATGCTGCGTACCAACCTTACCAGGAACAAAATAAGGTGATGTAATCTGAACCGTTTTTTGGGCATTGCCAATAACCTTTGAAAGGGCCTTCATAAGCCAATTTCCTGCTTTTTTACGCAATGCTTTTTCTGGAGGATCAGAAAGAACAACAACTTTATCGGCTAAAAATAACCGCTTTCCTGTCTGGATAAAACAATCAAAATTAATGTGCTCTTTGACATAATCTAAATAAACTTTTGCAACCTTGGAATCCCGAAATTTGCGTAATTTATCTTTCCAATAGCTAAGATCGCCTGCACTTTTAGGAATAACCAAAGTATGAATTGGCAAAACAACAGCACTATTCCAAAAATCATCAAAGACACTTTCCACCTTTTTAACAGAGGGGCCGATTAACATCAAATCTAAATCTCGAAAATGAGATTCTTCACCAGCATCAAAATAAGAATCTGCAAGATTACGTCCTCCTACAAAAGCGACCCTGCCATCAATAATAAAAGCTTTATTATGCATTCTCCGTGTTACAGTAATTGCCCGTAATATAATCTCTAAACCACGGCGTAAACCACCTTTACGCGATCGCCCTGGATTAAACATTCTCACCTCAATATGAGGATGTTTATCCAGCGCAATATAAGCTGGATCACGTGCCTGAGCGTTAATATCATCTAACAGAAGCCGTACCCGAACACCCCGATCAGCTGCTTCAACTATCTCACTTAATAATAAACGCCCCGTTAAATCATCATCCCAAATATAATACATCAGATCAAGGCTACGGCCAGCCTCTGCCGCACCTATCGCACGAACACAAAACGCATCCAAATTACTGATGATAAGGGAAAGGGCATCTTTATTAACCCCCAATCCATTTTCTTTCTCAGCCAATTGACTAACGATACGATCAAGCCTGGTTTCATCCTTCTGAATAGGTAACGCATAAGAAGATTGTCCCCTGGAACTTTTCATAAAACGCCCATAGGTGTAGATGGCCAACATAGACGCAATAAAAAAAAAGAGAATAAAACCAATAACAATCTGTAAAAGAGTCAAAGAGGATAAACTTTCTATTTTTAAGCGATCGCATCACCCGTGATACAAACCACAATTTATCTTAACCGTATAGCCGGTAAAATGCCACTTCTTGCTTAAGAGAATATAAACTTAATATCCATAATGCCAAAATTTTAGTTGCAATATTTAAAAGCTTAAAAAATATCTCTCGGCTTTAATAAATGTAAACCGAACTAAAATTGTATAAAATGAAACAAATGATAAAATAATCAAATAAATTTATACTTTATTTAAGTCTATAAAATCATCCTCAATAGATAAAATTTACAATAAAGAGGTCTTTTTTTGGGGTGATTCCCCATCGAATTTATCAAAAGCCCCTCTCTTTTTTGAAAATCATGTTTATCATCAAAAAAATTGTTATGCGTTTTACTTTCGTTCTTGATTTCTTATGGTTCTCAATTCTTCCATTTTTCTATAAAGTGTAGAGCGACCGATATGAAGGCGGCGCGCAATCTCACTCATATGTCCCTTATAATATTTAATCGCTTTCTCGATAATATCATGTTCCATCTCTGCAAAAGTACGCACATGCCCATCAGTATTCAAAAATTGTATCGATTCTTGTTCATTATCTCCTTGCATATTACCCTCAATGATATTTGGAACACTCATGAATGAATTTCCTATTAATTGCGGAAAATCTCGAACAGTTAATAACGGTCCCTCACTGAGTAAAATCGCACGAAATAAAAATTTTTCAAGTTCATTTCTATTACCAGGCCAATCATACTGCATAAGCAAGGAAAGAGCCGATCCTGCTAAACCATGGACATGTGATCGCCCTGTTTCTGTTATAATGTGATCGATTAAACGTTGTGTGATCTCTGGAAAGTCATCCCTTAATTCTCGTAAAGCAGGAACGCTAATAGATAAATGAGAAAATTGTTCATACAAACTATGCAAAAAACAGTTCTCTTTAACCAAGTCCTTTAAACGCGAAGTTGAAATAGCAATGATCCGAAAAGGAAAAAGTTCCCCTTTTGTACCCCTTTCTCTGTCTTTAAGATAATGAGAAAACCGTCTTTGCTGTATAGACTCAAGCCGATCAATATCACAAAGGCAAAGTGTCCCTTGTTCAAGCGAAGAAACCAAAGGGAGAAATTCTTTAAACCAATGCTGATTTTCTTCTTCTGGATCAGCAATCGCTGAACATTGATAGCGAATAAAAGCACCTTTCGAGAATAAACCTTCATGATGAATAATTTGTGCTAAGGTCTCACGACCTGTTCCAACTTCACCTTCTATCAAAAGATTCTGTGAAGTCGTTGCTGCTTTTCTCGATTGCTCTAAAACAATCTGCATAGCTCTACTTTTGATGTAAAGGTCAGAAAATCGCAAATGATTCTCTTTCTTTCGTCGAATATCTCGAACCTCATGCTCTAAAGCAGAAATAAGAGCCAGAATATCCAAAGTAACTCTTACACGTAATAATGTTACTGGATAAAGCCAATAATCAATCGCTCCAGCTGTTAAAGCTTTCTGGAGTAAATCTTGATTTTCTTTTTGTGCTATCACAACAATAGGAACAGAAACACCAGCAACTCTAATCATTTTAATCAAATCACTCACACTCAAATCACTCATCACGACATCAAGAAGTGCAAGCACAATGTTTTTACGCCTATGCAAAAGATCAATTGTACGCAGGCCATTTTCTGCTTCAATGACACGGTAACCAAAACCTCGGAGCATAGCAGAAAGCTCTATACGTCTTCCATAATCTTCACTCGCAACAAGAATGGGACCAACCATAATGTCAATAATCTCCTTTGAGACTATTCAGCGGCTTAATGTAAAAATTGTTGTAAACCATAAGAAATATTTCACCTCTTGTGTTTCACTTATGAATTTCATCAAGCTGTTAATTAAATACAACATTAAGGCATTTTTTTCCATTTTTTTTGCTTTTTCATTGATTTTTATAAAATTTTTCATATTGACTCATAGCGTAATTTAATAATCTTATAGAAAACAGAGAGCAAAATAATCTAAATAGAGTGAAATCAATGAAACATACCTGTCATATTTTATGTCTTACAATCACCGCTTTCCTATTAAGTGCCTGTAACTTTTCACAATATTATAACTCCAATATGTCCACTGAAATTGATGGAAAATGGGTTGATGAGAATGGTATTATTTCTTCTTTCCACAATGGTGTTTTTGAAACGCGTGCCGCAGATACAGAAGAAAAACTATCAGAAGGGGCCTATAATTATCTCAATGCCCAAAATATAGAAATTGAAATACGCTCTATTCTCCGTGGAACAATTTCTAGAGTGAATTGTACAATGTCATATGATGCCACGCAACTTCTCTGCACTTCACATACAGGAGCACAGTTTTTCCTTAAACGGAAAACTTCAACAAAGTAAAAGAGAAACTTCTCTTAAGAACAGAGAGCGCACATACATCAAACAGGAGGTGATCCTTTCTCCTCCTGATGGAAAATCCTCTCTAAAATATGCAAAAAGACTGATATAATCTCTATCCGTAGAATTTTCTAAACATTATAAAATGTGTAAAATAATCGCTTTTTTCTACACAATATCAGCCAAAAATCCCTTCACAATAAAATTGTGACTTTGTATCATTCAAGCTATTGTAGCCTAAAATAACATTTTAGCTAATAGGAAACACTAACTTAAGCAGCACCGATGCGCAAAAGATCATGAAAATGGACAATTCCTATCGGTTTTTTATCTTCAACCACGAAAAATGCACCAATATGATGTTCATTAATAAAGGCCATTGCCGCACCAACAAGTGTATTTGGCTTTACAACTTTAGGTGCTTTTGTCATCACTTCGTCAACATTAAATTTTGATAAATTAAAATGAATGTTCCGCGCAAGATCACCATCGGTCACAATTCCGATGAGTTCACCTTCTTGATTGATAACACCAACACAACCAAAATGTTTTTTTACCAAAACAGTCATCGCTTCAGTCATCGCTGTTCCCTGCATAACCAAAGGAATACGATCACCCTCATGCATAATATCACACACGTATTTAAGACTTGCACCAAGAGAACCGCCAGGATGATATATTTTGAAATCGGTTGCGGTAAAACCACGCATTTCTAAAAGAGAAACCGCTAATGCATCTCCCATTGCTAGTTGCATAATTGTTGAAGTTGTAGGAGCTAAACCATGAGGGCAAGCCTCTTCTATCTTTGGTAATAAGAGAACAATATCAGCTTGTCGTCCTAACACAGAGTGCTCACGTGATGTCATTGCAATAAGAGGGATACGAAAACGCGCCGCATAACTCATAATGCCACTTAACTCTTGCGTTTCACCAGACCATGATAACGCAAGAATAACATCATCAGATCCAATCATACCAAGATCACCGTGATTGGCTTCTGCGGCGTGAACAAAAAAGGCAGGCGTTCCAGTTGAAGCTAAGGTTGCTGCAATTTTTGTCCCTATATGACCACTTTTTCCAAGACCCGTAATAACCACATGTCCGTGAGCGTTTCTAATGGTTTGCACAGCCGCTTCAAAAGAAGATGAAAGATTTCCAAGAAGAGCTGCTTCAAGAGCTTGAAGCCCTTGCTTTTCAATGGCAAGTGTTTTAAGCGCCAATGCAACAGAATCTTGCAAAGCCGTATGAGAAAATGGTATTGTCATAATCAAATTCAATCAATAAAATTAAGTGAGAGATCTACATCATTTTTCCACTTTAATGGTTTCTAGTAAATTTTTCAATGAAGCGGAAATATGGCTGTGCATATCAGCACGTGCCAAAGAAAATGCAACATTAGCTTCAATAAAACCAGCCTTAGAACCGCAATCAAAAGTGCGCCCTTCTAATTGCAAACCCCAAAAATCCTGTTCTTTTGAAAGCTTTATCATCGCATCTGTTAGTTGAATTTCATTTCCTTCTCCTCGTTCTTGAGTGGAGAGAATATTAAAAATTTCTGGCTGCAAAATATAACGACCATTGATATATAAATTTGATGGTGCCGTTCCAAATGCTGGTTTTTCTACCATTGTTGTGATTTCAAAACCATTGGCAATTTGTTTGCCTTTCCCCACAATGCCATATTTATGGGCTTCTCTAAGATCGCATTCTTGAACTGCTATAATATTTCCACCCACCTTTTCATAAAGGCTCATCATCTCAGAAAGAGACCCCTTTTTCGCTTGTACCAACATATCAGGTAATAACAAAGCAAAAGGTTCGCCTGCAACTAATTCACGTGCGCACCAAAGCGCATGCCCCAACCCCAAAGGTTGCTGTTGCCGTGTGAAAGAAGTGGTCCCTGGCAACGGCTGTAAACGGTATAAACGCGAAAGATCTTCCTTTTTTCCACATTCAGCAAGTGTTGTATATAATTCAACTTGCGCATCAAAATAATCCTCAATAACCGCTTTATTGCGTCCAGTCACAAAAATAAAATGCTCAATACCAGCCTCCCGCGCCTCATCCACAACATATTGAATAACAGGCTTATCAACAACTGTTAGCATTTCTTTCGGAATCGTTTTTGTCGCAGGAAGAAAACGCGTACCAAGACCTGCAACGGGAAATACTGCTTTCCGTATTTTACGCAAACTCACCCTCCTCAATGAATTCATATAACTTATTTATTTATCGCATGTTTTTACGAAATAGTAAAAAAGATATCTTATTGTTTTGATTATCATTATAATGGGCAATCAGAAATGTACAAAGAGAATATGAGAAGTTATGGAAAGAATTAAACGAATTATCTGTTTCAGTTTTTTCCTCTTCTTGATCATATTATCTATTAAACTAAATACAAAATAAAGTTATTGCACATCGAATAAATTGAATATTAATGGGGACTTCAAAATGCAAAAAACAGAATTGAAAACTTTCTCTTTTTTAGAGAAATCAATAAATCAGAGAACGCCTATCACTGGCTTTGTCGTTCTTTTGTCTGCTTTTTTTATGTTTTTTGCCTCCTTTTCCTATGCTGATAGCGGATTTAAACACTGGATTAAAGAGTTTAAAAAAATAGCTATTGCTCACGATATTGCCCCCTCTATATTTCATATGGCTTTTAAAGGCATTCATGCCATTGATCCAGAAGTTTTAAAAAACGCTGCATACCAACCAGAATTTGTTGCTCCCTCATGGAATTATTTCGATAATCGTGTCCATGATATCGCAATTGTGGAAGGACGCCGCCAAGCAAAAAAATGGAATAAATGGCTTCTTCAAATTGAAAAACGTTTTGGTGTTAACCGCAATATTCTGCTTGCTATTTGGTCAATGGAAAGCAATTACGGGAAAGTTTTAACCAATAAAAGTGTCATGCGTGATACCATTCGCTCGCTTGCAACTCTCGCCTATGCTGATAAAAAACGTTCAAAATATGCACATACACAACTGATTGCTGCTATGAAGATTCTACAAAGTGGTGAAATTAAACGCTCTCAACTCACTGGATCTTGGGCTGGAGCATTGGGACATACACAATTTATTCCAAGCAGTTATCTCGCCTATGCCATTGATATGGACAAAGATGGGCGGCGTGATATCTGGAACTCTGTTCCAGATGCTCTGGCTACTGCTGCTAACCTTCTCCACAAAAATGGCTGGCAACCTCACCTTATTTGGGGGATAGAGGTAAAAGTTCCCCAGGGGAAAAACCTTCCTGAAAACTGGCACTCCTTTGAAAAATGGAAAAAATTAGGTGTAGAATGCGCAAATGGGCATCCTCTTCCTCCATTAGCTGAACAAGCAATATTAAAATATCCAGATGGCGCAAAAGGACCTATATTCTTAGTCACAAAAAATTTCTTTGTTCTAAAACGTTATAATAACGCAGATCGTTATGCTTTTGCTGTTTCCCTTCTTGCTGAGCGTATCTCTGGACGTCCTGGATTAGTGCATGATTGGCAAAGACCTTTTCAACCTCTCACCTTCCAAGAATGCAAAGAACTGCAATCTCGCTTAAGTGCACTGGGCTATTATAAAGGGAATATTGATGGAAAAATCGGAACAGCCTCCCGCAAAGCAATTAAAGCTTTTCAGCTGCATCACGGTTTAAAAGTAAATGGATATCCATCCTCTCAAGTGCTTTTGCTCCTTCGCAAACAATAATGGAGCATTAAGGTTTTGTCTCTTTTTCGTCTGATATACTTGATGTTCTTTCTGTGCTCACTTTTTATCGTGGGGATCATACAGCCATCCCCAAGTAAAGCGACCAACTTCTTTAAGTGGTTGTCACAACAAAATAAACCGACACAACAACCACCTCAAATTATAGAACCAAAAATAAACAAGCCGCAAAAAAAGATCGGAACACCAAAAAACATACAACAGCTGAAAAACGAGAATGCAAAGCGTATTCTTGTCATAGGGGATTTTGCAGCTTCTGCTGTTGCTGATGCACTTAAAAAGTTTTTTACGGATAATAGCGATATCGTTATCATGAATAACACAATGCCAGCCTCCGGTTTAGTTCGAACGGATTACTATTCTTGGCAAAGTAATATTTCTAAACTCATTGATCAAAATAATCCTGATGTTATTATCATAATGATCGGTGCAAATGATAATCAACCCATCACAGACTCGCATAACACAATTAACACAGACCAGTCAGAATGGGTACGCATCTATAAACAACGAATTATCGAAATTGCTGAAAGTCTTCATGCCTCTGGAAAATCATGGATATGGATAGGCCAGCCTTCTTTTGGCAATGATCTTTTGACACAAAAAATGAAAATTTTTAATGCGCTCTACAAACAAGAAACAGAAACAGCGGGAGGATATTTTCTCGATATTTGGAGCGGTTTTATTGATAAAGAAGGAAACTTTTCTTTTTCCGGCTATGATATTCATGGAAAAATAGTTAAATTACGTACCAATAATGGCATGCATTTCACCTCTGAAGGAAAGAAAAAACTTGCCTTTTATTTAGAAAAACCATTGAAAAATATTTTAAATTTTCATGCCTTTTCTCATGATGGACCATACTCAACCGATCAAACTATTCAAAAACTTATACAAGAATCAGAAAAACAAGAGCCAAGTAATATTATGCGCCAGCCTCCGATAAGCCTCGAGGATATGGCGCAACAAAATACCCACCTTTTAGGCAAAAGAAAATCAAGTTTTATAAAAAAATCATGGTTTCCGCCAAATGGGCATCAAAAAGATCGAGCTGATAATTTTTCTTCCCCATAATGTCTCTTTAAAATATAAAATCTAATTTTTTCCATACATGAAAAGCAAATAAGGTGAAAAATACTGCTTACATAATCATAAATAAAGGAAAAATTTGTATAACTGGCAACTACATCTTTTGAATCATATGAAAACGGCATGGTGCTAACCATACCGTTATCGTTTATAGTCCACGTTTGTTAATCATTGCCTCTGGTAGAGGCATCCGTCCCCGAAAAGCTTTATAAAGTTCTTCTGGATCGCGGCTTCCTCCAGCGGAATAAATAAAACGCTTTAAAAGATCAGCAAGCTCTGAATTAAAGGCATCACCTGTTTCTTCAAATGCTTGAAAAGCATCAGCATCAAGTACTTCCGACCACATATAAGAATAGTAACCAGCAGCATAACCATCCCCTGCAAAGACATGCATAAAATGCGCAGGCCGATGACGCATAATAATTGTATCAGGCATTTGCAACTTTTCTAATTCTTTATGTTCAAAAATTGTTGGATCCGTGATTGTTTCTCCTTTGTGAAAAGCCATATCCACTAAAGCCGATGAGATAAATTCAACCGCAGAAAATCCAGCATTAAATGTCTGTGCTGCCAAAATTTTATTGATTAATTCTTGTGGTATCGGATGCCCTGTTTTTGCATGTATAGCATAAGATTTCAATATCTCTGGTACGGTTAACCAATGTTCATAAAGTTGAGAGGGGAGTTCAACAAAATCACGTGAAACAGATGTTCCCGCTACAGAAGGCCATGTGACATCAGAAAGCAAACCATGCAATGCATGCCCAAATTCGTGAAAAAGTGTATGGGCATCATCAAGTGATAAAAGTGCAACCTCCCCTTTAGAGGGTTTAGCAAAATTACAAATATTGTAGATAATCGGTTTTTGTCCGCCATCCAATTTATGCTGTGATTGCAATCGGCTCATCCATGCACCGGACCGTTTTGAAGAACGTGCAAAATAATCACCAATGAAATGCCCAAGTAAACTTCCATCAGATTTCTTTACCTCCCACAAACGTGCATCAGGATGCCAAAGTGCAACAGCGTTTTTTTCTTCAAAGGTAATGCCAAAGAGTCTTTCTGCTACTCCAAACGCTGCTTTAATCATACGATCAAGTTGAAAATAATATTTAATTTCAGAACTATCGAACGAAAGTTTTTCAGTGCGGAGCTTTTCAGAATAATAACGCCAATCCCAAGCAGCTAAAGATTCATTGCTTCCTTGATTGTTGGCAAAATTTTGTAATTCAATTTGCTCAGTAGAAGCCTTTGCTCTTGCGCGCTCCCATATAGGCATAAGCAAATCCATAACGGAATTAACACTTTTAGCCATGGTATTATCAAGTTTCAAGTCTGCAAAAGATTTATATCCCAATAAGTTAGCCTGCTCATCTCGAAGCGCAACAATTTCTAAAATAATGGTTCGATTATCATTCTTGTTGTTATTTTCACCACGTTTAGCCCAAGCTTGGAATGCAACCTCACGCAAATCACGCCGATCAGAGAATTTTAAAAAAGGTTCAACAATTGAGCGTGCTAGTGTTAATGCATAGGCTTCTTCATTGCCTCTTTCGCACGCAATTTCCCTCATTGAAGCAATGAGATCTTCCGGTAAACCAGATAAGTCTGTTTGTTTTAAAAATAGAATCCATTCAGCCTCATCGTTTAAGACATTCTGCCCAAAAGTAGCATTTAAAAAAGCAAGTCTTTCATTAATTTCCATAAGCCGTTTCTGAGCTTTATCGTCTAGTTTTGCACCATGACAAATAAACTTTTTCCACCATAATTCAAGAACGCGTGTCGTTTCACTCTCAAATATGCCCTGCTGCGACTGTTTATAAAGTACATCTATTTTTGCAAATATTCGCGCGTCCATCATCATTTTTGAAGAATAATGAGAAAGTTTTACAACGAACTCTTGTTCGAGCTGTTGAATCAACGCATTCGTATGAGCACTAGTGCGCAAGAAAAATATTGAACAGACACGATCAAGTGCTTTGCTACAAAGCTCAAAAGGTTGCAAAAAATTCTCAAGCGTTGGTGGTTCTTGCACTATCGCAAGCGCCTCTAATTCTTCTTCAGCTTCTTGAAGCGCCTGTTCAAAAGCGGATTTAAAATCTTCATCTCTTATAGAAGAAAAATCAGGAAGACCTGAAAATCCCTTCCAGTCCAGCACTGCTGCTTTTGTCATGATACTTTATGTCTCCATTATAAATTTCAGCTGTGACAATTATCTTTACGACACAAATTGATAATATGCTAAAATTATTTCGCAAATTTCAAAACTACCTTTCAAAGCTCTCTTGAATAAAGAATGTTTTTAGCTTCAGAAAATAAATAAAAATATGAATTTTTAAAATTATCAAAAAAATCTTTGATTTATAATGATAATTTATCGCTTTTTATGTTGATTGAATATCGTAAGATTCCCTCGTTTTAAACCATATTATATCGTAGCAATAAAAATTATTTTCTCGCACATCACAAATGAATTTGACTATTGATAAAAACGCTTCTTATGAATTATTAAAATGCAAGAGCTGTTATAATATTGGGAGCTGGAAAACAGTATAATGGTACCAGCGTGCCCCCTTTATTTAAACGTAAAAATGATAATCTTCTACGAATTTTATACCATTCATAGCTAGCGTTATAAACAGCTAGCGTTATAAAATGGGTGTGACGTGTGCTGAGAAATATTTCTTTAAAACAAGCGTATAAATTTGCAACGTAAGGGTATTGTGCTTTTTTAAGGCGTAACCCTATAAAGAATGTAAAAAAATAAAATTTTGAAGAAAAGTATAATCTCTACCCTTTATAAGGTATCATTGTAGATTTTTTCGAAAATTGCAAAATTAACTAAAGAAATAATGGTAAAAATGAAAATTTATTTTTACGTTGACGCCTTCATATTATCCCTAAATGAGGCTGTATTCTTGCTTTTAGTGTTTTCAAAATCTTGTTTATAACTTATAATTTACCCTTGATTTTATTTAAAATATTAACAATTGAGAATATAATTGGGGAGGTTTTTTCGAATCTTCCATAAATTTTTATTTTTTATCTCGTCATCTTATCTAGATTTATAACGCTCCAACTTTTCAGGAGGCACTTTATCATGACTGAAATCAAAACGACATTTGACTTCAAAAATTTTTCTCCTGAAGCTCTCGCTGAAAAATTAAAAAGTCAACATTTTGCAGACTCTATTGATATCATTAATGACCTCGATATCATGGAACGTGTAACTATTCTTAGTCTTCTGCCTCTTGAGTATGTTATCGAACTTTTTGATAAACCAGAGCTTGAACAACCTGTTGCTATTTTGGAACTTCTACCCATAAATCGTGCTGTTGAAATTCTTGATGGCATGTCTGCAGATGCTGCTGCAGACGTCTTTCAAGAAATGGATAAAGAAACCCGCACACGGCTTTATGCCTTACTTAAACCCTTAACGCGCGCTGAACTTAAAAAACTCACCAGTTATCCTGATCATACAGCAGGAGCACTGATGACAACGGAGTTTATAGCAGTTCCTTCAAACTGGACCATACAAAAAACTTTGGATCACATTCGTGAGGTCGAGCGAACACGTGAAACAGTTTATACCAGCTATGTGATTGACCCCAAAACTGGGACTCTTCTCAAAGCTGTTTCACTGCGTAACCTTATTCTTGCCTCACCTGATGAACAAATTCTTAATGTCCCTACCCATGACTCGCCCATTACAATATCACCTTTCACACATCATGAAGATATTGCGCGCCTTTTTCAGCGCCATGACCTTCTCTCAGTGCCCGTCGTTGATGAAAACAACCATGTCATTGGCATTGTAACCGTTGACGATGTGCTTGATACCATGGTCGATGAGATGAATGAAGATGCCTACAAATTTGGGGGTATGGAAGCGCTTAATAAACCCTATATGCAAATCAAATTTCCTGAAATGATGAAAAAACGCGGCGGCTGGCTCGCTTTACTCTTTATCGGTGAAATGCTCACAGCAAGCGCTATGCAACATTTCGAAACGGAACTTGAAAAAGCGATTATTCTTACACTGTTTATTCCTCTCATTATGAGTTCAGGAGGAAATTCTGGTTCTCAAGCTACATCCCTAATTATTCGCGCATTGGCTTTACGTGAACTCACACTGAAAGACTGGTGGAAAGTTATCATTCGTGAAATTCCAACAGGACTATCCCTTGGTCTTTTACTCGGAATTATTGGTGTTACGCGCATCGCCCTTTGGCAACAACTCGGTATCTATGACTATGGACAACATTGGATTGCTGTTTCAACAACTGTAGGCACAGCTTTAGTTGGCATCGTTACCTTCGGTTCTCTCTCTGGCTCTATGTTGCCCTTTATCCTTAAAGGTTTAAAATTTGACCCAGCAAGTGCTTCTGCTCCCTTTGTAGCAACTTTGGTAGATGTCATGGGTATTATAATCTATTTTTCTGTAGCTTCCCTCATTTTGTCAGGAACTCTTCTTTAAACATGTGAAATAAAAACATACCCTTATGGAAAGATCTTATCATATCGTTTCAGATCTTTCCATAAGAGCAAAAGCTCTATTATTTGTTTTCTAGCGCCTTATTTTATAAATAATACAGCACTTCATAATGATAATTCATCATTTTTATATCGAATAATAGCTCAAAATACCGTAAAATTACCTCATCATCGCCTTCTCATAAAATCATCTTCTTACCTGCCAAAAGCAGATGGATGTGTGGATGAAAATTATTCAAAAAAGGAGTAAAATACTTCTTACGTTCTCTCTCAAATACAAAAGCTGTCGCTATATTGACAGCTAAGACAATAATAGTAATGGAAGTGATATAGAGTTTATACACTTCACAAAGGAATTGATCGTATTTCATTCACGTATATTATAGTATCCATTGGTCCTATCATGAAATGGATGTGTGATGTTAAGATACCTCTCTTTAAAAGAAGACATAAATGCGCAACAACAGGTGGATTCTGTTTGAACCGTTTTATTTGCATGAGAAGTATCATTCTATAAAGTAGATAAACAAAGGTGTAGAAAATACCCCAATCTCGATGGTTTAAAATGTATTTCTTGAGATGCTTTTGAAAGCATAAAACAAAATTAAAAATAGCGGTAAAGAGAAAAACTTTTCTTTGATGCCTTCATATTCTTTCTAAATAAGGCTGTATTCTTGTTTCATAAATAAATCTAACAGATACCATTTTTCTTCTCATCAAGCATACAAAGGCTAGAACTTCTTATAAAATTCTTAAATCTCAATATTTATCTCAAATATGCGGTTGCATTAAATCGGGCTGTTGATTGAAAAACTCCAAAAGAAGCAAAAGCTTTATTAGAAATAATACTGCCAATAGATTGGTTATAGATTGAGAAATATTTCGAATTTTTACCAATCTTTTTGCAAAACAACAAATGGCAAAGCTTGCTTTACTTATTCTTAAAGGCGTTCACATCAATTCCTTACTTCATATTGATAAAAATCCAATTGACAGTGACTTATGGACAATCCTTGGCTCCAAAATAGAACACACACGAACTATGAAATTCTTTACGAAACTCCAGCAATTAAGGCTTCATAGAGCATTAAAGACTTGGATAAATCGTTTTGCTATAAAAATATGGCCTCCATCTTCCAAAATTATAAAAAAACATGTAAAAGGCTTTTTAATAGTCAGGCAAAGAATGTAAAGACTTTGCCTCAAGTGAAATTTCATTAAACGAAAAGAAGAAAATTTATGCAATTGCGTAACATTGCCATCATTGCCCACGTTGACCATGGGAAAACAACGCTTGTAGACGGGCTTCTCAAGCAATCAGGAAACTTCCGTGATAATCAGCGTACAAGCGAACGTATGATGGATTCAAACGATATTGAAAAAGAACGTGGAATTACAATTCTAGCAAAAGTGACATCTGTTGTTTGGAAAGATACCCGAATTAATATCGTTGATACACCAGGACATGCCGACTTTGGTGGAGAAGTTGAACGTATTCTAAACATGGTTGATGGCGCTATCGTCCTTGTTGATGCTGCTGAAGGCCCCATGCCACAAACAAAATTTGTTGTTGGCAAAGCATTGAAGGTGGGTTTGCGTCCTATTGTTGCTATTAATAAAATTGACCGACCTGACGCACGCGTTGATGAGGTTATTAATGAGGTTTTTGACCTTTTTGCCGCTCTTGATGCAACCGACGAACAGCTGGACTTTCCTATTCTTTACGGCTCGGGGCGCGATGGATGGATGGCTGAAGCTCCAGAGGGACCAAAAGATCAAAGACTGGGTCCTTTATTTGATCTTGTAACACGGCATGTTCCTTCTCCTAATGTAGCAGAAGGACCATTCCGCATGATTGGAACTATTCTTGAAGCAGATCCATTTTTGGGACGAATTATTACAGGTCGTATTCATTCCGGCTCTCTAAAGCCCAATCAAAATGTTAAGGTCCTTGGGCAAGATGGAAAACTTTTAGAAACTGGACGTATCTCGAAAATTTTGGCATTTCGTGGTCTCGAACGGCAATCTATTGAAGAAGGAAATGCTGGTGATATTGTTGCAATTGCTGGTCTACAAAAAGGTACCGTTGCGGATACTTTCTGTGATCCAGCTGTCAATGAACCCCTTACTGCCCAACCCATTGACCCTCCTACTGTTACGATGAGTTTTCTTGTCAACGATAGTCCCCTTGCTGGAACAGAAGGAGATAAAGTAACAAGCCGTGTCATCCGTGACCGTTTGTTAAAAGAAGCAGAGGGTAATGTCGCTCTTAAAATTGAAGAATCAGCCGATAAAGATTCTTTCTACGTTTCAGGACGAGGAGAATTGCAACTTGCAGTTCTCATTGAAAATATGCGCCGTGAAGGATTTGAGCTTAGTGTTTCACGCCCACGTGTTGTGATGCAAAAAGATGAAAATGGAATAACTCTCGAGCCCATTGAAGAAGTTGTTATCGATGTTGATGAAGAATATTCCGGTACTGTTGTACAAAAAATGTCTGAACGTAAAGGCGAAATGGTGGAATTACGCCCTTCTGGAGGTAATCGTATCCGCCTTGTTTTTTATGCGCCCACTCGAGGACTCATTGGTTATCAATCTGAACTTTTAACGGATACCCGTGGTACAGCAATTATGAATCGCCTTTTCCATGCTTATGAACCTTATAAAGGAGACATTGCTGGGCGTGTTAATGGTGTTATGATTTCAAATGACAACGGTGAATCTGTCGCTTATGCTCTTTTTAATCTTGAAGATCGCGGGCCTATGATCATTGATGCAGGTGTGAAAGTCTATCAAGGTATGATTATTGGCATCCACTCACGGGATAACGACTTAGAAGTCAATGTTTTAAAAGGAAAAAAACTTACCAATATGCGCGCTTCTGGGAAAGATGAAGCCGTAAAGTTAACGCCTCCCATTAAAATGACCCTAGAACGTGCCCTATCATGGATACAAGATGACGAACTTGTGGAGGTGACCCCTAAAAATATTCGTCTCCGCAAACTTTATCTTGATCCCAATGAACGTAAACGTTTTGAAAAAACACGTGCATCAATTTCAAGCTAATTTTAATCTCTTTGATAAAATATTTGATTGTAAGCCTTACTTTAATCCCAGAAAGGATGTCTCTATGAATATTAAGGAAATACCCGTGGGCAAAAACCCACCAGAAGATATTAATGTTATTGTGGAAGTCTCTCTTGGTGGTCAACCAATAAAATATGAGATGGATAAAAAGTCGGGCGCATTATTCGTTGACCGTTTTCTTCATACCTCAATGGTTTATCCTGGAAATTATGGTTTTGTCCCTCATACCCTTTCAGATGACGGAGATCCTATTGATGTTCTTATCTGTAATACCCGTCCACTGATGCCTGGATGTGTGATCAATGTTCGCCCCATTGGGGCTTTGATGATGGAAGATGATGGTGGTAAAGATGAAAAGATTATTGCCATTCCCACGCCAAAATTAACAAAACGCTATCTCAATATTCATGACTACACAGACTTGCCTGAGATTACACTTAAACAAATTGAACATTTCTTCAAGCATTATAAAGATTTGGAACCTGGGAAATGGGCTAAAATTGAAGGGTGGCGTGATAAAAACTTTGCTCATGAATTAATTAAGCAAGCTGTTGAACGCAATAAGGAAATATAACAATTTTAATAAAATAAAGCCTATTAAAAAATAGGCTTTGTTATTTATTTTTTCTACGAGATACAATCTTTAAAGGATTGCCATATCTGCTTTAGCTCTTCTAAATGTGTTGAAAAATAAAGTTGTTTGTAGCGAGATGTTGCACCGCTTTTCAGAGAAATAGAAGAAGATGGAATTTTCCACTGCTTCGCAAAAAATTTAATGAGAGCCTTATTTGCCTTTCCATCTTCAGGAACAGCACGAAGGCGTATAACAAGATATTGTTTCTCACCATCCTTACATTCAATCCCTATTATTTTGTCAACGGATGATTTGGGAATGAGGTATACAAACAAAATCAAGCTATTTTTATCAACTTGATAAAACATATATTTGCCTCAAATCACATTTCTATAGATACATGCTTGCGTAAGCGCGCCACATAAAAGTACGAATAAAATAAATAATAATAAATACCACAATAGGCGAAATATCAATTGTTCCCAAATTTGGTAAAATCCGCCGGATAGGGTTTAAAATGGGATTTGTAAGGCGATATAAAAAGTTTCCTATCAAAATAACAAAGCGGTTGCGCGAATTTATGATATTAAAAACATAAAGCCAAGAAAAAATGACACTAGCAATTAAAATATCAATATAAATATTAAAAATCAAATCAATCGTTTGAAGCAATGCATAAACCATGCGTTATCTCTTTCAATCCAGGAAACAGAAAAGCGTATAAAAAGCCTTCGTTAAGATAAGTCTGTATATTGAATACAATATTTATACTCTAATATTCTATGAATAAAAGACTAAATATTCCAAATTCTCCACCTCTCCATTTAATGATGATGAAGCGAGAAGATAAATATCAAAATTAAAAATAGTGCAATGGAAAGAAAAGAAACAGAAAATAATCTGAAAACTTTAAAACCTCTTAATTATAAGATTAACCTTAAATCTCATCGTTTGAATGATCATATACGCAAAAACTAAAAACGGCCTTAAAAAGCCGTTTTTGTTGTTAAAATTATTTCTGCAAAGCAGTCAAACGGTTAAGGGCATTACTAAAACCATCGAGCTGAACAAATAAATCATTTAAAGCTGGTTCACCTGCAGCCGCAATTGTCATCGCCAACTTTAATTGTTTTCCAGAACGTAAAGCTGCTACGTGATTTTTGTCAAAAGCAACTGGAACCATGCAACCTGCTGGTACACAAGTCCGAATGCCGGTTTCAATAACCGCTTTTCCCTCATCAACTTGTAAACGAACAGGCTTAGAAACCAAAATGCCAAAAGGAACTGTCAAATTACCAGTTACAGCACCCTCAGAATTGAGAATCAGGCTCATAGCCACAATAACACGCCCCTGCTCATTCACTTCTTGACGGTGCATAAAACAGATTTTTTTCCCTTCTTGTAACCCACAGTTAATGGTCCACAAACCATAGGTTTCAGTCAAAGAAGAAGCGCCGTTTGGCAATGTCGCTGCTGCCTCTTTCGGCGCAGAAGGCTTTGGACTTGTTGCAAATGCAACAGATGAAATACTCAAAAGAGCACAAACTATGAGTAAATTAAATAACTTTTTCATTTTTATATTCCTGTTCTTTACGTAAAAGAGAAACATGTTTATCATCTATAAATAATTACATTATATAAAGCATCTTAATAAAAAAAGCTTTCTCGTAGTCATATAGCCTTTATAATGGCTTAAGGCTACCTCGAAATTCGTTGACAACTCTCATATAAACACGCCTTTTAAAAGAAACAACAATCGAAGGAAGGGCTTCTAGATCAGTCCATTTCCATTGATCGAATTCCGCTTTATTGCCGTCTGGCGGTGGATTAATTGCAATTTCAGAAAGCTCTCCCGTAAACTGAAACGCAAACCATTTTTGCATTTGCCCACGATATTTGTTGCTTAATGCACTTCCAACAAGTTCTTGTGGAAAATCATAGTGGAACCAATTTTGCGCTTCTTTAATCAACTTTATAGATCGAATACCCGTTTCTTCATAAAGTTCACGATATGCCGCATCTAATGGCTTTTCATCTTCATCAATCCCTCCTTGAGGAAGCTGCCAACGATGAGATATTTCAATATCCGCATGAGCAGGCGTCATTAAACGACGCCCGACCCAAACTTTACCTTCATGATTAAAGACAACAATCCCAACACATCTGCGATAAGGAAGAGTTTTCAAATTAACATCTGCATCCATTTATATTCCTCAAAAGCGCAAGCTATCGATATCATTCCTCACTTTAATACATCTTTATCAGGATCTGGTGGAAATGCTGCATTGGCCATCTCCCCCCGTAACAATTTATAAGCCTCATTCAATTGAATATCATCCTTAGGATCTTGCGGAACAAAAGCAGCTGAACCAGAGCCTTTATTATTTTCTCGTTTTCCTTTGATATGTCCTTTTAAAGCAGACTCACCAACTTTGACATCATAACCCTTATATTTTTCAGGAAGAGGTTGCTCTACAATAATATCAGGTGTGATCCCTGTTCCTTGAATAGAAGTGCCAGATGGTGTGTAATAAAGCGCTGTTGTTAAGCGTAAAGCTCCATTTTCACCCAAAGGAATAATCGTTTGAACAGATCCTTTTCCGAAAGATTGCGTCCCTAAAATTGTTGCACGACGGTGATCTTGTAGGGCACCTGCAACAATTTCAGAAGCACTTGCCGAACCACCATTAATAAGGACAATAAGTGGTTTTCCATTGATGACATCCCCTGGTTTCGCATCAAATCGCGTCACATCACTCTTTTTGCGTCCACGAGTCGACACAATTTCACCTTTATTGAGAAAAGCACTCGAAACATTAACAGCTTGATCTAAAAGCCCACCAGGATTAAGCCGCAAATCAAGAACATAACCTTTTAGCTTATCTTCAGGAATTTTAGATTGGATATCTTCAATTGCTGCCAGAAGATTACCTAATGTCTGCTCAGAAAATTGGATAACTCTTAAATATCCAATGTTATCCTCAACGCGATATTTCACCGCCTTTACCTTGATGATATCACGAATAATCTTAATTTCAAATGGCTTATCAACGCCAGAACGAATAATTGTCAAGGTAATTGGCGTTCCAGGAGCCCCTCGCATTTTATTAACAGCTTCATTCAATGTTTGACCATTCGTTTGTACATCATCAATTTTTGAAATAAGATCCCCTGCTAAAATACCTGCTTTTGAAGCGGGAGTATCATCCATCGGTGAAACAACTTTAATTAAGTTATTTTCCATAGTGACCTCAATACCAAGACCTCCGAATTCTCCTTTTGTAGAATCCCGCATATCCTTGGCTTCTTCAGCATTCAAATAAGATGAATGGGGATCCAATGATGTGAGCATGCCATTGATGGCATTTTCAATAAGTTTTTTATCATCTGGAACTGTGACGTATTGCCTACGCACGCGCTCAAAAACATCACCAAATATGGCCAACTTTTTATATACGTTATCTTCATTATTCGCAGCAACAGACTGCACCATAATCATTGAACAGGCGCCGAGCAATACCCCAGCAATCAAAACAATAGCTTTACGAATCATTTGGGCTCCTTCTCATTTTTTCAGTCTGCCACCAAGGAGTTGGATTTACAGGCTTTCCCTGCTTTCTAAACTCAATGTAAAGCATTGGAGTAGCTTTTCCTATATCCAATGCAACACTATTTGCAATAAATTGCATCCCCATCATACCCAGAGGCTCACCTGAAAGAACAAACTGCCCCTGTTTTACATTAATTTTCGACATTCCGGTAAGAATGATATGATAACCATTTCCAACATTGAGAATGATTAACTGTCCATAAGAACGAAATGGCCCAGCAAAAGCAACAAAAGCATCCGCAGGCGATACAACAACAGCCCCTGATTCTGTTTCTACCGTCTCACCAAAGCGCGTAATCTGCGAATTCTTATGAGAAGATCGCATTCTTTTTCCTGAAACAGGAAAAAGTAAAGACCCTTTTCGACTTTCAAAATTGGACTGCTCTAACAATTGTAAACTTTTCCGTATCTGTATTGATGAATCAGAGCTAAATTTTGATTGATGATCAAGCTCTGAAATCAATTCTTCCAAAGTCCGCGCTTTTTTAGCAAGAGCAATATTTCTTTGTTGCTGTTCTGTAAGTTCTTTTTCTGATTTTTTTTGTAGTTTGTTCTTTTTGTCTAATAAAAGCTCTAGACGTTTTTGCTGCTCTGCTTGACTTTGCAGTTTTGCCTTTAACGCCGTATATTGCGTAGTAATGGAATTGCTTAAATTAGTCAACTCTTTGAGTTTCTCTGTTAAATTTCGTGTTTTCTCTTGTATATGAGGAATGACATGCCCTAATAAAACAGAACTGCGCATAGAAGCCAACACATCCTCTGGCTGTATCATAAGAGCTGGAGGTGGATTCAATCCCATACGTTCTAAAATTGCAAGAACTGCCGCAAACTCAGCGCGACGATTTTTTAAACTTTGATAGACTTGCACCCGTTTTTCTATCATCTTTTTAAGCTTTTCTTCCCTTTCAGCAATATCATCTGCGACTTTACGTTCTTCTTGAGCCGCTTTTATGAGTGCATCACTCAAAATATGTTGATCTTTTTTTAAATGTTCAACTTGACGCGTAAGCAAAGTAATACGCTCACGCGAAAGTGAAATATTTTGACGAATTTCTCCCAATTCTTTATGTACTTGCGTACTCCTCATTGTATCTTCCGCATGCGATACAGAAAAGCAAAAAAACATACTCAAGAGTGAGATGACAAATATCACACATTCCCCATATCAATATCGCATCTTTCTATGAAGAAGCTTTTTCATTTGCAAAAACCATAACACCTCATTGTATACATGAGAAATGCTTTAAATGGTTTCGGCTAAAACTATATTAATAAATATATAAATAAATGCTAAAAATTGCACAAAAATGTTAAAAACGGTGATACGGATGGTAGTTTGCAATTGTTACAGCACGGTAAAGTTGTTCTGTAAGAAGAATACGAGCAATTTGATGTGGCCATGTCATAAAACCAAAAGATAAAAGAAAATCAGCACGATTTCTTATCTGTTCATTATGCCCATCAGGTCCTCCCAATGCAATGATAACATCTCGAGTGCCTTCATCGCGATAAAATCCCAATTTTTCAGCAAAAGCAGCTGAAGAAATCGACTCTCCACGCTCATCTAACACTATTAATTGACATTTTTCAGGTAAAAATTCAATAAGTCTCCTCCCCTCTTCCTCCATACGCTGACATGCTGTTTGAGCACGACTTTCTGGTATCTCCTGTAACTTTTTTAAATGAAATCCTACAGCTCCAGAAATTTTAGAAAAACGATCTAAATAATGCTGAACTAATTTTTGCTCCGCCCCACTTTTCATACGACCAACCGCAAAAATAGAAATTTGCATTTTAATGATCTCCAAAGAGAACAGATGTTGTATTGTTTACATCTGGAGCCATCCATATTTTTTCTAAATTATAAAAAAGACGAATTTCTGGACGAAAAAGATGAATGATAATATCACCTGTATCAATCAATACCCAATCACCTCCAGCAAGCCCTTCTACACGCGCAAGGCCCTGCCCACTGTCTTTCCAAGTGCGTAACAAATGATCAGCAATAGAAGACACATGACGCTGCGAATTTGCTGAAGCTATGACCATATAATCAGCCAAAGGTGACTTTCCTTGAATATCAATCGCAACAATATCTTCTGCTTTTGTATCTTCTAAACTCTTAAGAATAATTTCAAGACTCTCATTAACAGAAAAAAATTTTTTTTCTGTTGAAAATCTAATACCATAAGAATGCTTGTGTACAACGTTTTTCAGATCAATATTCCTTTCTTATCGTTATGGAATGTAAAAAAGCTTTCTCTAAAGAGAAGCAGAATCTTATAAATTGTTCAAAAAAAATCATTCTTCTTCAAACGAAGTTTTGTTGAAGATTGAAAAGATAAAGGTCCATGCAAATAAGTCCAAACTGGCGGTTTTATAAAAGGTAATTTCTTACTTTTTCGTTCATCTAAACGAAACCACCGATAGATATGTGCCATAGGAGAAGAGAATGCCGATCTATTACCTAAAGGACGATCAATAATCGCAATAGGAATCATAGAAACAATATCACGCCATCGATACCAATGATGAATCGTTGTAAAACTATCTGCCCCCATAATCCATACAAAATTTACATCACTGTAATGGTTCAGAATATGAAAAATCGTATCATTTGATACTTTGCTCCCTATAGCCTGCTCAAAACCTGTTAAGCGAATTTTCGGATGATCAATAAGTTTAAAACTTAATCGCATTCTCTCCTCTAAAGGGAGTAACTGTTTACAATCTTTTAAAGGATTTCCTGGACTAACCATCCACCATAATTGGTCAAGGTGTAAACGCCGAATAGCAATTTTTGCAACAAGAAGATGCCCCGCATGCGGCGGATTAAAAGAACCACCAAAAAGACCCACAACATTGGATCTTTCAACAGGTGGCATACGATTTTTCCATGGAAAAAATGGATTTTTCAAGCTCTAACCTGACCATTGCCTTTAATATGATATTGAAATGATGTTAGCTGTTCAACACCTATGGGACCACGTGCATGCATTTTTCCTGTTGCGATACCAATTTCCATTCCAAAACCAAATTCACCTCCATCAGCAAATTGTGTGGACGCATTGTGCAATAAAATAGCTGAATCTAAATGATTAAAAAAATTCTTCACCACTTCCATATCCTCAGCAATAATCGATTCCGTATGTCCTGATGAATAACGCTTAATATGAGCAATGGCTCCCTCAACCCCCTCTACGGTTTTAACAGAAAGAATAGCATCAAGATATTCATGCGACCAATCCTCTTCAGTGGCTAATTTTACATCTGGCATGAGAAAAGCAATATCTTCTGTAGCACGGATTTCACACCCTTTCTCCTGTAAAGCAGTCAAAACAGGAAGAAACTTTCTTAATGCTTGGCTGTCAATGAGAACTGTTTCAACAGCACCACATATCCCTGTCCGACGCAATTTTGCATTTAAAACAATATTGCATGCCATATCTAAATCTGCCGATTTATCAATATAAATATGACAAAGCCCCTCTAAATGGGAAAAAATTGGAACACGTGCATCAGACTGAACGCGCGCCACAAGACTCTTTCCACCACGCGGTATGATTACATCAATTGCTCCATCCAATCCTTTAAGCATTTCCCCAACGGCAGCGCGATCTGTCGTTTCAACCATTTGAATCACATCTTTAGGTAAACCAGAGCGCTCTAAACCTTGTACTAATGCACAATGAAGTGCATGTGAAGAATGAAAACTATCTGAACCACCGCGCAAAATCGCAGCATTACCAGATTTTAAGCATAAAGCGCTCGCATCAATTGTAACATTTGGACGGCTTTCATAAATAATGCCAATCACACCAAGAGGTGTCCGTACACGACTTATATGAAGCCCATTGGGGCGTGTCCACGCATTTATGACCTGCCCAACAGGATCAGATAAACGAGCAACTTGACGAACACTCTCTATCATTGCACCCAAACGCAATTCATCTAATTTGAGCCGATCAACCATTGCAGCCTTTAAATTATTCTGAGAGGCCTTCTCTAAATCCAAATAATTCGCCCGTAAAATTTCATCTGAGTGAGCCTCTAAGCTTAAAGCAATCATTTCCAACGCATTGTTCTTTTGCTCAGTAGAAGCAACTGCCAATGCTGCAGCAGCATGGCGTGCTTTTTGCCCCATATCTTTCATTTGTTCTTCTAAAGTCATCATATCATTCACTCTATTAAAACAATAAAACTAAAGTAATTTTTTTAAACAGAATTGGTCAAGCAGCGTAAAATCATATCATTACGATGCACCATAGCAGAGCGTGCCTCATACCCAAGAATAGATTCTATTTCTTCGCTTTTACATCCTATAATACGTACAGCTTCATCTTTGCCATAACTTACAAGTCCGCGCGCAATTTCAACTCCATTTGTATCAACAATTGCAACCGTATCCCCACGATGAAAATTTCCCTCAACGGCAATAACCCCTGCTGCTAATAGTGATTTTCCTTCTTCAAGAGCCTTAATGGCTCCTTGATCAATCGTCAAAATACCAGACGGATCTAAATGACCAGAAATCCATGTTTTCCAAGCACTAACAGATTTCTCACCGGCTGCAAAAAAACTCTTGCGTTCACCTTTGTCAATCGCCGCAAGGGGATTCATACGCTTTCCTGAAGTAATAATCATCGCCGTTCCAGCAGCATTGGCTATCTTTCCAGCATCAAGCTTAGTTTTCATTCCTCCCCGTGAAAACTCTGAAGCAGCAACGTCTGCCATTTTTTCTATATCATGCGTAATGGACGCAATAAAAGGAACAAATTCAGCCGTCGGATCACAATGGGGAGACTTTGTATAAAGACCATCAATATCAGATAAAAGTATTAAAAGATCTGCCCCCATCATTGTTGCCACACGTGCAGCTAAGCGATCATTATCACCATAACGAATTTCATTTGTCGCAACAGTATCATTCTCATTAATAACAGGCACTGCTCCAAAACGTAAAAGCACATTAATCGTCGCACGTGCATTGAGATAACGCCTTCGCTCTTCCGTATCAAATAAAGTGAGCAAAATCTGACCTGTTTTGAGCCCATGTTGTGCAAGCGCATCACCATAGGTTTTTGCTAATTCAATTTGTCCTAAAGCAGCACATGCCTGACTTTCTTCCAATTTCAAAGCTCCTTTTGGAAGCTGTAGCAATGTCCTTCCTAGCGCAATAGCACCTGAAGACACCAATAAGATCTCTACGCCTCCTTTGTGCAATTCAACAATATCATTGATTAAGCTTTTAAGCCATTCAACGCGTAAACCTGTCTGAGGATCAACCAAAAGTGCAGACCCAATCTTGACTACAATACGTTTATAGTGTGTGAGTTTTTGCAATCCAACAGCCATCTCAATCAATCCTGCTATCCCCACCAATCTCCTCTTTGCGTGACATTTCAATAATATGTGCACCAGCACGCAGCACATTTTCTAAACCTTCGCGGCTAACCGCAGAAAACATCATAACAGGTTGATCCGTTACTCTTTGCAAAGCTTCCTGCTTCGTTTTACGCTCTTCAATCGTGAGCGTATCTATCTGGCTTAAAGCAACAATTTCAGTCTTATCACTTAGATTATTTCCATAAGCCTCAAGTTCATGACGGACAATTTGATATGCTTTTTCTACATCTTCTTCTTGAGCAGAAATCAAATGAAGAAGGACACGACAACGTTCCACATGTCCTAAAAAACGGTCTCCAATTCCCACCCCTTCATGGGCTCCTTCGACTAACCCCGGGATATCAGCCAAAACAAATTCACGACCATCAATTCGTACAACACCAAGATGAGGATGAAGAGTGGTAAAAGGATAATCTGCAACCTTTGGCTTTGCCGCCGTCACAGAAGCTAAAAATGTTGATTTTCCGGCATTAGGCAAACCAACAAGTCCCGCATCAGCAATTAACTTCAAACGAAGCCATATTGCACGCTCTTCCCCTGCTAAACCTGGATTTGCACGGCGCGGTGCCCGATTTGTCGATGTCGWAAAATGAAGATTGCCAAAACCGCCATTCCCTCCTTTTGCAAGACGATAACGTTGCCCCACTTGTGTTAAGTCACAGATTAACGTTGTATTATCTTCTTCAAAAATTTGTGTTCCAACCGGCACTTTGAGGATAATATCATCACCCTTCTCACCCGTCATATTACGTCCCTTGCCATGCCCCCCTGTTTTTGCTTTAAAATGCTGTTGGTAGCGATAATCAATCAGTGTGTTAAGCCCATCAACAACAAGAGCCCAAACATCACCACCCCGTCCTCCATTCCCCCCATCTGGTCCCCCAAATTCTATGAATTTTTCACGGCGAAATGATACTGCCCCAGAACCTCCATGCCCAGAACGAATATACACTTTAGCTTGATCAAGAAATTTCATTGGAAGCACTCACTGAGGAATCAATCTCTCTACCTCTATAGGCAATACATTAATTTTACCAGTTTTTCATCATTGATAACAGAAAAACTGTCACTATCTCTGATAACTCTTTGAAAAAATCATTACATTTAAATAGGTTAAGTAAAGTTCAAGCCTTTTTAAAAGAAGACGCTATTCTTGTATTTTTGTTTTTCCCTTAAATTCAAGAGCGAGAAGATAAAGCTCCACTGATTCTGATCGACTGGCGGGTGGTTTAACATGATAAACTTTTTTAAAATGCTGTTTTAATATTGTAAGAAGAGTATTTTCTGCCCCTCCTTGAAAAGCCTTTGCTAAAAAATGTCCCCCAGGCTTGAGAACCGAAAGAGCAAAATCAGCCGCAACTTCACATAAATGAATCGTTCTTAAATGATCCGTCTGACGATGACCTGTTGTTGGCGCAGCCATATCAGAAAGAACCACATCTGGTTTTGTTCCTAAAGTTTCAATTAATTTCTGCGGTGCATCTACATGCAAAAAATCCATTTCTAACATCGCAACTCTAGGCAATGGATCAACATGCAAATAATCAATGCCAACAACACTAGGTTTTTCATCGCTTGACCCTACTATGCGCTCAGCTACCTGACACCATCCCCCCGGTGCTGCTCCTAAATCAATAACCTTTTGACCTTTTTTCAAAAACTTATAACGCTCATTAATTTCAATGAGTTTATAAGCCGCGCGCGAACGATAACCATCTACTTTTGATTGATGAACATAGGGATCATTCAGATGCCTCTCTAACCAACGCCGTGATGAAGCTTTAATGGTTCCTGCTTTCTTTTTTACACGCTGATATAATTCATGTGACCCTGAACCTCCATAACCACCTTTGGGTGTTTTTGTTGTTTTTTTCATCGTTATTCATTGTCTCCATATTTAATTCTCTAACGCTTGAAATCTCTTCTCTTTTTACGACGACACCATACACCATCGCGTAACATCAACTCTATCAAAATTCCTTCTCTTAATCCACGATCAGCAACTCTTAAACGCTGACTTGGCCAAACTTCTCTAATAACATCTAAAATTGCACAACCTGCTAAAATTAAATCTGCTCTCTCGCGCCCAATAAAAGGACTTATGACACGTTTTTCTATATCCCATGACAATAAGCGTTTTGTCATAAGCGTAACATCAGCATCATTCATCCAAATGCCATCCACTTTTCTCCTATCATAGCGCTCTAAATTAAGATACATTCCTGCTAAAGTCGTAACCGTACCAGAGGTTCCCAAAAGATGAAATTTTGATCCTCGTGCTAACTCTCCTAATTTATGACGATCTGAAAAATTATTTAACAACCTTCGCACATAACTTTTCATTTTTTCAAAATCATCTAAATTGATCTTATTTCCTCCAAAACGTTCAGCAAGCGTAACAACCCCAACAGGCAGAGAAGTCCAAGCAATAATTTGTCCAGCTAAACGAAAAGAACGCTTTTGAGAAACATCAAGGAGCACAATTTCTGATGATCCTCCTCCAATATCAAAAAGTACAATTGCATCAGTATTTGGTTCAACAAGTGTACTACATCCTGTAACAGCAAAACGAGCTTCTGTTTGCCGATCAACAATTTCCAATTCAAGACCTGTCTCATCTAAAACACGCTGAATAAAATGTTTACCATTTTCTGCTGAACGACAAGCTTCCGTTGCAATCAAACGATAACGCTTAATATGCCTTTGTTTTAGCTTTAGATGACAAATCTTTAATGCTTCAATCGCACGATCCATAGCTTGTGCATTAAGAAAACCGTTATTTATTAAACCTTCTCCCAACCGTACAATACGAGAAAAAGCATCAACAACACGAAAATATCCAGGCTTACTGGGAGACGCGATCAGAAGACGACAATTATTCGTTCCCAAATCAAGTGCTGCATAAAAAGGTGGAGATTTTACTTGAGAATACCGTCGAAGAAAGGGTATTTTGAGTTTTTTTGTTTTTTGAGCACCTGTCACCGTTTGACGATGAAACCCAAAAGCTGTCTCCAATGGGATAAAAACCTGTTTCTGTTTACATTGTTTTTTTCTCTGTTGTTTTTTTATATTAACGTGGATAGAATACGCCTCTGTTCGTGATAATATAGAACTATTATTTTTATTACTACCAGACCGATCATATAACTTATCTACTTCGGTATCGTGTTTTTTTTCTCGTTTTAGCTCTTTTGAACCACAATTTAACGGGGTCATGTCTCTTATCCCTTGAGTATTTCCCCCAATAAATAAACGTGAAAACTCTTCTGCTCATTTTTAAATAAAGCAAGAATGATAAATATAATAAACTATTTCCTCTTTTCCTATCATCGAAATTTTCTACACTATCATCATTTAGATTTTATATAACTTTTTAGTTGTTTTCATGAAATCATACTTCTCTTTATGAACTTAAAACTGAAAGTTAATCGTTTACGTTCATATCAATTTTTGTAAATTCTGCTCTTTTCTTTATACTATTTACACGAAGCAATATCTCTATTGTAAGAAACCAATATATCGTACTATTTACTGGCTCCTAATGTTGCAAAACCCTATATATTCACATGATTTATAAGAAGAATTTTTAGTTTTTTCAATCGCTCTATCCACAGACCAGCCTCAGTTATTATATGCAACGAAATGGCTTTGATTATGCTGGAATAAAAAATCTATGGTATTACAAAATACAATTACAATAGCTGTTATCTCATAAATATACAGAAAAACACTCGTTCAAAAAAGTTCTCTAGGATTATAAATTCATCTATTATTATAACACTTCAATTGAAAAATATTAATGCTTAATTAGATCACTCTAAAAATCCATATGAAGCTTAAAAAGGAAATTAACAATTACCCATTATTGTAAGAAAGCCATATTTTATTTATGTAAAATTGAATATTTCTAATATTTTTTCTTCTAACAACTCTTTAGGCTTTGTGGAAAACTCTAACTTGAGTTTCTATTATATATAATCAGTTATTATGATTTTCACTTTATGAAACTCCTACTACTTCGTAAATCTCCTCTCTATCATATTACATACAACTTTCTATTTATTTAACCTTATAATTTACATTCAAAAATATAACACAATTATTTATAAAAATATGACTCTTGGATTTATAAAAAAATGCCTCTTGTTAAAAATTCTCAACAGATTCTAACGGCGCAAAGAATTAAGGGCCGCATTTAATCCTTTAAATGGCACAGTAAAAGAAAATACTCTTCCTTCTTTAAGCTTATAGGAAATACGTACTTTATTGTTCTGCTCTATTTGTTTAGTCAAAATTGGTCCTACAGATGATTGTGCCAAACAAACCGTTTCATTACATTGCGTATAATTAATGAAAACAGGTTTTTTTACACCCTTCACAAACATTTGAATCGGAGCATTTATATCAGAATTTGGCAATGTTCGAAAAAGCATTACTGCTTGACCATTTGTCGTAGAAACAAGAGACCAACTAAAAATGGTATTTCCTTCTTGATCATGAACAGTCTGTGTCACATTACATATACCCTGTTTCAGTTTTTGTTTTTCATCACAAATTAAAGTCCAGTCATAAAACTGCATAATAATTCGGCGTGTCTCACCAGGTTCTCCCTTAGGTATCGATAAGTGTGGTGGATGCACTGTATAAATATTATTGTTCTCGTTAGCAAAGCTTTCGCTCTTGCCTATTAAGGCAAGAGCAAACAGAATTTTCACTAAAACACTTTTCTTTTTTATAATGGTCATTTTTTCTAATATCATCTCAACCTCAGCGTAATCCCAGCGCCTATACCCCAATGACCTCCAGCACTTGTCACAGATACATTCGAGCGAATGTTTCCATCTTCAGATGTATAACCAGCACCAAAAGCAAGGGCTGATTGGCTGCGCCACAAACCACTCCCAAATGAGATACTTAAAGAACCTGGTATATCATAATAACGCAAGTTAGACACAGCCAAACCAATAGCTGCCGCTTGTCTTGCTTCCTTACGGACGTCCTCAACAGCATAACTCAACGTCTCAAACTTCATATCCGTATAGCTTTTCGCCTCATTAACACCATTATTGACAAGACTGCTTACTTGATCATCCGTATATTTCTTCGCATCATCTAAAACTAGCTTCATCTGCTCTGCTGTATAGTCATGTAACTGACCTCCATTAACTGCTTGATGAGAGCCTTTTTCTATCTTACCATCACCTACATTATCTATTAATACCGGCGCACTGTCATCACCACCTACTAACGTAATGCTATTGGTCTTTTTCCCATCATCATCTTTGTCATAGTTAACAGCTCCATCGGTAACGGCAACCTCAATATCTTTAACACGTTGATTTATCGTATCTACCTTCTGCTCAACCTTTTTTACCTTCTCATTCGTCGTCCAGAGCTGGCCTCCATTCACAACTTCTTGTGAACCTTCCCCAACCTTACCATCAGAGACATTCGTAATCTTACTCGGTACTCCCTTATGACTAGCGTCATACGCTCCTTGTTCTTCACTCCAAGTCAAAACATTCGTATCAAGATTGTTCGAAACCTCTTTTATACGATCATTCATACTCGTCATACTATCACTGACACCATCAAAGGCACTCGCAACATCATGATAGACCGCCTTATCACCTGAACTTCCATCCACACCGAATTGTGCAACATGGAATTCTGGCGCATGCCATTGACCATCTGCATAGCTCGCTCCGCCCCCTAAATACATCGCTAGTGTCTGATGCAACTGATACAACTGGTTACCCGTGATCGCTTCTGTCGAACCCTCCGAGATATCGCCATCAACAAGATGACTTAACTTGCTCTTGCTTCTTTCCTCTCCTTTACCATGAAGCGCTACAAAAGCTTTATCTTCATCACTCCACAACAACGCATTCTGCTCAATATTGTCTGAAAGCTCATGATGAAGCTTCGTGAAGGAATTATTCACACCCGCAAAAGCAGCAGCAACATTATCATAGCTTGTTTCTTCAGAACTTCCATCCTCTTTAAAGCTCACTATCTTGAAGCTTGGAGCACTCCATTGACCTTCTTCATACTTCGCTCCGCCCCCTAAGTAGCTCGCTAGTGTCTGATTCAATGAATAAAGTTGTGAACCATTTACTGCTTCCGTCGAGGTTTCAGAAACTGTTGCTGCTTTCACACCAGTGATACTGCGTGTATCTCCATGGCTGTTTGAAACCGTGACTTCTGTACCCTCTTTCTCCGCACCTATCTTGATGACCTTGGTTTCCTCATCCTGCTTGACAAGACTATCACCAACAACTTGGTTAATTTCATTCTTAAGCTCTTTATGAAGATTGCTGAAAGATGTACCAACACTTTCAAAGGCTTCCGATACACTTCCATAGCTCTTCTCTTCAACCTTGCTACCATCCTCACTGACAGTGTTAACCTTAAAGCTTGGAACTGTCCACTGACCATTCTCATACTTAGTGCCACCGCCTAAATAAGTTGCAAGTGTATTGTTCATTGAATAAAGCTGTGAACCTGTAACTGCGTCACTTGAACCCGTTGCAATATTACCATCAGCAAGGGACGTAATCTTGCTATTCGTTTTTTCCTCACCATGCTGAGCAACAAACGCTCCCTTATCATCGCTCCAATTTAAAGAATCCTTTGCAACGCCCTCTGAGACTTCTTTAATACGATTATTCACATTCTTAATATTCGTATCAAGACCTTCAAATGCTGCGCCAACATCAGTAAAGGACTTATCCGTGACATTACCTTCTGTAGAAACATCAGATAATTGATAAGTTGGGCTTGTAAAAGCTCCGTTGTTAAATGTTGAACTACCACCTAAAAACTTTGCAACATCTTGAGAGATGGTGTTAATCTGGCCTCCATTGATGGCATCATGCGAATTCTCAGAAATCTTACCATCCGCAACATTGTGGAGAGCTGTGGCGACTTTATCTTTACCACCAAAAGTTATGTTTCCATAATTAACGGTGCCATTTTTATCATCTTTATCATAATGAACAACGGCTGAATCATCAGACTGAAGATGATTAATCTGGTTAGTTATCTCATTTTTAATATTTGTGAAAGAACTACCAACTCCAGCAAACGCATCAGAAACATTCTCGTATTTCTCTTCTGCTTCACTCCCATCTTCCTTAATTGTCTTAAACGTGAAGCTTGGAGCAGTCCATTTACCTTCCTCATACTTAGCGCCACCACCTAAAGATTGTGCAACATTGTTTCCTAAAGAATGAAGCTGTGAACCATTAATAGCTTCTGTTGAAGTAGCAGAAATATCACCTTGTGCAAGATACTTAATCTTACTCGCCGTTTTCTCTTTGCCTTCTTCTCCATGCTTGGCAATGAAGGCTCCATCACTCTTGCTCCACAACAATGCATCGCCTTGTAATTCTTGCGTAATATTCGTGATGTTGTTGTTAATTTCTTCTGTAGTTTTGGTAAGCTTATCATCAAAATTCTTAACAACATTCGTGAAGCTGTTACCAACACCCGTAAAGGCTGTAGAAACATCTTGATACGTCTTATCTTCAGAAGTGCCGTCCTCACTAATCTGCTTGATTATGAAACTTGGGGCATTCCATTTACCATTCTCATAACTCGCATTACCGCCTAAAGTCTTCGCAACATTGCTTCCTAGAGCATGAAGCTGATTACCTGCTACGGCATCGCTTGAACTTGCACTAATATCGCCATTGGAAAGTGACGTAATCTTACTTTTCGTTTTGTTACCTTCTTCTCCATGCTCTGCTACAAACGCACCTTTAGTCTTGTCCCACAACAACGCATCACCCTTAACTTCTTGCGTAATGTTCGTGATACTTTGGTTAAGTTCATTAAACTTATTCGTAACGTTGTCATTCACATTCTTGAAATTCGTATCAACTCCTTCAAAAGCTGAACCAATATCACCATAGGTTTTTTCTACTACATCACCTTTTGCATCAACACTGGATAATTTATAGCTTGGGCCTGTGAATGTACCATCTTTAAAGCTTGTACCTCCACCTAAATAAGACGCAACAGTTTTATTGGTCTCAAAAAGCTGAGAGCCATTGATGGCATCGGCTGAGTTTTCTACAACTTTACCTTGCCCAACATTGTGTAATCCAACAGTACCCGTGCTAGGATCTCCAAAAGTAACACTATTTTTATTAACTTTACGCGCTGATCTGAGAAGTGGAGTAACACCTTTTGGCTCTACTTCTTCATCATAAAGAACCGCTACTGAACGTACTTCTTCTATTTCG
>NZ_NJPP01000029.1 GCF_002778015.1 Bartonella tribocorum | reverse complement strand
GAAGTAGGAAAAGCATTATTAGAATGTGGCATGCCGCATCTTAATTATCTTGAGAATGAAGTTCAAAAGCTAAGCAACAATGAGAATGCAACCATTGATGCTTGTATGATCCAAGCAGGATTTCGTGATAAAGGGAGAGCTAACTGGTGTTCTCCTTTTACCGGTAGAGACCTTCCTATTTGCCAACCTGGCGCTGTCATCCCACAGAGAAGTGTCAAGAAGCGCTTAAACAGCCCTTTTTGTAAAAAGTATAAAAACGCAGATGAATGCCAACCTTAACAATACAACACCATTCGCAAAGCGCTTTGGTTAATGTTGGCTTTGGTGCTGGAGCAACGGGTGGTGGAGGTTCAATGAGCGCCTCTTTCCAAAAAGATAAATCCTCTAGCAATTATCACAGTGTTGTGGAGCAATCCGGCATCAAAGCGGGTGATGGTGGCTTTGATATTACAGTGGCGGGTGCAACAACCATGACCGGAGGCCTTATTGACAGCAGCGCATCAGCAGACAAAAATAAATTGACCACAGGAACCATTACGACGAGTGATATTGCCAACAGTGCGCATGCGACAGCCAGCAGCCATGGTTTTAGCCTTTCTGGAAATGACACGATAAAAAACATTGCCAAGAATGTTTTAAATCATGGTAAAGCCAAGGATGGAGCAGAAGGTGAAACCAAATCGGCTATCAGCGATGGCGCCATCATCTTAACCGGTGAAAGCAACCAGAGGGCGATGGGGCAAGATGCTGGAGAAATCATTGGCTCTCTCAACCGCAACACCGCAGCAGCCCACCAAGCTGTCGCACCAATAGACGCCACATCGCTTGAGGGAGCAGTGCATAATCGCCTAGACATGATCAATGATTTATCTGATGAAGGATTGGGTTATTGGGATAAAGTGCGTAAAATGGCATATTATGTTGCCCACCCAGTGGGTGAGGTTGCGCATGATGAAAATGGCAATACCCTCTATTTAACCAATGAAAATGGAAAACCTATAAAAGGCAATGATGGAAAAAATATTGTTTTGTATCATTTTTTAAAACCAGAGGAAGAGGAATATTTACAAAAAGGCTCTGATGGCAACAGGCGTATGTTCTATAATGGCATTTTAAATTCCCCTGATGATGCAGCGCGTAATGCCGTCCAAATGGCTGATGATGATAATGATCACGATCCCCTTTATTTTACATACTTCCCCCAAGCTGAAGACTGGGAATAAGCCGGCACCATCACACTATTTGCTAGCCCCCAATATTACGATAGTTCTTGGCACTTAAGACGGTTCATAAGAGCCATTTTTATTCCTTTCTTATACAAATTTTATCCACACACTCATCCCACTTGTTATGTGCAAATGAGTAGTTTTGATTGATTCAATATAAACAGCTTTGAAATGAGAGAATCTTACGTTATTCGGGACTCTCATGCAATATGAATAACGCTAGATTATCATTATTAAATCAATATCTTGAACAAGTCATGTATATTCTAAACAGTCAAGCCAAAGGTGGTTTGATGGCAGAACAAGAAGCTTTTGATGATGAGCGCCAAGCATTAGAAAATTGGACACGAACCGATACGATTACGTGGGTTAAAAACGGGGCGCTTACAGGAGGAAAAATCCAACCAAAGCCAAGTGCACAATTCCCTAATGGCTTCTTTCAGTTGTTTAATGAATCGCGTGAAGCGATAACACATGTCACAGGATTGTCGGCAGAGTTTATAGGCACAAGAGAGGTTAATCAAGCGAATGTGTTGGAAAATACACGCCGGCAATCAACGCTTAATTTGCTTGCAGGTTTATTTGATAATCTTAAGCTATATCGATGTCGACAGGGAAAGATTATCTTTCGGAATTTAAATAATACAAGGAGGATTAAAATGGGTAGTTCAAGCTCACACAGTGGTTCACATTCATCAAGTTGGTTTCACTCTGACAATTGTGATGTGGGTGGTTATGCTCATGATACAGGTACCGGTGCATTGGCAGGAGGAGTTATTGGAGGACTAGTTGGTGCCGGTGCTGGTTTTTTAGTTGGTGGTCCATTAGGTGAGGGTAGGAGAATTTGTCGAAGAAGGGTTAAAGGGCGCAGCAGCAGGCGGACTTTGGTCTGGTGCACATAAGGTAGATGAATGTATTCATAGGTAAATTAAAGGTATGCTGTTTCTAATTTATTAGAAAATAGCTAGTAAAATATTTCTGAGGTCAGTGATATTGTAAACATACTTTAAAGCTATGGCTGATCGATTTCAGGGATATTTTTGTGCATGATAATAAATATTTTATTTTGGATTTTTTTGTTATGAATGCTTTTACTGGCTCCTTGGTAACAGCAATTAGATTTGGACTTTGCATATTTTTTACAATAGATTTAAAGGAAAGAACTGGAGTATAAAAAATCAATATTATGTTTTTTATTTCCTATTTTTTAATCTTTTTAATTATTTCAAGAATGGTTCGGTTTGAGAATATTATCTTTTGTATAAGAATTCTTAGTTTATAGTTTTTGAAAAGTGATTATTTTCTTATATATCATAATTTATTGAAAAATAATCAATTTTTATGAAATAAAGAGAATTCTCTCTCTTGATTATTATTCATCGTCTTGTGAGAAAGGAAGGGAAGCAATTTCCGTATCAAGGGCATCCATAAAATCGATAATAAAGGCAGCATTAGTCCCCAAATCTCTTGGCAAATAACGAGAAGCAGAACGCATATCAACAAAGGTTGTATTACCTTCATCGGTTAAACGAATGACAATGTCTGAAATAAAACCAAGATAAAAAGTTTTAGCTCTTGTTTCAATATAAATCTCATTTTCGTCGCCTTTGAATTCTCGTTGTGCTACAATAGGCCAATCATAGGCTTCTAAAACATTGAGAACGGATTCGCGAATACGGTTAGGTGAGCCATCATAACGGCGCCCCGACATTTCTGGCCATTGTGAGCTCTGTAATGTTGTTTGTTCAGTTAAGGTACTTTTAAGTGGCAAAGCATCATTGGGACGTATTGTGCGAAAAAAAGCCGGTGGCCTTTGTGTATCGGTAGAAACATCATAAAGAGCAGGTAAGGTAAACCAAAGTCCAAAAAAGAGCATCAATGGTGTTGCAGTTATTAATGAATAAACGATCCCCTTTAAAGCTTTCATTCCCCCTAGGGCTCCATAGACCCATAAACTATGAAGTGCTTTAATCGCGAGAAAAAGAGAAATAATCACACAGCAAGTAGAGATTCCTATCAAAATTATAAAGTCGCTTACGTTAAGTACGGAAAAACGTTGTAAAATGATCGAAAATAATAAAATAAAAAACGCTAATCCCCCAAAGCGAGGGGACCATACCGCTGCTCTTGAAATTAATCGAACATATTTCTTCTTCATGAAGTTTTTCCCCTCAACTGTAAATTATAAGCAAAGTTTTTTCAGATTACCTATCTTACAAAAAGCTTTTGCTTATAAGATAAAAGTAAAGCACTTATTTTTGAGGTCAAGGATGCGTGATGTCTCATCAATTTTCAGCGATTATTTTAGCGCTTCATTGAAGGTAATAAATTTCTTCAGCACTTTATGATGTCATTGATCGAACTTTATAAGAATGTTCGTAAATACGTAAAAATAAGATCAACGAACAAGTTTTTCCGTTTTTATCAGCATATAGCTTTCCTTTTTCTCTTCTCGTTGTGGGGAGTTTTTTCTGTCGGATAAGTCTATCGAATAATGGAACACTATTAGGGTACAAATTCACGGCACTTGTTTTTAAGAGACATCTCTCAACGCTTGTCACACTCATTGTGCGACAGTGCCTATGAAGGGTAATAACGATAAAGCGATTGAACATCCCCACTTTTACGTTTATGAAGAAGAAAACCAGCATTATCATTCTATTTGTTCGCTCCAATGTTGCGATAGCTTTTGAGCAGACCGTTTATAAGAGGTATTTTTAGTTCTTTCTCGTACAGTTTTTATTTACACGCCAATCTCGCTTTTGAAGTGCAAAAGACATGGTTTTGATTGATTCAATATGGGATAATTTGGGAATGAGAGAATCCTACGATATTCGGAGCACTTATTCAATAGTGAAAGAAATAAATTATTATAAATCAAAGTATTATACAAATATGAGTATATAAAACAGACACTCTACATCATATTGATAATCAATGGGCTGATTTTTTCTTTATACATGTGGTTTGTATTTTAATAGAAGATTATGTGAGAGGATTAAAAATACTTTTCTATCTCAATAAAAAATTTGAGAATCTAAAATCAGACAAACCGGAATTCGAATATTTGATCAATAGAGGAAAAAGATAACCGTTTTGATAGATTTTGTTTCGTTTTTATTAAGAAATAGGTCGTTGTACAAATGAGAAGTGAGAATATTTTTATTTATAAAATATGCGGCAGGTAGCAGATGAAAGAAAAGCTTCACTTTCTTTTTTTGCAAGGGAAGAAGGGAAAAAAATGCGTAAAATGACAAAACCTTCATTCAAATTTTTAGCAACCAAAACTGAATTGGCATTTTTTTGAGGTTTTGACTTTTTGAGTTCTATGATTTGTATTGGTTTTCCAATGATAAGATCGAGTGTAGCATCAGGGGCTGTTCGGTCATTAAGGCTATAAAAAATAATTCCGTTGTGTGTATAGGCTGCCAGTGACCAAAATTGTCGTGTTTTTAAAGCTTTTAAATGAACAGGTCCATTTTCAAGATTAAATCTGCAGACTTTAAGAAGAAAGAGTGGATCAGCAGATTGTTGAATAGGATTATCGGGAGGTAAATCAACAAATTGATAAGGGGCTCCAGATTTTTTAAGGCTTGTCCATATATTATTTTGTGCCCAAGTGGGGATCATAAAGAGAACGCAAATATGAACAATAATAGCGCCAATGATTGCAAGAAGTGCGGTATGAATAAATCTAGTCACAATTTATTTGTCCTGATGGGATTTGTTCTATAGAGGGCATTGTAAGCTTTTGTAATGCCGTTGCTGAGATGATTGAGGTATCGTATAGGGTGAGAATAAGCCCGAAATCTTTTTGGCTCACTGTTGCAAGCCAATTTCCGGCTTGCGGTGTGGATGAAATATTGATGCGCAAGGAGCCATCATGTTCATAAGTAATAGCGTTCGTGTGGAGTTCAAAAGGTATATCTTCCGATGAAGTATAGGGTTTAAGGGATTTATCAGCTGTATAAAGGGTAAAAAGACGGGTTTCAGGGATGGTGCCTTTGAGAAAATAATGACAGAGAGGGTGGAGTGGACGCCCTTGGTTATCTTGCCAAATTTGGAATCTAATACCTTCAGTGCGTCCGAGCGAAACAATGCCTCGTTTGGCTGTGCGGGCGCGGGTGTAAGGGTCCATATTGGCGGTTCCCACTTGTGGGTAAGCACTCCATTTTCCAATTGTAAAACGCCCAAAATGAGGAAAGGAATTGAGCACATAATCAACACTCAGTATTCCACATAAAATGGAAAAAGCGAAAATAAAAAAGAAAATGGTGATATTAAAACACATCAGTGAATATCTTGAAGTCAAAATATTGAGTCTCCAGTTTTTTTCAAAGAGATTGCAGAGTATTTCTTTAGATCTTTGTTAATCAATCGTAGGATATTCAATGTTTCAGGAGAAAGCGTAGAGGGTATTGGAGTAAAAAATTCAGAATCTGTATGAGAGGAAGGTGTTGGGGGCTGATAAGGAAGGAGAGAATTTTTAACACCATAGAGCTGTTTGAGCATGATATTTTGATGTGCAGCGAGCATGATACGATGCCATATCATGGCAGGAACTCCACCCCCAAAAGCACGATTCATTGGTGAAAAATTATCATTTCCCATCCATACTGCTCCGGTATAATTTCCTGTAAAGCCAACAAACCAAGCATCGCGATAGGATTGTGATGTTCCAGTTTTTCCAGCAACAAGAGTCATGGGCAGAGCAGCACGCTTACCGGATCCTCGTGTTGTAACACCCACCATCATTTGGTTTATATAAGCAGCTGATTGTTCACTGAGTACTCGATGCAGCTTATTACCGTTACGTTCAAAATCCCATACCACATGACCATCGATTGTTCTTATTTGTGTGAAACCATGACGATTACCCGCTATCCCGCCATTCGCAAAGACATTAAAGCCAGTTGCTTGATCCATGGGGGTCATGTTGGAAGTCCCAAGGACCATCGTTTTGTGTGATAAAATATGCGCGTTAATCCCCATATTCTTGATGAGATCTATGATGGGTTTTGTATCGCGGTGAAGATATTGATAGGTGAGATAAACAGGGACTGTATTAATAGAAAAGGCTAAAGCCGTTGCTAAATCAATTTTTCCAAGATAACGACCAGAATTGTTTTTTGGTGTCCACCCCCCCCAATTGATGGGGGCATCTAAAACGATTGTTGAGGGTGATAGACCGTGTTCTAGGGCGGTTGCGTAAACATAAGGCTTGAATGAAGAACCAACTTGTCGTCCACCTTGGGTTGCTCTATTAAATTGGCTTTTTTTATAGTCCAGTCCTCCAACAATGGCACATACAGCGCCGTTATTGTCAAGTATAACAGCGGCTGCTTGTGTTACGCGATATTGTTGACCATATTGATATAAATGATATTCAATTGATTCCTCTGCTAATTTTTGAAGTTTTGGATCAAGCGTTGTTTGAACAATTAAACTATGGCTTGGAAGTTGATCACGCATTTTTTTGACTTCTTCGAAAGCCCAATCAAGAAAATAATCAGGCTGATTATTTTCTACTTGGGGAAGGGCTCTAGCAGGATGGCGATGTGCGTTGATAATCTGGCTTTTTGTCATAAAGCCGCTGTTAACAAGATTAGAAAGGACGACATTGGCACGGGTTTGAGCAGCAAAGAGATGACGATGAGGAGCATATTTTGTTGGAGCTTTAAAGAGTCCTGCGAGCATAGCCGATTCACTTAAAGAGACATGACGTATATTTTTCCCAAAATAAAATTTGGCAGCTGCTGCAATACCAAAATTATTTCCTCCCATATAGACTCGGTCAAGATAAAGTTGCAAAATCTGTTTTTTGCTAAAATTGGCTTCTAACCAAAGAGCAAGATAAGCTTCCTTGATTTTACGTGTTATGGTTCTCTCGTTTGTTAAGAATAAATTTTTAGCCAATTGTTGTGTGAGAGTTGAACCACCTTGCACCACACCTTTAGCTTGCATATTTTGTGAAATTGCTCGTGTAAGTCCCTGAAAATCAATGCCCCAATGATCAAAAAAACGACGGTCTTCTGTCGCGAGAACCGCTTTAATAACAGTGTCGGGCATTTCTTCAACAGGGACAGAGATCGCCGGCAGTGCACCACGGTGCCCAATAGGATTTCCATAACGATCTAGAAAAAGAATGGAAAAATTTTTTGGAGAAGACCAGTCTGTTTTGGTCAGTTCAAAAACAGAAATGCCTAAAATGGTAAAAAGAGTAAAGCCGATCAACCCTAATGTTAGTATTTCATCGAGAACTTCAACAATAAAGCGTTTCCATCCTTGAAGATGAAAATTTTGTGAGATGATTTTTGCCTTTTTCCAGAAAAAACTGTTAGCAGAACGAATGCGATAAAGCGCTGTATCTAATCGTGCATCTAATTCGATGAGGGTAGGGCTATAAAATGGTTTATGGTGTTTTTCTTTCTTTTTTTTAAAAAAATCAAACATTTAAAGAGAGCCTATGGAAAAGCAATACAATCAAACAAATCGAAAATAATGACCTAAAATAATTATATGGAGTAGAAATATTCTTTTGCTATAGTGCTAACAAAGAAAGAATTTATATTAGAATTATTCACTTCTCGTTAAGGAGGTGTATTAAGATTTTATTATTTTATTCAATAAATTTTCTTCTTGTTATTAAAAATATTTTATTTTGAATTTTTAAAAATTTGGAGTAACATTAACGTGTTATTCTATAAGAGAGAGGATAGATCATTTTCCATTTGTGCTTTTTAAATCGACCCCAAAAAAACCATTATTTCTTTTATCCTTCAAAAGGAAGAGAGTAGGTTATTGAGATATCTATGATGAAAAAAGTTTTCTTATTCTTAATGTTAGCAAATTTTTTAGGGGCAGATTCTGTTCTGGCTGCTGGTTGTGCTGAGGTGGGTAAGACGGTTGCAACTCAAGAGAAAGGAGTTCTCGTCCGTTCAAAACTTGTTGTTCACGATGGGAAGGGTATGTGTGAAATTGTGGTTGTTGTACCAGCCCGTAATGGTGAAAAATTGCGCCGTGTTGAGTTTTCTGTTCCTGCTGATTAGTTTTTGGCAGATGGTATTGTGATGCGTATTTTAATCGTTGAAGATGATCGGAATCTTCACCATCAATTAGCAGAAGCTGTAAGACAGGCAGGGTATGTTTCCGATAGTGCTTTCGATGGTGAAGAGGCTTATTTTTTAGGAAGCACGGAGTCTTATGACGCGGTGATACTTGATATCGGTTTACCGTATATTGATGGTATTCGTGTTGTTGAAAAATGGCGTCAAGAAGGGCGCACGATGCCTGTTTTAATGCTAACGGCACGAGATCGTTGGTCTGATAAAGTTCTTGGTATTGATGCAGGAGCTGACGATTATGTTGTGAAGCCATTTCATTTGGAAGAAGTGATGGCACGCTTGCGGGCATTAATTCGTCGTACTACAGGACATGCGACAAGTGCATTATGTTGTGGAAATGTTTTGTTGGATACGAAGACGTCTCGTGTTTTTGTAGAGGGCCAATTGATTAAACTAACGTCTTATGAATTTAGACTTCTCTCATATCTTATGCATCATTGCGATAGGGTCGTTTCAAGAACGGAGCTTACCGAGCATCTTTATGATCAGGATTTTGATAAGGATTCAAATACGGTGGAAGTCTTTGTTGGTCGATTACGGAAAAAGCTTGGCGTGGATTTGATCGAGACTATTCGAGGAATGGGGTATCGCATGAGAACGCTAGGTGATGGATGAATGTTTTCAAAGAAGATAATTGGTTTAAGAGGTTCTTTTTTGTCATTACGCGATCTCTCAGTTTACGTGTTATGATCTTATCAACACTATGGGTTGTTATTTCCCTTTTATCGATTTCTGCAGTGAGTATTTTATTTTATAAGCGTTCAACTGAAGAGAGCTTAGAACGGATCCTTTCTGCTCAACTCTACAGTTTGATTGCAACAGTGACGGTAGCCCCGGACGGCACGTTGAGAGGTGGGGCAGGGATTGATGATATTCGCTATGCTGATCCAACAACGGGATGGTATTGGGAAGTTATTGCCATATCCCATAATTTAAAAGGAAGATTGACCTCTCCCTCATTAGGGACAGAAGAAATATTTACACCCAGCGATGTCGATATACCTTTTGACAATAAATTCTTTCGCTCTTATCGGATAAAGGGAAAAGATGGTCAAAAGCTGCAAGTGATTGAGAGTGATGTTGTTCTTGATAATAAAAATCATATTGCACGTTTTCGGCTTTTTGGGAATATTGATGAAGCGCATGCCCAAGTAGAGGAATTTAAGAAAACTTTACAAATTTTTCTTTGGAGTTTTGGTATCGGGAGCGTTCTTATTAATATTGCTATTATTTTTTTTAGTTTTCAACCGTTAAAGCTTATTCGACGCGTATTGAATGATATTCGCGAGGGGAGAGTTCATTATGTGAATACAGATTTAGTCAGCGAAGTGATGCCGCTTGCACAAGAGATGAATGCTCTCATTAAAAATAATCAGCGTATTATTGAGCGATTTCGCACACAGGTTGGTAATCTCGCGCATTCATTGAAGACACCTCTGTCTGTGATTATGAATGAGACAGATAAGATGCGCGGAGAAAAGGCTTGTTTGTTAAGAGAGCAAACACAAATCATGCAAGCTCAAATCAATCATTATCTTCAGCGGGCACGGATTGCAGCACAATGCGATAGTATTGTCTATCATACATCTGTTCGCAGTGTTGTTGATCGTTTGGTGCGGGTTATGAAAAAGCTTAATCCTGAAAAACAAATTCAATTTATTATGGATGTTGATGATATTGTTTTTTCTGGAGAGAGGGAAGATTTAGAAGAAATTATAGGGAATTTAATTGAAAATGCGACTCAATGGTCTCGCGCAAAGGTATTGATCTCTTGTTGTTTAGAAGAAAACGTTGAAGAAGAAAAATATTTTAGTATTCTTTTCGAAGATGATGGCCCTGGTTTAACAGAAGATAAAATTGATGAAGCATTAAAAAGAGGGCGGCGGTTTGATGAAAGTAAACCGGGGACAGGTTTAGGGTTAGCCATTGTTTCAGATATGGTTAATGAATATGGTGGCAACCTCTCTTTATCGCGTTCTGTCTTGGGTGGGTTGTGTACAAAAGTCTTATTACCCAAAATGGGAAAATAGCATATTTTCCTTTTAAGGAGGATATGTCTATGAAAGCTTATAAAAAATCTTTAGGCAATACCTAAAATACCTAAAGAGTATTAGGCATTTCAGAGATCCGTATTTATAATCGAAATATGAAAAGAAAACCTTGTTTTTATTTTTTTGATATAAGGGATCTCTATGAGAGAAAGGAATAATAGATTTTATGCTGTTCTCCATAAAAAGATGAAATCATTTCACATCACTCTTCATCATGAAGAGGATAAAAGGTAAGCGCGTTATCCTCTGTTCGTATTGGAAAAAAATGATATGCTTTTACTCATTTTTGCAGCATTTTTTCTCACTTTTCTGGCAATAATTCTTTTTCTTTCACTCCGTTTTGACGATGGGGGAGAGAAAAAGTGGCAAGTTCAGACCATGAATAGCTATAAAAGTCATAGGCATATGGTTGATGATAAGCTTTATAGGCCTTATAAAAAAAGAAATATTCTTAAAGCTTTAAGTGTTTTTTTTGTTCTTCTGATGACATGGAGTATTTATGGCCTGACAGGCAGCCCAGAAGTGAAAAGTTATTTTTTTAGCGAATTAATGGATAAAGATCCTAAAATTTTAAGTCAGCAAGAAAAGCTTGTTCGTCTACAAGTGCTTTTTTCCCGCTCCCCTCATGATGGCAAGTTAGCAGATGCGTTAGCGGTAGGGTATCTCGAAGAAGGCTATTTTCAAGAAGCTGTAAATACTTATTTAGATGCCCTTCGTTTGAATGGAGAAACAGCTCCAAGGCTTGTAGGATACGGTTTAGCATTGATTGGTTATGAAGGGGGAATGATAACGCAAGAAGCACAAAAAGCTTTTCAAAAAGCAGCAGATTTAGCGCCAACAGATTTTTATCCGCGCTTATTGTTGGCCGATGCATTTCATCAAGCTGGAAAAACGGCACAGGCAGTACAGTTTTTACAAAGCTTTCTTGATACAATGCCTGAAAATTTTGCAGGACGATCACGGGTTGAAAAAATGATGATTCAGTTACTGGGCTCATCACGTGAACAGACCATAAAGGGAGCAGAAAAAGCAAAGCCATCGTCGCCCATTGAGATGATGAAATAAAGAAAAAAACTATTTAGAACGACAAGAGGGGTGATCACTCTAGAAGTAGAAGGTGTGTGGAGAAGATGGAAGAACAGCAATGAACAGTGCCAAAAGCGTGGTGCAAGTCATTATAGATTAAATAAAAATTGGTGTAAAAATTAAAAAAGGTGATAAGCTTATTGGTAAAGGTGAGGGATTGGATAAAAAATTGCACCTCTATAGAAGGAGAGCAAAGCTCTTAAAAAATATGGATGCTTATATAACATGTTTAAAATTTTTTCGTAGATGATGAACAATTACTCTTTAGAGAATTCTGCTTCGTTGAAGGTTGTTTTAAAGCAGCGAAAAAAAAAGCGCTTACTGATCATCTTATCATGTTGTTTGGTTATGGCAATTGCAGCAAGTCTCATCGTGTATGCAATGCGCCATGCGGTCAGTTTTTTTAGAATGCCTTCTGAAATTACAACAGAAGATATTTTAACGGGACGCCCTTTGCGTTTGGGCGGCTTTGTTGAAAAGGGAACTGTTCAATATCAAGGAGAGAGTGGCGTTATTTTTTTTGTAACGGATAACACAAAACATGAAAAAGTGGTTTTTAATGGTGCCTTACCAGATCTTTTTCGTGAAGGTCAGGGAGTGGTTATCGAAGGGCATTTCGATAAACAGGGTTTTTTTATAGGGACGCGTATTCTCGCAAAACATGATGCAACTTATATGCCTAAAGAAACTGCTGATCGCTTGAAAAAGCATTACAGTGTGGAGAAATAATTCAATTGTGCTTGTCGAACTGGGTCATATTTTTTTAGCCGCAGCATTTGCAGTAAGCTTATTAGAAGCTTTTTTGCCTGCTTTAGGTTTTTGGAGGAGGGAGCGTTTGTTAATGCAAACAGCTATCCCTCTCACATATACCACTTTTATACTATTGCTCTTATCTTTTTTAGTGATGATTTACGCTCATGCTGTATCTGATTTTTCTGTTTTGAATGTTGTTGAGAATTCTCATTCAGAAAAACCAATGCTCTATAAAATCACGGGTGTTTGGGGCAACCACGAAGGCTCTATGTTATTATGGGTTTTAAGTCTCACTTTTTTTAGTGCATTGATAGCTTTCTTTAGCCAATATTTGCCAGAAGATTTTAAGACACTTATTTTAATTTGCCAAAGTTGGATTACAAGCGCTTTTCTTTTATTTATTCTTTTTATATCCAACCCATTTTTACGTGTGAATCCACCAGCATTACAGGGAAATGATCTCAATCCTCTTTTACAAGATATTGCATTAGCCATTCATCCACCCCTTCTTTATTTAGGGTATGTTGGTTTTTCACTTTGCTTTTCTTTTGCTATTGCGGCATTGATCATGGGACATATTGATAGAATTTTGGCGCGTTGGATGCGTCCTTGGCTTTTGATTTCGTGGTGTTTTTTGACATTGGGGATTATGGTTGGCTCCTATTGGGCTTATTATGAGTTAGGATGGGGAGGGTATTGGTTTTGGGATCCTGTTGAAAATGTTTCGTTTATGCCTTGGCTTTCAGGAACAGCTCTTTTACATTCTACTCGTGTTCTCGAAAAACGAGGAATATTAAAAAGTTGGACTGTGTTTTTAGCACTACTCACTTTTTCTCTTTCTCTTATGGGAACGTTTCTTGTTCGTTCGGGACTTTTAGTTTCTGTTCATAGTTTTGCTGTTGATCCAGCACGGGGGCAAGCAATTCTTGCACTTTTATTTTTCTTTACGGGGGCGGCTTTTCTTCTTTTTGCTTTGCGCATTCCTCTTTTAAAAACAGAAAGATTTTTTCAACCAATTTCGCGTGAAGGGTTGATTGTTTTAAACAACTTGTTAATAACAACAATAACAGCAACAGTGTTGATTGGTACGCTCTATCCTTATTTTATTGAGATGTTAACAGGGCAAAAAATTTCTGTAGGGGCTGCTTTTTTTAACCTTACCTGTGGACCGTTCATGCTTTTGCTGTTGTTGTTTGTTCCGTTTGGGCCAATGATGGCATGGAAACGCGGCGATTTTCTCGCAGTTTTTGAGCGGTTGTGGTTTGTTTTTGTCTTGGTTGCTGTCGTCTGTTTTATACTATTTTATGCGGTATCTTTGCGTGATGTTTTTGCAGTTTTAGGCGTTGGGCTTTCAGCGTTTGTTTTTTTAGGCAGTCTAGTGGATTTGTGGGTAAAAAGTGGACATGGAAAGAGAGCCTTTTCAGGACGCATTAAGAGATTTTTTGGATTGCCATGGTCTGTTTTTGGTACAGCAATAGCACATATGGGATTAGGTGTTACATTATTTGGTATTGTCTGTGTGGCAAGTTTTGGGCAAGAACGTATTTTAACCATGAATACAGGAGAGTGGGTAACGATAGCGGATAAAACGCTTCATTTTGATGCCGTGCATGAGGGTGTTGGTTCGAATTATTCGGCAATGGAGTTTTATTTTAAAATATATGAAAATAAAAATATTGTGGGTCATGTAACAGCCTCAAAGAGATTTTATTCAAGCCAAAATACATCGACAACGGAAGTTGGTCTTCAAAATTATGGCTTATCGCAGCTCTATATTGTGCCAGGACATCTCGATCATCGGGGGCTTGTTGTGCATATATGGTGGAAGCCTTATGTAATGTGCATTTGGTTAGGGGCATTCATGATGGCTATGGGAGGATGTCTTTCTCTTCTGGGGTATTGGTTTCGCACTGGAGTGTACAAGAGGGTACTGCTTGCTTTAATTTTTTGGAGAAGACATTGAGATGAAAAAAATTCTTTGGATTTTATTTTTTTTAATGGCAACGTTTCCTTTTCAATTTGCGATAGCGGTAGAGCCGGATGAGATTTTAAAGGATACGGTTCTTGAAAGGCGAGCACGCGATATTTCATCGCATTTGCGATGTCCGGTTTGTCAAAATCAATCAATTGATGATTCAGATGCTTCTCTGGCACGTGATTTACGGCTTTTAATTCGAGAAAAACTAAAAATGGGTTATAGCAATCAGCAAGTGATTGACTTTCTTGTTGAACGATATGGTGAAGTTATTCTCTTAAAACCACCATTTAATAAAACAACCTGGTTTTTATGGTTTTCGCCTTTGATTATTATTATCATTGGTGCAAGTGTTATATTTTTCCAGTTAAAACCGTATAAGCGTGAGAAAATAATTAACTGCAAATGCAACTGAGCAAAAACAGTCAAAGGTGCCATTGCCTTAAAAAAGATATTCCATAAAAGGGAAAATCTATCTTATCTGCAATGAGTATTCAACCTTATTGTAATTATATGAGAGGATACTAAAATCTTACAAAACTTTAACAATTTAGACAGAAAACGGTAAGGTCTGGTATTTTATAAGCGATTAGATTGGGATAGAAAGTATGATTGAATAGGAGCATAGAGTAAATGTTAAAAAAAACTTTCTTTAAAACATTTGTCGCAGTAAGTTTTTCCGCTGTATTGGAGAGTGCGCTGTTTTTTAGTGGAAGTACATCAAGCTTATGGACGACAAAGGCTCATGCGAGTTCTATATTTACTTCGTTAGTGCAAAAACAGGGATTTGCAGATATCGTTGATCAAGTGAAACCAGCGGTTGTTGCAGTGCAAGTAAAGAACACTAAAAAGAAAAAAGAAGATTGGTCTTTTAAAGACTTTTTTAGTGGTCCAGGGATGGATAAATTACCAGATCAACATCCTTTAAAAAGGCTTTTTAAAGAGTTTTATAATTTTGATAAGCCTAAAAGTAAATTTCCCCATCGTTCAAAAAGACTCCATAAAGTTGGTTTTGGATCGGGCTTTTTTATTTCGTCTGATGGTTATGTTGTGACCAATGATCATGTAATTTCTGTAGGGACAGGTTATATTGTTATTCTTGATGATGGTACAGAATTGGATGCAAAGCTCATTGGGACAGATCCCAAAAGCGACCTTGCCGTTCTAAAAGTAGATGACAAAAGAAAATTTTCCTATGTTGATTTTGGCGATGATTCAAAGCTTAAGGTTGGCGATTGGGTTGTTGCTATTGGTAATCCATTTGGTTTGGGTGGAACTGTGACAGCAGGTATTGTTTCGGCACGTGGACGTGATCTTGGCACGGGCATTTATAATGATTTTATTCAGATTGACGCTGCTATTAATAAAGGAAATTCTGGAGGTCCAACTTTTGATTTGAATGGCAAGGTTGTTGCGGTTAATACAGCAATTCTTACTCCTCCAGGTTCAGGAGGCAATGTTGGGATCGCTTTTGCTATTCCGGCAGGGACAGTGAAACAGGTTGTGCAGGAACTTATTGAAAAAGGTTCAGTTGAGCGGGGTTGGCTTGGGGTTTCGCTTCAGCCCGTAACGAAGGAAATTTCCGATTCGATAGGTTTGAAAGAAGCCAAAGGTGCTTTGGTTGCTGATTCATTCACAGGACCAGCAGCAAAGGCTGGTATCAAGGCTGGTGATGTTGTTATTTCGATAAATAATGAAAAGATTGCTAATAGGCTTGATTTAGCGAAACGTATTGCAAATACTAAACCAGGAGAAACGGTAACCGTAGGGATTTGGAGATCCGGTAAGGAGGAGAGTATAAAGGTCAAACTTGCTTCAAGGCCTGCAAATGAAGATAAGAAAGAGGGTTCAAAATTTTCAAATGGACGCGATGAGTTAGATGAAACATTGGAAGATTATGGTTTGATCGTTGTTCCTTCTGATGATGGTATAGGCGTGGTCGTAACGGATGTCGATATCGATTCAGATGCTGCAGATAAGGGAATCCGCCCAGGTGATATCATTGTGACAGTGAATAATAAACCGGTTAAAAATGTCTCTGATATTATCAGTACAATCGAAGATGCTCAGCAGTTAGGGCGAAAAACTATCCTCTTACAAGTGCGAACAAATGATGAAAATCGTTTTGTTGCTCTTCCAATTTTCAAAAAATAGCACTTTATTATGAGTGGGACAGAGATTTTGTAGATTTCTGTCCTACAATGCGATTTTATAAAAATAATGGAGATGCGTTTTATGAAGATACTCGTTATCGAAGATGATCATGAGACGGGGCATTATCTCGAAAAAGCTTTTTTGGAAGTAGGGCATTCTGTGGATGTTGCTTATGATGGGGATACGGGATATGCTTTAGCAACCACGGAAAATTATGATGTTATGGTTGTTGATCGAATGCTTTTGCATCGTGATGGTCTTTCTATTATTGCTGAATTGCGTGCTAAAGGCAATGAGACACCGGTTCTTATTCTGTCGGCTTTAGGGCAAGTTAATGATCGTGTAACAGGGTTGCGTGCAGGGGCGGATGATTATTTGACAAAGCCTTACGCTTTTTCTGAACTTCTTGCGCGTGTTGAAGTTTTACAACGGCGGAAAAATCCTAAAGAAGCAGAAACTGTTTATTGCGTAAGCAATCTTGAGCTTGATCGGTTAGCACATACGGTAAAACGGGGTGATAGAAACATTCTATTGCAACCACGAGAGTTCCGTTTACTTGAATATTTAATGCGCTATGCGGGGCAGGTTGTTACACGCACTATGCTTTTGGAAAATGTTTGGGATTATCATTTTGATCCACAAACAAATGTCATTGATGTCCATATCTCTCGTTTGAGAGCCAAAATTGAAAAAGGTTTTGATATTCCGCTTCTTCATACTGTGCGGGGCGCTGGATATATGCTGAAAGCACCAGATAATAAATCATGAATCGTTTGATTAATATAATGCGCACAACAGCGCTAAGGCTTTCAGCACTTTACATTTTATTGTTTGGATTGGTGGCAACAGGTCTTTCTATTTATATGACGGCGTTTTCTGCTTCATTGTTAACAGAGCAAACAGAACAGGCTTTACATGAAGAATTCAAGTATATTGAAAATGCTTATAATTATGGAGGGCTCTCTTTATTAATGCGCACGATAAATTATCGTTCAAGACAGCCAGGGGCATTTCTTTATCTTGTTACGGATCCTATGGGGCGTATTTTAGCAGGCAATGTAGCACATATTGAATTAGGTCTTTTGAATCAGAGAGGTTTGATTTCTACCTCCTTTTTGTATTCACGTTTTGGAGAATCGGGCAAAACAAGTGAACATCGCGCTTTGGCGGTTATTTTTGATTTGCCTAATGCTATGAAGGTTCTTATAGGACGCGATTTGGATGAGCCAGAACGTTTTGCGGTGGTTATTCGTAAAGCTGTGGTCATTGCACTTACAGCAATGGTGGGAGGCGCTTTACTCATATGGTTTTTTGTTGGCAGGAGAGCTTTACAAAGAATTGATCAAGTCACGGCAGCATCACGGCGCTTGATGGATGGTGATTTCAGTGGGCGTTTACCGGTTTCTGGGGTAGGAGATGAGTTTGATCGGTTGTCAACGAATCTTAATGTTATGTTAGATCGCATTGAAGAGTTAAATATTGGTTTGCGTCAAGTATCAGATAATATTGCTCATGATCTGAAAACACCGTTAACACGTCTTAGAAATTGTGCTGAAGAGGCGCTTTCGGGAAACAAAACAAAGCTTGAATACCGTCAGGTCCTTGAGAGAGTTATTGCTGAATCAGATCAGCTTATTTGTACGTTTAATGCGATTTTAATGATTTCACGCATTGAAGCAAGCAGTGCAATTGAGCATCTTGAGATGATGAATATGAAACTAATCCTTGAAGATGCTGTTGAGATTTATGAACCTTTTGCTGAACAGTCAGGCGTTTTACTTCAGTTAGGAGATATATTTGATAAAGAGCTTAAATTGAATCGTGAGCTTGTTGCGCAAACAATTTTTAACCTTATCGATAATGCGATTAAATATGCATCTAAAGATGGAGAACAAGCGAAGGTTTGCTTATCAATGGAATATCGCGATGAACATTTATTAGTTGTTGTAAGCGATAATGGTCCAGGAATAGCAGAGGATAAACGTGAAAAAGTAACAGAACGGTTTGTTCGTCTTGAAGAAAGCCGTACACAACCTGGTTTTGGGATTGGTTTAAGTATAGCAAAAGCAGTTATGAAGTTGCACGGGGGTGAATTATTACTTGAAAATGCAAATCCAGGGCTTAGGGCTGTTTTGTTATTTCCTTAAAGATATTTTCTTCACTTTTTGCTTTTCATACGCAACGACGATTTTAAAAGTATAATGCAATAGATAAGGAAAGCAAAATGCTTTGCAGGGGAGATAGAGATGAAACAAGCTTTTTTTAAAACACAGCTGCTCCCTTTATGTTCTCTCAATGAAAGTGGTTCTCAATGGTTAAAAGACATGGAAGAACAAGCAAAGAAAGAAGGTTTAGAATCGCTTGTTTCTATCATTTCAGAGAATGGAACGCAGATTGATTTTATTCGCGCGGTTATGACTTTATCTCCTTTTTTGCGTGAGGTTTTAATTGCCAATCCATCATATCTTAGTCCTTTATTGCATGTTGATATAGAAACAAGGCTGAGCGAAATTATCGATGATATTACGCTTATCGATAAGGATGAATCGATAAATGAAAATGCATTGATGGCTGCTTTAAGGCGTAAAAAACGAGAAGCGCATGTTCTCATTGCTTTAGCTGATTTGAGTGGTATTTTTACTTACGAAGTTTCATGTTCTTGGTTGACACGTTTGGGTGAAGCTGTATTAGGTGTAGCATTGCGTTTTCTATTAAGAGAAGCACATGATCATGGTAAGATCAATTTGCTGAGCCGCGAGAATCCAGAAAAAGACTGTGGTTTAATCATTTTAGGGATGGGAAAATTAGGAGCAGGGGAACTTAATTATTCTTCTGATATTGATCTTATTGTTTTCATTGATGAAACGTCCCCTCATATTGGTAATCTTTCTGATAGTGTCGATGTATTTTCTAAAATGGTGCGCCGATTAATCCGTATCATTCAAGAGCGCACTGCGGAAGGATATGTTTTTCGTCTTGATTTTCGTCTTCGTCCAGATCCAGGATCAACACCTTTGGCCTTACCAGTAAGGACTGCCTTGCGTTATTACGAAGGGCGTGGACAAAATTGGGAACGAGCCGCTATGATTAAAGCACGTCCGGTTGCTGGCGATAAAAGAGCGGGCTTTAACTTTCTTAAAGAGCTTTTTCCCTATGTGTGGCGAAAATATTTAGATTATGCTGCAATTGCTGATATTCATTCGATTAAACGTCAAATTCATGCGTATAAAAGTTACGGTCAAATTGCAGCTTATGGCCATAATATAAAGTTAGGTCGTGGTGGTATTCGTGAAATTGAATTTTTTGTTCAGACACAACAACTTATTGCTGGTGGACGTTTTCCTCAATTACGTGGGCGTCAAACAGTTGCGATGTTAGCAGAGCTTCACATGCTTGGTTGGATCAGTGAGAAAACGAGAGATAGTCTTATAAAAAGCTATGCTTTTTTAAGAAATGTGGAACATCGTATCCAGATGCTTACGGATGAACAAACGCATCTTCTTCCCAATGATATTTCTCAATTTACGAGTGTTGCTTATTTAATGGGCTATCATGACAGCAGCAGTTTTATCCGTGATTTATTAAAAACACTTCAGGTTGTTGAAAAACACTATGCAGCACTGTTTGAGAATGAACAAGAACTTGGTTTAGAAATTGGTAATTTAGTTTTTACAGGAGAAGAAGATGATCCGGAGACATTAATAACATTAAGCCGTTTAGGTTTTGAAAGAGCGAGTGATATTTGTCGTATTATGCGCACCCTCCATTGTGGTCGTTATAAAGCAACACAATCCGCTGAAGCGCGCGAGAGATTAACAGAATTAACACCAGCTCTTTTGAAAGCTTTTGGTGCGACAAAACGGGCCGATGAAGTGATGTTGTGTTTTGATCGTTTTTTACAAGGGTTGCCTTCAGGAATTCAGCTTTTTAGTCTTTTGCAGTCTAATCCCTCTCTTTTAGATATGCTTGTCCTTATTATGGGAGCTGCTCCACGTCTTGCGGAAATTATTACACGCAAACCCCATGTTTTTGATGGAATGTTGGATCCCAATATTCTTTCAGAATTACCAACAAAAACCTATTTAGAAAAACGTCTTGAATATTTTCTTGAAGATGTTCTTTCTTATGAGGAAATTCTCGACCATTTAAGGATTTTTGCAGATGAACAACGTTTTTTGATTGGTATTCGAATTTTGAATGGTACAATTACAGGAGAAAGAGCAGGTTTTGCTTTTACTGCGCTTGCTGATCTTATGATTGCAAAAACATTTGCTGCCGTTCAGGAGGAGTTTTCTCGTCTTCATGGCCGTATTAAAGGGGGACGGGTTGGTATATTGGGAATGGGGAAACTTGGAAGTCGTGAATTAACAGCAGGTTCGGATGTCGATATCATTTTGCTTTATGAACATGATGATGATGCAGAAATATCTGATGGAGAAAAGCCTCTTTACATCGCTCAATATTATACGCGTTTAGCACAGCGCCTCGTTTCTGCTTTATCGACACTTACAAGCCAAGGTGTTCTTTATGCTGTTGATTTAAGGTTACGACCCTTAGGCAATAAAGGACCAGTTGCTGTTTCTTTTCCATTTTTTAAAAAATATTATCGTCAAGAAGCATGGATATGGGAATATCTTGCTTTAACAAGGGCTCGAGGCATTACAGGAGATTCTGATTTTTTACAAAAGCTAGAAAATGAAGTGTGTGCAATTATTGCTATTTCTCGTAATAAGAACGAAGTTGCAAAAGAAGTGTGTGAAATGCGCTCTTTGATTGCAAAAGAAAAGCCGCCAAAAAATCAATGGGATTTTAAAACGATGCCTGGTGGCATTATGGATTTGGAGTTTATCGCTCAATTTTCTCTTATTACGCATGTCATTGATTTTCAAATTGGAGCGACGACCGAGGATATTTTAGATCGCTTACCGAACAGTTTTCTTAATCAGTCATGTATTGCTGATTTACATTATTCTTATGGACTCTATACAAATTTGAGCCAAATTATACGGCTTTGCTTAAATGATCCTCTTGATCCCAATGATATGCCACCCGGATTAAGTGATCTTTTGTTAAATAGTGTTGGGGAACCCGATTTGCTTCGTATTGAACAATTAATTGTAGAAACCGGGAAATTGGTCTGTTCAGTTTTTACAAAAATTATAAAATATTAAATATATTTTATAATAAATTTATAAAAGTATTGAATGTCATTTTTAATAAAACATAAATAGAATAATAAAAAATGTTTATTTCATTATACGCTTGAGAGCTTTAGAGAGTGAAAATTGTTCTCTATTACTTTCTCAAGTATGATGAAAGATTTTTTTGTTAAATGAGTTTATTATACGCATTATTCTTTGTACAAAAAGCCATGTAGTAACGACCTTTTAGTGAGTGATATTTTTTATGAGCATGAGCTTATGGGTATGATAGGAGCATATGGCTCATTTATAAAGCAGCAGGATATCAGATACACCTATGCATTGAAAGATCTTCAACCCAAAAAATATAGGCAAAAGTGTTTTTATCACATAGATTGAGATAAAATTTTATAGAGGTGATGGCTATATACCATTTCTTATAACACTAATATTACGAAGATATTTAAGTAAATAAGATAAAAATCTTTGTTGATTATCTTTCTCATTTTTTCAAAAAACCGATGTTATATCTATTTATATAATGCTTTATAATAATAAGAAATATGAAGATATAAAAGCGAATAAAGATTAATAATTTAAGATAAAAATAAAAAAGTATTTAAAAGTTTTTACAATATTATTTATTAAAAAATAATTTTAATTTTTATAATTGTGTCATTTTTGCTATAGATTTYTTGCAAAAAATGTGAAACGATTTACTATTATTTACGTATCACATTAGCTTTTAGGGGAGCAATTATGATTACAAAGTACTTAATCTCAACATCTATCTTTTCTTTAATTTCAATTTCTGTATTACAGGCAGCAGATATCATTGTTCCTGAACAGCCTGTTCCTGTTATTACAACGCCTTCTTTTTCTTGGACAGGGTTTTATCTTGGAGGGCAGATTGGTGGCTTTTCAGGTAAAACAACTGCAAGTTATTTAGAAGAAGAGGCGAAGATATGGAATCCAATTAAAAAAGGACTTTTACCTAAACTTTCTGGTTTTATCGGCGGCGTTTATGCAGGTTCCAATATTGATATCGATAATGGTTTTATTATAGGTATTGATACGGATATTATATGGTCTAATAAAGAGAATACGAAGGATATTTCTCTACCGAAAAAAAAACAAACTGGAGAATCATTACCATCTTCAGGAAGAGCATATCTAACGAGAGATTCTCGTGAAGAAGATTCAACAACACGTGTTGAAGTGATACATCATACTTTAAAACAAAAGTGGGCTGGTGCTACGCGGGTGAAAATTGGTTTTGCAATTGAGCGTATGATGCCTTATATTTCCGGAGGAGTTGCTTATACACAGCTTAAGAATATTTTTGCGACAGTACCTGATAGCAAAAGTAGGGCAATTGATTTTTCTGATTTACGTCATGATGAAAAAAAGACCATGATTGGTTATACCCTTGGAGGGGGGGTTGATTTTGCAATGACTGATAATGTTATTGTTCGTGCAGAATATCGTTATTCAGATTTTGGCAAAAAGAAGCTTATACATGATAAATTAGAAATGGGCTACAAGACAAACGATTTCCGCGTGGGTGTAGCTTATAAATTTTAATTTTTTGTAGAATTAGAATTAAACAATTCAAAAGCCTCATTTTTAAATGAGGCTTTTATTTTTCAAATAGGTGTTGAAAAATATTATTTTACTCAGAAGAGATACTGTTTTATTTGAACAATAGTTTTATTTATAAATACACATCACTATTTTATGTGGAATGAGAATTCTAAATATCGTAGAATTCTTTCATTTCAGATCTATTCTATGTTGAAACAATCAAAACCATGTTTTTTGTATGCCAAAAGCTGAGAGAGTCGTGAGAATAAAAACATTAAAGAAAGCATAAAAATGCCTCTTATGAATGGTCTCAAGTGCTAAGAGCTGTCGCAACATTTGGGATAAAGTGTATAATGGTAGCAATTTTCTTCTTCATAAACGTAAAAACATGGCGCTCAATGGCTTTATCATTAAACCATTCATGGATGCTGTCGCAAAATGGGGTTGGATCGTAAAGATGCTCATTTAAAACAAACGCATAAATTGGCAAGCCAATAGTGTTCTGTATTTGAAAAACCTCTCACAAAATCAACTTTTCGTGTTTTACGTTATCGTAGAATATTTTATTTAGTAACTAAAAAATCGCATACAATGACATCTATAAGATAACTCAATAATAACAAAAAATTTATATCATAATTTTTTATTATTATTGGATAATTTTACGCTTCATTATAGATAATAATACAGGGAAATATAACTACCATAAAGAATATTATAAAGTAATTTATAGAAAAAATAGATAAAAAATTATGAATTTATCAGGACATAAAAAACATTATTACCTATACCTATTATTGAAATAAAATTGATTATTTTTATAAATATTTTTAAATATTCGATAATGACTATTTAGTATAATAGTATAGGATAT
>NZ_NJPP01000028.1 GCF_002778015.1 Bartonella tribocorum | reverse complement strand
ATATTGTATTTATTTTAGAGGTGTATTTTTAATCTTGAAAAAATACATAAAAACTTTGTTGAGGTGTTTTAGATAAAATTTCATGTTTTATGAGCAAACAATGTAGGTGAAGTTTATAAAAAACTCTTTACAGAAAAGCTCATGTCTTATCCTATTAAGCCGTACAACACCGTTGTTTAGAGCGGTGGTAGGGCATATAAAATTTTCACATGTGGTATTTTTAGAATGTGTGGTGAAAATTCAGAGCAGAGTTTGCTCATAGAGCCTTATGTAGGTGACTATATAAGTGGTCAGCAGCATTTTCCTTAACAAGTCGATTGTTTACAAATCAGTGCTGGGAAGAATCCTCTTTTTTTGAGGTGTGGGGAGGGAGTTTAAGGAGAAAAAGGGCAACTTTAGTTACCCTTTTTCGAGATGTTTTGTAGATGTTTTGTCTAGATTTTATTTGTTACCTTGAGCAATTTTTTTCCTTAAAAATGTAAAGTAGGTTATGCCTAAGAAAATAAACCACCCTATACCGTATTTAAAAGCTGTTAGGGTATCTTCTTCTAACGTCAATAAATAGAGCATGAAAGCAAAGAAAACCAAAATTATTCCGCACACGATAACCCCTCCTGGCATTTTGTAGACGGATTCAGTGTGCAGATGAGGGCGATTGCGACGATAGAGAATATAACTGATCAAAATTACAGACCATACGAATAAAAATGCAATCGCTGAAATGCTTGTCACAATTGTAAAAGCACTTATGAGACTTGGAGAGAGGGAGGCAATTGTATATCCTATTAAAATACATAAGCAGGAAAAGAATAGAGCATTGGCTGGAACATGATATTTCGAAAGTTTTCCTAAAATTGGAGGAGCACCTTTTTGTGTTGCAAGCCCGTATATCATGCGGCTGGTGGAAAAAATACCACTGTTTGCTGAAGAGGCAGCCGAGGTGAGAACAACAAAGTTTACCAAACCAGCAGCGATTGGAATACCAGCGAGCCAAAACATGGAGACAAATGGGCTTTTATCTGGAACAATTTGATCCCAAGGTGTAACTGACATAATTACAGCAAGAGCAAGGATGTAAAAGAGCACAATCCGCACCGGTATTGCATTAATTGCTTTGGGAAGAACTTTTTTAGGTTCTTTGACCTCAGCTGCCGTTGTTCCAGCAATTTCAATCCCAACAAAAGAAAAAATGGCAATTTGAAATCCAGCAAAAAAGCCAGTTATTCCTCGTGGGAAAATATTTCCATCATTCCACACGTGACCCAGAGAAGCAACTGTACCATTTGGAGAGGTAAAGCCCGTAGCGATCATATAAAAACCCACAACAATTAATGCTATAATTGCTACGACTTTGATAAGACCAAACCAGAATTCAAGTTCACCAAAAAATTTTACAGCAAGAAGGTTAAGGATTAAAAAGAAACTAATGCAGGAAAAAACAACAATCCATGGATTAAGTGTTGGCCACCAAAAGTGCATATAGTTAATGATAGCAATAATATCAGCAGCTCCAGTTACAACCCAGCTTAACCAATAGCTCCAGCCTACAAAGAAAGCGATTCCAGGCCCTAGCATATCAGTTGAAAAATCAACAAGAGATCGGTAGTTAGAATTAGAAAGCAATAATTCTCCCATAGCGCGCATGACGAAGTATAGGGCGCATCCAATGATAGCATAAACGAGTATGATGGAAGGGCCTGCTACACTAATCGTTTTTCCTGATCCCATGAAGAGTCCTGTTCCAATAGCCCCACCGATGGCTATAAGTTGTACGTGACGGTTATCTAGACCACGTTGTAGTTTTTTCTGAGGATCATCTTTTAAATTTTGTTTACAGTTCATTTTTTGGGGGTTCCCTTTAATTATTTTGAGATTAAATTACACTCAAAGAGATATTATTCGTATCGAAGCATGATATAAATGAGGTGTAAAGGAAAAAAACATTTTTTATGGTTTTGTGTGGATAAAGATAAAGGGGGATAAACAAAAGAACATGGTTTTGAAAAAAGAGAATATATTTCTCTTAAATAGCATAACAGATATTTGCATAGGGAGTTTATTTGTTATGAATAACAAATAAATAGCTCATGAAGAAGTTTTGATAGAGCGCCCTTTAAAATTATTTCAGAAAGTTGTTAGGTGTTTTTATAACTTTATGAAATTTATCGTTTATAATCAATATGTTGTTATTCATAATAGAGAGAGTTTTAATTTTTTGCTCAAGTAGCATTAGAGAGTTGGCATCTTAAGTGTAGGGAAAATTCTTTAATGATAAAAAATTTAAATGATTTCTAAAATCATTTTATTTGTTTTTATGATGCTATCATAAGTAAAAAAGAGGGCCTTTTTCACAAAGGAAAAGAGGGACGCTTTAGCTTTTTTCTTCTAAAGTGGTGAATAAGAACTTCATTTAGATATTGATAAAACGTTGCGATAAATTCTATTGTTTACACAAAAGTTCTTGAGACTACGATAAAAAAGCAACGTTATTCAGTTTTACAGAGAAAATAAGAAAGAATAGGGGATTGTCTCAGCTTTGTGAGAGGTTAGACTCTTCAGAAGTGAGAGGCAGCGTCATGAAAAGATTACTCTGTTAGCTTTACGACCTCTTATCAAAAGAGGAAATGTTATCCAAAGAAAATGAAAAAAGAAAATAGCGATAAAACTGTTCCTGTTGCTATATTAATACATCCTTTTATTTTTTTCTTTTTTAGAGTGGCGCTTGCAAATGATATAAAAATGGTCATTAAAGTAAACCATGCAAAGATATTGAAGGAATGTATTGTTACAAGTTCAAAGCCTTTTTTTATGCTACTGCCAGAAGCTAAGAATTTTGGAAAGGCTGCTATGTAAAATATTGATACTTTGGGATTTAGTATTTGTGTTAAAAAACCATCCATATAGCTGGTGAAGAGCTTTGTTTTACCGACAATGCTTTTTTCATTCGTTGATATTTTTTCTTTTGAATTTAAGCTGTGTATTCCAGATTTAATCGATTTAAAGCCCATATATAATAAATAGCAGCCTCCCATGAGTTTTACTAAAAGGAAGAGCGTTTTGTTGTTGAGAATGAGTGCTGATACACCTAATATGGAAAATGCTCCATGCGCATATGTTGCTGCACACAACCCTAAGACGTTCGTAAATGCGTTCTTTTTCCCCAATCTCGTTGCATTATCGATGATAAGGGCCATGTTTGGTCTCGGTGAGATGACTAAAAAAAATGAAACAATGAAAAAGGTCAGTATTTGATGACTCATTTTACTTTTAGCTCTGAGATTAATTGATCTTCAAGATAGAGTTCTATTCTGTCAAATTTAGAGAGTTTTCCTACGCCCTGTGGAGTGCCGGTGTATATGATATCACCACGCCTTAGCTGAATGTAGTGACTTAAAAATGATATTATTTTCTCAAAGCTAAAGATCATATTTTTCGTATTGCCAACTTGCCTTATCTCGCTATTCAACTTCATTGTAAAGGTTATTGGGGCATTCATTTTTTCTTTGTTTATGAAGTCAGAGACGTATGCGGCTCCTTTAAAACCTTTAGATAAAAGCCAAGGAAGTTTTTTTTCTTTTAATTTTTTTTGCAAATCTCTTGCGGTTAGATCAAGACCTATTGCTACGGCATCATAACATTCTTTAGCTTTACTCTCATTGACCATAAAAATGTCCTTTGAGATTCTGAGCACAATTTCAGTTTCAAAATGGATTTCTTTGGAAAAATCAGGAAGATCAATTTGGTTTCCTAACACAAGTGAACTATTTGGCTTGCTAAATATAACAGGTTCATCTTCAACCACATTGCCAAGTTCAAGGGCATGTTCCACATAATTGCGTCCAACGCAGTAAATATTATTAATCATAGGAAACTACCAAATTTTTCATTTTCTTTTTGTATAGGCAAGATATAATTGTTGAAACAATATCTTTTCTCATATCGATGTGTGAGCTTTCTGAAAAATACGCATTGTGTGGATTAATGACCAATCTTGAAGATAACCAGCAAGCATTGTCCCTCCAAGCTTTAATAAGAGGATGGTCATTTGGTGGTTCTATAGGGAGAACATCAAGAAATGCGTGAAACTCAGGATTTTCTCTTAAATGCTTTTCTAAGCAATCAAAATCGCTGAGGATTTTCCCTCTTGCAGTGTTCACTAAGATAGCGTTTTTCTTCATTTTTTTAAGGAATTCTGAATTAATCATTCCTATTGTTTTGTTTGTAAGAGGACAGTGTAGTGATACCACATCGGATTTTTCTAGAAGGGTATTTATATCTTCTAAAAGTTTGAAGTTGAGTGATTTAGCAAGACCTTCATCAATGTATGGATCATAGACAATCACCTTGAATCCAAAAGGTCTTAACCGTTCTAATGTTGCTTTTCCTATTTTACCTAGCCCAATTAATCCAATGGTTTTGTGCTTTGGACGGAATGTTTTAAGATTGTTTTCTTGCCATATTTTATCATATTTTTTTGCTAAATCATTATGTCTGGATACTTGCCGGCATCCTTCCAAAATCATTGTTAACGCAGTATCAGCGACTTCATCTATACAATAAGAAGGGTTGTTAGCAAATTCAACACCGTGCTTTCTTAGCTCTTCGTAATCTACTTGGTCATAACCGATACCAAATCGTACTGCTATTTTACATTTACGCAATTTCTTGGCTGTTTTCTCTGTTATTTTTGCATGCCAGATCAATAAGGCATCAATTTCTTCCAGAATTTCATCAGGAAAGTCGTCTTCATTTAAAGAGTTGAAAAAATAAAATTGAGCACCCAAGTCAGTCAGTGGTTTTTCAAATTCACTTACTTCAGTTATTCTATCGGTTATCGCAATTTTCATTGTCGTTTTTCTCTATAATCGATAACCATTAAATCCCTAAAACCTTCTTCATCATTTATTGATGAAATTGCAGAGGCTGAATGGTACATTTCCATATCATCGAGTAGTATGCTCTCTAAGTTTCCTTTCAAAACGATCTCTTTTATTTTGTTTTCATCATAGATATATGATGTACCACCTTCAATATTATATCGGCCAATCATGTGCATACTTATAAATGTATGACCATCTTTATGAATACCTTCAGGTGTAGGATTTCCTTGTATTCCTTTTTTTGATTCAATGCGGAATTGGTGTACGAAAACATCCCATATATTGCTTTCTTTCTTTTTATACATCAAAAAAGCGCTCAGTGTATTTTCAATGATTTTCCGTAATACACTATTCGATGATATTATGTCTGACATTTTAGGCAGTTTTCTTTCAATCCCACCTGCATAACTGTTGATTTCAGAACTCTGAAAAAAAGTATTATCATCCACAAAATCTATTGTTTTATTAGTTATATTTACGATAAATTTGCCGAAGCACTTTCTTCTGTAGGTGTCACCTTTTTTCATGTAAGGATCAATTGGTAGATAATCCCAGCTTTTTTTCAGACGAGCTAAATCTGTTATCTCATTGGCTTTGATATTTATTTTTTCAGAAGGTATGTGGGAAAATTTATTTTCTTTTAATTCCTCAACGACCTTATCTATGTTTATAAACATATACTCCCCCTTTTTCTATATTGATGAATTTGTGTATATCATTTTCAAAAATGAAACAAGTATATATCAGATAAAAGCTCTTTTTTTATGAGTAAGCTATTATTTTCTTATTATGGTTTTCTTATTAAAAAAATTGAATGATAAAACAGTCGTGTGTTTTTTTATGAACAATTGATATAAGGCTTAAATAATTTAAGATGTTAGCATGTTTTACAGCTATGCAGAAGGAAATCCATGAAAACTTATATTTTAACTGATGTTGTAGAATTTATTGATAATAAAACATAATGTAAACCAAAGATCTCATAGAGAGTTTAAAAAAGTTGGGCTGAGAACTTTATCGTGGTAAAGTGGGGAATACTGTTGTACGTCACTACTTTTCTAATCGTATTTTGGTCATTCGTTATGATATGTAGATTATGGAGAGAAGGGGGAAGGTTTCGGTCATCAGCTAAAATTACAACTGTTGCTTATTATCTTGCTTGAGGATATTCTGGCAGTAAAGATTTATAGAATAACTATGACAATACGTCGTCTGGCTATATTTTGATTAAAAAAGTAGCAGAAAACATGGGCTATTTTGAGGAAAAGTATCGCTTTCAACAAGAGCTTTCCAGTGAGAAGAAATTTCACTCTTGAAAGAAAAAAATAGCTAAATTTATCGAAAACAAGAAACAATTCCTTGAGAAATATCAAAAAATTTCAAACTATTATAGAAAATTGAATATAGTTCAAAGCCGCCCTTATCAGTTGAGTGAAATCACAACAATAGTGGAGATCTGAGCATTATTACGGGCGCTAATTTGACGTTTAAAAGACGCTTTCTTAATGTGAAGGTGATGGGATATTTTAATAAAAAATGATGAATAATTATTATGAATCAATAATTTGTATAAAATTATCATTTTTGAGATTCATGACTATTTACAAATAATTTTGCACCAGTTTCTCTTTTAGTGCTTTTCCTAAATCATCAATGAATTTTTTTTGTATTGAAAATTTATTGATAGCTTAACTTTTGTATATTCATTATTTCATGCTTAAAAAAATATGACAATACAATTAAACCATCGACCTCCTATTTTTTTCACTTTCTCATTATAAGAAAAATCTTTTTACTCACCTTATGTATCAAAAGCTTTTTCTGGTAACACAAGTGGAGAAATAAGGATTTTAGATATGTTTCGGCGTTCCATTTCGATAACTTTAAAGCATAACCCCTCAGTTTCAAAACTTTCTCCCTCATTTGGCAAATGACCAAATTGCCAAAGCATAAAACCTGCCAGAGTCGTATAGCGATCTGCTTCATCAACAAGATTACGCCCAAGATAACCACTTAAACGGCGGATATCAGCATATCCCTCTACAAGAAGGCTGCCATTTTCAAGTTGTTCTGCGATCATGAGCTCTTCATCATCATCAGGAAAGTCTCCTGCAATAGCTTCAAGAATATCGGTTGGTGTTGCAATCCCTTCAAAAGATCCGTGTTCATCAACAATAATTGCAAGCTGAATCGAAGAATGACGTAATTGCTCCATCAATCGTAAAACACTTGTGTTTTCATGAACAACAAGGGGTTCTCGCATCGCTTTTTTCCAATTAATCTTTTTACCTTCTGCCAAATTCAAAAGAAGATCTTTTGTCAACGCAACGCCGACAAATTCATCCACTTTCTCACGCGCAAGAATTAAGCGGCTATGTTTAACCTTTTGTAATTCCTCACGCATTTCATTTTCATCAGCATTTAAATCTAACCACTCAATCTCATTGCGCGGCGACATGATAGAGCGAACAGGGCGATCAGCTAAATCAAGAACACCACGAATCATCTCCTTTTCTTCTGGTCTAAATAACTCAGAAGCGGCGGCCTGTTCAGCAATGACATCGACAGTTTCAGCAAGATGGCTATCTTTACTTCCCCCTCCTAAGAGTCTTAAAACAGCATCAGCGGTTCTACTGCGTAGATCATTCGTTGTGATCATCTTTTCACGGTTACGACGTCCAATTTGATTAAAAGCTTCGATGAGAACAGAAAAGCCAATAGCAGCATACAAATACCCTTTTGGAATGTGAAAGCCAAACCCTTCAACAATGAGCGTAAAACCAATCATCATCAAAAATCCAAGACAAAGGATGACAATAGTGGGATGACGATTAATAAAACGCATGAGAGAACCAGAGCCACACATCATCACTCCCATAGCAGCAATGACCGCAATATACATAACTGCTGCCTGCTCTTTGGCAATCATACCTGTGGCGGTAATAATACTATCGAGCGAAAAAACGGCATCCAGCACCACCACTTGAACAATCACTTGCCAAAAAACAGCATAAGCAGCGTTTGTTTTTCTTTCATGCGATACCCCTTCTAACCTCTCATGCAATTCTAACGTTCCCTTTGCTAGCAAAAAGGCTCCACCACCAATTAAAATAAAGCTATGCCAACTAAAGACAAAAGATGAAAGTGAAAGAATGACCGTATCGAGTCTCATAACCCATCCAATAACTGTAAGGAGGAAAAGTCGCATGATTAATGCTAAAGTAAGACCTATCAAGCGTGCACGGTCACGCAAATGCAATGGCAATTTTTCAGCTAAAATTGCAATAAAGATAAGGTTATCTATTCCTAAAACAATTTCGAGAAAAACCAACGTGACCAAACCAAACCACGCATGGGGATCAGTGATCCATTCCATCATTTCTCACCCTTTAAAAGCTTAAAAGCGCGCGATTGATAAAAAAAATTCATGGGCTTTTATTCGTCCATAGGACCATGAACATTGACTGTAAAAAACTTACATTCAAAGAAAAAAACAGAAAAATATTGCTTAAACGCATATAATTACTGATAAAATAAAACGACGCTCCATTCCGCTGATAACGACACGAAGGTTCCTCTAAATTTTGCTCGGACATTATGCCGATAATCCTCCAACGATAGATTCTGTATAATAATCAGAATAATTTATTTATAGAGCTTCTTATAATGGGTCTATTTTTATATAAGATCAAGTGGTGAATATCATATTTTAAATCCTACCGACGATGAGGCTATTAAAAAACAACAAAATATCTAGACATCTACCCTTAGGAGCGTTATAGAAACGCTTATTCTCATCTTTTGGGAAGCTTATGGGTGATTAGCTCAGTCGGTAGAGCAGCTGACTCTTAATCAGCGGGTCGTGGGTTCGATCCCCTCATCACCCACCATTTATACTATAAATAATTTATTGATTGCTGTCGCTTGTCATTGGGTTTTTTATAATTTGACAGAAGATTTTGTGTCAATTTATTTTTTAAAAGGGGCTTCAAAGGTGGTTTTTTGGGCTTTCACAGACTTTCTGAGAATCTTCAAAGTCTTCTCTCATTTTTACCATGAAAACGCACTTTTTTCTGGCTTTCGATAATTTTCACAATTTCAGGTGTCAAAATTTATTTTGAGAAAACGTATATTTAATGGTAAAAAATAGTCATAAAAACAACAAATTACCACGTATTCCTAACGGATTCCAATTCTTCCCAATTAATGCGAAATTTTCTGTCAAACGATAGAGGCGAGATGAAATTGGGGCGTAGAAGCAAGCCTACACCACCGCACACTTTTTGAACCTCCAATGTTATCTTGGCAACTCTTGGCCTTGAGGTAATTGAGAGGAGCCGCGCTTTTAGAATTTCTGGTGCAGTTTTACTCTACACGGCTCTTCCCGCTTTTAACGTGCAAGAGACATGGTTTTGATTAATTCAATGTGGGAGAGATTTGAAACGAGAGAATTTTACGGTATTCAAAATCCTAAATCATGTTGAATAATGATAAATTATCTTTATAAATCAATATGTTATACGTTTTAGAAATGATTGCTTTCTAAAGGGATAGATATTTTCAAGTTTATGGGCGTTTTTTGAAGAAAAATAGACAAATATTTCACTGTTTTTACTTAGAGTAAGCTTCTTATAAAGGGGGCATTTCGCTTATCGAAGATAAAAAAGATAAACACATATAATGACTGTATTAATTCATATATGCAACCAAATTGCAGCATAATTATATCATTTATAGGAGCACAAAAAAAAAGCAGTTGATAGGCTTTTTTATTTAGGTGGAGTTTTTGGGGCTCTTTTGCGATATTGTTGCGTTTCAAAAATGGCGACTACAAATAATGAAATAATGAGTGGTATGATTAAATAAAGTATTCTAAAGACAATAAGTGCTGCAATAACATCGGTTGGATTTATATTGGGTATACCTGTTATGAAGAGTGCTTCAAGAACGCCTATTCCTCCTGCTGGAGCATTGGAGAGAAGAGTTATCGTAAAAGATGCTAGGAAAACACCAAGAACGGAAATAAAATGAATATCTGTATTGTAGGGGAGAACAGCATATATAATTCCTGCTGCTCCTAAAAGTTCCAAGGGGCTTATGAGAAGCTGTTGAATAACAATTTTTAACCGTGGATAGGAAAGCTGAATTTTCTTGCTCAAGCGTAAGGGTTTCAATTGAAGCCAGCTCCCAAACGTATAAAGTGCTATGCAACTGAGTAAAATTATTCCAACTGCCGTTCCAAGCCATTTAGGAAGCTCGTCATGAATGAGGGTGATAATCTCAGGTTGCAAAATCAAAACAATCCCCAACAATAAGACTGTACCGATGACAAACGTAAAAGAGCAAAAACCCACTAATATGGCGATTTCTGTTCCATTTAATCCTTTCATTTTATAGGCACGATAACGCACGACGGCACCAGAAAAAACGGAAGCACCGATATTGTGTGAAAGAGCATACGTTGTAAATGAACAGATAGCGATGAAAATCCAAGAAATTTTATGGCCTAGATGTTGCAAAGCAATGCGATCATATCCAGCAAGAGCAGCGTAAGAAAGGAGAGAACATAAACAAGCTAATAACCAGTGCTGTGCACTTAAATCGCTCAAGCGTTCCAATACATCTCCGAACGAAATGGCAGAGAGTTTTATATAAAGAATCCGAATAGATATCAGCATTGCTACGATACCAATTAAGGGCCATATAAATTGCTTTATTTTCACGCTTCTTTATCCATTTTATGTTTTCTATAAATTTTCATAATTATGCATATTCTTTACAGGTCTTTGTTCTGTTATATGCTCTATAATACCATTGGCAATTTCTTCATCATCCGTTACTACAATATCAGCCCCCAAATCAATGAGATAAGACGTTTCTGTGTCGGATAATGCATGTGTGATTATCTGGATATCCTTTTTCATATCGCGTATATTTACAATACATTCTCCTACTTCAATGGTACTTTGCATTGTAATCACAACTTTATGTGCATTATTTATATTGGCTGCGTTCATTATTTCTTGTTGAATGATATTACCGCAAATCGTCTCAAAGCCATCTGAAATTGCTTTATCAGAGAGGCGTTTTGATTCTTCTACAATCACTATAGGTTTACCTCTATTTATTAAAGATAATGCAACACTTTTGCCAATACAACCATAACCAATAATGACGATATGATTGTTTTTTAAGGTCATTGGTAAAAAATCTAGATCAGGATCTTGTGGACCAATATCAATAATTGTTTGGGTATTTTGTGAAGAGGCAGAAAATTTTTCTAGATGTTTTTTAATTTTATTACGGGCAATGAAAACAAGAGGATTGAGCAAAATAGAAAAAATTGCTCCGCCAAGAATTAAATCATGAGCGTCGTTGTTTAAAAGTCCTAAACTTAGACTTAAACCAGCAAGGATAAAGGAAAATTCTCCAATTTGGGCAAGGCTTGCAGCAATCGTTAAAGCTGTGGCATTAGAATAGCGAAAAGCTTTAACGATGAAAAAGGCAACGGCAGATTTTCCAATGACGATAATGAATAAAGTTGCTAAGAGAGGAAAAAAATGAGTCAAGAGCTTCTCTGGATCAAATAACATACCTACAGAAACAAAAAAGAGAACAGAAAAGGCATCGCGCAGGGGTAAGGATTCTTCAGCAGCACGGTGACTTAGTTCTGATTCGCTCATGACCATACCGGCAAAAAAAGCGCCAAGAGAAAGAGAAACACCAAATAAATGAGCGGCTCCGAAAGCTACGCCTAGGGCAATAGCAAAGACGCTAAGACGAAATAATTCACGTGATCCCGATTGTGCGCTCATTTTTAAGAGCCATGGAATAACACGTCGCCCAATGACGAGCATCAGTACGATAAATAGAATGACTTTCAGGATGGTAAGACCAAAAACACCCCAAATACTTAAATCCAACCATTGAACGAGAGGGTCCAATGTTTCTTTGTTTGTACTGTTGAGGGTACTTGCCAAGGAAGGAATGAAGACAAGTATAAGGACCATTGCTAAATCCTCAATAATTAACCATCCAACGGCAATGCGCCCTTTTTCTGTTTCAATAAGATGACGCTCTTGCAAAGCACGCAGCAGAATAACTGTACTTGCTATAGACAAAGCAAGACCGAAGATCAAACTTCCGCTGAAGCTCCATCCCATAATTAGACCAAGGCATAAGCCTAGAAGTGTAGAAAATGCCATCTGTGCAATAGCAGCTGGGACAGCAATTGCTTTGACGGATAAAAGGTCCTTTAATGAAAAGTGTAGCCCAACACCAAACATGAGCAAAATAATACCAATTTCAGCAAGTTGATTGATAATAACGGAATCTATTTTAAACCCGCTTGTATTGGGTCCCACAATAACACCAGCTAACAAGTAGCCGACAAGGGGTGAAATTCGCAAACGGCTGGCAATCATTCCCAAAAGAAATGCTAAACATAAACCTGAAACAATGGTTGTGATAAGTGGTGTGTCGTGGAGCATAAATTATTTACTATTCTTGATCAAAAAGTGAATGAATGAAAATGGTTCTTATTTCTTTGAGAAGAAAGGAATGATGGATCATAGCATTAAAAGACATTCTCACTTTTCTTTAGGAGTTATACGATTATTTCGTTCACGCCACCAATTTCCTAGCAAGAGTAAAATAGGTGCAGCGATAAAGATAGAGGATGATGTTGCAATAATAATCCCAAAGACCATGGGCACTGCAAAATTATGAACGGCACTTCCGCCCCATATTGCCATGGGAAGCATAGCAAGAATTGTGGTGGCTGATGTAAAAAAACAACGGACAAGCACCTGATTAATTGACAGATCAATCAGTTCGCGCAATGGCATTTTTTTATAAAGACGCATATTTTCACGCATTCTATCATAGACAACAACCTTATCATTTATAGAATACCCAACAATCGTTAAGAGTGCAGCGATGGCTGTTAAATTAAAATCAAATTGAAATAAAGCAAAAAAGCCGATCATTTTTGTGGTGTCTAGAATGAGTGTGACAATGGCTCCAATAGCAAAGAACCACTCGAAGCGTAACCATATATAGAGAGTCATAGCAATAGCCGCAAGAATAACAGCTGTAAAAGCAGCTGTGGCAAGTTCGCCTGAAATTTTGGGGCCAACAACTTCTATTTGATCAAATGTGGTATCGGGATAGATATTTTGTACAGCTGTTTTGACCTTGTCAATGGCGATGGTTTGTTGTGCTTCGCTTCCACTTTGTTTTTGCATGCGAATGAGTACGGTGTTTTCGTTATCGATATTTTGCAGAGTAATTTCACCAATATTAAGGGTAGAAAGCTTGGAGCGCAGGGTTGCTAAGTTTGCTGGTGCTTTCGTGGTAATACTCATTTGGCTGCCGCCAATAAAATCAATTCCGAAATTTAAGCCAGGCTTAAAAAAGAGAAAAACTGAAGCGATTGATAAAATAATTGAGACACCAATACCAATGAATCGTGCTTTCATAAAGCGGAAAGTTGTATTTTGGGGGATAATGTTGAAAGCAGAGTGAATATGCAATTTTTTAATTTTCCATTTACGAACAATCCAAATCATGATGATGCGTACAATGGTGATATTTGTGAACATGGAGATGATAATACCAAGCAACATTGTGACGGCAAAACCACGAACGGGACCGGTACCAAACCAAAATAGTAAAACAGTTGCTATAATTGCTGTAACATTCGCATCAACAATGGTTGCAAAAGCCTGTTTAAAACCACGATCTAGAGCTGCAAAAGCACTCACACCTTTTCGACTTTCTTCACGGATACGTTCATTGATGAGAATATTCGCATCAACGGCAATACCGATCCCTAAGATAATACCAGCAATACCGGGAAGAGTTAACGTAGCACCGAGGAGACTGAGGGCCGCAAATGTTAAAATTGTGTGGAGCGCTAGTGCTATATTGGCAATGAGCCCCCAAATCCGGTAGAGAAGAAAAATAAAAATTGCGACAAGCATAAAGCCGATTATGCCGGTGTAAAGTCCCATTTGGATGGCATCGGCTCCAAGATTTGGACCTACCGTTCTCTCTTCAATGACGGTGAGTGGGGCGGGGAGAGACCCAGCGCGCAGCAGAGCAGCTAGAGTTGAGGCTTCTTTGGGATCAAAGTTTCCGGTAATTTGACCTTGTCCATTGGGAATGACACTATTGATGGTAGGAGCGGTTAAAACCTTATTATCCAAAACAATGGCAAAAGGACGGTTAATATTTTGTCGTGTTATATCGGCAAATATTTTTGCACCAGCGGAATCTAGCGTAAATGAAATAATAGAACGTCCCGGCATTTGCGGGTCAAAACCAGCGCGGGCATCTTTAAGGACATTTCCATCTAAGGCAATTTGATCGTAAATTGCAAAACGTTGTGTTTCATCTGTATATCCAGGAAGAATAGAAACACCTATAGGGGGATTATTGGGGTCTACATTAGAAGGAACAAGATGAAAACTCATTTTAGCGGTCGTGCCTAAAAGATCTCGTAGTTGTTTTGGATCTTGTAAGCCAGGCAATTGGACCATGATACGATCATTTCCAACCTTTTGGATCGCTGGCTCTGAAACACCAACTTGATCGATACGGCGACGGATGATTTCTAAGCTTTGTTCAATAGCGTTGCTTATACGGTCTTTTATACCAGCTTCCGTTAATGTGACGCGAAGCGTTTCATTTTGAGCACTTATTGTGATATTATGTTCTGTCGTACCAAAGCTACTGTGTATGGGGGTTATTAATGTTTTTAAAGCAGAGAGTGCTTTTTCAGTTTGTTCTGCATCAGAAATAAGGGTAACAACGCTATTTTCAATGATCCGCACACTTGAGGTGCGGATTTGTTTTTCACGCAATGTATTGCGTACGTTGCTTAAAATGATGTGTAATTGATCACGTTTTAATGTTTTGCTATCAACCTCGAGCAGGAGAGAAGAGCCTCCTTGAAGATCAAGACCAAGCGCTACACGGGTGTTGGGTAAGAACTTTGAGTTTTTAACTTGTTCGTATGAAAATAGATTAGGTAAGGCAACATAAATGCTGCTCAAAAGGATAAAACAATAAAGGGTAGTTAACCAACCAGGTGTACGCATGATATATTCCGCTAATAGATAATCTAACAGTGATTCAAAGTTAAAAGCACAAATGAAATAAGATAACCGTTTTATAATTCAAGAAAGAGCTTTAGGTGTGTCCATTGGGAGGAGCACGTTTATTTGAAAAATATTGCATTTGAAAATTACGAAGTCGTGTATCAATAGCTGGAATCTTTATTAAAAAGAGATTCATTGTTAGGATTTTTTGAAAGATCCTCATAAAAAAAGATTCTGCATAGAATGCTATAAATTTGGGGAATGTTACAAATTTTTGGCTTTCAGTTGCGGCAATATTCAACTGATCATACTTGTTTTGTAAATCAAATCTATTCGTTTTAATGATGTTACTAGTGTGTGATTGTTTGATTAAATAAGCACGTGTTCCTAGGTTGTTCGTCAAAAATACCCCCAAACTGGATAGGAAAATCCAAGTCGTGAAAGGGAGAAAATTTTCTTTTTTGCAACAGAGGTACAAAAAAAGCATGCGAAAGCGCCTTCTTTAATTTTATTCAGTTCAGCTTACGATTATCCTTTTCTTTTATCAGTATTATAGGATAAGGGAAAGCTTTTATAACGTTATTCTACAAAAGTTGAAAATATATGCTTTATACTATATTAAAAACGGGGGTATAAAATCCTTTTTGTGTGCATAAGGTAGATATGTATTCATTTTGTAGAAAAAATACCCATATATTTTTCCTCCTTTTGGGGATTATTTTTGTTTTTAATTCTGGTGCATGGGGAAATAGGGGGGCACAAAATACTATTGTTGAACAGACAATAGCCTCTTATTCAGTTGATGAAATTATTCAACAACAACAGTTAATTATTAAAAATCTTGAAGAAAATACTGAAGCTTTAAAAAAAGATTTTGACAGAAAACCAGAAGATGAGCGTGCTTTGGAAGAACTGCGCTTGCGTGCACAAGATATCAGTGAACGTACGATAGAGGCAGCATTTGTTTTGCGTTCACCTCTTAATGAAATTAATGCACTTCTTGATCAATTAATCGAGCTCCATCATGATGTAAAAAAAATGGAAAGCTCAGTGAAGGAATACACTTACTTAATAGAGCAAAAAGCTAAAATTAATAGTATTATGCTTCGGTTTGAAGCAATTTTTTTGGTGACAAATAGAATAGCTGAACTTTCTATCTCTCAATCTCGTGAGCTTTTTAAACGCACATTGACAGATAGGCTTGAGTTTTCGATCCCGATGATTAAACATCTTGTCCAGAAAACAAAAGAGGCTTCATCAGATTTTCTTTTACTGTTAAACTCTTGGTGGAATTTTATATTTTATTTCAAGTTATTACAACTTTTTCTTTGCTTTTTGATTCCACTTTTTATCGTTTTAGGACTTTCATATTTTTCTCATAAAATTCTTGTCTATGTATATTGCCATTTTACCCAGTCTAACGAGGAAATATCTTATTTACAACGCTTATTGATCGCCTTTATTTCAGTTCTCTTACCTTCACTTATCTGTGTTCTTTGCGTTTATCTTGTGTTGTTTTTATTTCGTCATTTTAATTTAGATCCAGGTAAGCTTACGGCTGTTTTTGATATGATCGGTTATCAAATTATTTTAGTGTTTTTAATCAATCGGTTAGCTGTGGTTCTTTTATCATCGAATATGCCCCATATTCGTCTTCTCAATATTCCTCCATCGTCTGCTTATCAATTGGTGATTTTACTCACTTCTTTAGGGAGCGTTTTGGCATTTGATGCTGTTTTTGATAGCATTTATCAAATTATTTCAGCGCCTCTATCTTTGACAATTACTAAAAGTTTTATTGCGGTTTTCCTTGTCGCGATATTGTTGTTTTTATTGGCATTTATCCCTTTGCGGTTTAGACATAGGCCTTTTCAAGGAGAGAAAAGAGAACCATATTTTTGGCCATTTTATATTCGCATTCCTTTTATTAGTTTGGGATTATTGCTCTTTGTCTTGAATCTTCAGGGCTATGTTGGTCTTGCACGTTTTATTATGCAGCAAATTATAATTGGTGGAGTATTTTTAGTTCTCATGTATTTAGGCATAAAAAGCGCTCAAGAAATTGGAACTAAAGGACAATTTATGAAGACAACGGTTGGTCATTTTTTGATGCAGAGGTTTCATTTAGAAGAAAAAACGATGAATCAATTGGGAATTGTTTTAAGCGTTTTTCTCAATTTGTTTGTTGTTGTATTTTGTGCAATGCCAATCGCTGCACAGTTTGGATTTTCCTATTCTGACTTGAAAGCAATTTTGTGGCAATCGGTGACCGGTTTTCAGATCGGAAATGTGACTCTTTCTTTGATTTCTCTTATAACAGGAATTGTTTCTTTTTTTGTCTGTTGGTTCTTTATGCGCCGATTTATTGCTTGGTTAGATCATATGGTGTTGGCCCATGGAGAATTCGATTCTGGTATCCGTAATTCTATCAAAACAGTGATAGGTTATGGGGGCGTTGTTGTGTCTGCTTTGACAGGATTATCAATGGCAGGTTTGGATCTTAGAAATTTTGCTCTTATTGCTGGAGGACTGTCACTTGGTATAGGTTTTGGTTTACAGAATATTGTTCAAAACTTTGTCTCTGGACTTATTATTTTAGTTGGAAGACCATTTAAAATAGGAGACTATATAGAATCTGGATCCGTAGGGGGCATTGTTAAACGTATTAGTGTGCGTGCAACAGAACTTGAGACCATTCAACGTAAAACAATTATTATTCCCAATTCAAGCCTTATTAATAATAACGTTAGTAATTGGACACGACGCAATAAAATAGGGCGAATTGATATTCCAGTGACGGTATCATCTAAGGTTACTCCAGAGCATGTTATGGGAATTTTATTAGAGATCGCTTCTTTGACAGAAGGCGTTTTAAAAAGTCCTATCCCACAGGTGAGTTTTACGGCATTTGATAGTAAGAGCTTTTCTTTTAATTTGGCTATTTATGTGCCTAATATTACCGCAGCTTCTGATGTAACCAATACTCTTCGATTTGTCTTATATAAGCGTTTTGCTGAGGAAGGAATCTTAGGATGTTGAGATGTATTTATGCTTTGATTACAGTTACTCTGTTGAATATTTTTACCATAACATCTTTTGCTGCAACAGTGAAGAATACGGATTTAAAGACACAGTCTTTCATTGTTGTTGAAGGAAGTGTACCTTTAAGATTTTTTTTAAATACGCATCAAACAATAACAATTTGTATGAAGGGATGCTTTATCACTTTTCCTAATAAAGACCGTTTTGCAATAAAAGCGGATGATACTATAGAAATTAGTAGAGGAAGAGCAATTTTTAAATAAAGTGATTGAGGACTTTTGTTTAGAGAAGAGTTTTAGAAAAAGAATAATATTGCATGTGTTAATAATCTCATCCTTTGAAAAGCGCTAGAAAAATGAGATAATTTTTTAGTGTAAGATATTTATTATTTTATATATACATAATCTATAGCATGCATTTTAAATATAAGAATATTTAGTTATATTTATAATGCTTTTAATAAAGATTGATTTTATAAAAAATAATTTATTTTGTATTTTTTATGATATTTTTTTGATCAAAATGTTTTATAATTACTCATATTTAAAAATATAAATTAGGTAATTTTATTAAATATTTATATTTTTAAGTATTTATTATTCTAATATTTTCAAATTTATTAAAATTTATTTGCTAAAATTCAATTTTGATGTAATGATATATTGTATAGTGATTGGTTTAAATGTAACTATAAAGGAGTATATGCGATTTTGTGGCATAAAATTTTATAAACTTTGTTTTTCTAAATGTGATTTTTGATTATATTTAAATTTAACAATGGGGTATAGTTTTATGAATAGAAAATTTATAGCAGCCTCTGTTTTTTCTTTGATTTCAGCTTCTATAGTACAGGCTGCAGATGTGGTGGCTCCGCAAGAGCCAATGCATGTTGCTTCAGAAGTTGTTGCTTCTTCACCTTTTTCTTGGGCAGGTTTTTATTTTGGAGCTCAAATTGGTGGCTTTTCAAGTAAAATTTCTGCAACAACGCGTGATGTTGATATTCCTCTCTATCCTGATGAGAGGAGTAAAAATAAGCCATGGGTCCCTGTTGAGAAACAGTATATTCCTGAGCTTTCTGGGGTTGTAGGTGGTTTATATGCGGGTGTTAATTTTGATATTGCTGATAATTTGATTGTTGGGCTTGATACGGATATCCTTTTAACGGAAAAAAAGGATACAAAAATAAAATTTCATGCTGAGGAATCGAGTACTGATGGATTGGTCCGTGAAGGAACTGAAGTTGATGGTGGATCTGGCAGTGATAAAGACACAGAAAAGGAAAGGGGCTTTTCTCGATCTGCTACAGAGGATAAAGAAGAGCAAAATACTTTAACTTTTAATCATACATTAAAACAAAAATGGACTGGTGCTACACGGGTACGTCTTGGGGGATCTGCTGGTCGAGTGATGCCTTATATTGCTGGTGGTATCGCTTATGGACAATTTCAAGATGTTTTGTCGACAGTCATTACAGGAGATGATCCTTTTAATAAGACATCGGATGTTACAAAAACGATGATCGGTTATACTATCGGTGGTGGTATTGATTTTGCAATGACAGATAATCTTGTTGTACGTGCGGAATATCGTTACTCGGATTTTGGTAAAAAGAAATTTAAAGACAAGATTGAAGTTAAGTATAGGACGAATGATTTTCGTGCAGGGATAGCTTACAGATTTTAGTTTTTGTGGAAATAAAGAAGCTTAAGTTTAAGAGGTCCTATTTTGATAGGGCCTTTATTTTTTGAAATTTTATGCATTGTAAATGCTTAATTTTATGGTGAAGAAAAAGTTTTAACTTTGAGTGACGATGAGGAGCTAAGGAAAAGTTGCTTAGATTCTTAATTATTAAGAATGAAATTTCTTTCATTTATAAGCTATGGCTAAAATATCTTTTTGCAAAGACAAGGATGATTCGTCTTTCGCATTATGATAGTTATCATTTGATAACATCGTTATAGCATTGTTTAAAGATCGTTGTTCTATCCAGATGATTAGAAAACAAAAAAACGCATGGAATAGTATGGAATGGTGCGGACGGCGGGACTTGAACCCGCAAGGCCTTCGACCGGCAGATTTTAAGTCTGCTATGTTTACCGTTTTCATCACGTCCGCAATGAGAGTTCTCTCATAAGCTATATCTTTTATTGAATCAAGAATTAATGACAAAAGAAAAAATTTTCATTTTTTTAGTGAAATTTTGACGACAATACTTTTTTTTATCGCTAGAAGAAGCCAATATAATATAAACAAAGCATGAAATGATCAATGTTATGAGTAAATTTATTCAAGACGTCACAAAAGCTATGGGGGGATTGCATCATGTGTTTGCTGAAACACCCCTGCAAAGAAATGATTTTCTAAGCCAAAAATATGATGCAGAAATTTATTTGAAGCGTGAAGATTTAACACCAGTGCGGTCTTATAAGATTCGTGGGGCTTTCAATTTCGTTTCAGAAACACTGAGCAGTATAGCATCAGATTCTGCATTTGTTTGCGCGTCAGCAGGGAATCACGCGCAAGGGGTTTCTTTTGTTTGTCGTTATTTTAAACGTAAAGGTGTCATTTTTATGCCTATGACAACGCCACAACAGAAAATTGAGAAGACACGTATTTTTGGTAAAGAGTTTATTGATATTCGTTTGGTTGGTGAAACATTTGATCAATGTTATGAAGCTGCGCAATCCTTTGTCGTGGAGAGCGGTGGTGTGATGGCTCCGCCTTTTGATGATATTCGCATTATTACGGGGCAGGCAACAGTGCTCTGCGAAGCTGCTTTGCAATGGGAAAAACTCAATGGGGAAAGTGAGCCAGATTTAATGATTGTGCCGGTAGGGGGAGGTGGTTTGGCAAGTGGGGTGAGCAAGTTTTTACGTGAATATGGTTGGAACACACAGCTTCGTTTTGCTGAGCCCAAAAGAGCGGCAAGCTTGCTTGCTTGTTTGGAGAGTGGAAAACGGGTCAAACTGGAAAATATTGATACTTTTGTAGATGGGGCTGCGGTGGCTGAAATTGGTGCACTAAATTATACAATTCTTAAGCATTTTTCGCCTGATTCTGTCATTACAGTTCCTGAAAATCGCGTTTGTTCTACGATGGTTGAAATGCTTAATGTAGAAGGTGTGGTCCTTGAACCGGCTGGTGCTTTATCGATTGATGCGCTTAACAGTATTCCGCCTCAAGAGTTAAAGGGTAAAAAAATTCTTCTCGTTATTTCAGGAGGTAATTTTGATTTTGAGCGTTTACCAGAGATTAAAGAGCGCTCTCTACGTTTCCAAGGCTTGAGAAAATATTTTATTTTTAGTTTTCCGCAACATCCTGGTGCATTGCGTCATTTTCTTTCCACATTATCACCGGATGATGATATTGTTCGTTTTGAATACCTTAAAAAATCAGCGAGAAATTTTGGTTCTGTATTGGTTGCAATTGAAACAAAAAAATACGACAATTTTTATCTCTTAGAGCAAAAATTTCAAACGTTAGGTTGGCGCTATCGTGATATTACTGATGATCAAACGTTATTTGATTTTGTTATTTGAAAAATTGAAATTTTACGAAGGCAAGAAGTATAAAAATGAGATCTATTTTTTATTTTGTGTTGAGTCTCTTTTTCTTTTTGATTGTTCATCAACAAAGTTTAGCATCTCAGTCAACAACAATACAAAAAAGTGAACTGTCAAGAATAGTTGTTGATGTCAATAATGCTATAAAAAGTGGCGATTTTTCGTTTGTATCTCATTATATGCCTGAGCGGCTTTATAAAGAGATGGCACGTCGATTAAATACAACAGAGGATGCTTTACGTGATAATTTTCTTCAACAGTTGCATAGGCAATTTGAGAACTTGCCTTCTGGTTCTTATTGTTTAGATAAAGAAAATATTGAGTATTTTAAAACAGATAGCGGTACTTTATATGCTTTAATTCCAACGGTTCTTGAAAAGAAGGATCGCATTATTCAATATAAAACTTTGGCCATTTTTGATAAAACCCAATGGTATTTAATTTATGGCGGTCAGAAAACTTTWCAAAATCCGATTTTTYTCGAAATTTATCCTGATTTTATTAAAGTACATTTACCGATGCAGACAATCATCAAAAAATAAACGCATCAAGAAATAAGTGATTTAAATATTTTTTGTCGCAATAAATGTATTGGGAAAAGCCCTTGCTTTTTTATCATAATCCAAGGATAATAAGGATGAAGGTATTTAAGTTCGTTTGTAGGCTCTTTGTAAAGAGGAATTATATATCTTCACCTTAATTTCAAGGTGCTCATAGGTTGCGCATGTCGCTTTTCAAGCGTTGCTTCGTTTAAAATGTCAAGGATTTCTCTTGCGCGGATTCTTGAGTGGAGAATTTAGCTGGTTACTTCGTGAAAGTGGTTCAGCTGAGGGAAGATTTTATTTTGTCTATAAAAAAAGAAGATGTTTTTACAAAGTTAGGTTTGCCTACTCTTTTGGTTAACAATTTACGCATTTCTGGGATGCATAAACCTAAGCCTATACAAGAACAAGCTATTCCAGTGATGTTGAAAGGGCATGATATTTTGGGGATTGCGCAGACAGGTTCTGGAAAAACCTTGGCGTTTGGTTTGCCTATTTTAAGTCAGATTTTAACTTTTGGTGATAAACGCTGTCCTAAAACTGCACGTGCTTTGATTTTAGCTCCAACGCGTGAACTTGCTGTTCAGATTGATGAAGCAATTCGTACTGTGGCGAAAGGAGCACATCTTTCGACGTGTCTTATTTTTGGAGGGGTATCACGTTTAAAACAAATTAAACGTATGGCAGCGGGTGTGGATGTTTTGATCGCGACTCCAGGGCGTTTGAGAGATCTTGTTCGTGAAAAATGTGTTGATCTTTCTCAATCTCGTTTTTTGATTTTGGATGAAGCAGATCGTATGTTGGATATGGGATTTATTCATGATGTTAAGCAAATTGCAAAGCTTTTGCATCAAGAGCGTCAAACAGCCCTTTTTTCTGCAACAATGCCGAAAGAAATTGCTGCGCTCGCAAAGTGTTTACTCAATGATCCGGTTAAGATTGAAGTTGTTCCTCAAGGCACTACGGCTGTAGAGATTAATCAGAAATTATATTGTGTTCCTACCAGTGAAAAAAAGAATGTTTTAAGTAAACTTTTGACAAATCCAGCTTTTAATTCGGTTATTGTTTTTACTCGAACGAAACATGGGGCTGATGCTGTCACACGTTATTTAGCAAAGATAGGCTATTTAGTTGCAACAATTCATGGGAATAAATCACAAGCTGCTCGCCAATCTGCTTTAAAAGCTTTTCGTGAAAGATCGGTACAGGTCCTTGTTGCAACAGATATTGCTGCTCGCGGTATTGATATACCAGGGATAAGCCACGTTATTAATTACGACTTACCAGATGAAGCTGAAAGTTATGTGCATCGTATTGGTCGGACAGGACGCAATGGTGCATCTGGTGAAGCACTTACGCTTTTTGACGAAAAGATGGAAAGGGCAAGGTTGCGTGCTGTAGAGCGCTTGATTCGTATGAAATTGGTGTTTGAATCTGTTCCAGAACAATTTGCAGCATTTCCAGAAAATATAAATGTACTCCAAAGTGGAGAAAAAGAAAATAATACAGAACACCGTTTAAAAAAATCTAAACGTCAGAAACGGTTTTCAGGTCGAAAAGATGATGTTGCACAGTTACAGCGGAAGAATTCTTCATCTCCAAATGAGAGGCATAAAAAAGCAAAAGCAGCGTCAAAGCGTGCAAAGTCTTTTCGTTTCCGCAAGTCAGTCAAGAAGGCGGCTTAATAAAAGCTTGAAAAGAAATCATGTCTTGGGCGTTTTTTACTTTTATCAACTTCTCCTCAATTAAAAAGAGGTATACAACCTTTTTGCTAAAATAAGAGAGGTCTTCAAAGGTTTTCATTTCTTAGAAATGAAAATCTTTGTCTGTCAGCGAAAAATGACAAAGGTTTTGGTGTAGTCGTCGCTGGTGGAGATAAATGTTCGGATTGATTTAAAATCTTTTGAAAAAAAAGCCTCATCGTAGAAGTGATTATTTATTTGCATTTTTCTAAATAATGAATAAAGATAAATTTTATTTATATAAAAAATATGTCTTATTTTTAATAATACCTTTTAATTTAAAAAATTAATTATCTAATGATAAATAA
>NZ_NJPP01000027.1 GCF_002778015.1 Bartonella tribocorum | reverse complement strand
ATAACAATATGAAATTAAAATTTTTCTCATATGAGTAATAGATATTCTTCAAAGCGCAATATTAAACAATATCTCTTAAAGAACAAAATAATTCTTTTTTGTTATTGTATATATCCAAATTTAAAAACATTCTTAAATATTTACATAAGAAAACGCATGGTAGAATATTATATTTTTACTAAATAAATGTATTTGCAAAATGAATTATTATAAATAACTGTTTCTTTAGWTATTGATACATTATGTAATTACTATTATTTCTTATTTTTCATGATTGTTTAGATAAAAAATTAGAATTTATTTTGCGTTATTATTTATTATTTCTCAATAGAGTTTGTTTAGGGCGATTTTGTTGGAAATATTTGCATCATTTCTTTGAATCCATAACCAGGATACATTCCTTCGCGCATAAATAAATTGCGCAATGGCGAGCAATTATTTAATAGACCAAGCCCAATACTGCGCATGATATGAACAGGCAACATATGAGAAAGTAAAGCAGAGTTGAGGATATGAACAGCGCCACTTCGGATTAATATATCTGGTTTGCGATATTGGTTATATCGTGTAACAATCATTTCAGCGTTAAAGTCGGATATTTGATTAGGTAAAATATCAATCAAAGTTTGAACATCACGGAATCCTAAATTTAATCCTTGTGCTCCAATAGGGGGAAAAACATGAGCAGCTTCCCCCATTAAAATCGTTCGATTCGCAGCAAAGTGACGAGAGAGAAGGCCTGAAAGTGGCCATGCTTGAATTGATGTTTCTAAGCTTAGTGTTCCGAGCATTGATTGCATTTGATTTTCGATTATTTTTGCAACTTCTTTTGATTCTATATTCAATAACTCCCTAGCACGAGAAGGGTGAACAACCCATACAAGACTGGATCTGTGCCCTGGTAGCGGAACCTGTGTAAATGGACCATGTTCTGTATGAAATTCATTTGATGTATTTTGATGAGAAAATTCATGAGAAAAGTTGAGTACAAGTGCTTTTTGTGGATAGTTCCACTGTTTGACACTTATCCCTGCAGCCGCACGCGTAAGAGAGTGGCGTCCATCAGCAGCAATAACAAATGGTGCTTTAATGACTCTATCATCAGCAAGAGTAATACATACATGGCTTTTGGTGTGATTAAAAGATTTGGCTTCAGAAGCAAATCTTTTAATATTGGGCGTATGTGTAACAGCATCTTCCAAAGCATTGTTCAATTTTATATTGGGTATATTGTAGCCGAAAAATTTTTCACCAATTTCAGCAGAAGAAAAATGCACCGTAGGAGCACGCACAATCCTAGAAGTTATATCGATAATTCTCATGCATGATAAAGCAGTAGCTTGTTTTTGAAGCTTATTCCAAATATTGAGCTTTTCAAGCGTGCGTATTGCAGGCATCATAAGAGCTGTTGTTCGTAACTCATCTGTATGAGTAGGAGGGCCAACAAGAAAAACAGAAAATCCTTCATGTGCAAGACTCAATGCAGCGAGCATCCCGACAGGACCTGCACCAATAACAGTAATAGCTTTATATTCTTTCTTTTCAATTATCACAACGCGTTGAGCCTTTCCTCATTGAGCAAATATTTTAACATTTCTAAATGATTGCTCTCTTTTTATTGTATGAAGCCCTTCTATTATATTATGTAATAAATGATGCGATATAAAAAAGTAACCTTTTTATGATTTTTTCTACACTGAGTCATATCATGGATAAAAATGGCGTATTGGTAGATGAATGAAGACTTTAAAAGCGAGGATAAGAAAACCTTGAAACGTAAACTAACAAAAAATATCAAAAGAAATGCTAAATTATTACGCCATAAAAAAGTAACAATGCCCCAAGCAAAGGCTTTTTCTGTTCATTTACTAACAGCTTCGGGATCATTTTTAGCATTTCTTTCTCTTATATCGGCTTCTCAAAAAGAATGGACAGCTATGTTCTGTTGGCTTGGGCTTGCGCTTCTCGTTGATGGTATAGATGGACCCATTGCACGCAAACTTGATGTTAAATACGTACTTCCAACATGGTCTGGAGAGCTGTTAGATAATATCATTGATTATGTAACGTATGTTTTAATTCCTGCTTTTGCCCTCTATCAAAGTGGTTTTATGGGGGTAGGTCTATCGTTTGCATTAAGTGCAATCATTGTTATTTCATCGGCTATTTATTATGCCGATACTGGTATGAAAACCAAAGAAAACTTTTTTAAAGGATTTCCTGTTGTTTGGAATATGATGGTTTTCACACTTTTTGTCGTAAGACCAGAGGAATGGATTACTTTTATCATCATTGTTTTATCGGCAATTATATCTTTTTTGCCAATTTATTTTATCCATCCTGTAAGAGTCATTCGTTTGCGGAAAATTAATTTTCCAATTTTCCTCTTATGGTGTTTCTTTGGTGTTTCTGCTTTCTTTTATCAATTAGAGGCGCCATATTGGGTTAAAATAGGGATTTCAATAACAGGAATTTATATATATTGTATTGGCGCGATCATGCAAATATTTCCTCAACTTGGGGCAAAAAATATAAAAAAACAGTAGATTAGCTATTTTAAAAAGGATATTAGATGCAAATTGATTTTGGAGCAGAGAATGATATTTCTTTTACGAAAGAAGGATGTGCTGGGATTATAAAACTCTCACGCCCTTTAGCATTAAATGCTCTTAATCAACGAATGGTTTCCGCTTTAAAAAAAGCGCTCAAGACATGGGAAACCGATAATGAGGTTTCTTGTGTCTTAATTGAAGGGGAGGGACGTGCTTTTTGTGCTGGTGGAGATGTTGTAGAAATCTATCATATGGGGAAAAGTGCTTCTGCTTATCAATATTTTAGGGATGAATATAGTTTAAATGCTTATGTTAAACGTTTTTCAAAGCCTTACATTTCTTTCTTAAACGGCATTTGGATGGGAGGAGGAGTAGGCATTTCTCTGTATGGTTCACATCGCATTGTTACAGAAAATACAGTTTTTGCTATGCCAGAAGGTGCGATTGGATTTTTTCCAGATGTTGGTGCAAGTTTTTTCTTACCATCTCTTCCCAATCATTTTGGCATTTATCTTGCATTGACCGGTGCACGTATAAAATGGGGAGATTGTTTAAATTTAGGATTAGCAACACATGCTATTCCTGAAATTAAATTTGATATAATTAGAAAAGCTATTATTGAGCAAAGAGATCCTAGTTTAGCTTTAGAAGAGTGCGCAATTACAAAAGACTATGAAACGAATCATGAAATACGTTGTATTATTAACACTTGTTTTAGTACTGAGACATTAGAAGAATGTCTTGAATTGCTTCATAAAAAAAGTAATGAAGGTATTTTATTTGCTAAAGAATGTTATGATATTTTGCTGTCACGTTCTCCGATAAGTTTAAAAGTGATCTGGAAACAAATGAAACAAAATACACCTCGAACTTTGGAAGATTGTATAAAAATTGAAAACCGTATTACACATCATATGATTAATTCACATGATTTTTATGAAGGGATACGTGCTATGTTAATCGATAAGGACAAAACACCTCAATGGCAGCCAGATAAACTTTCAAATGTAACAGATGAAATGGTCAATTCTTACTTCCAACCTGTTGAACAAGAGTTATTATTGTGAAGAACACTTCACACAAACGGATTTCAAAAATCAATTTAATTTATAACTGTTATTTGCGATTTTTGGCGCTTATTTGCTTAAGTTTGAGTATTTTTTATTGGATACGCCTTGTTGGTGTCTTTCCAGGTATTCTATGGCGTTTTGATCTTATGCCTTGGCAGTGGCAATTTGCATCAGCTATATTGGCTATTCTTTATCCCATTGCCTTGCTTGGACTTTGGATGTATTCACTATGGGGCATTATTTTATGGTGTAGTGCAGCGTTGATTGAAACAATAATAATCTATTATTCCAATTTTATTTATCAGCCATTTGTTTCATTATTTCATGGAATATTATTTTTAGTTTTTGTGATCCTACAAATTATGATGATTTTTTTAAAAGATAAAAAACGATTGTGATTGAAATTTTCCAGCCAAAATAAAACAGGATTGGTTTTCAATCTCAAGTCATCAAGTTTTTAAAATTTAAAAAGTACACGCCAAAATTTCCAAACAACACATATGTTTAGTGAAAAATATTCATTAGAAATAGTTATTCATTTTTTTAATTTCAAAATGCTAATGCTATAAAATAATGTACCTTTTCCAAAAAGTTCCATAATATATATTATGCGATGTAAAGAATTCAATCTCCCCCCAACGGAGAGATACAACAAACTCTACTTTGAAACATGCATCTTTTTATATCTCAAAATTAATTATTAATAATTAAAAAGCACATAGAGCACATGCTGCCTCATTAGTCTTTAAAATATTATATCCCTCTAAAGACCAAAATAGTTATTCGGTTCTGGTGATGGAAGATCAAGACCTTCTTGTTTACAAAGTTTCATACGCGCAAAATAATTCAAAACAGCATTACAATTATCTAAAACTGAAATTTCATTACTTTCGCTTGATTTTACGTCCATAAAAAACAAAGCAGGTACAAATACAACACTTGCTGCTGCTAAAGCTACATTTTTATTTCTTGCTTTAGAGCGCTCTGCAATTGTATCATTTATCTGACGTTTATTAGCCCAAAACTCCCGTTGAATATCGGCGCAACTCATTGTTCCATCATGTAATGTTGTTGTTGAAATATTTTTTTCTAAACGCCCCCCCACATGCTGTCAAGGAAACCGCTAAAATCACAAAACATATAGCATGCTTAAAATTTTTATACATAAAAAAAATCTTGTTTTTGACATAAAGTACCCAATTACGACAAAAATAAAACAAAATAAAGGATAATTTTAAAAAAGTGTTTTTATTAAACGTGAAATATTGCGTTATAATAAGCTTATGCGTCTGTTTCAAAAATAAGCCCTTGATATGCCGGCTGAACATGTGGTGGAACGTAATTGACAACCGCATTGTAATCTAGTGATCTATCCATATGTGTAAGTATGGCTTGTTTGGGCTTTAAATATTCTATCCATTGTAATGCTTGATCAACAGAAAAATGGCTCGGGTGAGATTTAAATTGAAGGGCTTCAATGATAAGAACATCCAAATCCATTAATTTGAATAATGTTTTTTTAGGAAATTCACTAACATCTGTACAATAGGCAACATTCCCAATACGAAAACCTAAGGAATGAATGTTTCCGTGGTATTGTAAATGTGTATTGACACTTATTTCTCCACCCTGCCCCTGAATCATAAATTGGCTGTCTTCATCGATAAGATGCTCTTTTAAAATAGGTGAATAAGATGAAACTTTTTCTGTTTGAAAACAATATCCGAAAGCATTTTTGAGATGTTCTAGTGTGTGCCTATTTGCATAGATATCGATTAAACATCTTTGTGCAAGTGCATAGCTGCGTAAATCATCAATACCATGGATATGATCTGCATGAGAATGCGTATAAAGAGCAGCATCAAGATGGCTTACACGCGCATCGATCATTTGTGAGCGAAAATCTGGACCTGTATCAATAACAACCGTTGTTTTTTTTCCTGAGGGTTTAATGCGTTCGACTAATAAAGAACTTCTGTAGCGATTGTTTTTAGGGTTATTTGGATCACATGCTCCCCAATCGCCATTAGGCCGTGGAACTCCTGGAGAGGGACCACAGCCTAATATTGTAAATCGGTACTGATCACACATCGCTTTTACCTTATTTCATTTTGCTAAATAAACGAAAAGCATTCCGCGTTGTTATTTGAGCTGTTTCTTCAATACTTAAGCCAATTGTTTCAGCCAAAACAGCTGCTGTATAGCATACAAAAGATGGTTCATTGGTTTTTCCTCGATGAGGCGTGGGGGCTAAATATGGTGCATCTGTCTCCACCAGTAAATACTCATGGGGCACCATTTTTGCTATTTCACGGATTTCAAATGCGTTTTTAAAAGTAAGAATACCTGAAAAAGAAATATAACCACCAAGTTCAATACCAGCACGAGCAAGCTGCATTCCTGACGAATAACTATGAAGAATAAAAGGGAAAGCCCCTTTCTTTATCTGTTCACGTAAGATGTTCTCCATATCGCTATCCGCGTTGCGTGAATGTATAATAAGAGGAATCTGTGTTTCTCGAGAAGCAATAATATGTTCTTGGAAAACTTTCTTTTGCTCTTCTGGTGTAGAATAATCATAATGGTAATCAAGCCCCCCTTCCCCAAATGCAACAATTTTAGGATGCTTCGAGAACTCTATAAGCTCTTTGGCTGTAATATTTTGTTCTTCATGTGCATGATTGGGATGTGTTCCAACGGAACAAAACACTTGATCATAATTTTGCGCAATGGCTAACAGCTTATCTAACTTACGAACATGGGTTGAAATTGTTATCATACGTCCAACGTCAGCATCTAAAGCCCGTTGGATAACATTATCCAAATCTTGTGAGAAATCTTCAAAATCAAGATGACAATGTGTATCAATGAGCATGATGAGAATCTTCTTTCTTCAAGACATAACGAGGAAAAATCGGTTCTGGCGGTGGAAGATCAAGTCCTTCTTGAATTTTTGCATGGCTTATATGATACAACAACCGATCATCTTCAGCAACAGCAAGGCTATCAAGAAGCTTTTCTGCTGATTGAGGGATGAAAGGCAAAAGCATAATGCCTATTCGTCGCAAGATTTCTACAGTTATATAAAGAACTGTAGAAAATCGCTCTGGATCACTTTTCCGTAAACTCCAAGGTTGTTCGTTGGCAAAATAGCGATTGGCATCTGCTACAGTTGAAAAAATAGCTGAAAGAGCTAAATGCATACTATGAGAAGACATCGCTTGGTGTACAATTTCAAGCACTTGAAGAGATTGTTCTAAAAGCTGTTTATCTTGAACTAAAAATGCTGCGGGTTTAGGAACCTTTGCATCACAATTTTTGGTAATCATAGATAAAGAACGCTGCGCTAAATTACCAAGATCATTAGCAAGATCGGCATTAATACGGTTGACAAGGCCTTCATGGTTATAACTACCATCTTGTCCAAAGGGAACTTCACGGAGAAGAAAATAACGAACCTGATCAAGACCATAATGATCAATCATTTCAAAAGGATCAACGACATTTCCAACAGATTTCGACATTTTTGCACCACGATTAAGTAAAAAACCATGGGCAAAAATATTTTTAGGCAGCTCAACTCCCGCAGACATTAAAAATGCCGGCCAATAGACAGCATGAAAACGAATAATATCCTTACCAATGACATGCGTATTTGCAGGCCAAAAATCACGTTTTTTTGAATTTTCATTAAAAAAGTCAATTGCTGACAGATAATTTGTAAGCGCATCAACCCAGACATACATCACGTGTTTGGGATTCTCAGGAACGGCAATTCCCCAATTAAAACTTGCCCGTGAAATAGAAATATCTTTTAAACCCGATTTAATAAAACTTATAATTTCATTACGTCGCTCAAGGGGAGCAATAAAATCAGGATGTTTTTCATAATATTCAAGAAGCGCCTTTTCATAACGAGAAAGTCTAAAAAAATAACTTTCTTCTTCATTCCATTCAACGGGAGAACCTAATTCTTTTTCGCGTCGGATATTGTCTGGTCCAACTTCCGTATCTTTTTCTTCATAATAGGCTTCTTGGCGAACCGAATACCACCCCGTATAACGACCAAGATAAATATCGCCATTTTCTTTCATCTTTTTCCAAATTTCTTGACAAGTTTGATAATGGCGCTCTTCTGTCGTACGGATGAAATCATCATTAGAGCAATTTAATACCTCAAGCATTTTTTGAAACACAGCACTATTACGATCTGCAAGCTGCTGAGGTTTCATGCCCAATGCTTCTGCGGTTTGTTGCATTTTTAGACCATGCTCATCTGTACCAGAAAGAAAAAATACCTTTTTTCCGTTTAATCGTTGAAAGCGGGCTAAGACATCGCTTGCAATGGCACTATAGGCATGTCCAATATGCGGATTACCATTAGGATAAAAAATAGGAGTTGTTATGTAATATGTGTCACGCATGTCATACTCGTTGTAAAAACGCTATAAATAAAAGATATAATGACATAACGTCTGTTCATCATATTGTCACGGAAAAACTAATCCTCGTGAATGATCTTATGAACTCTAAAAAGTAAATTAATAACAAACTGCTTTTTATCGAGATTAAACAGTTGTATTTCCTCTATTTCTCGATGAATCTCTTGCCATTTTTGCGCATATTTTTTTGAGAGAAATAAATTTCCTTTTTCAACAAGCATGATAGCTTTTTGTTGAATTTTATCAAGAATTTCATCACAAAATTGTTGAAATTGGAATGGGGAAGAAACAAATGAAAATGTTTGTGCAAGCGTGTGTACAATCGTTGCGTTACAAACAGGTTGTTCTAGGAGCGTATCAATCGTTTTAATAATTTCAAGACCGCCATGGCGAATAAGTAAAACGGCTTTTCGAGGACTTCCTTTGGATTTTTTAACAATCATTTCAATGGTTTTTTCATCAGGTAAATCCTGGTTAGTGAAAATATGTGTAATGACTTTTTTCATTTCATCATGATTCAACGGGCGAAAGGAAATTTTTTGACAGCGTGAATGGATTGTTGGAAGCAATTTTCCTAAAGAATGCGCGATAATAATAAAAAGTGCTTTTGCAGGGGGCTCTTCAAGTATTTTAAGAATTGCATTGGCAGCATTTCTATTCATATCATCTGCAGAATCAATAATAATAATACGCCATCCATTATTTTGCGATGTTCGGCTTAAAAAATGCATAATATCACGAATATCATCAATGAGTATTCCTGTTTTAAACTTTTGTGTTTTCACATCAAATCGACGTGAAATATATAAAAGCCCAGGGTGACTGCCTTGTGTCATTTGACGCCATGTGGCGGAATGAGAATCTGGTTTTAGAAAACTTTCCCTTTGAGAACTTAAAATATTCCAAGCAAGATGAAATGCTAATGTAGCCTTTCCAATCCCATATTCTCCTTCAAATAATAATGCATGATGCAAACGTTTCTTTTTAAGCATTTGTGTCAAAAAGCAACGAACATCTTCATGACCAAAGATAACATTATTCTGGGACGAAGATAAAACTGTATCAATATCATCATATTGTCGTAAGGTATTTACATCACTCATGAAAGATTATCCAACAATATCTGATGACAAATATTTTTTATTTGATAGGCAATGGCCTCTACTGAACCCGTCGCATCAATGACTCGAAACCTTTGTGGCTCTTGTTTTGCGAATTGAAGAAAAGCTTGACGCCTTTGTTCTTGAATTTCCAATGTATTTTTTTCAAAATAATCGATTTCTTCAGTTTTTTTTCTTCGCAAATTTGCACGCTTTATACTACACGCTGCTGGCATATCTAATAAAAATGTTAAATGAGGCATAATACCATTAAGCGCAATACACTCTAAAACAGAAAGAAAAGAAGAATTGACTGTCTCATTGAGTCCTTGATAAACGCGCGTAGAATCAATAAAGCGGTCACATAAAACGATTTTTCCGTTTTGTAAGGAAGGCGCAATGATCTCGGCAACATGGTCGGTACGTGCCGCTGTAAACAAAACAGCTTCAATCAACGGTCCATACTGCTGTGCCTGCCCCGACAACAAAATATGCCGGATTGCTTCTGCCCCTGCCGTTCCTCCTGGTTCTCGTGTTGTAATAACATCATAACCTTGATGAGAGAGATATTCAGCAAGTAAAGAAATTTGCACTGTTTTTCCTACTCCGTCCCCTCCTTCGAATGTAATAAAATAACCTGACACGTATAAACCTTAATCCTATTAGCGCATAACTAAAAATATTTCCGTAACCATCCAATTGTTATTTCATAGAATGCATCTTTTACTTTTGTAAAGAAACTTCCTTTCTGAACATTCACTTCAGCAAAAACTGGTTTTTCCAAAAGAACCTTATTATCTTCTAAAATTTGAATAACGCCAACGGGTTGCCCTGAAACGATGGGAGCTTTCAATGGACCATGATATTTAATTTTTGCTTTAACATTAACTTCTTTTTCATTGGAAAGCATAAAACTTATCGGTTTTTTGACAATAAGTGGAACAAAACTTTTCTTTCCACCATAAACAGAAGCGCGACCAACCCTTTCTCCTTTTGTGAAAATCGTCTTGAGATCAAAAGCCGTTATTCCCCATTGAAGAATGCGTTCTATTTCCGTTGTATGTTTTTTACCATCTTGCAAACCATTGATTGCTAAAAAAAGACGTTGATGATTTTTATAAATGGTGGCAACCATTGAAAATCCTTCTTTTTCGCTGTAGCCAAAACCAAATCCTTCTACACCAATTTCCTTAGAAACAAGAGGGTTCTTATTCCGTTGAAAAATATTGTTCCACGTAAAATGAGGCTGACGATAAAGTGCATAATAATCTGGATATTCCTGAACAATATGACGCGCCAATATAATCATATCGCGTGCTGTTACAAATTGTCCTTCTTCGGGAAGCCCTGTTGCATTAACAAAATGGCTCTGAGATAACCCAATTATTTTAGCACGCTGATTCATCAGCTGTGCAAAATGGGCTTCATCTCCTGATATTCCTTCAGCCAGAATAATAGCAGCATCATTTCCATTGACAATAATTAAACCACGCAAAAGATCAGAAACACTAATTTCTGTCTTTATTTTTGCAAACATAGTGGTTGTACCGGAAGGTGCCCCACCCTTACGCCAAGCATTTTCACTGACCTTGAATTTTTGGGTATTCTTTAACAATCCTTCTTTTAATTGATGAAAGACGACTTCCGCCGTCATCAATTTTGCTAATGAAGCAGGAAAAAAATGAATATCACTTTGTTTTTCATAAAGTATTGTCTCTGTCTCATCATCAAGTAATAACACTTGTGAAGCGGAAGTTTGAAAATCTTGCGCTTTCCCCCACGTATTAAATGCCAATATTCCCCATAAGGTCAATAAGATGATCCTTAATACTGTATACATAACCGCTCCTCCCATCCAAAGATCAGCATCAAGAATCACTCTATAGGAAAAAACTTTCTTATTTCCGAAAATTTGGGAATTATTGACAACGCAAGAAAAGATTTTATTCTCTACGCAAGGAGTCATTCTAACATTTTAAAGCATGAAGAAAAAAAAGACTTTTTATCTTTTGTATTTCTAGTACATTGGCTTATTTACGATAAAAGATTACTGTTCTAACTTTAAGCTGGAAAAAATACTGTAAGATTTCCTCCACCCTAAACTCTCACCTATTGAATCCATCAAAACCGCTTGCTTATGTGTCATAAGCAGGATTGGGATAGGAATATTTCTTATCTTTCAAGTGCTAAGAATTATCGCAAATATAAGAGCTTTGCAAAATGTATGATGATATCGGTTTATATCTTCACACGTTTAAAGAATGTGATGCCTAATGGCTTTAACAGTTCTACCATTCACGAACGCTATTATAAAATGGGCTCGAAAGCCAGACATGCCTCTTTAAAATGAAAAATGAGCACGTGTGAATTGGCAATACAAAAGTGTATTTTATTTGAGGTTTTTACTTTACGTGAAGGGTGTTACTCTAAGAAATCAATAAAGCGGCATGAGCGATGCGTAATCTCTTGATAAGATATCACATCGTATGCTTTCGAAGGTTGTAAAGCCGAATCAAAAGGAAATATTTTCTTCTTCTTAAAACTTTACATCTTTTCCCAATGAGACTGTACAGCCGTTTTAGGAGATTACACAAATAAACCCACGTAACCCGCCTATTTTCAATTTGGTAAAAGCTTTTTCAGCAGAAAAATACGCGCTTTATTAGCAAATATCGTCATAAAATTAAGAATAGACTGGTAATGGATTGGAGAGATGTACTAAAATAACACTCCACTCCACCCTTTTTATCACCTTTTATTGAAAAATGATATCGATTAAAAATCAACGCATTTTTCCTTAAAACAGTTGTAGCCAATTGACCTTTGTTCTTTTGTTTAGCTTTTATTTATAGAAGCAACTTGATCGAACGGCACGGGCTTATCAACCATGATAGGACCAATTTCTGGTAATTTCACGATAACAGTCTTATTGGGTTGTTCTTGTGAAACAGAAGCTGCTTTAGCTAATTCTTCTTTGTTTCCTGTATTGCGCTCCTTGAATAAAACAATTTCTCTTTTTTTCAAAATATTTTCTGATGCTAATGAATATGAAGTAGCATTTCCAGGAGTATAAGAGGCCATTAAATATGCATCATCATAATAACCAACAGGGGCTTCAGCAATATATTCCACTTTAACATCTGCAACCCCTTTATCGACATAACCAAGAATTGTTGCAGCTTTCTTTGATAAATCAATGATACGGTCTTTCATAAAAGGTCCGCGATCATTCACTCTAACAATGAGAGAAGATCCATTTTTCAAATTAGTAACACGAGCATAGCTAGGTAAAGGCATTGTAGGATGAGCCGCTGTCAAAAGATTCATGTCATAAACCTCACCGTTGGCCGTTAAACGCCCATGAAAATCTGAACCATACCATGATGCTTCGCCAACACGTTTATATGTTGGATCATTTTCAGGATAATACCACTTGCCCTTTATTTGGTAAGGTTTACCAACAACCGCCCGTCCAAGCTTTTTTTCTTTTGATTGATTTTTCTTATTGGATATTTGTTTCGGTAAAGCAGAAGTATTTACGTTAATTGGTTTATTATGATAGGAATCTTTTATTGAAAAGTGTGCAGTTTCGCTTGCACAACAAGATACCAATGACTGAGAAATAATGATCATAGAAAATAATTGAAATGTCGGTTTAATAATAGAGGTAAATTTCTTTTTACTATTTGAAGGCTTACTATTTGAAGGCATTATTCAGTCCACTTATTTTGGTTAAGCACTGCTGTAAAAAACACGTCACGCTTTTTATACGCGAGAGGAGAATTTACGTTTTTAAATGATATCCCTCGCGCATATACCACCCTTAGATTCGACCCTTCTATCAAGAAATTAATGTATTGTTAACTGTTTTATGGTTGTCATAAGAAATAAATGCACTATATAAAGATGTCAAAAAATAAAAAACAGATAAATCAATAGGTTATAGAAAATCACCTTATAATATAAGCTGTGAATAAGTATAATGATTTTACCAGCTTGTTGCATATAATGCAGCGGGTGTACAAAAAACAGCCCATGAATTGCGAAAACAAGCAATCACACGTGCCATAACGCAGGTGTAATTATATTACAAGATTCAAGCACTTTTGGATTGGGTAGGAGAACACTTTTATACCAAAACAGCTGATAGAAAAAGATTGTTTATAAAACAACCTCTCCCAATACCCCAAAAAAACTGGAACAGTCTAAAAAAATAAAAGAATCAAACCAAAAAAGATTCTCAAATTAATATTCGCAGTTGGTGAGCGCGCAGGGATTCGAACCCTGGACCTACTGATTAAAAGTCAGTTGCTCTACCAGCTGAGCTACGCGCTCTCACACAAGCTATTTAGTTTGCAGACTATCTAGTTTGCAGAAATTGAAGGGAACATACGGTTGACTTTTCATTTGGTCAACACTTTTTAAAAAAAATATTATTATTTTTTCCTGTTATCAATAATTTTTCATTTTTTTTCTTTCCTCACCATTGTAGAGTTGCTCTTTGATCTTCTTTTTGAAATCTCGATAAAAAACACCCTAATGATAAAAATATTTCATAGATTCAAAGTGGTAAAATCATAAGAAATAACGCCCCTCTTCCTTCTCACATGGGCTGTTGAGTATCATGGGTAGAGCATAAAAAAACGCTTACTATAATTCATTTTTATATCTTTATGTTTTAGTTTTTAATTTCCAAATACGAAGAGAGATTTACAAGGTAAGATATTGATTTATAATAATTTATTATTTTCTCACGCGCGTAAGAGATCCAAACACTGTAAGATTTTCTTATTTAAAATTCTTCTATTGCTTTTATATTAAAAGAGTAAAAATCATTTGTTTGCCAACACAAGAAGAAGAAAACGATTAAAAAAAGAAGTAAAAATATCTCTTGTATTTTCTTTCAACGACAAAAAATTATCGCAATACGAGGTGTGGCAAAATAGTATAGTCGTATGATGTGAAGAGAGCGTTTCCCCATAGATTTTATGTTATTTGCAAGATCATCTGGATGGAAGTAAACACATTAAGAGATATCTTTTTAAAAACAAATATGTAAATAAGCAACAATGGCACTTTGAGGATATAACTTTCATTCATGCACAATGATTCTATAACAAAAGCCAATTATTTTATAGAATAAAGCAGACATGAAGCGGAAAAAATTGAGTCTCCTTGAAAATATCAGGCATGACTAAAAATTATGCTCATTATTGTAGCTATAGATAATTTGACTAAAAAATTAAAAAAACAGGAACAATATACAAAATAATTCCCAATACACATAAAATGATCCGTTACGCTATTGAAAGAATGCATTCTATTTAATTTTTTACAAAATTTATACACGTTAGATCTATTTAAAAAAAATAGAAGGATAACACTAATCATAAAATTTAGTGTCGGGTAATTCAACCAGAGCTATAAAATATTTTTATATATGATTTAATATTAATATAGATTTTATAATCTATAAAAAATATTATGGTAAATTTATTAAAGTAAAATTTTACACTTATCATATTTAAATATGTCTATAAACAAACATATTGCCTCATTCATTTTATTTATAAAATAAAAAATAAAGTAAATAATTTTTATTTAACGAAAAAAATGTAAAATTATTATAATATACACGTATTTTTTACTGTAATATTTTTTATTCTTTTGATTGGAACATTGAATGCTAACATGTAAACAATATGAGCTACTCTTGTTTATTCACAATCATATAAAAGAAACGGGTGTTTCTCCTTCTTTTGAAGAAATGAAAAATGCTTTAGAACTTTCTTCAAAGTCTGGCATTCATAAGCTCGCTATAGCCTTAGAACAACGAGGTTTTATACGCCGTTTGCCCAATCGTGCTCGAGCAGTGGAGGTGATTCGACTTCCTGAAAAAATAACATTTAACCTTTCTTTAGCTCGTAAGATTTCTCCCAGTACGATAGAAAAAAATAAAAGGGAAAGATCAAAAAATTTGAGTGATCTTGATAACTTTAAGGCAGAAGAAAAAAAAAATATCACCATTCCCATTATGGGGCGTATTTCTGCAAGCGTGCCTACCTCTGCTGTATTGCAACAAATAAGCACACTGTCTCTCCCTCATGATATGGTTAATACAGGTGAGTACTACGCATTAGAAGTTAAAGATGATTCTATGGTCGAGGCTGGTATTCTTGATAAAGATACGATTATTGTGAAACGTCAAAATACAGCTATAACAGGTGAAATTATTATCGCGTTTATTGATAAAAAAGAGGCAACATTAAAACGTTATCGACGCAAAGGAACCTCTGTTGCATTAGAAGCCGCTAATCCTCACTACGAAGCACGTACATACAAATCCGATCGTGTAGAAATACAAGGAAAACTTACTGGACTTATTCGCAAATATTAAAAAATAAACCTCATAAGACGCGATAGACATCACAATAAAATGAAGTAAAAAAAACTGCTAAGTATTTTTTAATATGGTGCCACACGCAATTGACTTTCTTTTCATAGTCCAAAGATATCCCTTTTCAATTTGGTCTATAAATGATTCAGATTCTTGCCGGATGAATTTTCCTTACTATTCCCTTTCATGTATTACATTTAAAGTAAATGTTTGATAAATAGGCTTTAAAATATCCGCCATGCATTCTAAAAAGAACTTGAATGCTTTAAAGGAGTCTGTCTTATATTGTCCCTTCAACAACAGTATTTGACAATACAATAAGCTAAACTTATATGCGTGAAGCTAAACTTATATGCATGCAAAAATATTGTAGAAAAAAATCCAATGACTTCATAACAGATTGTTATGTATAAAAATTAAAGAATATTTTCTGCTTTTTTTCATAGTGACGATAGGATTATCATGGTAGCACCTCGTATTAGTTTTGTCTCTCTCGGATGCCCAAAAGCACTCGTAGACTCTGAGCGAATTATTACAAGTCTCCGCTCTGAAGGGTATGAAATTTCACGTCAGCATCAAGGAGCTGATGTCGTTATTGTGAATACCTGTGGTTTTCTTGACTCTGCCAGAAAAGAATCATTAGCCAATATTGATGAAGCTCTCAAAAAAAATGGTAAAGTTATTGTAACAGGGTGTCTTGGTGCTGATCCTGATGTGATTCGCCAAACATATCCTAATGTATTGGCCATTACAGGACCACAAGCTTATGAAAGTGTTATACAAGCTGTTCATACAGCAATTCCTCCTGTTCATGATCCTTTTCTTGATTTAGTTCCTCCCCAAGGTATTCGTTTAACACCTCGTCATTACGCCTACTTAAAAATTTCTGAGGGATGCTCTAACAGATGTAGTTTTTGTATCATCCCTACACTGCGTGGTGATCTTACTTCACGCCCCATTAGTGATGTTCTTCGCGAAGCTGAAAAACTCGTACAAGCGGGCGTAAAAGAACTTTTGGTTATTTCACAAGATACGAGTGCTTATGGTATTGATCTTAAATATCTCGAAAATTCTTGGAAAGATCGTACAATTAAAACGAAGTTTTTTGATCTTTGTCGTGAACTAGGGGATATGGGGATTTGGGTACGTATGCATTATGTTTATCCTTATCCTCATGTGGATGAAGTTATCGAACTTATGGCTGCAAAAAAGATTCTTCCTTATCTGGATATTCCTTTTCAGCATGCATCACCGACTGTTTTACGTCATATGAAGCGTCCTGCTCTTATGGAAAAAACGAATCGTAGAATTGAAAAGTGGCGAAAAATATGTCCAGATCTTACTTTACGATCAACATTTATTGTTGGATTTCCAGGTGAATCGAGTGAAGATTTTAATATGCTGCTAGAATGGCTAGAAGAGGTAAAAATTGAACGCGCTGGATGCTTTAAATATGAAGAAGTAAAAGGGGCCGTTGCAAATGATTTGGGATTAGAAAATATTCCTGAGGACGTGAAAGAAAATCGCTGGCATCGTTTTATGGCAAAACAACAACAAATTTCGACACATCTTTTAAAGAAAAAAATTGGAAAAAGACTCCAAGTCCTTATCGATGAAAGTCAAGGAAAAGTTGCCAAAGGACGTAGTCAATACGATGCTCCAGAAATAGATGGTGTTGTCCATATATCATCACGACGCCCCTTGCGTATCGGTGAATTTGTCACCGTTAAAATCGAACAATCGGATGCCTATGACCTTTATGGTATAGCAGTTTGAAAAAATTTAACTTATTCCCATCCCCAATGATGAAGTTTCCCATCAGAGGCGGTTTATAAAAAAGTGACGACTTACCATAGGACGCGGTTACTTATGTGACTCACTTCATGAGGATTTACGCACAATTTCTTCCCCCCTCAATGTTTGCTATGCACTCTAAAAATACTTAACTTTATCAATCGCTTAATCTAATTTTGGCTCACCACCCTAAATGACGAGATGTTTTTTAGCACAACAGGATAAAATGAAATCTAAAAAGCTCTCTCAGTTTTACTTAAAAAAAGAGCAAACCAATCATTATAGTATTTTCCCCTATTGCGACAGTCATTGGTTATTTAAAGGAAGCTTTTTAAAATGTGTTTTATACACACAAGAACCCTGCTTCTGATATGCAGGAAAATATTTTTTATGGATACAATATAAGAGAATGTGAAATAAAATAACTACGGTAGGTAGTTAAATTTCAAAGCAATAAATTATCTTTATAAATAAGTGTGTTATCTTAAAATCTTTAAACTTATTTTTAAAAATATCTCATTTTTATTAACAGGTTTTAAAATCAAAGAATTTCTTATCAAGTAAATGACTTGGGCGCACATTCGTTAAAGCGCGAATCATTGTATCTTTACGTCCTGGCATTTGTCTTTCAATATTTTTTAGCATTTCTTTCATTGCATTCCGTTGTAAACCATCTTGAGTACCGCAAAGATTACAAGGAATAATCGGAAATTGCATTGCTTGAGAAAATTTTTCCATATCTTCTTCAGCAGCATAGACAAGAGGACGTAACACAAAAAGATCTCCTTCATCATTTTTAAGTTTTCCAGGCATGGCAGCTAATCGTCCACCATGAAACAAATTCATAAAAAATGTTTCCAAAACATCATCACGATGATGCCCTAAAATTAATGCCGAACAGCCCTCCTCACGTGCAATGCGATAGAGATTACCACGTCGCAATCGAGAACAAAGTGAACAATATGTCTGCGTCTGTGCCAATTTATCTGTAACAATAGAATAAGTATCTTGATATTCAATACGATAGGGAATTTTATAAGAGCTCAAAAAGTCTGGAAGAATATGTTTAGGAAATCCTGGTTGTCCTTGATCAAGATTACAAGCAAGAATTTCAACAGGTAAAAGACCACGCCATTTTAAATCTAAAAGAAGTGCCAATAAACCATAAGAGTCTTTTCCGCCCGATAAAGCAACAAGCCATTTTTTTCCCGTAGAGAGCATAGAAAAATCATCCAAAGCTTGCCGCATATGACGCAAAAGTCGTTTACGCAATTTATTAAATTCCACACTTGAAGGAGCACGCCGAAATATTAGATGACAATCATCTGATTGGTTTGCCAAAAGATCATCTTTCTCTTCGTTTTCTTCTGTTGCCTGATATTCAACTGAAACATCATTCATAAGATCATAGCCTGCACAAGTAGTCGCTCGTTTTGTAAAGACAGAAACAAAATATAAAGCACGCTTACATTTATATTTTCTGAATTTATCAAAACAGATATGAAAAAAAATGGAACTATATAAGCTTATAACACGAGAATAGTGTCATAAACTTAATATAGAACCATTCATAAAATATTTGTTAACCTCAAGAATTATGAAAACAACACAATAGTTTGAAATTATAAGAATAGAAGAGAAACAATTTTTTTCATAAAAATTACCGAGAATAAAATTCAACGACCAAATTAGGCTCCATTTGCACAGCATAAGGAACATCTGCAAAAGCAGGAATACGTGTAAAGGTCGCTTTCATCTGTTCATGATCCGCTTCAATATAATCAGGGACATCACGTTCTACTAATTGCACTGATTCTAAAACCAAAACAAGCTGTTTTGATTTTTCCCGAACCTCAATAACATCACCTGGCTTACAACGATACGATTGAATATTTGTGCGTCGCCCATTTACATTCACATGACCATGATTAATAAATTGGCGAGAAGCAAAAATCGTAGGCACGAATTTTGCACGATAAACAACAGCATCCAAACGAGATTCCAACAGACCGATAAGATTTTCACCAGTATCACCCCGCCGCCGAGCAGCTTCCACATAAGTTTTATGAAATTGCTTTTCTGAAATATCGCCATAAAATCCTTTCAACTTTTGTTTAGCGCGCAATTGCACCCCATAGTCAGAAAGTTTTCCTTTACGACGCTGTCCATGCTGTCCTGGACCATAATCACGACGATTGACAGGAGATTTTGGACGACCCCAAATATTTTCTCCCATACGACGGTCAATTTTATATTTTGTTGTTTCGCGTTTACTCATCGCATTTCCTTTAAAATAAAACACGAGATCTTGAAGACCCCAAGGAAACGCGCCCTCCTCTGCCTTTAAATACAAAAGACTGACAGAATAGCTCAACATACCAATATGCGAAGTTATCCACGGGACACGTCAATGAATGCCATTTTCCTGAAAGAAAAAGCCAAAGTATCTTTATTGATCCCGTATCCCAAAGTCAACTCCTTTCATAAGTTTTAAGCCAAATCCTTTTAACAAATGCTTCGTTGCAGAAGTGCTATCTTTCGACGTCAATAATGCAAAATCTTGATATTTCTTTATGGGGTTCTGAGATATTTTTTCCGACAAGGGCAATAATGATCTGCTATGTTTGGCGATCGCTTTTGCAGGATCAATCCATTTAACGGACCATAAAGCTTGTTCTTGAAAGAAATTAATCAAAAAAGGATAATGCGTACAGGCTAAAACAATAATATCAGTATATTTGCCATTTTTTTTCACAAAACATGGGAGAATTTCTTTTCTTAATTCTTCTGAATCAATAGATTTTCCCCGTAAATAATCTTCAGCAAATCCAGCAAGCTTTTCACTCCCTACAAGCTGAACATGACACTGTCCAGCAAAAGAGTTAATTAATTCATTTGTATAAGCACGCCTAACTGTTCCAGGAGTTGCTAATACGGAAATAAAACCAGATTTTGTTTGTTCAGCAGCTGATTTAATTGCAGGAACCGTTCCTACGAAAGGAACATGAGGAAAGTTTTTTCGTAAATCTGCCATCATTAGTGTAGAAACTGTGTTGCAAGCAATTACGCATAAGGCGGGATTATAATGTGTTAAAAGATTTGCAAAAATCTTTAAAATGCGTTTTTTTAAAACATTTTCTTCCCAATTTCCATAAGGGAATCCTGCATCATCAGCCACATAAATAAATTGTATTTCAGGGATAAGAACGCGCGCTTCCCTCAACACTGTTAAACCCCCAATACCACTATCAAAAAAAAGAACAGGCCTCTCATCCATCAGTTTTCACACTTGTTTTTAATTTTTTGACGATCACGCTCTTGGGGCGCTCTACTCCCCCGTGGATATTGTGGAGAAAAATGATCCAATGAGGATATCACACCTCGCAATAAGCGAACCTCAGATTCACTAAAATTGGCGCGCGTAAAAACAGAACGCAAATTTGCAAGCATAACCTCTTTTCGTTCTTGGGGTCTAAAATAGCCACGGATATCCAAAGCCTCTTCTAATTGAAATAAAAAACCATGAAACACTGTTTTATTTGCAGGTTCCATCTCTGGTGCACGAAATGCCGTATCACTCACATTTTCTAGACCTATTTTCATCCATTCGTAAGACATCAAAAGAACTGCTTGCGCAATATTAAGTGAGGCAAAAGCAGGATTAACTGGAAAAGTGATGATTTCATCAACAAGGCTGATTTCATCATTTTCTAGTCCCCATCTCTCTCTTCCAAAGACAATACCTGTTTTATGCCCGATATTTTCACGCTGACGCAGTATATTTGCTGCTTCGACAGCACTTTTTACAGTTTTAAATCCACATCTTTCACGTGCTGTTGTAGCAAAAACATAGTGTAAATCCGCAATTGAATCACGCAATGTATCAAAAATCACGGTGTCGTTAATGACATGATCAGCTTTACTTGCAGCAGCTCTAGCTTTTTCATTCGGAAATGTTTCTCGAGGTTTAACGAGCCGAAGCTTAGAAAGCCCAAAATTTGCCATTGCCCTTGCGACCATACCAATATTTTCAGGAAGCTGCGGTTCAACTAAAATAATAATGGGACCATTTGTTAAATTTTTACGATTCTTATTCGTTCCAGCCATCAACTTTACCTAGTTTCACTTAAACGATCTCCCTCTCCACTATTTTTTAACGCAACCTTTTCATATTACTCTAATGCTGTTTAATAATAAATTATAAGGCAATGTTATTTTCTCACTCAAAGCGTGTCGATTTCCTAATCGTAAATTTAAAAAACCATTAAAGTGAATGATGGCGTTTATACAATTTATATAAGATATCGTAGCATTTTTTACATCAATTTTATTTTTTTTAATAGGAAATAACGCCTATAAACCATAATCTCAGTTGAATTATGAAATCATAAATCCTAAAAAAGGGATATGCACTTTACTTCCAAACTTTTTCCTGCAAAACTTATCCGTCGTTATAAACGTTTCCTTGCAGATGTTAAACAAGATGATCAACATATCTTCACCGTGTCGGTACCGAATACAGGATCAATGCTTGGATTGACAGCTTCCAACGCCAATATTTGGCTTTCATATCATAAAAACATCAAGAGAAAATATGCTTATCAATTAGAAATTGTTGAAGCCGATAATACTTTGGTTGGTATTAATACCGCTTTACCTAATAAACTTGCGTTAGAAACAATTGAAAACGGATTACTACCAGAATTAAATGGATATAAAACAATTTTAAAAGAACAACGCTATGGGACACAATCACGAATTGATTTTCTTTTACGGGATGACAATCTTCCTGATTGTTACCTAGAAGTCAAAAATGTTCATTTTATCCGTCAAAAAGGATTAGCAGAATTTCCTGATACTGAGACAAAACGTGGTGCCCGTCACCTTGAAGAACTCATGCAAGTCGTACAACAAGGAAAACGAGCTGCTATGCTTTATATTATTCAACGAGAAGATTGTACAGCTTTTACAATCTGTCATGATCTTGATCCACTCTATGGACGTAAATTTGATTTAGCATTAAAGTCAGGGGTAGAATGTTATGCTGTAAAGTGTCACATAAGTGTAGAAGGCATTTTTCCGATTCAGAGAGTAAAAATAGAAAACAGAAGAAACAATGACTGAGTATATTGAATATAACAAAATCCCTTTAAAGTTTAATGGAAAAATCCGCATTTTCGATAACTATGCTTTCGCTAAAATGCGTGAAGTTGGTCGTATTGCAGCAGAATGCCTTGATGCGCTTACGGATATGATTAAACCTGGCGTCACTACGCAAGAAATTGATGATTTTGTATTTACTTTTGGTGCACAAAAAGGAGCTCTTCCTGCTGATCTAAATTATCATGGATATAGTCATTCGTGCTGTACCTCTATCAATCACGTTGTCTGTCATGGTATTCCCAATAAAAGACCCTTGCAAGAAGGCGATATTGTGAATGTTGATGTGACCTTTATTCGTGATGGTTGGCATGGTGATTCAAGCCGCATGTATCCTGTTGGAAAAATCAGACGTGCTGCAGAACGCCTTTTACAAATAACCTATGAAAGTCTTATGAGAGGAATCACTGTCGTTAAACCTGGGGCAACGACAGGTGATATTGGTGCAGCCATTCAACAGTATGCAGAATCTGAACGGTGCTCAATTGTGAGAGATTTTTGCGGACATGGGATCGGTCAACTTTTTCATGATGCCCCCAATATTCTCCATTATGGAAATCCTGGAGAAGGAATCGAATTAAAACAAGGCATGATGTTTACGATTGAACCTATGATTAACCTTGGTAAGCCACAAGTTAAGATTTTATCTGATGGTTGGACTGCTGTTACCCGTGACCGCTCTTTGACAGCACAATATGAACATACAATTGGCGTTACAAATGAAGGGTATGAAATATTTACACAGTCTCCTAGAAATATTTTTTATATTCCAAATTCGTAGATCTAATGCACTGTAGAGATGTTATGGCTAAAAAATTAAATCAAAAGGAAGATATTCACAGTAATCACTTTGCATTAACATCAAGTTCTCCACTCACTCCAGGTTCAGAAAAAAAAAGTAAAGAGCCTAAGAAAAATGCACAGCTTGATAAACCTTATCAAGGACATCGTGAACGTCTTCGGAAACGCTATTTAAAGTCAAAAGGAAATGCAATTGAAGATTATGAATATCTTGAATTATTGCTCTTTCGCACAATACCCCGTGCAAATACAAAACCTATAGCTAAAAATTTGATAGCACGTTTTGGTTCATTAGCTGATGTGTTAGGCGCTGATATTCATCGACTTCAAGAGGTTCAAGGATGTGGCCCCGCAACTGCAATTGATTTAAAAATTATTTCAGATGTTGCTGGACGTCTTGCTCGTGCAGAGCTGTTTAAACGCGATATTTTTTCATCATGGGATAAAGTGCTCGCTTATTGTAAAGCGGTTATGGCTCATGAAACACGTGAACAATTTCGTGTTTTATTTCTCGATAAGAAAAACGGCTTACTTGCCGATGAGATACAACAAACTGGAACCATTGATCATACCCCTGTTTATCCTCGTGAAGTTATTTCTCGAGCTTTAGAGTTATCCGCATCAGGACTTATCTTAGTCCACAATCACCCCTCTGGTGATTCCACCCCCTCTGATGCAGATATAACAATGACATACAGATTAAAAGATGTAGCCAATGCATTAGGCATTACGATCCATGATCACCTTATTATCGCACGCAATAACCACACAAGCTTTAAAGCATTAAAACTTATATAAATCTTATGGAAAAAAGGATTTATTCAATAATGAATAGAAAATCAATTTTCTAAATCAATATCCAATATAGCCATTGAGAAATTATAGGATAGCTCATCTTCATCTTCATCTCGATAGATAACGCCTAAAAATTCATCCCCCATATAAACCTCACAAGAATCATCCTTTTTAGGCCGTGCTCTGACTTGCAATGCTGAGTTTTGGAATGTATTTTTTAAATAATTAGCAAGTTTTTTTATTTCATCAGCATTCACTATGCTCTCCTGTTTTTTGATACGATTAAAATAATAGCGCGTCGCGTGAATAAGACACTCCTCTGATTCTGTAAAGCCAGCAAAAAAGCTTAATCTAAATATTACATATATTTAAAGCTCTTTCTTTATATATTCATAAAAGAACTTTTATGAAAGGAGTCTATCATTCTGAAATGCACCCGTATAGATAAAAAAATGGCAGAAAACTGTGTATTTTTAATAATTTTACTTTATTTCCAATTTTAGCCTCTAATTTACCATTCATAGATGAGAGAAAAATTAATGAACCATTTATAATTTTGTTCCTTCTACAAAAAAATTAAATAACAATACTTTTTTATTAAAACGATATTTTTTAGCAAAAAATATTATTACAT
>NZ_NJPP01000026.1 GCF_002778015.1 Bartonella tribocorum | reverse complement strand
GGGTAGAGTAGAGGTGTGGGTGAGGGAAAAGAATCTCATGGAATAGAGTATTGGGAATAGAGCATGTGCAAAGGGGCTTCCCATCATGGCTGCTCTAGCCAATGCTCACCAAGCGTTTTTTATGTTTCTCTATTGCTATCCAAGGGTCATTTGTTTTTCTTGTGTTTCAAAACGCTTTTTAAAACTAACCAAGCGGCATATTCTTGTAAGACGACGCTTAAAAGCGGCCGTGTATAGGGAAACGTCAGATGATCCTCATCATAGCCTTTTATCTGCACGGTTATTGTTGCATGTCCAAGGCTTTCTTGCTGCTGTTCTAAAATCTCAATGGAAGGTGATAAGCGCACTTCAACCTCAAGCTTTGAGATATTGTTTGCATTTTTTTCTGTTGCGTGAAAATATTTTAAAAGCATTGGATCATGGATCTGCCAATGTACCTCTGCATGCATCGCTAATTGTTGACATGCCGTGGTCACTTCTCTGCCAACCAAATAGGGGTGAAAATGATGTTCAAATTCTTCGATAAGATGCTGTGCCAAAGGGGTAGATGACGGACCAATCAGTTGCACCAGAACATAAGGGCTTTTTTGATGTTTCCTTCGAGGTATTTCTTTAGAGATGGATTCTTATAAACGACTTATTCTTTGGTGAAATCTTTCTTTAAGAGCCCCCCTTGTGGATAATTTCTTCAGATATAGATTATACTCAATTTTTGGTTCGTGTACTATATTACATGCGCTTGTACGCTTTGCAGATCTGTATATTATAGAAAGAGGTAAAGTTCTTTACATATCTTTAGGGTATATTATGATTTTTATATAAAATCTTGTGAGATGTAGACCTTATGATTAACTCGTTGGTGACAACATTTTTAAAGGGTTATCAAGTGTTATCGTTTGCACTTGCGATGGGGAGAGATTTGCTTCCTGAAACCAGTTTGCACTATCTTGGAGCCATGATGGAATATCAATTCCCCCCAATTGCCCAAGATCTGAACTATAGATTACATTATTAATTTTAGATAATACAAAAAGCATGTCTTCTTTTGTTTGATAGCCAAGATAAAAAGTTAAAGCGCATTGTTCTATATAAAGCCAATCATGTTTTCCTAATGCCTGTAATTGTTCTGCAGTAAAACCAGTCATAGGATTTGCTGGTTGATTTAAGAGAAGTCTGCAATTACCTTTTTTCGCTGTAGCATCTATCAAACGTAAAGTTGCATCTTTAGAGGCGTGTCCAGAAGAAAGAACAATTTCATTGTCAGTAGCAAAAGTTATGAGTTCATAAATTTCTGATCTTAGACGTCCTTTCTCACAGGTGATAGCTGTTGGTTGCTGAGCAAGAAAAGCAGCATAGTCATTAGAAAAATTTCGTTTGAGACGACTACGATGATGTGTTGGTACAATGGTGGGTAAATGTACAAGTAATTTAGGTTTTGAGTCAAATTGATAGTGCGCTAAAGCGTGTTTAACTGATAGTAAGCTTAAACCACCAGAGGCATAATTAAGAACAATAGAACCAAAAACAGGTAAATTTTGATCTTGTAATGCCGTGGCAAGTGCAGCTGTACTACCTAAGTGATTTTTAAAATAACGCCACCTTTATGTTTGGCATAGATTTGTGCAGCTTCATAAGCTGAATATGTTCTATCAAATAAATCTGGACGTACGTGATAATGAATATCTAGAAATTTTAACTGCTTACGCCAGAATTGTACGAAACACTCACTCATAATTTTTCTTTCCAAGGAGTTTCATAACCTTCTTGAATGCGTATATTTTCAAGCCGTTTTCCTTCCTTAAGCGCAGCCAAAATACGCATTTCGGTTTTATCAACATTTTCAGCACGATGAATGATTTCAGATAGCTCTGATTTAGGAAGAATGAGGACACCATTGTCATCAGCAAAAACCCAATCTCCCGGTATAATTTTTATTACATCAATTATTAAAGGTACTTGCACAGCTCGTATGCGTGTACGGTTTTTACCAGAAACCATATAAATATTTGTTGTAAAAAGAGGGTAATTTAGAGCCCTAATTTCAGCAATATCTCGGGCAGAACCATGAATAACAGTTCCTCCAATTTTTTGCTGTAATGCTTTATGAGTCAAGATATTTCCCCAGCTGGTACAATCACATCGACCATTATTATCAATCACTACGATGGATCCAGCAGGCACATCATCAATATCATTGCCAGCATTTGAAAATGTTTGATTTTCTGGACTAAAGGCTTCATATTGTACTGTAAAAATAGGGCCAGCTATTTTGATATTATCTAAGCGCGGTTTAATGTTCGGTAAAGCTGCTTGTAAATATAAACTATCTAAGGCATCAGAAACAGCCGCTGTATCTAATGCCAGCAAGCGTTTTTTGAATGTTTCTACATTGTTATCAGGGTTCATTTGCTTTTCTCCGTTTCCAAAACGCTTTTTAAAACTAACCAAGCGGCATATTCCTGTAAGACGACGCTTAAAAGCGGTCGTGTATAGGGAAACGTCAGATGATCCTCATCATAGCCTTTCATCTGCACGGTTATTGTCGCATGTCCAAGGCTTTCTTGCTGCTGTTCTAAAATCTCAATGGAAGGTGATAAGCGCACTTCAACCTCAAGCTTTGAGATATTGTTTGCACTTTTTTCTGTTGCGTGAAAATATTTTAAAAGCATTGGATCATGGATCTGCCAATGTACCTCTGCATGCATCGCTAATTGTTGACATGCCGTGGTCACTTCTCTGCCAACCAAATAGGGGCGAAAGTGATTTTCAAATTCTTCGATAAGATGCTGTGCTAGGGGAGTGGAGGACTGACCAATCAGTTGCACCAGAACATAAGGGCTTTTCCATAAAAAATGGTGTTCAAAGGGCTCATTTTCAAAATGACGATCAACCCAATGCGCTATGGTACTTTCATCAATCCCAATCAAAGTCCAAGCATACTGCGTGCGCGATAGTGAAGAATATTTTTTCTCATTTTGCTGTAAATAATCCTCTAAAAGAGCAAGAGCCTGTGAGGGTGGACCTGGCAAAACAACAAGCGTGCTTTCATCACAAGAAAGATAAAAACCAGGGGCTGTGCCTGTCGGATTATCAAGTACTTTTGCTGTCTGAGGAAACAAGGCTTGACGCGCATTATTCTTATCCGGCGCAATCCCTAATCGCTCCAATTGACCTTTTATTGTTTGCCAAACATCTTCATGATGGATCAAAGGTTGCCTTACAGCTTGGGAAACGCTATCACGTGTTTTATCATCAGAGGTCGGTCCCAATCCCCCACTGATAAGGATAAGATCTTCTTGTCCAAGACAAGAAACAACCGTATCACTGATTTTCTGTAATTGATCCGCACAAACAAAATGACGGGTTACTTGAATGTTTCTCTTGCTTAAGCTTTGGCTCAATTCTTGTAAATTCGTATTCAAATATTGTCCTGAAAGGAGTTCATCCCCAACGGTGATAATGGCTGCACGACACATAGAGGCAGGTTTCACAAGAGAATTGCAAACAGCTTCAGCCATTTGACGTGTAGATGCTCTGCCTCCTAGATCATAGGTAACAGTTTTTCCAGCACGAATAACCTGATCAACACTCTCAGACAATTGTTGTGCTGCATCCTGAAAACCTAAATGTTCTAAGAGTAGAGCCGTGGTATAAAACATAGCAGAAGGATTTGCTTTATTTTGTCCGGCAATGCGCGGTGCACTGCTATGAACAGGTTCAAAATAAGCAATTTGGCTTCCCACATTCGCACTAGGAGCAAGTCCTAATCCCCCATTACCCCAGCAGCAAGATCAGAGAGAATATCGCCAAACATATTTTCAGCAACAATCACACCAAACTGCTCTGGCTTCGTTGCAATCCATAAAGCAACTGCATCAACATTATGAATATCTGCTTCAATTTCTGAATAGTTTTGCGCGATTTTCTCAAAAATTTCCTGAGCAAATTGTCCACTTTCCCGCATAATATTAGGCTTATCAGCAAAAGTAACCTGCTGCATCCCATGTTCACGTGCATAAGAAAAAGCATAGTCAAATAACCGTTCTAAACCAAAACGTGTCTGTAAACGGACTGTCCACGCTGCTTCCTCAAGACCATATTTTTTCAAATTGGGATGTTTTAACCAGGCGGATGTTTCAGGGTTGATTCCTCGAAAATCTAACCCCGCATAGAGACCCTCACTATTTTCTCTGATAACACAAAACTGAAAAGGCTTTCGCGGACCGAAAATGTATCTGACGGGACGTATATTTGCAAACAGACCTAACTTTTGGCGAAGTTGAATAACAGGAGAAACATAGGTAAGGTTTTTCTCTTTTAAATGTGGCGCGAGTTCCCTTAAAGCAGCTTCTTTTCCTTTACTGGTCACAGCCCCAAGTAAAACAGCATCACTTTCGGCAATTTTTTGCCAAGTTGCGTGAGGAATAGGATCTCCTTCCTTTTTCCAACATTCCCAACCAATATCACCATGCATGAATTCAATCGGCAATTGAAATTGTTCCAAGACCATCAATGCTGCATCACAGACCTCTGTTCCTACGCCATCTCCCGCTAGAACAAGAACTTTCTTTTTCATCATCTCTCCCTCCATTTATCAATGACTGCATTTGTCATGACAGAATGATCTTCCCACAAATGTAATCACACCCCAGAGAGATAATCTTATATTCATGATTCATACAATGACTTTTTGTTTGATTATTAATCGTTGCAAGTTGTGATTTTCCCCCTTTAACGCTTAAAAACTTTGGTCTATATTTGATAATCTCATCTCTCGTATCTATTGCCCAAGAAGCGTTTAAATTCTTTTTTCATTCGTTCAATGGCTGATTTTTTTGCACATTAGGAATTTCTCATAAGACTCTTTTCTCGATTGCTCCTATCGGTTGCACGAAAGAGTCTAATGTTTCTAAAGCTGCCGATAGATCATCTTTTTCTAATAAGGTAAGAAGATATCCAAGCCGTTTTTGTAAAAGGGCATCTGGATAGCCAGGATCATTCACAGAAAGCACAGCGCGAACATTTGGAAGTTTTGCGGCTAATATTTGTACTAATGTCCCAGCCATAGCAAATCCCACAAGCACAAAAGGTTCCTGAAAGCGCTCCCCAAAGTTCTCTTTGAATTTTGCTGTAAGCGAGGGGATAACTTCTATCGTAGCGTTGCTAGAAAAAAGAGATAACGTGTCTAATAGCGCAACCTTAAATCCTCTTGCTAAAAATAAATTTTTAAGGGGAGAACAAAAGCTCCCTTTATCCCCAATTGGCATTACAGGCGCAAGAACAACACTCTGAAAACTCATATTATTTAAATCCCCTGCGCCTTTTGTTTTAAAGTTTGGATAGTGACCAGTACCTCTTCTATACCTAAAGACATTTTTGTCTCTAGCAAATTTTGATATTCAACGCTTAAGTTACTTAGTCCTAAAAGAAAATCAATAGAACTTCGATCCACATGTGAAAAAAAGGAATGGCTCCTTAGATTTTCTGTCTGTTGCAAAATTTTACCTATATTGTAATATGGCTCTTTTTTACGCAAATTTAAAAGTGCTAACCATAACTCCAAAGTAAGATTCCCTGCGCCTTTACCCATCCCTATTAACGAACTATCAATAAAGCTTGCACCCGCTTCTACAGCTGCTATGCTATTTACCATAGCCATACCTAAATTATCATGTGCATGAAAACCAATCTCTAAAGGTAATATATCTTTTATTTTTTGTACGAAGTGCGTTACAGTCTCAGGTAAAAGGCTTCCATTAGAATCCGCTAAATACAAAATATTAGCTCCACAATTAACCGCTGCTATTGCTATATTTTGTAAATAATTTTCATCTATTTGACTTACTCTCGTGATATTAATACTAGTAGACAACCCTAAAGAACTGGCATAGTTGCAAAGTGAAAATGTAGACTCAATATCATTTTTATTAAGACAGAGTCGTAAAAGTGTAATCCCCCAATTTTTTAATTCTTTAATATCCGATTGGTTAATATTATGAGGATGGGCAATAATGACAAGTTTAGCGTCCGGAACAGCTTCGTGTAATAGTTGAATATAGTCATTAGAGCACAAAGCTGTTTGGCCACGTTGTCCATCGGTTTAAATGAACCCTTACGATAGCCGATCTCAACATATTCAACTTGAGCATCTGTCAGATTTTTAATATGCTCGATGATATAGTCTAATGAAAAAGAAAACTGATTTTGATATCCTCCATCACGTAAAGTGACATCAAGATTTTTAAGCATAGTCCCCCCTAATTTGGTTATTTGACTTGATTTATGGTTGTAAAATAATTTGCTTTTTGAATATAAATGATAAAACCAACGAGACAGCATGCTGCCAATAAAATGGCAACACCCCATGGATTATGGCCAGATATTTTTCCAATCATTGCGGCGCTTAATGCAGCGCTCCCTAATTGTAAAGCGCCCATAACACCAGAGGCGGCTCCAGTAGCTTGCGGATGCGATGAAATCGCCAATGCTGTTCCTAATGGTAACAAAAAACCATTACCAAAAGTAAGAAGTGAAATTGCACTTAAACTCGTTATAAGTGGCCACGGACTCACATACATTTGGAGGCCAAACAATATCCCTCCTATGACAAAAATAATATATCCATATCGGATTGTTCGTTCCATAGACTCTTGCTTAAGAAATCTTCGTGCTGCCAAGTTTCCTAAAACATAAGTGAAAGAAACACCAATGTAACTGTAACCAATATAGTAAGTTGATAAACCCAAAACCGTGAGAAAAAAAGGCGACTCTACAATGTAAGCGAAATAGGTTGCATAGGCAAAACACGGAATCAGTGCGTAAAAAATAAACTGTTTATTTCTAAGCACTCCTAAACTGCCCTTAATGACTCCTACAGGCGTAAAAGATTGACGTTTTTGAGGCGGAAGAGTTTCTGTTAGGACAAAATAACAGAGCAAAATGGTTGAAAGTATAAAGAGGCTTAAAAAGATAAAAGTGGCTTGCCAATTAAAAACTTGTAATAAGAGCCCCCCAATTAAGGGCGCAAGGGCTGGTGATGTTCCGACAAAGGGAAAAATAACGAGATAAAGCTTTCCTGCTGCTTTTTTATTCATCAAATCATTAATCATAGCGCGGCTTAAAACGATCCCTGAGCAAGCTCCAAGACCTTGTAAAAAACGGAGTATGAAAAAAGCTTGAATATTGACTGTGTAAATTATACCCAATGTGGTAAACAACCACAAAAACAAGCCAAATAAAAGCGTCTTTTTACGTCCAAAATTATCGCTGAGCGGTCCATAAATCAGTTGTCCAAGTGCTAAGGCGAGTAAAAAAACAGCTACTGCACTCTGAATATCAGATTCGCTCACCTGATAATATTGGCGCATATCTTTAAGAGCTGGTAAAAAAATATCTGTAGAAACCAAACCACCTATTGATAAACAGATGATAGATATTATAAATAACAGAGAAGGCTTATTGTACACAAATAAATACTTTTCAAAATTATGACTTTTAAAACAAATATGATTTATATTTGTAAGTATAGTTGAATTATATAATCGTTTATCGTTATCCAGAGATTTGTTTTATAGGTTATTGGTTTTTATCATCATCGTTTTTTGTCCACTTATTTTCATGAATGTCTGTGCGTGAAAAATGAGTGAGAAATCTATAAGTTATTGGAATATTGGGGGCGTGAGAAATCATTTTGCTGAGTTTCCAGAAGGGGGAGAGCGGATCATCAAAGGGGGAAGAGCTGTCATCAAAGGGAAGGGCTTTGAAAGAAGCTTACCAAAAATCTGGAACTTCAGGCTTTAAATGCGGACCAATCCGTACGGCTGAGACCTTTTCTGCTAAACCAGTGCGATCTGAAATCTCAACCGCGAAACCACAAAGAGTGGCAGGACCACGCGCCGGTTCAAAGCGATCTTGCTTTGTCTTGTAAATAAAACGGTGTAAGGGTTCTTCTTTATCCATGCCAAGAGATGAGTTGTAATCACCACACATACCGGCATCTGTTAAATAAGCGCTTCCACCCTCTAAAATCTGTGCATCAGCGGTTGGAATATGCGTATGGGTACCAACGATAACACTTACACGACCATCAAGAAAATGACCAAAACATTGCTTTTCACTCGTCGTCTCTCCATGAAAGTCAAAAATAATCGCATCCGCTTGTTCCATCAAAGAACAGGCGAGCAGAATATTTTCCGCTGTTTCAAAGGGATCCGTGACTTTGTATGGCATAAAAACACTGCCCAACAGATTGGCAACAAGAACACGAGCCCCATTTTTCGCTGTAAAAACACCTGCACCTCTTCCTGGAGCCTCTTTCAAAAAATTGGCAGGACGTAAAAAACGATCACTCTCATGCGCATACTGTAAGGCTTCTTTGTTGGAAAAAGCATGGTTGCCAGTGGTGACAACATCAACACCAGCCATTAAAAGATCCTGATATGTCTCTTGCTTGAGACCAAAACCATCAGAGGCATTTTCACCATTCACAACAACAAAATCAAGCCACCATTTCTCAATCAATTGAGGAAGATGCTCAAAAACAACTTTACAGCCTGTGTGACCGACAATGTCACCCAAAAATAAAAAACGCATAAGCGTTTTAATCACATTTTAACATTTTAATAAACCTTTTTCTGTAAAAATCCCCTCTACCTGTAGATCATGTTCGGTTCTGGGAATGGCAGAAACCTCCTGACACGAAAATCCTATGCTCCATAATGTCATTTTATGTCCTTGTTTTTCAAGGGCTTCAATCGCACGGTCATAATAGCCACCTCCATAGCCAAGACGGTGACAGTGATGGTCAAACGCAGAAAGCGGAACAATAATCATATTGGGGGCAACAACGGCATTGTCTGCACTTGGGCCAAAGGTGCCAAAGCGCATGGGCTCTAGAGTCGAATTTAGCGAAAATTCTCGAAAAACCATGGTGGTAGAATCAAGCACGGCTGGTAGAGCTAGACGTGCACCACGGCAGGCTATCGCCTCAAGGAGAGGACGCGGGTCAATTTCCGATTTAATGGGCCAAGTGCCTGCCAAAATAAGGCGTGAAAAATCTGTCCCCCTTTTTTCAAGGTACTCCATAAAATGGCAACAAGCACGTCGTGAAAACAGTGCGCGTTCTTCTTGTGAAAGCGCATTACGGCGCGATAAACCGCTTTTGCGCAGTTGTGCGCGAAGATATGAAGAAGACAAAGGTGTATCTTGAGTCATTTTCTCGTCAATGATTATGCTGTTACTTTATAAGCTTTTGGTATTTTATCTATTGTTGGCATTTTGTAAATCGCTGTTAGGGAAAAAGCCCTACGCAAAGCTATCGCCTCAAGGAGAGGACGCGGGTCAATTTCCGATTTAATGGGCCAAGTGCCTGCCAAAATAAGGCGTGAAAAATCTGTCCCCCTTTTTTCAAGGTACTCCATAAAATGGCAACAAGCACGTCGTGAAAACAGTATGCGTTCTTCTTGTGAAAGCGCATCACGGCGCGATAAACCGCATTCTCTTCCCCCTCTATTCCGCACGTCAACGCCTCCCCACACGCTTCTTCATCCCATCTTGTACTCCATTCACAAGACTCGTTTTCTCCATTCTCTCACCCCATTCCATGCTATGCTAAAAGCCCAACACACCCAAAAGCTTCACACGCGTTTTCTAGCACCTTCTCCTCTCACCCTTCACCCTCAAAGACAAAACCATACACCGCTCAACAATCCAACAGCTTCCCCTCACTTCAAGCATTGCGGCCAGCGCACGCATCTGACAGCACTTTACAAAACTCCACAAACAAGCCCTGCATTTTAAGGAGATCCACACACCACAATCCAACGTTCCAGCAGCCCCCCACGCTGTTCTATAAACACGCGTCTGTAAACAATCACATTTTCCCAACTTCTCATCATCCCTCAAAGAACGGCATTCATGAAAACTTAAGAGAAAGAACTATTCTCTTCACTTCTTGCCCTTTCATACCCTCTGTCCTCTATTTTCTCCACACATTTATGCCACGACATAAGCCCATACAACGCATAAATCCTTTGCTTAACTTTTACAGATAAACGCTTTTACGTCTTTACGGAAAAAAGCCAAACAAAACGCCCCAAAATCCCCATTATATAAAATAGAAAGCCTCAAACAGAAGACACTTGTATTGTCAGTTTACGCATTTGTTTTAACAGGCGTTTCTTAAAAAAAAACTACCAATGCACATTGTCTCCACTTCACAACAGCCACTCCACACTACTCTTTAAACAATGCGCTCTGTAAACAATGCTTGACACCCCAGCGTGCCCTCACAACTGATAAAACCGCTTTTGCGCATTTGTACGCGAAGGGATGAAGAAGACAATGGGGGATTATTTAAGGGGGGGATTATTTAAGGGGGGGATTATTTTTGTAAGCTGTTTGCAAATTTTATAAGTTAAAGCCTTTTGTCATTCTGATCTTATGACAAAGAATCTATTGCTCTTTGTTTCATAGAAAAGGGGCTCATACAAAAGGGCATGATCAACTTGGGGGAAGAAATTTTATGGATGTAAAAAAAATTTTATAGGTGCAAAGAATAATGCAAAAAAGGGTGATCCACAACAGCCGATGGAAGAAGCTGATCCCAAGAACCTACAAAAATAGGTGGGCGCCATATGAAAAAGCCCACGAGCTTCATCAGGGACAGCTCCCTTGGAGATCACTAAGGTCTCAGGAATACATTATTTCCTGTCGAGAAGTGCAGAACACCCTCCCTAATATAAAACAATTTCTGATCTTCTGCTAGAGATAAAATAACCACATCTCTTATTTTGTATAAAATTTTATAGGAGGGATTTTACACCCTTGTTGGGGGGCTGAAAATGGTTGCATGAGGAATGGACGGCTTATGCATAGCCAAAAAACATAGGTGATGGGGGGCGTGATGCAGAACAGATTATTGGCAATGCTTGATCTACTCTTTCGCGAGAATGCTTGTTCGAGAGAATGTTGGGGGGAGATTTGAAGGGGGATATTTCTTATTCGAGGGCGTTGGTTTAATTGGCGTTTTTGCTTTGTGAGCCATTTTTCAGGGTTGGTTCATCAATTGTGAGGGCAGGTTGAGATGAAGAGGCATGTGGGCGCGTGGGTTGGGATACGGGTGCGAGGCGTGGGCGTTGATTGAAGAGAAGAGTGTGGGGGGAATGGAGGAGGGAGAGAATGTATATGGATAGGTTAGGATGATGTGTACAAAAGCCGGTGCTGTGAAGGAATGCCCGAAGAATACTGTGAGGCGAAAGGCTTATTTGTGGAGTCTGAAGAAGCAGCCTCGTTGAGGGGGGATTTGAAGTCTGTAAGAAGTTGTGGGTCAAGAAGCTGTGATGTCGAGCATTGTTTACAGACGCGTGTTTATAGGGTGGTGTGGGGGCGTTTGTTGTTTTCTGTAAAGACGTAAAAGTGTAAAAATGGTGATCTGTAAAAAAGAAAGAGGAATGTCGTAGTGGCTTTATGTGTTGTGGAGGCTGTTGGGCGTGTTGAACTTTTGCATGGCATGAGAGGGGGTGAGAGGATTTTGGAGAACGCGTCTTGTGAGTGAGATGCAGGTTGGGATGAAGAGGTCTGTGTGGATTGAGAGGCGTGTGGGGGCTGCTGGGTTGTGGAGTGGGGATCTCCTTAAAACGCAGGTTTTTTTGTGGGGCCTCGCTCTGTCAGGTGCTTGCGCCGGCTGCAATCTTCGCTTGAAGTGGGGGAAAGCTGCTGGGTTGTTGAGCGGTGTGGGTTTTTGTCGTTAAGGATAGAGGCAGGGAGGAGAAGGTGCTGGAAGGTGCGTGAGGCTTTTGGGTGTGTTGGACTTTTGCATGGCATGAAATGGAGTGAGAAGATTTTGGGGAGGACGAGTCTTGTGAATGAGGGGCAGATTGGGATGAAGAGGTGTGTGGGAGGGCGTGTGGGGTGCGAGGTGTGGGTGTGTTGGCTGGAATGAAGAGTTTGGGGGGAATGGAGGAGGGAGAGAATGTATATGGATAGGTTAGGATGGTGTGTACAAAAGCCGGAGGTGTAAAGGAATGCGCGAAAAATGCTGTGAGGAGATGAAGTTGGTCTGTGGAATTTTGAAGAAACAGCCTCGTTGAGGGGGATGAAGCTAGTCGGTGGCTATGGGGTTCAAGAAGCTGTGATGTCGAGCATTGTTTACAGACGCATGTTTAAAGGGTGGTGTGGGGGCGTTTGTTGTTTTCCGTAAAGACGTAAAAGCGTAAAAATGTCGATCTGTAAAAAAGGAAGAGGAATGTCGTAGTGGCTTTATGTGTTGTGGAGGCTGTTGGGCGTGTTGGGCTTTTAGCATGGCATGAAATGGGGTGAGAGGATTTTGCGGAGGACGAGTCTTGTGAGTGAGATGCAAGTTGGGATGAAGAGGCGCGTATGGGCGCGTGGGTTTTGCTGATGTGGGGTGTGAGGCGTGGGCGTTGATTGCAGAGAAGAGTGTGGGGGAATGGAGGAGGGAGAGAATGTGTATGGATAGGTTAGGATGGTGTGTACAAAAGCCGGAGGTGTAAAGGAATGCGCGAAGAATGCTGTGAGGAGAAAGGCTTGTTTGTCGTGTCTGATGAAGCAGGGGTTGTTGAACGGTCGGTGATAAGTAATTATTCAAGTGCAATTTGGCTCTGCAAAAAGTGTGGTGATTGTTTACATAGTGATGCAGGGTGGAAGCTTTGTCTTGTAAGGGGAAAGCAGCTTTTTTAGGGGGGATTGTCCGGTGTTTTGTAGACCAGTGCTGGTTGGGGACTTTGGGGGAGGTCAAAAATATTTTAAAGTGGCATTTATCTGTCGAGTTTGATGAAACACCGCCCTTTGAGAGGCGGCATCAATTTTACCAAAAGGGATATATGAGCAAATAATGTTGATCTGCGTGCTTTCGCTTAATCAGAAATCAAACACAAAATCGCTTTCTGTTTTTTAGGTTTGAGTTCCCTAAAGTTTTTTAAAAGGGACTGTTCTTTTTCACTGGCGGTGACTTGATCATGGTGTAGAGGATTTTCCTTTGTAGGAAGATCAGCTGTTAAAAGATCTTCATAAAAAAAGCTTATGGGAACTTCTAGTTTTTTGGCGATTTCTAGCAAACATCCTGCGCTTACACGATTTAAGCCTTTTTCGTATTTTTGGATTTGCTGGAAACTTACTCCTAAAAAGTTTCCTAATTCTCTTTGAGAAAACCCCTTTGAAATACGTCTATGATGAATTCTTTTGCCTATAGAAATATCGTTGAAATGTGGATTTTTAGTTGGCACTTTGCACCCCCTCCGGTTGCGAGCGCCCTCGCGTTGGTATTCCGGGAGTAGTAAAGTACTGAGTCCGAGTCAGTTTTTTGCTTTTAGTGCGTTGACACACCTGGACATAGCAAAAACTCCCGGAATCCCGGGATAACCGCAAAGCGGGTTCATTGTACGCTCGGACTAAGGGTTTACTATCCCTTATCGATCGCTGCGTGGACGATCAACAACATAACTCAATCAATAAAGTAATTTCAGAAGATTGGCAAGAAAAATGAAAATATTTGTATTTTGTTATGCTGAAAATAAGGGCGTTTGAGGTGGGGTGAGAATGGTTTATGAGAGGCAAAGATATGCCGTTGAGGAACCTTCAAACATATCAATAAGGAGCTTTTTGTAAGAGTGTGTGTGAACTATTTTAGGAGTGGATTTATCTGTCTTGTCTGATAAAGCAGCTTGGTTGAGGGGGGATTTGAAGTTTGTGAGAGGCTGTGGGTCAAGAAACTGTGATGTCGAGCATTGTTTACAGAGCGCATAGTTTGCAGAGTAGTGTGGAGTGGCTGTTGTGAAGTGGTGGCAATGTGTATTGGTAGGTGTTGTTTAAAGAAACGCATGTTAAAACAAATATGTAAATTGGCAACACAAGTGTCTTCTGTTTTAGGCTTTCTATTTTATATAATGAGGATTTTTGGGCGTTTTGTTTGGCTTTTTTCTGTAAAGACGTAAAAGCGTAAAAATGGCGATCTGTAAAAAAGGAATAGGAATGTCGTAGAGGCTTTATGCGTTGTGGACGCTTTGGGTGTGTTGGGCTTTTAGCATGGCATGAGAGGGGGTGAGAGGATTTTGGGGAGGACGAGTCTTGTGAGTGAGATGCAGGTTGAGATGAAGAGGTCTGTGTGGAGTGTGTGGGGTTTTGTCGTTAAGGATAGAGGCAGGGAGGAGAAGATGCTGGAAGACACGTGTGAGGCTTTTGTGAAGAGGGCGGGGTTGAAGGAGGAGAATGTGTGGGTGCGTTGGCTGGAATGAAGAGTTTGGGGGGAATGGAGGAGGGAGAGAATGTATATGGATAGGTTAGGATGGTGTGTACAAAAGCTGGAGGTGTAAAGGAATGCGCGAAAAATGCTGTGAGGAGATGAAGTTGGTCTGTGGAATTTTGAAGAAACAGCCTCGTTGAGGGGGATGAAGCTAGTCGGTGGCTATGGGGTTCAAGAAGCTGTGATGTCGAGCATTGTTTACAGACGCATGTTTAAAGGGTGGTGTGGGGGCGTTTGTTGTTTTCCGTAAAGACGTAAAAGTGTAAAAATGGTGATCTGTAAAAAAGGAAGAGGAATGTCGTAGAGGCTTTATGCGTTGTGGACGCTTTGGGTGTGTTGGGCTTTTAGCATGGCATGAGAGGGGGTGAGAGGATTTTGGGGAGGACGAGTCTTGTGAGTGAGATGCAGGTTGGGATGAAGAGATCTGTGTGGATTGAGAGGCGTGTGGGGGCTGCTGGGTTTTTGCGGATGTGGGGGACGAGGCGTGGGTGCGTTGACTGGAATGAAGAGTGTGGGGGAATGGAGGAGGGGGAGAATATGTATGGGTAGGTTTGATGTGTACAAAAGCCGGTGGTGTGAAGGATACTGTGAGGCGAAAGGCTTATTTGTGGAGTCTGATAAATCAGCCTCGTTGAGGGGGATGAAGCTAGTCGGTGGCTATGGGGTTCAAGAAGCTATGGTGTCTCGAGCATTGTTTACAGACGTGTGTTTATAGGGTGGTGTGGGGGCGTTTGTTGTTTTCCGTAAAGACGTAAAAGTGTAAAAATGGTGATCTGTAAAAAAGAAAGTGAAAGGTCGTGGAGGCTTTATGTGTTGTGAGGCTGTGAAGTGTGTTGGTTTTTTAGCATGGCATGAAATGGGGTGAGAGGATTTTGGAGAACGCGTCTTGTGAATGAGGGGCAGATTAGGATGAAGAGGTCTGTGTGGATTAAGAAGCGTGTGGGTTGTTGCGGGTGTGGGTTGCAAGGCCGTGGGCGTTGATTGCAGAGAAGAATGTGTGGAGAATGGAGGAGGGAGGAGAAATAGTTGGAAGGCGCGTGAGGCTTTATTGAGGGGGGGATAGAAGTGGGTGGAAAGGGTATGGGCTGTTGGGATGTTGGATTGTGGAGTGGTGTGGTTATAGGGCTGGCCTATTTAAGAGGGATGGGGCGGTGTTTTGTTCAAGCGTGGAGAATGTGTGAGTGTTGCTGCGTGATATGTTCAAAGAGCTTGTGGTGATTGTTCGTCTAACAACGCCTCAATGCGCTTTTGAAGCCTTTGCATTTGTGGATAGTAGTTTAATGCCGTTTCATAAGCTTTAAGAGCAAGCTCTGGACGCTCTGTCGCTTCCATGGTAATGCCAAGTTCAAAAAAGGCTATATAGTTGCGTGGCTCAAGTTCAAGAGCATGGTTGAGATCAAGCATCGCAAGTTTGAAATCGTTCAGTTGAATGTGAATCCAAGCGCGCCTTACCCAAGCTTCTGCGTGAGTAGGTAAAAGTGCAAGAGCATTATCAATATAATCAAGCGCAAGCCCATAATCATCGCTGTTGATCGCATTTTCAGCCCATGACATTAAAAGATCAATCGTCTCGCTCCCCGATTGGGACCATAAATGTTGAAGTTGTTGACTGAGCTTTTTGGCTTGAGAAACATCTGCACAATATTTCAATTCTTTTAGTAAACGTAAAATCTCCGCTTCTTTGTGTTGCTTTATTCTATCAACATGGGAAAGCTGATTTGAGTCAAAATCTTCAAGAATAATCGCTGATGAATCAGAATCTGAGGGCGTTGCAGAAGAGGAAGAAGAATTGGGAATGAGATCATCTAACGGCAAAAGCGATTGTGGAGAAGGACGATCTTCAGGAAGCGAAGGAGGATTTTGCCCATATCCAGCAGAAATGAAACAAAAAATACCAACACACGAGAGAAAAAAAATGCGCCGGAAAATACAAAAAAGGAACATATAAAAAAAACGCAAATGAAAAAATCGAAAAGCTTTTAAAATAGAAAAAATCACAAAAACAAGCCCCACAAAAGATAAATCAACAAACATTATCAAACAAACGGACTCGTAATATCAAACAGTGGATTCGTAACAAACGGACTTATACCCCCCAGACTTAGTCCCCCCTAAAAAAATCTTAAGAAAAACCCTCACGCCCACAAGAAAGAAGGCATAAAAATATACATTCTGAAAGAATCAGCCCTGAGAATCAACCTTGACGTGCTCTAAAACGCGGATTCGTTTTATTGAGGATATAAACACGACCCTTACGACGCACCAAACGATTGTTACGGTGGCGCTCCTTTAGTGCTTTAAGCGAATTTTTAATTTTCATCATATTCACCGTTTAAACAGTTTACGTAACACAATATCACTCTACTCTATCATTCTACTATAACATAATTATGATACAGTATCGCAATCTATAACATAATATTATACGATATCAAGACCATCATACAACACCAAAACTGCAATGTAAATCATAACTCAAATATAACAACATATTGCTCACCACATGAACATTACAATATCATACTTGATCACACACTATTTACATCACAGCATTACACTTTTTCACTGCGATCACAAAAATAAAAACGCACCCTTAAGGCACGTACCAATACACTTCATGAGCACAACAAATAACTGAAAATTGCAAAAAAGTAAGCAAAATTTAACAAGAAGCTTTATTCTTGTCAAGGGGCTCTTTGCAACAAAAAGGCTCTCTTGATGGTTGCCCTCTCTTGATGGTTGCTTTGAAGGTAAAATATTGAAGCAAAAAGCAAAAGAAGGACTAAAAAACCTAAGAAATGAAAAAAGTTAAAGCTTCTCATTTTGTGAGAAAATAATCCTGTTTTTCCGTAAAATATCATCGTTGAGTAAGGCTCATGTAAAATTGATAATAGAAGATATTTTTTATGCGTGTGTGGTGATATTCTTATTCTTAAAACCTAGAAAATAAACCACATGATGAAGATAAATGTGATGAAATGATAAGGATAAATTTTTATTGTTTATAGCACATCAGAGTTTTGTGTATTGTTAAGGCCGTTTCATTGAAAATTTGCGTGTTTTGAATCATCGTATCCACTTGCCTATCAAAGGCAGGATTGGTCTATGGATGAAATACTTCAAGATAAGAAATAAAAATGTCTTTTATGAATCTTTTCAAGTGCTAAAGGGGCTAACATTGGGGATTGGAAAAGCATGTGATGGGATAGGTGTGTACGCTTCATAAAATTGAAGAGGAAGATGCACTATGAATGTTGCTATATACTGAAAGCTTTCATGCTCTATGATGGGGATTTTGGGGAGAGTGTTTGGCTTTTTTCTGTAAAAACGTAAAAACGTAAAAATGGTGATCTGTAAAAAAGGAAGAGGAATGTCGTAGAGGCTTTATGTGTTGTGGAGGCTTTTGGGTGTGTTGGGCTTTTAGCAGGGCATGAGAGGGGGTGAGAGGATTTTGCGGAGGACGAGTCTTGTGAGTGAGATGCAGGTTGGGATGAAGAGGCGCGTATGGGCGCGTGGGTTTTGCTGATGTGGGGTGTGAGGCGTGGGCGTTGATTGCAGAGAAGAGTGTGGGGGAATGGAGGAGGGAGAGAATGTGTATGGATAGGTTAGGATGGTGTGTACAAAAGCCGGAGGTGTAAAGGAATGCGCGAAAAATGCTGTGAGGAGATGAAGTTGGTCTGTGGAATTTTGAAGAAACAGCCTCGTTGAGGGGGATGAAGCTAGTCGGTGGCTATGGGGTTCAAGAAGCTGTGATGTCGAGCATTGTTTACAGACGCATGTTTAAAGGGTGGTGTGGGGGCGTTTGTTATTTTCCGTAAAGACGTAAAAGCGTAAAAATGTCGATCTGTAAAAAAGGAAGAGGAATGTCGTAGAGGCTTTATGCGTTGTGGACGCTTTGGGTGTGTTGGGCTTTTAGCATGGCATGAGAGGGGGTGAGAGGATTTTGGGGAGGACGAGTCTTGTGAGTGAGATGCAGGTTGGGATGAAGAGGTCTGTGTGGGGGGCGTGTGGATTGTTGCGGGTGTTGGTTTTTGTCTTTGAGAGGGAAGGGATGTTTTTTAGAAGAGGAGGGCTTGTAGGGGGAAGCAGTGGAGCGGGTTGAAAGATTGGGAGCTGGGGGAAGCTGTTGAATTGTGGGGCGGTGTGGGTTTTTGTCGTTAAGGGTGGAGGTAGGGAGGAGAAGGTGCTGAAAGGCGCGTGTGAGGCTTTGTTGAGAGCGGGATTGAAGGAGGAGAATGTGTGGGTGCGTTGGCTGGAATGAAGAGTGTGGGAGGGGAATGGAGGAGGGAGAATGTGTATGGATAGGTTTGATGTGTACAAAAGCCGGTGGTGTGAAGGAATGTGTGAAGAATGCTGTGAGGAGAAAGGCTTGTTTGTGGAGTCTGATAAAGTAGCTTGGTTGAGGGGGATTGTCCGGTGTTTTGTAGACTAGTGCTGGTTGGGAGTTTTGGAGAGGCCAAAAATATTTTAGAGTAGCATTTATCTGTCGAGTTTGATGAAACACTGCCCTTTGAGAGGCGGCATCAATTTTACCAAAACGGATATATGAGCAAATAATGTTGATCTGCGTGCTTTCGCTTAATCAGAAATCAAACACAAAATCGCTTTCTGTTTTTTAGGTTTGAGTTCCCTAAAGTTTTTTAAAAGGGACTGTTCTTTTTCACTGGCGGTGACTTGATCATGGTGTAGAGGATTTTCCTTTGTAGGAAGATCAGCTGTTAAAAGATCTTCATAAAAAAGCTTATGGGAACTTCTAGTTTTTTAGCGATTTCTAGCAAACATCCTGCGCTTACACGATTGGCGCCTTTTTCATATTTTTGGATTTGTTGGAAGCTTACACCTAAAAAGTTTCCTAATTCTCTTTGAGAAAACCCCTTTGAAATACGTCTATGATGAATTCTTTTGCCTATAGAAATATCGTTGAAATGTGGATTTTTAGTTGGCACTTCAAGACCCCCTCCGGTTGCGAGCGCCCTCGCGTTGGTATTCCGGGAGTTAAAGGTACTGAATCCGAGTCAGCTTTTTGCTTTTAGTGCTAGGGCGCACCTGGACATAGCAAAATCTCCCGGAATTCCGGGATATCCGCAAAGCGGGTTCATTGTTACGCTCGGATTTAGGACCTTTAATCCCTCTTGATCGGTGCGTAGACGATCAAAATATCTTTTAAGTGATAAAGTAATTTCAGAAGATTGGCAAGAAAAATGAAAATATTTTTATTTTGTTATGCTGTAAAATAAGGGCGTTTGAGGTGGGATGAGAATGCTTTATGAGAGGCAAGGATATGCGTTGTGAAGGCTTTGTGGTGTGTTGGGCTTTTGCATGGTATGAAATGGGGTGAGAGGATTTGAGAGGACGAGTCTTGTGAGTGAGATGCAGGTTGGGATGAAGAGGTCTGTGTGGGGGGCGTGTGGATTGTTGCGGGTGTTGGTTTTTGTCTTTGAGAGGGAAGGGATGTTTTTTAGAAGAGGAGGGCTTGTAGGGGGAAGCAGTGGAGCGGGTTGAAAGATTGGGAGCTGGGGGAAGCCGTTGGATTGTGGAGTGGTGGGTTTTTGTCGTTAAGGGTGGGGGCAGGGAAGAGAAGGTGCTGGAAAGCGCGCTTGAGGCTTCGTGGAGAAGCGAGGTTGAAGGGAGAAAGAGGCGTGTTTTTTCAGTTCATTGGGAAAAAGGTCAAAGGGGAAAAAGGGTGAAGGCGCTATTGTGGGGGGTAAGGTTTGCTGGCTGGTCCCGTTAATTGGATGACATGGCCCATTTTGCGGTGGGGGTGAATCGTGCTTTTGCCATATAAATGGACCGAAGTGTGCTCTTGCGTAAGAAAATATTTTAAAGTGTTCAAATTATTCCCAAGAAGATTTGTCATTTGGCAATCACTATGACGATAGGGGCTGCCTAAGGGAAGACCACAAATAGCACGGATATGCTGTTCAAATTGTGAAGTGATGCATGCTTTTTGTGTCCAATGACCAGAATTATGTACACGCGGGGCTAATTCATTGACTAAAAGACGACCATCCGTTAAGACAAAAAATTCAATGCAAAGAACACCAACATAATCGAGGGCATTCATCACGGTGGCGCTGATATCTTGCGCGGCTTTTTGCACCTCAGGAGGAATATGGGAGGGAACAAAGGATTTATGAAGAATCCCATTGTTATGTTGGTTTTCAGGGCAATCATAAAAAATATGCGCCCCTTCTTTTGTGCGGGCCGAGAGAACCGAAATTTCCGATAAAAAAGGAACAATTTCTTCCAAAATACAAGGTTGTTTGTGAAAAGCTCTTAGGGCTTCGTTAAGGATTTGTTCATTGGGATGATCAAGCTTGATTTGGTTTTTTCCATCATAACCAAAACGACGCGTCTTTAAAAGACCACGCCCGTCTAAGGCATCAAGAGCACGCACAAGAGAAGAAAAATCATCAACAGCATGCCATGAGGCGGTGCCAATCCCTTGATCTTGTAAAAATTGTTTTTCAAAAAGTCGATCTTGCGCAATCTCTAATGCTCTAGAAGAAGGATAAACAGGCTTGCTCTTCTCTATATATTGGATCGTTTGAAGCGAAAGATTTTCAAATTCATAGCTGACAACATCACACTGAGAAATAAAATGATCTAGGGCCGATAGATCATCATAAGAGGAAACAATGTGGCTGTTTGCTGTTTGAGCGGCTGGGCAATCGGTTTCAGGGCAAAAAATAACAGTTCGAAATCCTAATTCTGCTGCCGCTATGGCGAGCATACGCGCTAATTGTCCGCCACCGATTAAACCAATGACGCTGCCTGGAGGGAGCATGCTGGAGGGTTTGGTGGCGTTGGAGGGCGTGGGGGTGTTGGAGGATATGGTGGCGTTGGAGGGTGTGGGGGTGCTGGAGGGCGTGGTGGCGTTGGAGGGTGTGGTGGTGTTGGAAAACAGTGTCATTTTAAACCTCTGTTACAGGTGTTAGAGCGACATTGGCTGTTTGTTGCTGACGCCAATCTTCTAATCGTTGGGCGAGATTATGATCGTAAACAGCCATAACAGCTGCGGCTAAAAGGGCTGCATTAATGGCGCCTGCTTTGCCAATGGCTAACGTGCCAACCGGTATGCCTGCGGGCATTTGCACGATTGAAAGCAAAGAGTCTTGACCAGAGAGAGATTGTGAGTGCACTGGAACGCCAAAAACAGGAAGGGGCGTAAGCGCTGCAAGCATGCCAGGAAGATGGGCTGCACCCCCGGCGCCGGCAATTAAAACTTTAAAACCTGATGCTTTTGCTTCTTTTGCAAATTGGTAAAGGCGTTCAGGTGTTCGGTGGGCTGAGACAATATGCGAACTATGAGAAATGCTAAGTTTCGTCAAAATATCTGCACTATGGCACATCGTTTGCCAATCCGATTGGCTTCCCATTAAAATCGCGACATCACAGGACTGTTTCGTCATTCTCCATCCTTTTCAAAGGTTCAATACGATTCTTTACCACTATTTTTTTAAGAGTTTTAGAGGCTCTTTGCAAAGACAATCTCTGGCAGAAAAATAGTTTTTTTACATAGAATTGAAAAGTTAAAATTTAAGAGGTGATGCAGCTGCTGAAAATACTAAGCTGTGATGTTAAAATGTTGAACAGAGAGATGTTAAACAGTAAAAGTGTCGTTTACTTTGAAGCAAAAAATATATTCTGAAAAAGTTCTTAAAGTATAGGTGTTCAAAAATATCTCATTTTTTATTTGCTAAAATAAACACTGGCTCCATATATAGTGAACATGATGCAATTTAAGACATTGTTCATGGTCAATGTGGCAAGAGTGTGTTGCAAGTAGAGATATTTTTCATTTCAAAAACTCATTGATTGTATATTATTCAGGTATGGGGGGATTGTGCTGTTCAGATATGGGGGAAAATAGGCTGTTTAATCATTATCGCAAAGATAAAAGAATGCAAATCATCAACGCTTTACTGCTTTGGTTAAAAGGCGTTTTAGGCGACCATATTTCTTATCATTTTTTCACATAAACATAACGATAATACAAAGTGAAGGATGAATTGTAAATAATAAATCCACCGTCTCTTTTTTGCCCAATTTTTTAATATGTTGACCGCTTATGACTTAAGAAAAATATTTAAACACTGGAACTTAAAGAAGGAGATTTGAAAGTCATGTTTTTTCCATTTTTAATCGCTTTAGGCACTGCAATAACGACGGTGTATGGCAAAAAAAATATGAGTTATATTTTGTGGGCTGTCTTGTTGGTTGTTATTCTTATGACGTTTAATCATCACGCAACTTCTACTTTGAATTTATCTTTTTGAGAGAATGGCCATGGAAAATGTTGAAAAAAAGAATCCTCATTTCGTCATATTTATGAATACCCTAGGACTGATTGGATTGTCCGTTGTCTTGGTGGTCGCTTTTTATTATCAATTGGTGAAATTTGAATTACCTTGTCCCCTTTGTTTGTTGCAACGTGTTGGATTGATGCTGGCAGGATGTGGATTCTTGCTCAATATTCACCATAAGGTGAAAAATACCCATTATGGCATGGTTATTATTGGGTGTATGGTCACCAGTGCTGTTGCTGCACGGCAGGTGTTTTTGCATATCACACCGGATGATCTGGGATATGGTTCAACGTTTTTTGGATTGCATTTTTATACTTGGGCTTTCATTATTTCTGTCCTTTGTATCTTTGCTGTTGCGCTCGTTATGATTTTAGGCGAATTGGCATACAGGTTTAAAGAGTTTTCTTCTTTTCCAATTTTGAGTAAAACGGCAAGTTTCTTATTTGTGTTTTTAATTGCGGCAAATTTGATGTCTACCATACTGGAATGTGGTGGGGGACAATGCGCCGATGATCCTGTAAGGTATGAATTGTTATCACATTGGTTCCCTTCAGATTCTTGAATTTTTTAATTATCCCTCATCATCATTTTACTGTTAAAGAAGCAGAGATGTTGAAAAATCCGCTTCTTTTTTATTGTGTCAATGGTTTATCAAGATTTTTGATCATTTCAAAGGGATCTTGGTCTTGAGAGGTTGGCTGTTATGCGTGCGGGTTGATTAATATTTTTTTAAAAAGACAGGGTTTGTCGTTTTTTTTTTGAATTCCGTGTTATTGAAGCGATGCTGAAGAATTTGTTCGGGGGAGCTTGTCTGTGAGCCGTTGCATTGTTGGGTGGCGGGGGTGAGAGCCCTCGTTTTTTAAGGGCGCATCAACAATAAAAGTTTTTTGTTCTTGATTTTTTTAACTTTGCGCTAAATAAACCTTTGTATTCATTTTGATGCTTCTGAAGTCCTTAAATACTTTTAGAGGAATTTGTTTAAAATTTCGAAAATTATCTCAATAATTTTCTGTAGAGGTTTGTTTGTAAGAAACAAGCCTCTTTTTTTGTCTTCTTGGGTGTTTTTTGTGTGTGTTAATATTTTAGGGGTGAAGTTGTTGGTTACGCCTTGTACAGCACTGCCCTTTGAGGAGAGATTTATTTGACGGTGGGCGTGGTTGGGCAAAAGGTTGGGGTGTCTTTTAGATCTTTGTTTGTAGAGCAGTATGGGGGAAGTGTTGTTCTTTGGGGGAATTTTAAGCAAAGAGATTGTTCGCTGGTGATGTGAACCCTTCGTTTGCCATTTTCTGTGAAAACGCAAAAGCGTAAAAACGTAAAAACGCCGATCTGTAAAAAAGAAAGGGGTAGTTAAGGACGTGGAGGATTTGAAGCGTTGTGTATGCCTTGGGTTGGGGAGGTTTTGGGGTTGTGTTGGGTATGTCTCATGGTGTGGGATGGGGGAGGAGAAAATTGGGGAGAACGAGCTTGTGAAGGGAGAGATAAGTTGAGATAAAAAGGGGTGTTGCGTGCAGTGGCGCAAGTGGGGAGATGGGAGAGAGGTGAGATGGAGACGGGGGGATGAGAGTGTGTTGATGGGATGGCATGTATGAATGGAGTGCGTGAGAGAGAAAGGAGGGGAGAAAAAATGGTGTGAGGAATGGAGCTTGGCTGTGAAATTTCTATGAAATACTGCCGTTTGAGGCATGGGGAGATGAGAAAATTCTTATGCGTAAAGATGCGTTATGTTGGCAATATGCGGATGGTCGGATTGCTTTTGGTATTTAAGTATGAAGGGGCAACAAAAAGTGTGAGAGAATAGAGAGTGTAAAAGAGGCAATGGTGTGAGGGAATAAAGGAAGGTGTGAGAAGATAAGCCTGTTGGTGCATTGATGGGGGATAGAGTGAATATGAATAGGGAGATGTGGAAGAAGTTGGTGGTATAAAGGGAAGTGTGAAGGATAGCGTGATGGATGGCATTTGGTGTGAAGTTTGATGAAACACTGCTCTTTGAGGGGGTATATTTTACCAAAAAGGATATATGAGTGAAGAATGTTGTTTGCGTGCGCTTTTGCCTAATCAGAGAGCAACCATAAAATTGCCTTTTGTTTTTTAGGCTTAAGTTCTCTAAAGTTTTTTAAAAGAGCATGTTCTTTTTCGCTGGTAATGTTTTGATCACTGTATGAGACATTTTTTTCTGGGACAAGATCTTCTTTTGTGGCAAGATCGGCTGCTAAAAGATCCGCATAAAAAAAGCTTATCGGCACTTGCAATTTTTGAGCGATTTCTAGCAAACATTTTACACTAACACGATTTAAACCTTTTTCATATTTTTGAATTTGTTGGAAACTCACTCCTAAAAAGCTTCCTAATGCCTTTTGAGAAAGCCCCATGGCAATGCGTCTATAACGAATTCTTTTGCCTATTGAAATATCAATAAAATTTGAATTTTTAGTTGGAAAACTTGGATTTTTGGTTTGCACTTTGTGCCCCCCTCCGGTTGCGAGCGCCCTCGCGTTGGTATTCCGGGAGTAACAAGTACTGAATCCGAGTCAGTTTTTTTGCTTTTAGTGCTAGAGCGCACTTGGACATAGCAAAAACTCCCGGAATTCCGGGATACCCACAAGAGTGGGCTCATTTTTACGCTCGGATTTAGGGCTTGTTTTCCCTCTTGATCGTTGCGTCGACGATCAAAATATCTTTTAAGTGATAAAGGAATTTCAGAAGATTGGCAAGAAAAATGAAAATATTGGAAAAATGAAAATATTTTTGGGTCTCAATAATTATCTTATCGTGCTGTGAAATACTCCTTTTTGAAGTTCGATATTGGGCAATAGATTTTACCCATTGGGGTGTTTTTTTGTGTGTGTTGAATATTTTAGAGGTGGGGGTGTTTATTGCGCCTTGTACAGCACTGCCCTTGGAGGAGAGATTTATGTGATGGTGGGCGTGGTGGGGAAAGAGGTGGGGGCGTGAAGGGAAGTGTGAAGGATAGCGGGGTGGAAGAGGCGGTGTGTTGGCTGGAGAGGAGGGGATAGAGAGCGACGGGTGGAGAGAGAGGAGAAGAGCCTGAAAATGGAGGGGAAAGCTTTGTTCTGTAGGGGGCTTAGGATAAGAAGCTAGGGTGTAGAGTCTTGTTTACAGAGCGGTATGTGGGGGAAGTGTTATTTTGTGGGGGAATTTTAAAAGCAAAGAGATTGTTCACTGGTGGTGTGAACCTTTCGTTTGTCATTTTCTGTAAAAGCATAAAAGCGTAAAAACGTGTATCTGTAAAAAAGAAAGGGAAGTTAAGGATGTGGAAGGTTTAAAGCGTTGTGTAGGATTTTGGGGGGGGGGAGGCTTTTGGGGCTGTGTGTTGGGTGTGTCTAATGG
>NZ_NJPP01000025.1 GCF_002778015.1 Bartonella tribocorum | reverse complement strand
GGGCTGGTGTTGGGCTAGTTGGTAGGGGGGGGTGGTTGGTGTTTGGCTGATGTGCCGTATGCGTGGTCCATTGTGGTTTTGTTGGAGGGTATGGTGTTTGTCGTATTAGGGGAGGTGTGTGAGGGGTGAGATGAGTTGTTGATAGAGTTGTTGGTGGGGCGTGTGGTTTCTTTTAGCGGGGCTGTTGATTGCTGGTGTCTATATTTAAAAGCCAATAAACATGCCTAAAAATAATCCCCACTCTTTGAAAAAACGCCCATCATAACCTATTCAAAAAACATAATACCCTCAACGGACAACATGTTACGGCATAACAAGACAGCCTCTTTCATACACACAAGCCCTCAATGTTAATGCCGCACAACACCCTTAATATTTTAAAACCTCTAGACGCGCCCTTTCATAAGATTTGCGGAGTTAAAACGCAGGCTGCTATAAATAAGCCTAAAAAATGAAGATCACCCCTCTGCCAACGCTTATTGGTTTGTTGCGCATTATTCTTGATGCCCTTTATAAATAGTTTGGATATTCTCATCAAAAAGGCATTGGCTAAAACACTCCTCATTCCCCTTCTCAAAAAAAAACAAAGATTCAATAACCCAAATTCCCCGTTTATCCCACTTTCTAGCCCAAGTGCACTTAGGAATCCTCAAGGCCTTTCTCCTTAAAGTTTCCCCCATACTCTTCACTTAAAAACTTTCGCAAGAAAGGTTGCGTGTCATGGCTTCTTTTCTTCTTTTGAAGAACAAGGGGCAGTGGTGCGAAAGAGTAAGCTATTTTGCAAGGGAAAATGGGTTGTTTGGGGTGGTGTGTTTCCCTTGAGAGAGGCGGTTGGTTTTGAGGTTTTCTCCATGTGCTGATTTTTGCTGGTGTCTTGTTGGGGAGGGCTGGTGTTTGGTTGATATGCGGTATGCGTGGTTCATTGCAGTTTTGTTGGGGGCTAGGGTGGGGAGGCCTTGAGATAAAGCGAATATTCTTAGGAAAACAAAATATAGGCTTTTATTGAAGACAAAAGTATTCAATATTTTCTCATTTTATCAATCCAGCGTTCTACATGTCCAAATAGTCTTATTGTTAACAAAAACTCCTGTCTCACAAGAGCTTTGGAATTGTGAGACAATTTAAAAGAAAATAATTTTGAGAGGACAATGGCGCTTTGTTCTTAAGGGGGCGCTTTGTTCTTAAGGGGAAAATTATTTACTGTTTTTGCTTTACGGAGAACAGAAAAGATGGTTTGCGTAAAGCAATCTTCTCCATAAAACAGCATGGCTTTATTCTTTGATGAAGAGGGAAAAAAACTCAGTTACATCGACAACGATTTATATTCCGTAACCCTTTTTTTGTGTTGTGAAACAGAAACCATCTTTTCCTCTGCGGTCACTAAGTTTTTTTCAAATCTCTCTCTTAGCGTTTCACCTTTTTTGTTGACTACTTCATGTTCAGCCTCCGGATTGGCTTTTAGATATCCCGCAAGACGTCTTCTACCTTGCACGTGTTTATAAAAAGTGCTTGGGAGATATGTATCCAACTTTTCAGCAGATAAAGATGAATTGGATTCACATAAAACACCCTTAACATTATCCTTATGCAATCTTTCTAATTTATTAGATTCAAGATAAAGCTTTTTGGCAAGCGCTAAACTGAACATCCCACATTCAGAGGAACTGCGTTGAATGTCCATTTCTGCCATGGTAAAAGAATAAGGAGGCAGTTGAAGAGTTTGCAGGGTTTGATTTACTTTTATCCCTAATTTGCAAGCAGCGAGATTCTCAAATGTTGTAGGCTCAAGCATAATCAAAGAGATTTTGTCATCGACTTTTTGATAATCAAGGACTGCAAAGTGGATTTTGCTTCCTGAATTTACGATAAATCGGGCAGATTTTGCGTCGCTCTCAACGACTCCTTTGAGTGCGTGAGAAAGCTCTTCTGCTGTAAGAGCTAATTTGAGATTCATTTCTGGATATTTGCTGTTGGCTTTTTCTACAAGAGATGGCATCAATCTAATATCTGTGTTTGCATAATGATTATTAATCCAATGGCCGCTTTCGATATCTTTTTCTAAGCCTGTAATAATATCTTTTAATTCGCTAGCACTAGGGGCAACATGTTCTTCTTCTTCTGGGAGGGAACTTTGCATTAAACGGGAAATAAGGTCTTCTAAGGATTCATCCGCGCTCGCCCCTTCTTGTGCTGGTGATGAATGACGAGAGATGTCTTTAGAATCTTGTGGTYTCATACGATTAATCTCCATATTGATAAYCGGTRGGCAATATTATTTTCTTCAATTATGTCTAACAAAGTGATTAAGAGACTGTTAGAGGTAAAGTCTAAGGATTCCTTCTCTCTCTTCAAGGTCTTTAAATAAGCGCTTTAAATATGCTCATTTTAATAGAATAGGTTTTTCTGTYTCCTTCTTGTAAACGGAAAAGCCGATTTTCTATCATTAGATTTATCCCCATTCGTAAAGTAGAAACACTGCATTCTTCACGAATAGGGCTTATATGCTTATTCACATCATTAGAGCTTTGTATTCTGTTGCTCTTTTTTTGTGTTGTGAAACAGAAACCATCTTTTCCTCTGCGGTCACTAAGTTTTTTTCAAATCTCTCTCTTAGCGTTTCACCTTTTTTGTTGACTACTTCATGTTCAGCCTCCGGATTGGCTTTTAGATATCCCGCAAGACGTCTTCTACCTTGCACGTGTTTATAAAAAGTGGTTGGGAGATATGTATCCAACTTTTCAGCAGGTAAAGTTGTATCTGGTTCGCATAACACACCTGCAACATTATCTCTATGCAATCTTTCTAATTTATCAGCTTCAAGATAAAGCTTTTTAGCAAGCGCCAAACTGAACATCCCACATTCAGAGGAACTGCGTTGAATGTCCATTTCTGCTATGGTACAAGAACAGTTGGGCAATTTATGGAATTTAAGGGCTGATTGTGTTTTTACTGCTAGCATCGCTTGATTTATATTGTTAAATGTGGCYGGTTCAAAAAATATTACAGACACTTTGTCATTAATGGTTTGATGATCAATCACTGCAAAATGAATTCCTCTACCTTTTGTATAAATGATAAATCTAGAAGATTTTATGCCGTTTTCGAGTGTATTTTTGAGTGCAAAAGCAAAGTCGAGAGGTGAGTCTGCTAATTGAAGATTCATTCCAGGATATTTACGATTTGCTTGATCGATCAAGGCTGGCATCAGTTTAAAATCTGTATCGGCATAATAAGCTGTTAACCAACGGCCCGTTAAGATGTCATCTTCTAAGCCTGCAGTGATAGATTTTAATGTTTTATGATCGAAYGGGATGTTTCTTCCTTTTTTGCTGTCAGATTGTTTTAAATGTGATGCAAGATTTTCTGTAGRATCATTTRYAYTTRCACCTTCAGGCGTTTGTRAGAAATGAGGAGRGATGYCTTTTGARCCTTGTGATCTCATGCTCTTAACCTTTCTCTTGATGATCAATAGGCAAAATATTACTCTCTTAAATTGTGACCGAATAATGTTTAAAAAAGCCTTTGTCTCTTGATAAGTTAAGAAAAAAAATCATCTTTTTATAAGAAGGCTGTTAAAATCAAAAGCTTTCTTAATTGAAAGAATCTGCATATTTTTTTACACCTGTAAAATCTGGAAAAACTGTAAGAAGTCTAGGGGAAATGTTATCTTGATATTTTAAGTTATTTCTAGCACATGGCTCATTTCCATGAAGAGATGATAGCCTTCTCTGTGGAAAAAAAGCAAATCATCCACAATAGGCCTTTACTATAAAACCTTTACTATCAAACAATGCCTATTTTTTGAAAAATATGCCCTTTGGATTTTTTTCCGGAAAAAGATGTTATTCATCATCTGCTATTCAATTGTCCTGCTATGCCATAACATATTGTCCGTTGAGGGCATTATGTTTTTGGGAGAGTTTGTGATAGGGGTTTTTTAAAGTGTGGGGGTTATTTTTAGGCGTGTTGAGAGCGGCCTGCGTTTTAACGCTGCAACTCTGATGAAAGGGCGCGTCTGAAGGTTTTAAACTGTTAAGGGTGTTGTGCGGCATTAACATGGGGTGTGGAGCTTTGAGGTGTATGGGGCTTGTGTGTATGAGGGAGGCAGCTAAAATGTGCCGTGTATCAATAGCCCTATTCAGCTTATTGCTGTTCGTGTCTTGTTTAGCATTTTTATGATGCATTGCAATGGCGTTTGTTTCGGGGGGCTTTATTCGAGGGGGGTGGATGCTGTTGCCTCTGAATATTTCAATATCTCAAAATACTGGTTTTGGTGATGCAGAAGAAACGACCATTTAACAAAGATGGAAGTTAAAAAAGAGAAAAAACGTCGTTAGACAATAAAATTTTGAGAAACTTTTGAGCTCTTCAAACAGTCAATGTTTAATCTTTTCAAACAGTAAAATTTCACACACTTGCATCTATGGCTGCTTCATATCTTGCTGCAAAACACAATGCTTTATAATATGCAACGATAGCACGCAGTGCCTTATGACAGCTCACAACAACATAAATATTTAATGATGAAATTAAGACACAAAAACCCCTCCACCGCATTTGTCATTAAATACGATTTTTCGTATTCTGTCAACAGAAAAACGATTATTTTCCTTTTTTATTGCGGAAACAAATCTATGGAAAAAGCGCATTGATTGGATTGTGTTAAACCTATTGTGCGGCATTAACATGGGGTGTGAGGCTTTGAGGTAGGGAGCTTTGAGGTGTGTGGGGCTTGTGTATATGAGGGAGGGGAGTGTTAGAACAGAGGCAGGTGTTTGAAGAGGAAGGCTGTTTTGCTATGGTGTAACATATTGTCCGTTAAGGGCATTATGTTTTTGGGAGAGTTTGTGGTGGGCGTTTTTTAAAGTGGGGGGGTATTTTTAGGCGTGTTTATTGGCTTTTAAATATAGATACGAGCAATCAACAGTCATCTCCTTGGTCCTCCACAACACCCCCACCAACAACTAATCTCACCCCTCACACACCTCCCCTAATACGACGGACACCCCCATCATCAACACAACCGCAATGAACCACGCACACCACACTTTAATTGTGCATCAGCCCTCACCAGCGAGCCCCTCTCCACACCTATAAGACACAAGCAAAAAACAGCACATGGAGAAAATCTCAAAACCACCATCAACAGCCTTTCTCAAGGGAAAATACCCCTACAAACAATGCGTGTTCCTTGCAAAACAACTTACTCTTTCGCACCACTGCCCCTTGTTTTTCAAAAGAAGAAAAGAAGCATAATGTGAAACCTTTTTTGCGTTAAGTGAAGAGCATAGAGGAAACTTGAAGGAGAAAGGYTTTSTGARTTCCAAGTTTCCCCTACCTGARAAACGTYGTTTCTTTACCAAGGGACKTGAGTTTAAAAGCCTTATCCTTTGAAGTGTCGGGGGGGGTGAGGTGTGGGGGTTTTGAAGTGTATGCGGATTGTTTTTAGGCGTGTTGAKAGCRGCCTGCGTTTTRACKCYGCAACTCTGCTGAAAGGGCGCGTCTGGAGGTTYCCCTCTCTAGAGAGTGAAATAAACGGGGCGGTGGGAGTATCGAATCTTTGTTCTTTTTGGGGGAGGGGACTGAGGGGTGTTTTAGCGAATGCTCTTTTGGCCAGAACAGTCAAAATGTTTATAAAGGGCATCAAGAATAATGCGCAACGAACCAACAAGCGTTGGCAGGGGCTGATCTTCAATAACAAGATATTGTAATGCCGCGTGAAAGTTGTGTTGACGATGCAGATATTGTGCTTCTTTAATGGCTTCTTGCATCTCTTCATAGTGTTGGGTTACTCTTTCAATCCATTGCTTTTTTGCTTTCTCATCGGATGCACTGTGCTTAAAGCCGTCATAATAGCCGTTTGGTAAACCTTTGGCACATAAATAGTCGTTTCTGATTTGCAAGTATTGTTGCGCTGTATCATATTGCTCTCTACTGATGCCTGATGAATCCTCTTTATAGCCAAGCAAACAAAGACGCCCAATATAGCTCCCCACAAGCGGGTTTTTGGCTTCGTTAAGGCTTAAACCAAAATGTTTTGCACGCATTTCAATGGCTGATTGAAGCGCTGATTTTCGAAGACCTTTGGCACGTGAAATACGGCCATTGGGCTCTCTGAGTTTGCCTGTTATTTTTGGTCTACCGCGTTTTTTACCTATTTTCATGAACTTACCCATTTAAATGAAAAAGAAACTGCCTGTTTTTGGGGGACAGTGATTGTAAAAAGCACTTTAAGAAAAACTGAGAGGAAGAAAAACTAGAGGGAAAAAGACTCTTGGGGAAAAAAGATTGGAGGGGAGATGGGCCGTTGCAGAGAAAAAAAGAAACGAAGTCTTTGAATATAAAGAACAGCAATGTTATAGGGCAAAAAAATCATCTGATGTTTCCTAGCATTTTCTTTGATCCTATCAGGGTTATTTTTTCCTCTATCATGCTTGTTTGTATCTTTTTATCATCGATAGCGAATAATTTGCTTTCTACTGATTTTTCAACGTCTCTGGAAAAAATGAAAAGAAATTTTTGTCAAATGTGAATGAAAAAATGACTTTCTATGGATATGCCCCTTTGTCTTTTCTCATAAGTTTTTATTCCTTCTCATAGAATTATTGGTGAGGGTTTGTTGGAGGGGGGCGTTGGAGAGATTGGGGGGATTATTGGGCTTTTTTCTTACGAGCGTTTTCGCGAAAACTTTTTAATTTCTCCCCTTATTTCATGACGTATTTGAAAAGGGGTTGGTTGGTTCCTTTGTTTATTACTTTGTTTATTACTTTGTTTATTACTGGGGGGGGGAGATACTAGAGGATGTTATGGGAGGGGCGTTATTGGGGAATTTTGTTTTTGAGCGCAGAACCAAGATGCTTGACCATCATCACGCTATTTAAGCATAGCTTATTCTTTATAGAATTCTCTCTCAATACAAACCTTCTTCTAAAGATCGTCCTTATAGAGGCGCTTTGCTCGAGGTTGGAGGGACAAAGAACAATATCAAACAAACTTATCCATCTCTCTTATTGTAGCATAAGATGCCTTCTATTTCCAAATAAAATATCGTTTTTCAATTCAAAATAAACTGTGAAGGATCAAACGGTTTGGCAGCTTTCTTTATCTCTCCTTTATAGAAGATAAAATTTTTCCATTTTAATGGATCTCATCATAAGAAGGGGGGCATTTAAATATGCGATGCAAGATCTAAAGAAACGTTATAAGAAGATACCTTGATAAAAAAGTCTTCATAAGAGAGTCTTTTATAAAGCTGGAGGGGGGACTTGTGAGGTACGAGACATTTCTTTTTAATTTTAAAAGAGGCGCTTTATTTAATTTAAGAAATTTTAAAATGAGAATTGAAAAATTTTAAGGATGCTGAGCTACATTTTAGATAATCAATTGTTTGTTTGTCCTATGGGGTGTTTCTTACTGTCTCACGCTTTTGTTTCTTTATGTTCTTTTATGGGAGCACATCTCTCGTGTAGAACAGAACGTTTCAAACCAAATACCTTGGGTTGCTCATTCATGGAGGTGTTTTAAAGAGGCATGTCTTAAAGTTCTCGAGCTCAATTTCGCGACGGTGCCCGTGAAGAATAGAAGAGCTTCTTATGAAGGATCTATAGAGTACCATCATCTTTAAGCTTCATAAAAAGAGTAAGCCGGCCCCCTTTAATATTTTCCAACCCCCAATTTTACGTCTTTTGGCACTTTTCATGAAAAAGTGTGTCTTTCTTGTACCGTTTTTACTCCACACGGGCTTCTCTCTCTTGTAATTTGCAAGCGGCATGGTTTGGGTTGATTTCAGTATGGGGATGTGATGAAAGAATCTTACAGTGTCGCGGCGTGATGATGCAAGTTAAAAAACGATGATTCATCATTAATAAATCAATGTGTTGGTCATCAAGACACAAAGAGCTTGTGAAAATATTTTATCCTTTTATTATGCTCTAAAATATTGTCATTTGGGGCGATGATAAAGGCTCATAAGGCATACAACACTTGATCCGTTAAATATTTAAAATCAGCAGCCAATATTAAAGGAAGAACTCGTTTGTAGAGCCTTATGCAAGTGGAGCACATAAGTGATTAGCAGGTGGAATCCACTGAGAGCAATTAGATTGTTTACAAACTGATATGGGTTTTAGAATCTTTGTCCTTTGGGGGTGCGGAGAGGAAGATTATTATCCTTTGTATCTTATAGGCTTGGCTTCATTTAAGCGGTGGTAAACACTGTCGTTTATGGCGGGTAGGTAAAATTTCCACAGGGGATTTTTGTAAAACAATGCCCTTTAAGAAAGGTTCTTTAGGACTATGTAGTCAATCGATAAGGGGAAAAAGGTGCGTTGGGGTTTATAAGCGTAGGAGCTATAGGTTGTGCCGTATAGAGAAATTAAAAAAAGACTTAAAAGAAATTATTGGCGTTTGCTTTATGAAAAGAAGAGTGCTAGGCAATTCCGCCACGCTGGTTGCGTGGTGTCAAATATTGAAACGTGGGCATTTTAGATATGGGGAGATTATTCGTATGATCAAAGATCAATCACAACAGCCATCTGCCCATGGGGAGAAGGCTTTTATCTCACAGTCCGTGTTGGATCAATCGGTCGCTTTTAAAAAATGGATGGTGCTCTCAACGAAAGATTATGTCATCATTTGTGGCTTGGCTATCCTTTTATTGGTGCTTTTTTTCGCGACTAATGATATTCAGACTTGGGAATTTTTTCACGTTATATCCACTGAACAGTTTCAAAAAATGGCTAAAATGAAACAAGAAGATATTCAAAAAATGTTTCAGGAGAACCTTGAACCGCCTTTTAAAAATTCTATCATCGGGTATGTACGTGATGCAGGGTGGAATAGTGTTTGGGATTTTTTATATTTTATGCCGAAAATGATTTTAGGTGTTCTTTTCAGCTTCTTTCCATTCTTTTTTATTCTCCTCGCCATGGTGAAACGGGATGTGAAGGAAATGATGCAGCTGTGGGAAATAGTGCCAGAGCCGCAAAAGTTAGACAACCAATCTTTTGACAGAACATAATAAGGAGAACACATGAGCACTTCCTTAATCATTGGAAGGTTGATTGGCGTAGAGATTACTATCTTTATTTACTTTATTTACGCTGCATTTTTCTCGGTATTCTTTTCTACCATGATGACAATCTTGGCACTTTATTATTCTTGTATAAAACGAACAATCTTGTTATGGGCCATGTGGCGGAAATTAAAAAAGGGTGCAACACAGGATTTGAGGCATGATCAGGCAGAGAATCGAGGACAGAATACAGTTCCTGCAACACAGTTCAGTGTTCTTTCTTTTAGAGAATCTTTGGAATTCTCAAAAAAAGATTATTCGATACTCTTTTCTATCACTTGCGTTATGTTTGTGCTTTTTATAGTTTTTATTATTTTTGCGATTTTTCTCCCAAAATCTGGGATTTTTTTGCAAAATCATGCACCTTTCTTGCTTCACATTGGTTTCTTGGTCATGAAGCTGCTGTTTCAGTTGTGGACGTCGTATATTATTGTTGCTTTGCCTGTCATTTTAATTTTCCATAGTCTCCTTCTATTATGGCGTGAAAAAGCAGTGAAGAAATTAGAAACATTTTCTTGAGTAGAAAGTAAAATTATGATTGTACATCAATATGATAGGGGAAAAGAGGGAGCGTTATGATGGAACATTTGTGTTTGTTAGGGGTCATCATTATTACCATTTTAGTGTTTATAGTCGTTGTCAAGCTTCCCTATCGGTTGATCAGGTATATGAGGTTGTCCTTTAAACTTGCTCGAGAATTGAAAAAGAGGACGACACAACAAAAGCAAGCCATACAGCAATTGCGCAATGATCAGGGAGAGATGAAAAGACAAAGTCTCGTGTGTGAGACACTTGATGCAAAAATGCGCTTTCTGAACTTCAAAGAATCTCTGCCTCTTTATTCAAAAGAATGTAAAATAATTCTTTTTGTTTTTATCCTCTTTTCTCTTCTACAATCTGCTTGCTCTATCGCAAATTGGGTATGGTGGAAAAGTGATAGGATTGGCTTTATCATGATGCTGTTGAGCGCTATATGGGTGGGAACTCTTCTCTTGTCTCCGATCATTGGCATGGTGTGCATAAAATTAACGAGAAAATTGAGAGAAACGCTTCAACAATTGGAAGAAGCCATAAAACAACGCGATCAGGCAATCCGTATGCAGAATGTGCAAGAGCGACAAAATGACGAGTAGTATGATAACATTAGCAGCCTTTTCTTTCCTGGTTTTTATGCTTTTAAATGTTGTAATATGGGTGCCAACTTTGGTCATTTATTATCTGTTTATCAAGCGTGCGCGGCTCTATTGCCGCGTGAAAAAAGAACTGAAATACGTGCTGAATGAACGCGATATCGCTTTAAAACAGATTTCAGAAAAATAAAAAGCAGCAGCGTGTTTGATAAGAAACAGCTTTCGCTTGTTTGGCCAGACTATAAAAAAATATTCTATCTTTCGACCGTCATGGTGACACTTCCGACAGTTATAACTGTTCTCGTTAAGATATGGAAAAAGAAGGACTTTTTCCTTCACCCATATTAGAGCCATTGGCATGGATTCTTGCTTATGCTTTTTTTATTCTTACCAATTGTTTTTACGATGCTTTTGATTGTAACACGTCAATTGAAGAAAATGATACAGCAACTGGAAGAAGAAGCTGAGCAGAAAAAAACACTGCTGATCCTTTAATCATAGCAATAAAGGTGAAAAGTGAAGAGGGGGTGCTTTGTGCCTTTGTTGTGTTCGTGAAGAGAGAATGGGGTGTCCTTGCGTTTTATGCTTTTTTAATGTGTGTGTTGTGTTTTGAAAAGAGTTGGGGCTCTTGTCTTATGAGCGGAAAAAAATGAAGAGGAGCTTGTGAGCCAAGGGGATGTCTTTGACTTTGATCTATTGATGAAAAGGTGTGAGGTGCGTTTGCATTTTATGTTTTTATTCCCAAGCTAGTGTGTTTTGAGAAAAGTTGCTGTGTATAATGGATGTAGGGACAAGTGAAGTGCTTTAGCGCATTTGGGGGAATGTAAACGTTATTTTTTCTTTTAAAAAAGAGCGGGCTTATTTTTCTTTTATCAACAATTCCAAGTGATAAAGAAACAAAAAATGCTTGATTTAAAGTATAGGCGGTTGTGGTGGGTGAGCGGATAAGAAGAACTCATTTTCTTTAAAATGTACTGGGCTAAAGTGCATGAGGCAAAGGTGTGCGGGTAAAAGTGCATAAGGTAAAAGTGTATGAAGTAAGGCACATGGTGAAGATGTGCCAAAAGCACACATTTTGGATTTGCATGTTTGGGCCCATGAAAAGGGTGACGGCGTTGTTAAAACATTTGGATTGGAGGGGGCAGAGGGAAGAGAAGGAGCCTTGGCTTTGTTGTATTTTGAAAAGAGTTGGGTCTCTTGTCTTGTGAGCCAAGGGAATGTCTTTGACTTTGATCTATTGATGAAAGGGTGTGAGGTGCGTTTGCATTTTATGCTTTTATTTCCAAGCTAGCGTGTTTTGAGAAAAGTTGCTGTGGTTGTATGATATCACAACAGGGGAATATTTATCCAATTCCTCAAAGGATTCATGGTGCAAACATTGCACCATTGCAGACTGAAGGGAAATTCAGTCATCTTGACCCAATTGCTCTTATAGGAAAAAGCTCAAACATTTGATAAAAAAGCAAACAGCACCATACCAGTACCGCATCTTCCTTATCTTTTCAGCGTCTCTCACGCCCCCCTCAAATTTCATGCTTCACAGAGGTAGGGGACTACTAGAATTTGTTTCAGTGGGAGGATTATCAGACAATAACGACATTTTTTCTTTTTCAATGATGTGTTCCAGATTTGAGAAAAGTTTAGACGGTTTACTCTCAGAGAGGTGAATACATCTTAACCATGTAGTTCAAAGAATCGCCCCCAGCTTAAGAATTAATCGTTTCAAATTGCGATTTTGAGCAGAGCAGAAAAGATACCTTAAGAGGGTAAATAACCTTTGAAAGGTCTTTGAAGCCCCTTTAACCCCTCCTTTAAAATCATTTGGAAAAAATAAATTGATGCAAAAATTGCTGTCAAGCTATATTTATGCTTTTATTTCCAAGCAAAATTCTTTGAGGAAAGTTGCTGTGTATAAGGGGGGATAAGTGAAGTGCTTTGGCGCATTTTGGGGGAGTGCAAACGTTATTTTTTCTTTTAAAAAAGAGTGGGCTTATTTTCCTTTTATCAACAATTCCAAGCGATAAAGAAACAAAAAATTCTTGATATCGTATTACAAGGTCACGTGGGAATGAGACACCGTGCTTAAAAGGCTTGTATCGTGCTCGTTATGAAGGGATTGAGATCATGCCATTGTTTCATGGTTTTGAGGGGAATACTGCTTTTCTTATCGCAAATTATTTTGGGATCTGTTTGAAGGAGGTTGATGCCAATCAACAAGCTTCAATGGAGATACTTATCAGCTCTCTGCTACTTTCTGTAAATAAACAAAATCGTAAAAGCGTGTAGCTGTAAAGCCAAGAATGTGTGCTTGGTCAAAAGTATGGTGGTTGTGAGAAGAATGGTGAGGAGGGCATGAATGGGAGCCGTAAAGGTTTGGATACGGCATGAGGGGTGGAGCGGGTGTAATGGAGAGTTGGGTGTGGAGACAAGTCGTGTGTGAAAGGCGAGGTTTTGAGGGGGGGTGTGAGGAGCGCGGCACCAAGGGGTGGCAGTTGTGGGAGATACCAAGGGTAATGGGTATCGTAGAGGAACGAGAATGGCTTGTTGTAAGTGACAGTGGGGGTAAAAAACGATTGTGGGAGGCGCGTCAATGGTTGGTAGTTGAGGGGTGTGCTTCAAGGGATGGTGGGGAGGGCGTGAATGGAGGCATAAAGGTTTGGATACGGCACGGGTGTGGAGTGGTTGTAATGGAGAGTTATGGGAAAGGCTGGTGTTCAACAGTTTTGGAATGGTTATCAGCTCTCTGCTACTTTCTGTAAATAAACAAAATCGTAAAAGCGTGTAACTGTAAATCCAAGAATATGTGCTTGGTCAAGAGTATGGTGGTTGTGAGAAGAATGGTGGGGAGGGCATGAATGAGAGCCGTAAAGGTTTGGATACGGCATGAGGGGTGGAGCGGGTGTAATGGAGAGTTGGGTGTGGAGACAAGTCGTGTGTGAAAGGCGAGGTTTTGAGGGGGGTGTGAGGGGCGCGGCGCCAAGGGGTGGCTGTTGTGGGGGCAGGGTAGGACTGTTGATGATGTTGGGTACAGTTATGGTGGGGCAGTGGGCGAATATGATAATAGATTTTATAGAGGGGGATAGAGGGTGTTAGCGTTATATCTCCACGGGGTTTCATGGATCCATTTTTGGTGAGTGTAAGCTCAAGAGCACTCTCATGAAATGGCTATGATGCGCATTGGTTTGGAAGTGTTGAAAAAATAGTTCTTTAAAACAAAAACGTGAATTGAAGGCATTTTGAATTAAAGGCATTTAAGGATTGGCAACCAAAATATGCAATACATGCGTCTTGTGAACAAGACGTATGTATTGTGAAGCATTCGGTTTGACTGGAGTGTACTTGAGAGATTATTCGTGCCCTCATAAAATTAAGGACAAGTAAAGGGCAAGGACAAGCCGTTGTCTAAAAAGGAAGAGCAAATGAAGGGGAAAAATTCAATGGGGAGCCAAAACCAAAGCTTTTTTGCTCTTGAAGAGTCATTTCTTTCTTATAAAGATCATATCATCATTTGTCTTATTTCTATCTTGATAGGAATGGGTTATAGCGCTCTTTTGATCCCGTTAAAATTTAAATGGTCGTTGACTGTCGCGCAGGATAACATTCTTTTGGCACTCTTTGTGCTTCGTGAAGTCATCACGATTTGTGTGCTTGCTTTAATGCCTATTTTATTGGTGCTTTATCTCATCTTAACGTATTGGTTGAAAAAAAAGATTCAGCAGTTGCAAAAGGTTATCCAGAAACGGGGGGAAACAACCCACCAACAAAATAATCTGTCAAAAAATGATAGAGAAAAAACAAGCCGTTTTTTTATCGCATTCCTTTTTTTCATACTTTTGTTTGAAGTGTTTTTTACGGCTGGGGTTGTCATGCTTATTCTGGAATTTTATTATTTTGTCTTCAAGCGTGTGCGAATGTATTGTCGCGTGAAAAAGCAATTGAAATGCGTAAAAAAAGAGCCTAATAGAGCGCTGTGATCATGAGGGGGAAGAGGCAAGATTGACGCGTTCTCGTGATGCAAGAAGAGCGAATGGTTGAAACATCATCAAAAAAGAGGGGGCGTTGGTGATGAGGAGAATGCTCTTGTCATTTGGAAAGAAAGAGCATTTTGTAGATAATTGGGGGGATTGATCAGAAAACAAGCTAAAGCCATGCATTGCACTTTTCATGGTGCTTAAAAGAGCTGGCGTGAGAAAAGAAATGTGTAAGAAGAGGTATGCGTGAGAGAAGGTATGTGCTTGTGGTGAGAAAAGGGAAGAGAAATCAAGGGGAAAAATTCAACATTTTATAACGGACTGCGTAATTTTTTGAGAAAGAGTTTGTTTCTGTGCGAGAGTGTGTTGCTCTTTGTTTTTTCTCGCTCATCATTGAGCTGGGGAACAGAAATTTCTTTTTCTCAGCCTTGGTAACCAGAAAACTTGGTAACCAGAAAAATTGACAGGGTGGGCTTGGTACATCCCTTTTTTTTCTTTTTGTGTGCGCTCTGGAAAGTGGTTGTCGTGTGTGTGGTTGCCTTAATTCCGATTATGTTGATCGTCTGCATAATATTGTAGCTTTTGTTGAAAAAAATACTCGGAAATCACAAGAAATACACCAGCAACGGGGGGAAGAAACCTGGCACAAAAAGGCTCTGTATAAAAAGGGCGATAGGGTAAAAATAGATGATATGCTTGTCCTAATATTTGTGATCGCATTTATGTTGGTGATAATGTGGTTTGCATTTATTCCCATAACGATTTTGGAATTTTATTATGGTGTCTTTAAGCAGGCGAGAAAATATTACTGTTTAAAATAAGAACTGAAAAGCGTGTGAAAGAACAGAAGATAGCGTTTGAAAAATCATGAGCAAGAAAAAAAATGGTTGAAGAAATGATGAGAAATTCAGCCTTGAGGGGGATTGTTCTCTGTAAAATTTTTTCTCTTAAGATGTTTTGACGTTCTTTATGGTTTTGTCCTAAAACCTTGCTCTAAGGAGCAGCGTTGAGGGGGGACTTTGTTGAAAGAAAAAGCTTGAATTGTAGAGCGTCATTGTTTAAAGCCAGTGTGGGGTTTAAAGCCAGTGTGGGGTTTAAAAGCAGTGTGGGTTTTAGAGCTGAGAGTGAGAAATTGGGATTTTCTTCATCGTTTGAGTGGGGTAGAAGGTCAAAGAGAGTTTTTTAAAGATAGGTTAGAGGACAGTGGTTCTTTGTCTTAATCGAGGTTTGAAAGTGAACCTTATGGCATGGTAGGGGCATTTTCTTGAAAACAGGGGAATTTTTTAAGAAGAAGAAAAAGCTTGAATTGTAAATCATTGTTTACAGAATGGTGCCGTTTGAAAGTCTTTGACTTTTTGAGTGGAGAGGGTGGTCAAGGGGACAAGGGGACAAGGGGACAAGGGGCCAAGGGGACAAGGCACCACGAATATTATGATTTCTTTATCATTTTTATTATGACGCAAGCCATAACGGCCTGTGCACTTTTCTTAATTCCAGATTCCAGTGATATTGGGGTTTTGCATGCATTATGATGTATAAATTGGAAAAAAGATACAGAAACGAGAAAAAACAATTTTTGTGCGAGAGCAAATAAGCTCTCTACCGTATGGATTTTTTCAAAGAGTGAGAGGGAAAAATGAAGGAGCAAAATTGGGTATCAGAGCAAGAAACGCATAAAAGAGCGCATTCTTTTTCGTTTCAGCAGGCGTTGCTTTCAGCAAAGAATTATAAAATTATCTTCGCTATTGCGGTTATTATTATCATCTGGATAATGATGCTAGAATTACCAGAGGTCTTAAATTGGCAGCTGATAGGGTGGCAACATGTTGTGCATGCCGTTATCCTGAAAACAACGGACTTCATAATCGGTTGTGCCCTTTTATTGATTCCGGTGATGTTACGGCTTCGTAAAAAAGTGATGTGCGAATTGCAGGAAAATATTCAAAAACTAGACCAAGCGCTCTCTGAGCGAGAGAAAATAAGCTCTCTGTCGCACGGGTTGTGTAAATAGTGAGGGGAAAAAATGAACATTGATCCTATCGTCGTACATGTCTTAGATCCCGCATTCTGGGTGGTTATTGCTGTTTTCATAATTATTATCATGCTTATTTTGGCTCTTTATATCTCTGTCTTTAAACGGATGAAAATGAATGCCCAAGTGAAAGGCGCGTTGGAAGAAGTGCTTAAAGAAAATGATCTCGCGCTTCAGCAGTTTTGGAAAGACGAAGCCGTGCTGCAGCAGAGGCGTTTGAAACTAAAGGAAAAGGAACCCTTTGGCGATTATGATGATCATGAAATTCTCACGATAGAAAGTGCAACAGCGCTTTTAAAAAGCTTGGGGTGGTCCGTGGACATCGAGGGAAAAGGAGATCATTTGGCAACACTCTTTTTACCTGATCGCGAAGTGCAGTTTCTCTATAACGAAAAACAGGTGGAAGAATTTTCACTGTTTGATCGCGGGCTTCTAATTATGAGCGGGATTTTTGCGGCCGCTTGCCAGACCATTAATCCTCATAATTCTGGGGTTTTGCCAACGGTATTTATGAGTTTCGTGCCCAATGGATTGGAAATTTTTGAAGAAAAAGTGAATGTCGCACGTTTTAAAAAAGCTCTTGATAAAACTTTAAAATGGACAATGGAAGATGATTGTTTATATAAAATGCTTCGCTCTCAATATCGTATTCCACCTTGGGAAAAAGACTCTTTATCATGGTCAACGGATGAAGAAGAAGCCCCTTATGCTTTGCTGCATCTTGGTGCTCTTGCCTTGCTGGGGGATGTGGAGACTTTAGATTCTTATGACAAATGCTTTACGGCAGGCGAAAAGCTTGGCTTTGATGAAACCATTGAAAAAGTTCATCTGGAACGCGCGATGGTGATGGCCCAAGAGGTGAAAAAGGCTGGAAAATTCAGTTACGATGTGCTGGAACAGGTTGCTCAGATGTTCTCTATAGACGTGAATGGCTATCAGATTTTCAGAATGAGAAACCCTAATTTATGTAATCAAAAATGCGCTTTTCATAAAAATTTAGTCGAGGAGAAAAAACAAGAATTAAGGGAACAAGGATACGCTGTGAGTGATAAACCATGTGTCTTTGAAAAAGATGGCGTAAAATATTCTCCGGATATTACTTATATTAAAGAGGGTGAACCTGCATGTATGGATATAAATATGGATATAAAAATTGATTAATGTTCTACGCTTTTGCTGGAAAGGCGCTTCTGATTTGAAGAAGAACGCTCTCGTTGCAAGAGGGTGAGCGCCATGAGTGAGATATTGTTACATCAAAGCAAAATAAAAGAGCGCGAAAAGTCAAGGGGCCAAGGTTTTAAAAAATAAGCTGAAAATAATTTGATGCTCAAGAAGAGGGGCGAATGAGTGATGGTCAATTTGTCCTTTTCTTGTTTTTAGGCAATTTTTACTCAAGATGACTCTTGTATTATTATTAAAAGATATGTTTCTTTTAAGTTTGTTAGATACTTCTTAAAAGGGATTAATTGCTTTTCATTTTGTGGATATGCATTAAACTAAAAAGCTTTATTTGGTAATGTTTCGTTAAATTTATAAACACGTATAGCGAAATTTTCTTTTTTTGATTAAATCTTTTTTGTTCTTGCCATTTTTTCAATTCTCTGCTCATTTTACGCACATTCTGAATATTAGCAGGTTCAGTAGGCTTGAAATAATCCATAATTTCGATACCTAAAGTTGTGTTAAGATGTGAATTGGCATATTTAATACGTTTCTTTAAATTCGTTAATTCTTTTCTTTTGTCTATTTTTGACATTGTTTTCCCCAATGTTTTGAACCTTGTTAGAAGCCTTCTGAAGCAAACAGAGGGCTTATTTGGTTTATTAATTATCACGCCCCGTTCCTAATATCTTAATGAGATACCAGGTTTTATCTTTTCTATTAATATTAATAGATATTTTAATTCCGTTATTTTCACTTGGTGTGCCAAATCTTTTTACAATTTTAAAAAAGTCTCTTAACGCTGTATAAGCAGTTATGAATAATAATCGACCGGTCATCTCAATAAAGATATGCTACAGTTTGAAGAAAGCGCGCTTATGTAAAAAAGGAGGCTAGGGATGAAAAATATTCTGCTTCATAGAAGTAAAATACATGTTAAATAAAATAAATGCATTCTTGACTCCGTAAAATTCTATCCTTTGAGAAATGGAATATTTTATACATTTCGATGGCTTGTAAAAGTGTGTGATGAGTATTTGAGAGAAAGATTTGCTCATAGCACTTGTGAAAACACTATTGTTTTTGGCGTGGTGATTAAAGCGTGCAGTCGGCAAAATTGGTTTAAAAAACTAGATTTTTTATAGATTTAGAGTTTTCGTTTTGTACTTCGTTGTTTACGGTGGAGAAAGTGTTATGACAGTTCTTTATGGCGGAGAAGGCGTTATGACAAAATAGCCTCCTTTGAGGTGTGGCGATATTTTATATATTTTGGCGTTTTTTTGAAAATGCGTTTCATGATGTAAAAAAGAAGGCTAGAGATGAAAAATATTCTGCTTCATAGAAGTAAAATATATGTTAAATAAAATACATGTATTCTTGACTCCGTAAAATGCTATCCTTTGAGAAATGGAGTGTTGGTACGAAAACTTTAGAGTGTTTTCGTGTTTGTCGCTTTACGGAAAATTAGAAATGAATCGTATAAAGTCGTTTATAGGGAAAACTTGCTTGAAAAGAGAAGAATTGACAAGAAGAGCAGAGGGATTGGGGATTGTCCCAAACTGGGGATTATCATTGACTAAAGCTGCGTAGGGTGAGAGCTTGGCAGTAAGGTAGCGAGAGCCTCGAGAGAGAGCTTGAAGTGAGAGCCTGAAATCTTAGCGCCTTCATTACTTAAGATGTGGAGAAAATTAAAGTGCTGTTCTTAAGAGGTGGGCATTGGGATAATAAAACAAAATATGGGGGGATAATAAAACAAAATACAAATTGAATTAAAAAGCCCCCGTTTAAAAGGGCTTTTTTATTTGATTATACACTCTATACGATTTTATTTTGATAACTTTTTATTATACTGTAGCTTATTATATTGTAGCAAAAATTAGAAGAACGAGCTGTATAATAAGTTAAATCCCCAAAATAAAGAAATATTATTTAAGCCGTTGAATAAAAGGACTCCTATGCCATAAAGATCCTTCCTACTTCTTTACCTGATGAATTTTCCTGAATTGTGTCCGATAAAACTTTATGCGTTATCTTCTGTATATTCAATGAATCCGATGAGCTCTTTACTGGTTTTAAAAACTGTAAATTTGTTTTCTTAACAGTATAAGGAGCAACAATAGGAGAGGGCTGTTGGTTGGCTATACAATCAGATTGTTGAATTGCAAGGGATAAACCACTTGTAATTGCTCTCGATATGAAAAAATATCTGATATTCATAGTTTTTCTCCTATGTTTATTCTCACAAATAAATATCAATATGTTTTATATATAAATTCACTTTAAATAGCTATTGTAAAAATACAACAATCACAAAAAAGAACAAATTCTGCCTTTAAATTAACAAAATTTATCTTTTTTGCCTTAAAATTGCCTTAATTAATTCTTTATATTTTGTTTTATGAATAAGTTTGAAAAATCTGTTCTGAAGTGGAATCCTGTGAGATCGATGACAAAAGAAGCGCTGGCAAACTTCTTTTTGTGCTATTGGCTAGGATTTATGGGGCTAGAGATTTATAAAAATGAGGATTCATGAAGATTAAAGTGAAATATGATGAAGGTTGAGCGAATCCCTTGAGGGGGAGGATGCACTTCTTTGAGGGCTTGGGTGCATCCTCTATTGAACTGGGTACAGCCTTATTGAGGGTAAGGCAGGTATCCCTTGAGGGGGAGGATGCACTTCTTTGAGGGCTTGGGTGCATCCTCTATTGAACTGGGTACAGCCTTATTGAGGGTAAGGCAGGTATCCCTTGAGGGGGAGGATGCACTCTTTGAGGCACAAGTGCATCCTCTATTGAACTGGGTACAGCCTTATTGAGGGTAAGGCAGGTACCCCTTGAGAGGGAAGATGCACTCTTTGAGGCACAAGTGCATCCTCTATTGAACTGGATACAGCCTTATGAGAATGAGGCAGGTACCCCTTGAGAGGGAGGATGCACTCTTTGAGGCACAAGTGCATCCTCTATTGAACTGGGTACAGCCTTATTGAGGGTAAGGCAGGTATCCCTTGAGGGGAAGGATGCACTCTTTGAGGCACAAGTGCATCCATAAGGGGCATATCCCATAAAAATAAAGAAAGCCCAAGAGATTTGTTTTTCTACTTTATCTCTATCGGTTTTTACATTTACTGTAGAGAGTTACTTTGTCTCCTATATTTGAGAGGGTTATAGGGTGAGACTCGCTGATCAATATCAACGTAACCAATATGGTAACTCTATGAAAATTAAGATATTTTTATGCTATTTTTTTGTCTTTTTTTTGATTTTTTTTAGGTTGTGCAAGATTTATGAGGCATTTTTCTATCGTTTGGCTTTTGGTTGAGCTGCTAAATATTTCAATTGTTTCAATGGCTTCCATACCGCTCTTTGAGTACTGTGCTTTATCATAAAACAGAATAAACCGTGTCAACTTTTGTATTCTTGGAGTGGGAGGTTTGATAATAAGGGATAGGGATTTGCATATGGTTACCCTAAGCAGATCAGAAAATGCTTTTGAGAAGAATATGAAGTGCTTTCGAGTCTCTCGCCATCTTTTCTTTCTATTTTTTATGCGGTTTGATGGTTGAAATATTTTTTTTAAGAATGGCGATGATGCTTTTTTTACATTTTGAGACTCATGCTTTTTTATTGTTCTCATGGAGGGGGGGGGCTCTCATAGAAGGAGGGCTGCTTTCAGAGGGGGAGCTGCTTCTCATGCAAAATAGAGCGCTTCAAATGGAATATATTGGGGCTGCTTATTTACGTGCTTGTTTTAATATATTCTCAATATGTATCATAGCTATTTCATAGCGGCATTGATGAAGGGGTTAACGATAAATCCAAAGGGTGCAAAACTTATTGTTCCCCCCTCTTTACGTTTCATAAAAGAGAAAATCGGTATGTATCATACACTTTGCCATTGCTTAATCTGAGAACAGTTTTTGGGCTTAATGTGATAATTGGCGGGTGAAAGTTTTGCAGCTTGAGCGTGTTGATGAAAAAGCCGTGTTGATGAAGAAGTATGGTGATTCTTTGATCTTTGAAGTGTTTCATTCTACGCGGGCTTTCCTGTTCCTAACGGATAAGGGGATGGTTTGATGAATGAAAGATAAAACAGCGTTGAAAGAAAAGAAGTTTAAGAGAATTGGTTCTTTTATTCTAAGATGAAGAACAGAAGACTTAAATCACCCCATTGTCATGATACAATGTCTGGTTGATGTTCCAAAGCCAAGGATCGTCAATAAAAAAATATTCGTAGATTCTATTGTGTCGTCAAACAGCGTTTGCCGTAAAATCTTCGTCGTTTAAGGGGGTATAAAGCAACCTGTGTGATGCAATGAAGTATTTTTTTAGGGGAAGTATTTGGGGGTGGACGTTCCACATAAACGTAGGCTTGTTTTTCAAAAAAAAATTGAAAGGTTGCTTGGATTCATGAAGAGGGGGCTATCATAAATAGGAGGGGGGATGGAGAAAGGTATGTGTTGCGTGTGTGTATGGATCATATGGATTGCATGCTGCGGTTTGCGCACAGAAGGAGATGTGGGTTGATGGGGGGTGAAGATGTATGGCGCCCCGTATTTTAGGGTGCGTATGCGGAGAAGGCGTGCGTGGGGGGTGTTGTTTCTTTTGAGTAACTTTGATGAGAGAGGGGTGTGTTGGCATGTGTTGGGGCGCGTGGGGGGTGGTATCGGCTGCTGAGGGTGTGGATTGAGGCGTGTAAGGGCAAGTGGGGTAAGGTGGGCTTGTGAAAGAGGAGTGGTGTGGTGGCATGTGCGTGGGGCGCGTGGGCGTGTGTGGGGAGGCTGTTTGGATCTTGGCACCATGGGACGGCTTTGTGTTTGAAGGGGGCATTTGGAGCGTAAGGGTTTTGTGAAGCGTGCATTTTTAAAGATGTGCTGGCTTTAAAGTAGGCGAGGGATGTGTGTGGGGCATGGGGGTGGTCTTTTAGGTTTGATGGGGATGTGGCTGTGCTTGTTGTATTAGAGGGGTGGGAAGCCCATGGATTTGGTTCTTGAAAGAGAGGTGTTTTGCTGCATCGTGGATATTTCTCTTGAGTGACGTGTTCCTTGAGTGGCTTGATGAGGGAAGTTTAAGGGATGGTGCACGGGTTGCTGGAGCTTTCTGGTTGCGTGGGCTGAAAATAAGGGTTGCTCGTTTCAAGGGGGACTTCTTGCGTCTTTAAATGACCCTTATGCTTTTCTTTCTCTTGCGGGGCTTTCTCGTAAGGCTCAAAAAGGTGCGTGTTTTTCTCTTGATGGATCATATCATCTCCTTATGATCATTTGATTCTTGTTTAAAAATGTTGCTTGGTTTCATGAAGAGGGGGATGGAGGAAGGCATGGGTTGGTGTGTGTGGATCATATGGATTGTATGCTGTGGTTTGCGCACAGAAGGAAATGTAGGCTGATAGGGTGGTGAAGATGTGTGGAGCCCCGTATTGTAGGGCGCGTATGCGGAGAAGGCGCGCGTGGGGGCGTATTGTGTGTTTTTTTATGCTTGAAAAGAGGGGGAAGCTGTTGCATTGTAGATGTTTCTTTTGAGTAACTTTGATGAGGGAGCGATGTCATTTGATGGGGTATTTTTGCCATCGTTGGTGCTTTTAGGCTTTGTGAGTCTTTTTTTGTCTTTTATTTATGTCAGTGCGCGTATCGCCATGAAGCGCTTTGGGTTTACAAAAAAGGCTGTCTTTAGAAATATGCTCTTTTTCTTTCTTATGGTTCTTGTCTCTCAGTTGATTTATGGGGCAGCGGAGCGTTTGGATATGAGCTGGTTCTCAATCCCGTGGGTGTTTAGTGTCCTTTGGGGCCTTGTCCTTGCTCTTATTTATCGAGGGGTAAAGCATTTTGGTGTGTTTTGGCCTCGGGCTTCAAATGAGTGGGGGGCAATCTGCATTCTTGTCTTTCTTGTTCGTGTGATAATCGATTTTTTTGATAAAGGTATGAGCTGTTTTGGTGCGATGCTGGGAAGAGGCTTAAAAGAGTGAGCATTTTGTTGCCTTTTCGGCGTTTTCTTTGAGTGACGTGTTCGTGGGGAAATATCGCAGGGTTTGTGCTGTTGCATTTGTTTGCTTGATGAAAGAAGCCGCACGCCGTTGGGGTTACAGGGGAGAGGTTTTGGCAGGTGGGTGGTCTTTTAGGCTTGATGGGGTGTGCGAGGGGGACTGCTTGGATCTTGGCACCTCCTTATGATCGTTTGATTCTTGTTAAAAAAAGGTTTCTTGGTTTCATGAATGGGGGGCGTGAGAGAGGGGGCATGGTGGAAGGCTTGTGTGGGCGCTTAGGGTGTTGCGGGTGCGGGTTGGCACGTGCGTGGTGGTGTTGGTTGTTGCGGGTGGGGGGCTGGCTTTGAGTAGAGAGCTGTTGTTGAAGGGGAGGGATGCTTTCTTGCATTATGGGGCTTGTTCTTGGTTTATTTCATTGGGGTGTGAAGAGTTTGCTGGTTGTCTGGAAAGTCTTCGTGAAGGGCGTGGTGTTTTGTGCCATTGCTGCTCTTGCTTTTCGGTTTGCTTATATTGGAGCTAAGAGTATTGGTAAGATATTCTTGACGGGACTTGTGGGTGCTGTTTTGTTGAAGATGTTCTTGGAATTTCTGGTACGAGAGCGAAAAAATACGGTTTGGCAGAGGACATTATGGCGGTTGAATTGGTTTGTGTTGTGTTGATGGGTATTGTTTGGGGGGGCCTTTGCAGGAGCAGAGTATCTTGGCGTGAGCTGGCTTTGGTTTTCGAATGAGGATGTATTGGCTTTCATTGTTGGATGTCTTTCTCCTTTGATCTCTTAAGGAGGGAAGTCTGCGCGTGTGATGGGGAAGATATTTTTTGAGAGGATCATGTTTTGTCGGGGAAGTGTTTTTTAGGCGCGCTTATCACGCTTTAAGTTTGAGGTAATTCCATACATAAGAAATAAAAAGTGCGGGGGAAACAAAAAGTATGGGGAAGAGAGACAAGATTGTTTGCAACCCTGATTGTGTGAAGAGTCTTCGTCCTTTGAAGGGGGGGATGTTAAGTCAATTTGACAAAAAAATGATCTATTTTGCAGGAAAATCTTATGGAAGAAGAGCAAAAAGCTTAAAAGGGGGGGGAGACAGTCATAAAAAAAACCTTCTGCTACAAACAGAAGGCAGTTAATAGGAGGTTTCCAACATTGGGTAGAAAAAATACATTCTAAAATGTATTAAAGATAAAATACAAATAAATTTATCCTTTTAAGGGTAGCAGAAAATTTAAAATAGAGCAAGCTAAAAAATAAAATTTTCTCTTTGTGCCTTAAAATATTATGAATACTTCTTTTTCGGTAAATTTTTATTCTTAAACTCACTGTCAATGATATATACAACCATATTTATTCTTCAATAAAAACCAATAAATAGAGTTCTTCATGGTTATGGACTGGTGTGGGGAGGCTTTGTGTTTGAAGGCGTGGATTTTAGGTGCAGGGGTTTTGTGAAGTCCGTATTCTTTTAAGGTGTGGTGGGCATGGGCGTGTATGGGGGAGGCTGTTTGGATCTTGGCACCGTGAGAAGGTTTTGTGAAGCGTGCATTTTTAAAGATATGCTGGCTTTAAAGTAGGCGGTGGATGTGTGTGGGGCATGGGGGTGGTCTTTTAGGCTTGATGGGGGTGTGGCTGGGCTTGTTGTACTAGAGGGGTGGGAAGACCATGGATTTGGTTCTTGAAAGAGAGGTGTTTTGTTACACTGTGTTTTGTTGTCGTGTGGACCTTTTTCTTTGAGTGACGTGTTCCTTGAGTGGCTTGATGAGGGAAGTTTAAGGGATGGTGCACGGGTTGCTGGAACTTTCTGGTTGCGTGGGCTGGAAATAAGGGTTGCTCGTTTCAAGGGGGATTTCTTGCGTCTTTAAATGCTTTTCTTTCTCTTGCGGGGCTTTCTCGTAAGGCTCAAGAAGATGCGTGTTTTTCTCTTGATGGGTCATATCATCTCCTTATGATCGTTTGATTCTTGTTAAAAAATGTTGCTTGGTTTCATGAAGAGAGGGCATGAAGAGAGGGGGTTATCATAAATAGGGGCATGATGAAGAGGAGGGGATGGAGGAAGGCATGTGTTGGTGTGTGTGTGGATCATATGGATTGCATGTTGTGGTTTGCGCACAGAAGGAGATGTGGGTTGATGGGAGGGTGAAGATGTGTGGAGCTCCGTATTGTAGCGCGTATGCGGAGAGGGAGCGCGTGGGTGGTGGCGTGGGCTGCTGAGGGTGTGGATTGAGGCCGTGTAAGGGCAAGTGGGGTAAGGCGGGCTTGTGAAGAGAAGAGCAAGTGGAGGAAGGCATGTTCATAAAAGAGGGGGCTAAAGAGAAGGTGGGGGCTTGGGTTGGTATGTGTGCGTATGGGGGAACTGTTTTGACTGCCACGCAGTGAGAGAGTTTTTCCTGGAAAGTAGGGCAACATAGGCTGTTGCCCTGAGTGAAGATGAGTGAAGAGATGAGTGAGGAAGGAGGATTATTCAGAATGTTTATGGTTTGCATATCCCCAATGAAAGGCTAACAAGTCGAGACAATCTCGTAAATGATCGGCAAGAGAGTTTTGTTTGCGTTTTGAAGAACTTAATTCTTTGATCGCTTGGCCATGGCCGATTACCCGCTCAAGCAATGCATAGCCAAGAATACCAAGTTGAACTTTGATTGTTTTTAAATGATTGGAGGCTTCTATTTGACGTTCAATGGGATGCGTATACGTTTGGCTACAGGCAACCTTTTCACGGGTGGTGTCAAGGCTCATGTGGAGGTCTGCTTGACTGTGGCGCCAGTAAAAATAAAAACGTTCTGCGGCTTTATATTGTGCCTTACTGATATGTCCTTTTGCATATAAAAGCGCAATGGGACGGCTTTGTTCATTGACAATAGCTTTGATGGTGCGCGGGTTGCTGGAACTTTCTGGTTGCGTGGGTTGAAAATAAGGGTTGCTCGTTTCAAGGGGGATTTCTTGCGTCTTTAAATGACCCTTATGCTTTTCTTTCTCTTGCGGGGCTTTCTCGTAAGGCTCAAAAAGGTGCGTGTTTTTCTCTGTCATATCATCTCCTTATGGTCGTTTGATTCTTGTTAAAAAATGTTGCTTGGTTTCATGAATAGAGGGCGTGAGAGGGGAGGCGTGGAGGAGGAAGGGGGCGTGAAGAGAGGGGGCATAGGTTGGCATGTGTGGGCAGCACTTAGGTTGTTGCGGGTGCGGGTTGGGGCGCGTGGGTGGTGGCGTGGGCTGTTGAGGGTGWGCGTTGAGGCGTGTAAGGGCAAGTGGCGCAGGGCATGTTCATAAAAGAGAGGATTATAGAGAAGGTGGGGGGGCTTGGGTTGTTGAGGATGTGTGGGG
>NZ_NJPP01000024.1 GCF_002778015.1 Bartonella tribocorum | reverse complement strand
AAATAACATTTTGAAATTAAGTATTTTTTTTATGATAATTGTATGTTGTTCATTGATTGTCACGACTTCAATCAGTGATATTTTTCATCTTCCTTATTGTCAAACCTTTACCTATAGCTCTACTCAAAATGTCACTAAAATAGGTCAAAATTCATTTACTGCTTCGCAAGTTAAAAATTGTCTTATGCAAAATGGTTTTGAGAACATTCAACGACTGCGTTTAGATGATAAAGGCATCTGGCGTGCTTTAGTAAAATTTAAAAAGTCACATTTTTTTGTATCCGTTGACTATACAGGAACAGTTAGCATTCAAAATGAAAGAAAAAGATATGATTGATTTTAAAATTTATAGCAACGTTTCTGTGCATCGTTGTAATAAAAAAAATTTTAAAAAGTGCTGTCATTCTATTAAAGAATTTGCTTTTATTGGTGTTTTAAATGGTAGCATATCAGGAGCAATCGCAGCAACTCTTGCTACTTATGGTTATATTGCTCTTCCAGGATTTGGCCCACTTATTGCAATGGGTATAGGAGTAGCACTTTCTGCCGGAATGATAACAGGAGCATTGATAGGATCTGGAATGGGGGGAAGTGTCGGTATATGCTGTATTTTATGGGAAATTTATATGAATCATAATCGTCCTCTCTCTTATAAATTTCACAATGAATAAAAAATTCTCTTCATTTTTTCTATGAACCAAATATTAAAATCATCAACAAATTATATGCTCTGTTTTTGATAAAACGATCATCATATTATTATAATTGAAATAATCCCTAACTTATAAAACTTCTTGCTTAATTGCTTGTTACATCTCAAAAAATAGATTTTTAAAAATCATCTCTTGAAAAAAGATAAGTAAGATATAGTTATCCATCTATAAAAGCTATATTTTTTATAGCTCAAAAAACGAAAGTTGTGTTCAGAAATAATAAAAATATTTTATGGATAAATTTATTTGAAGATAATTATAATGTATTTTATGAAAAAAATATTATTGTCATTATTAGTTTTTATGGCATTTTTGATGCATAAAAACTCTGCGTTAGCACTCTCAACAAAAGTAACTATTTATAAACGAGGCGATAATAATTCCAGAGAGGTTATTGGTAGCATTAAAATTGAAGAAAACACATACGGTTTGATTTTCATTCCTCATTTATCTTCTTTACCAGAAGGGATGCATGGTTTTCATGTCCATGTAAATCCTTCATGCGATACAAAAGATGGCATAGTTGCTGGAAGTGCAGGTGGACATTATGATCCTGAGCATACCGGAAAACATTTAGGACCTTATAATGTCAATGGTCATCTTGGTGATTTACCAGCACTTTATGTTGATAAGCAAGGGAATGCCACGATGAGTGTTCTTGCTCCACGATTGAAGAAAATCTCTGAAATTACGGGGCGCTCATTAATAATTCATTTAGGGGCAGATAATCAATCAGATGAACCATTACCATTTGGCGGAGGTGGTGCACGTCTGGCGTGTGGTATTATTGAAAAATAAAGAGATCATTGTGGCAAACTGTATCGTATACCTTCCCTTGATCATAAGATATGATAGAAATTTATTTTTTAAATTCATTTCAAATGAGATTAAATAAACTATGGAAGTATTTTATAAAATTTATATTTTTTTGAACGTTTAATTGCGGATGATAAATAATCAAAACGAACAGTAATTGAAACTAAAGAAATAGCAGTATAAATTCTCTGAAAGAAGACTTAAATATGAAAAATAAACATTCTCAATGCTTGATGTAAACAAAGCAAAAAAGTTGAATTTTACTCTCTACAACCGTGAATTTGTAATAAGTTATAATCATTATAAATCTAGTATCTAATAAAATTACGTCTCACGCACAAAATAAAATGGATCTCAAACAGAATTTTACTCACCACAGCTTGATACATACACAAAATTGTGATTGATTTAATATCAATTARAATGGCTTGAAACGATTGAATGCTACAATATTCTAATCTCTAATTTAAGTAAAAAAAGCCTAATTATCATTATAAATCAATGTAACTAATTAAATAAAATAGTTAGAGTAATTTTTTGTCACTCTAAACAAAAGAGCCTTTAAACAATAGCGTCTTTTTTATACCCCTCATGGATAGATATGATCCCAATCGGATGGACGCATCTCGCCAGTTTGATAAAATTGACGAATGAGCTTGATATAATGAAGAAGGTCTTTGTTTGCTTCCACAACCTATTAGCTGTATTCCAATCAATATCACTCCGTTCTTTTGCCGGAATTATGATCTCACTCTCAGAAGCATTTTCCTTGTCGAGTCTTATAAATCCAATTCCACGCAAACTTGAAAGCATCCGAAGTTCTTTTAGTGTATCAACACCTTCAACGTCACTAGCCACTAAATAACTAAAATTAGCCCATGAAGAATTGCTAACTGTTTGAAAAAAAGCTTTTCGTAAATTTGAACGATTGATGAGAATTTTGACTTCAAAAGACCAAAGCTTCGTCTTTTTATCAAAATATTGCAAAACGCAATCTTTGATTTCACGATTCCATTCTTTACTTAAATCTTGTATTCCTACAAGATCTGGATAAAGCCATTTGTTTCCGCCAAAACCATGTTTATTATGAGAACATTTCTTATTAATGCGTTTACTGTAAACTGCGAGTTCTGACCATAAAAATTTAGATAATAATGGATAAAGATCATGTTCTTTAACGGAAGAATCTTTTGTTCTATCCTCTGCATTGTCCTCTGCTGTATCAATTTCAGCGCTATCTGTTTGTTTAGTAAAATAATACTGCCGTGGTCTCCCTTCAGTAGTTTTAATTTCTGGATAACGCTTTTGCAATTGAGGGCGTTGAGACCCTATTTCAGCGACAATTTGCTGAATAAGAGCTGTAGCATCCTTAAGAGGGGTGATTGTTGCCGTTGATCGCTTTTGTTTTTGACGGCATTTTTCTGGGTAATTTTCAAATATCCATTGCGCAATTTCTCGAGCTGTAAATTTTTTTGTCGGGTTTTTCTTTAAAAAATTAAAAACAGTGTTTGTTAAATTCAAAGTCATATGTAAAACAGCCCACTTTTATCCTCTAGATATTCTATGATATTCAGATTTTTCAAAAGAAAAAACCATAAATTGTTTAAGTTTTTTTGAAAAAAGCTGTCTATAAAATTAAAATATTTTTCTGAATTTGCGACTATAAACTCAAGTTTTTATATAAATGAAGTGAGACTGTATTTTCATCAAAAATTGTAAATCCTCATAAAAAAACATAATCTTGTATAACTCTTCTATACATTTTTCCTTTTATTGTAATGCACTTAGAAAAAATAATAATTTCGATAACGCATAAAATTAAAAATAATATCAAACATTTGATTGAGCTTCACATTGGTCAATTAAAAAACTTATGTGTTTTATTTTCAAAGCAAAATGTTATGGGCTTTCAAGTATAGATTCTAAAATAGTAAACTCTGCACATAAACCTTCAAAACTACTATTAGCTTTAATAGCATCATGGGGAATAAGAACATAATACCATTTTTTACCGCCATAAGTAGCCGCATAGTGCGTTGCATGACAACACCATTGAACTGCAGCTTCTCTCTTTTTTAAAACAATAACGTTTTGTATTTCAGAGGCTTTTTTAGGCTCACAAAGATATTTAGTATCCTTCGTTTCTACAACAAAGTCCGGTTCATAAGTTGAGCCTTTATCATACTCTATCTTGAAAAAACCTCGAGCGAGTTTCATCCATTTCAATACTTGTGAATCATCCTCTAATATCTGAGCAAATCGTAATTCTCCTTCTACTGAATCAAACTTTTGCAAAGGATAACAGCATTTTTTAAAGCCACTGAATACAAGTTTTTTAATATCGCTTTTAATGGTAGGAATATTACGAAAATCAACAGGAGATGTTCCTTGCGGCAACACATAATGGATAGACGTTAAAGTTGTAAAACCTCGTATCACTTTAACCTCATAATCTTTTTGCGTTTCCCATTGATGTTTCCTTAATTGCGCAACAATAAAATCATTGAGCTTATGCTGATAGTGAATTAATACGTTTTCAACCGCAGCATCATTGGGTAAATAAGATCGGAAATGCTCTACCATTTGACTAGCCAATTTTCGTAATAATGTCGTATGGCTATCATAATCGATAAAGTCATTATCAATTAAACCACGAATGATATAATTTTCAAGATGAGGCTCTTTGATATATTCATTCTTAGAAGTAAGAAAAATGCTTTTGTGGGTACGCAATTCTCGAATTAAAAGCTCTTTACTAACAGGTTGCAAATTTAAGCTTTCTAGATTTTCTAAATCAAAATCAGAAAAACCATAAGTAACCTCACGTGAAGGAATGAGGATAATATTGGGAATATCTATTATCAATTCTGCTAATTGTTTTGTCAAAATTGTAACCACTTTTGACACGAGAGACTTTTGTGCTAGCGGCATAGTACTCATAATTTTATTGCTCATTTTTTCTTGTATCGGTGCAGAACAAAGCATTTGAGAACTTGGTAAATTATCATTCTCTTTGATAATATTCCAGGCAATAGCAGCAATTTGTTGCTCTTCGGGCGTCAATATAGGGGAATCTGTATTTCGTAACATGATATTTTGTAGATCTGATGCTCTATCTATATCGCAATGACGCGTTCCCGCCGTTTGCATAAATAAAGCTTCCACTTGACATGGAACTGTCACTATATCTGTTTTTTCAGAGGGTATGTCCCCCCCTTTTCCAATCTAAATATGCTTTTTTATAATTGAGTTTGGATCATTTGCACGGTTAATAATATCCTGGAAACGATCATGCGCAATGATTGTTAAACGATCAATAGCTTCTACACCGGTCCTACATCCATACGGCAACCGCAATCCACGCCCAATTGTTTGCTCTGTTAAAATTTCTGAAGCCGATGCACGCAACGGTACAATCGTATAGAGATTGGTAACATCCCACCCCTCCTTTAATTTATTAACGTGAATAACAATTTCTGTTGATTCATGAGGATCTTCAATCGCAATAAGCTTTTGAATATTTTGGTCTTCTTCTATATTTGACTGCTTTGTATGAATCTCTAAAACTTTTCCCTTATAGGCCCCTGCGATAAAATCATCTGATTCCAATAAATCACGCAATTTCTGTGCATGATTTGTATCTTGAGCGACAACTAAAATAAAAGGCTTAACGAACTTTTTGTTATAATCTTTGGCATAAGCGATTAAATCTGCTTTCACGGTTTCGTGTGCAAGAATTGCATCTTGTAATTTAATATGTTTTAATTGTTCAGATGTATAATTTTGCGGTTGAAAGTCTTTACGTGTAGCAACAGCAGGCTCTTTTACAAAACCATCTCTCATAGCCTCTGCAAGTGAATAACTGTAAACAACATTTTTAAAATCTACAGATTTTTCACCTATTGTTTTTGGTGTTGCTGTAAGCTCTATTCCTAAAACAGGTTTTAATTCATTAACTGCTGCCGCACCAGCAGAAGCACGGTAACGATGTGCTTCGTCCATTAACAAAACTAAATCAGGAAGATTTGCGAGATAATCAAAATAACTTTCGCCAATCGTTTCTTGTAAGTGCTTAATTCGTGGAGTACTTGATTTTAGTGTACCTTTTTTATTATCCGTTGTATTAATTTTAGAAATATTAAAAATATTGATAAAGGCTGTATCCCTATTTTCAAACAAACGCTTTTGTCCGTAAAAGTGATGTTCATCAGCGCGAATACCTTTACCACTTTCATAATCTTCACCTGTAATAATAACGGGTCTATTGGCAATAAACTCACTCATTCCACTAAAAACATACTTTGAACTTTGAGGACTAAAATCCTGTTTTAATTTTTCATAAATAGTTAAATTTGGTGCTAAAACAAAAAAGTGACGACTACGTCCTGTTAAATAAAGATAGCTGATAAAAGCGCCCATAAGTCGTGTTTTTCCAACACCCGTTGCTAAAGCAAAACAAAAAGAAGGAAAATTTCGTTCAAAGTCTTGTACAGAAGGATAGAGATTTTTTACCAATTCTAATTCCGCAACCAAATCAGCACTTTTAGAAAGCTCTATATTTTTTTAAGATGTTCACCAAAATATTTAAAGATTCACGTTGAGGATCACGCAACGATAGGCGAGCAGAAATCCTTTTTTCAATAGTGTTCATGAAAAACTCCGCTTTTTATATATTATCCAAATAGATCTAATTCTGCTTGCTCAATATCTTTATCTTTGTTGCTTCCTTTGACGTCAATTATTGGTTCAAGATTGGCGATATTTAAACTGTAATCATCCCTTCCCCATTCGCATTTTTCTAATATTGTACGCGGAATTTTAGTGAGTGTGAGATTCTCAAAAGGTGATGATTTTGTATCAAAGGCAGTACAACAAATGAGCAGGGTACGATGGGGCCCCACCTCTTCGTTCATAATACGGAGTTGTTCATGGGTCATGGCACTTTTTGTAACATAAATATAATCTGTTTCCGTTGAATAGCCTTGCATCCAATAATGATTTTTATTCGGCGCATAAGTAAATTCCATATGTTTGCACATTGCTTCTGACAGCATTGCTGCATTATATTCGCGACTAATAATCCATTGTCCCCATGGATCTTTTTGCAACAGAGAAGGTGCAAGGCGATAATAACGAAATCCACCGCCACCTTGCCAATTGACACTTTTAAAAATTCCCCCTTGATCCGTTCCATCAATGACTTGTTTTAAACGAGGGATAATATGGGTATGACAATGTTCATCAAGTTCAATCATAATCCACTTGCGGCCCATTTTATGGGCAACAGCTCCAGTTGTGCCGGAACCCGCAAAAGAATCTAAAACAAGATCACCAGGGTTGGTAGAAATAGTTAAAATTCGCTCTACTAACCTTTCCGGTTTAGGTGTTGAGAAAACATCTTGAGGATTAAACTGTTTAACTTCTCTTTTGGCATCTTGATTGTGACCTACTTCCATATAAGGCCAAATCGTCATTGAAACCATATCATTTTTACTTCTGATAAAAAACGCTTCAGGGAAGAAATATTGTTTCCTGTTGGATCAAACCAAATACGATTATCCTTTACTAACTCAGCAAATTTTTTTTCACTCATAGCCCAACTTCTACCATGAGGAGGCATCACTTTGCGTCCAGAAGGTGTGATGATTTCGTAAATATCCTTAAGCGTTACTCTTTTTACAGATAAATCTCCAGATTTCCAAGGACCCCGCGGATCATTATCAGGATTTTTATAGCGTGCATCCATGTCGGTTGAACGAGGAAGTAAGTGAGGGCACCAAATTGTTTTGTTTTTGGCATAAACCATTATGAAATCATGATTATCAGAAAACCATTTCGTATCATTTTGTGGAGATATTTCTTTTGCCAAATTATATTGTTTATGAAATTTGGACGACCAAAAATCTCATCCATTATTACTTTAAGATAGGCTTGTTCATCATCATCAATAGATATCCAGATACTTCCATCATCCGCAAGCAAATGATGTAATAATTCTAGTCTGTCTCTCATAAGACTGAGCCATATGGAGTGCTCTAAACCATCTTCATAATGCTCAAAAGCATTGCCTGTATTATAAGGTGGATCGATGTAGATACATTTTACCTTGCCCGTATATCCTTGTTCAATTGCCTTGAGTGCAAGTAAATTATTACCAAAAATAAGTTTATTATCAAAAATATCCTGGGATGATATTTGGTGCGAGGCATGATAAGATTTTTTAAAATCTTCTAACAAAATACGAGGCTCCAGTTTGGAACGTTTCTCTTTTCCAATCCAGTTCAGTTCTAATTTGGGTTTATTATAAAGCATGTAATCGTTTTTAAATCTAAATGTTTGCGAAAAACGATATATTTGCGAACAGTTTTGTTAGTACCATCCGACAGCAATTTGCGCTTCTTCTGACATACACTCAGGTGTCCATGGTGGATCAAAAGTCATAGTGACTTCAACATGCGAAACCCCTTCAACTGCACTGACTGCGTTTTCTACCCATCCTGGCATTTCACCAGCAACAGGACAGCCTGGCGCTGTAAGAGTCATTTCAATTTTTACTGAACGATCATCTTCAATATCAATACGATAAATCAGTCCTAACTCATAAATATCAGCAGGAATCTCTGGATCATAAACTGTTTTAAGAGCAGCAATAATATCATTCGTCATACGATCAATTTCGTCTGCTGGAATTGCTGATATGTAAGATTTTTCATTTTCACTTACAGTTTCAACAGATTCTGTAGAATGACGCTTTTCTATTAACTCAGCCATAAAAAAATGTCCTTGTTTCTTTCAACGCTTCGACTAATTGATCTATATCTTCTTGTGTATTATACATGGCTAACGATGCACGACAAATAGATGTTAAACCAAAGCGCTGTAATAAAGGCTGTGCACAATGGGTTCCCGCACGTATTGCAACCCCTTTTCTATCGATAAACATAGCAACGTCATGAGGGTGAATTCCTTCAATTACAAATGATATAATAGCTCCTTTATTGGGAGAATGACCATAAATACGCAATGACTCAACTTTTTTAAGTTTTTCATGCGCATAAGCTAAAAGGGACATTTCATGCGCATGAATTATACTAAGACCTTTTTCTTGTATATAATCAATAGCCGCCGCTAATCCAATAGCTTCAGCGATAGGAGGCGTTCCTGCTTCAAAACGATAGGGAGGAGCATTATAAGAAACCTTGTCAGTTGTTACCTCCTCGATCATTTCACCTCCCCCTTGAAAAGGACGCATTTCCTCTAACCTATGTTCCTTACCATAAAGAACACCGATACCAGTGGGACCATAAAGCTTATGACCAGTAAAGACATACCAATCACAATCGAGATCTTGCACATCAACGGTTAAATGTATTGCCCCTTGAGAACCATCAACAAGAACAGGAATAGAATTTTGATGTGCTAACTTAACAATCTCTTTAACAGGAGGCACAGTTCCTAATATATTAGACATATGCGTTATAGCGACAAGCCGTGTTTTTTCGTTTAAAGCCTTTTGGAAATCTTCAATATGCAGAACACCATTTTCATCAACAGGAACAAAAATAAGTTTAACTCCTTTTTGTTCACGCAGAAAATGCCAAGGGATAATATTTGCATGATGTTCCATAATCGTTAGAACAATCTCATCATCTTCCTTGAATTTGGACATAGCCCAACCATAAGCAACAGTATTAATAGCTTCCGTCGCATTTTTCGTAAAAACAATTTCCTCAGCTTTTTGAGCATTTAAAAAAACACGAACGGTTTCACGAGAATTTTCATAGGATTGTGTTGCTGTATTGGCTAAAAAATACATTCCCCTATGCACATTAGCATAACTATCGTGGTAATAATGATTCATTGCATTGAGTACTGATTGTGGTTTTTGGGCAGAAGAACCACTATCAAGATATGCTAAGCGCTTTCCATAAACTTGATGATGTAAAAGAGGAAAATCACGTCGAATTTCATCAACATTATAATTGAATGTTTGTACGTCATTTTCCATTTTTTCCCCCTTAAACATTTTTTTCAAGCCATTGACTAATGATATCCTCCAAAACAGTTTGAAGATCATCTTGCTTGATGTCATCAATAAGCTCAGAGATAAATCCTTTAATCAAAAGTGCACGAGCTGTTTTAAAGGGGATACCACGTGCCATGAGATAAAAAAGATAATCATGATTAATATTAGCAACTGTTGCACCATGACCACAGGCAACATCATCAGCAAAAATCTCCAATTCAGGTTTTGCGTTAAATTCTGCATCATCTGAAAGAATAAGGCTATTACAAGCCATGCGTGCATCTGTTTTTTGCGCTTTTTGAGCAACACGTATTATTCCTTGAAAAACACCAACAGCCTTATCAGTAACGATATTGCGTATAATTTCGGTTGATGTTGATTTTTCTTCCACATGACGAACGGTCATTGTAAGATCACTATGGGTTTGCCCTGATAATAAATTTATAACACGTAATTGAAAATCAGATTCTTCCCCCTGTAACTCAATATCAACTTCCTGACGATTGAGTTGACTTCCTATATTAATGACATAAAGTGATAATTTTGCTCCCTGTGCAAGAACAGCACGCAATCGGCCAAACTGTGTAGAATTAAAACCACGATTGCGAATAAGAATCCACGTAACATCACTATGAGCGGCAATATTTAATGAAAATATTGAACTAACAAAGGTATCTTGATTATTGCCAACCTGATGTTCAATAAATATAACTTGACTATTTTTATCAACTTTTATATCTGAAAAAATATGGGATTGTCCTCCCATTTGTATATTTTGTAATTCAATAGGTATATTCAACTTTGTATTTTCAGGAATATGAAAAAGCCAACCATCCGTCACGAAAGCTGTATTTAATTGCCCAATAAAATCCTCATCAGAAATGTTTTGATCTATCTTTACAGAATTGTCTTCTAATGCATCTGAAAGGCGTTTTACTGTAATCTTTTCTACCTTTGACGGTGTTGATGTTTTTCCATTGCTCATAGAAAAAACAGCGCTTTTTGAAAGTAATGCGTCAACTAATTGATGATCAGAGGCTTTTGAAAAATTGCTTACAGATTTCAGTAACGTGCGCAAGTTTGTATAGTGCCAGCTTTCAATTTTACGGGAAGGAAGCCGTGTTGCTTGAAACTGTTCAATCGCTTTCTTGCGGATTGCACGCACTGCTTTATTACCAGGTAAGTCGTTAATATATTGATTGAAACTCCTGAGTATATCTTCTTCAACGGCTAATAAATTTTGTTGTTCCTTCATATTCAATAACCTCAAACCGCTTCTCTGATAAGATCAGCATAGCCATTTTGCTCTAAATAAAGCGCCAAGGATTTATCTCCGCTTTTGATAATTCGTCCTTTATAAAGAACATGTACCGTATCAGGGATAATATAATTAAGCAGCCGTTGATAATGAGTAATCACCAAAAACGAACGTTTTGAGTCCCGAAGTTTATTAACACCATCTGCGACAATTTTCAGTGCATCAATATCTAAACCAGAATCCGTTTCATCTAAAATGCAAAGTTTAGGTTCAAGAAGTGCCATTTGTAAAATTTCAGCGCGTTTTTTCTCTCCCCCTGAAAAACCTACATTTAATGGACGTTTTAGCATGTCCATATCTATTTCAAGCTTGGCTGAAACGTCTTTAACATATTTTATAAATTCAGGAATTTTAAGCTCTTCATCACCACGCGCTTTGCGTTGAGAGTTCATCGCCACTTTTAAAAATTCCATCGTTGCTACTCCTGGTATTTCCATTGGATATTGAAATGCAAGAAAAATACCATATGCAGCACGTTCTGCTGGGTCCATTTCTAAAATTGATTGTCCATTATAGAGAATATCACCTTCTGTTATTTCATAATCATCACGACCAGCAAGCAAATAAGACAACGTTGATTTTCCAGCACCATTTTGGCCCATAATCGCGGCAACTTCTCCATCTTGAACCGTCAAGTTTAAACCACGAATAACTTCTGTATCGGTCCCAGCAATACGGGCGCGCAAATTTTTTATCTCTAACATTATTTAATCCTGTTCTGGCTGTTTTTTTTAGATACCAATGCATAATTTTGCCTTAGCATCTAGCTCCTTTTGTAATCACAATAGAAGTTCTTTTTTTACATTATTTTCTACTGTTACAGCCTTTTTGCATCAAGTCTTCGATTTATCTTATTAAATAAAATTATCCAACACTTCCTTCAAGGCTAATACCAATAAGCTTTTGCGCTTCGACAGCAAATTCCATGGGAAGTTTTTGAATAACCTCTTTTACAAAACCATTGACAATTAATGCAATAGCTTCTTCTTCAGGAATTCCTCTCTGCATAACATAAAAAAGCTGGTCATCAGAAATTTTTGATGTGGTGGCTTCATGTTCAAACTGAGCTGTTGCATTTTTTGCTTCAATATAAGGGACTGTATGTGCTCCACAATCATTTCCGATTAATAAACTATCACATTGCGTAAAGTTACGCGCATTTTGTGCTTTTCGATATGCTGTGACTTGCCCTCGATAAGTATTATTTGAAAAACCAGCAGAAATGCCTTTGGAAATGATACGACTGGAGGTATTTTTTCCTAAATGAATCATTTTTGTACCGGAATCAATTTGTTGGTGACCGTTTGCAACAGCAATAGAATAAAATTCTCCACGCGCATTATCACCGCGAAGTAAGCAAGATGGATATTTCCAAGTAATCGCAGAACCGGTCTCAACTTGTGTCCATGAAATTTTAGAGTTATCGCCTCGACAATCTCCACGCTTCGTCACAAAATTATAAATACCGCCCTTTCCATCTTTATCGCCAGGGTACCAGTTTTGTACTGTAGAATATTTAATCTCTGCATTTTCAAGGGCAATAAGCTCAACAACAGCAGCATGAAGTTGGTTTTCATCACGTTGAGGGGCAGTACACCCTTCAAGATAAGAAACATAGGAATCTTCAGCGGCAATAATCAAGGTTCGCTCAAATTGGCCTGTATTGCGTTCATTAATCCTAAAATAGGTTGAAAGCTCCATAGGACAACGAACCCCTTTGGGAATGTAAACAAATGAACCATCTGTAAAGACAGCTGCATTTAAAGCCGCATAATAATTATCACTTACAGGGACAACTGTTCCCAAATATTCTTTAATAAGCTCAGGATGTTCAATAATCGCCTCTGAAATAGAACAAAAAATTACACCAGCACGGGCCAATTCTTTTTTAAATGTTGTCACAACAGAAACAGAATCAAAGACTGCATCAACAGCCACCTGCCCCGATGCAGACATACTATCATCAAAGGTAGAGGGATCAGACTGTTTTCTTACTCCTGCTAAAATCTCTTGTTCTTTAAGAGGAATGCCAAGTTTTTCGTATGTTGCTAATAACTCCGGATCCACTTCGTCCAAAGATTTTGGTCCTGTATGATTTTTAGGGGCAGCATAATAATAAAGCTCCTGAAAATTAATTTTAGGATATTCAAGACGCGCCCAATGAGGCTCTTGCATTGTCAGCCAACGGCGATAAGCTTGTAAGCGCCATGTTAGCATCCATTCAGGCTCATTTTTTTTAGCAGAAATAAATCTGATAATATCTTCATTCAAACCTTTCGGCGCTTTATCCGTTTTAATTTTCGTTTCAAAGCCATATTTATATTGGTCAACATCTATCTCACGGACTTGGCGTATCGTTTCTTGTACAGCCGGCATAAATCTTCTCCATTTTTTGGCATCAAAAACCGGTAACGAACAGTCTTGTTTTTTACAAGATTAAAGTTAAGTAAGTTATTCCCTAGGCTATAGGCAAAGTGTGAAAATTTCAATCAAAGTTATTTTATTTTTAAAATAATTCTAATTTTATCCTTTTTTCTTGCCTATCATTCGCGAAAAAAACAATAGAAAATCAACAATGTCCTCAGAGGTCGTGTCACGTCCTATCGAAATGCGAATGGCACCATTTGGAACATAATATCCCATGGCTTCCAAAACTTTGCTTTGTTTTACTTTTCCCGAAAAACAAGCAGAACCTGCTGACACAGAAAAACCTTCTAAATCAAAAGCAATTTGCATTGTTTCAGCTTTTATATTTTTCACGGTAAAGTAGGTTGTATTTGGCAAACGTTGAACTCTTTTGCCAAATATTTCAATATCTTGACTTATTTTTTGCAGTCCATCTTCTAATTTATCGCGTAAATATATTAACTGTTTTATTTCTTCTTGCGTAAAACAATCAGCCATTGCTGCCCCAAAAGCAGCAATAAGGGGTAATGCTTCTGTTCCTCCACGAAAGCCTTTTTCTTGTCCTCCCCCAGTAATAAGGGGATGTGGCATAAGAAGATTGCCACATGAAACAAAAGCACCAATGCCTTTAGGACCGCCAACTTTATGTGCAGACAGTATAAAAAAGTCCCCTCCTAACTGATTAATATCAACAAAATTTTTATCGATATATTGCGTCAGATCAACAATAAGAGTGCCTCCTAGATCCCGAACAATAGCCGCTATTTCTTTTAATGGTTGAAGAACACCAGTTTCGCTATTTGCAGCCTGAATAGCAACAAGAGGTAAGCCTTTTGTCTTATCGTGAGCTTTTAAGAGTGATATTAATTTATTTTGTTGAATAAGTCCATCTTGATCAACAGCAATGACACTTGTCAAATCTTTAGAAAAACGCCCTCCCTCTGCAACAGAGGGATGTTCAGTCGCTCCAAGATAAAGATGAGAAAATCGAACCTTTGCACTCCCCATCGTGTAAAAGGGTGTTAACAAAGTCATTGCTGCTTCACTCGCTCCAGAGGTAAAGACAACGTTATCGGGATCTGTTTTAAGATTTTCAGCGATTTGTCGGCGTGCCTTTTGCAATAAAGTTTTAGCCGCACGCCCCTCCTGATGAACGGATGATGGATTACCAAATATCTCTAAAGATTCCAGTAACGCCATCCTCGCCTTTTTTTTGAGCGGTGTTGTTGCGTTATGATCAAAATATCGACGCTTTATAACCATTTTACATCGCAATCATTTATCTTATGAATTAATTAAAAAAATAGCGCAATTTTCTTGAAAAATGCACTAAAAAAAGAATATCTAACGATTACTTAAGAGATTCTATGGTAAAAGTCGACCAAGGGTCAATGAGAGCTTTTTATAGCATTTGAAGGAGCATTTTATGCCAGAAATTATTTTTAACGGTCCCGCTGGTCGGCTCGAAGGGCGTTATCAACCTTCACAACAAAAAAATGCGCCCATTGCGATCATTTTGCATCCTCATCCCCAATTTGGTGGAACGATGAATCATAAAATTGTCTATGATCTCTTTTATATGTTCCAACAGCGTGGCTTTACAACTTTACGCTTTAACTTTCGTGGTATTGGTCGCAGTCAGGGGGAATTTGATTATGGAATAGGAGAACTTTCAGATGCGGCAGCAGCTCTCGATTGGGTGCAAACACAACATCCAGACTCTAAAAACTGCTGGGTAGCAGGATATTCATTTGGAGCATGGATTGGTATGCAGCTTTTAATGCGCCGACCGGAAATTGAGGGATTTATCTCTGTTGCCCCTCAGCCTAATGTTTATGATTTTTCATTTCTTGCGCCTTGTCCTTCCTCTGGGCTTATCATTCATGGCGGTATTGATAAAGTTGCCCCCCCAAAAGATGTTCAACTGCTTGTTGATAAATTGAAAACACAAAAAGGAATCATTATCACACAGGAAATACTGGAAGAGGCCAATCACTTTTTTAGTGGATGTCATGCCGAACTTATTGAACGGTGTGCGCATTATTTGGATAGCCATATCACCAATGAACTTCTAGGCCCTCCTTCTGAAATACTCTCACTCACTTAAGAAAAACATGAGAAATTTATAAAAAATCAATAAAAGCCGTCTCTGATCATAACAAAGTAATTTTTTCAGACTATATTTGCGACTATCCTAAAATAAATTTTAGGATAGAGATAAGAATAAAAAAGTGTTTTTATTTATCCTTATTTTTATTGGATTATCTTTTTAGCGTAAACAGAAAATAATACCCGCATTCTTATCTTCAATTATCAATGTCTCTGGTTGTCTTGTGAGATGTATGTCATTTATGGTAGATAAGGCATTCATGATCCATTATATAACCATCTATTGTATAAATAAATGCCCTCTTAAATTAGGAAATTGACTCTGTGTTTGCCTTTAAATCTGATTTTTTACACATTATGAGCGAACGTGGTTTTATCCATCAAATTTCGGATGAAAAAGGCTTAGATGATCTTTTTTTAAAAGAAACAGTAAGCGCTTATACTGGATTTGATCCAACAGCATCAAGCTTACATGCTGGAAGCCTTCTTCAAATTATGATGCTTTATTGGTTACAAAAAACGGGTCATCGCCCCATTGCTCTGATGGGCGGAGGGACAGGATTGATCGGTGATCCTTCCTTTAAAGATGAAGCACGGCGTCTTTTGACGCAAGATGATATTGCGGCAAATATTGATGGTATTAAAAAGGTATTTGCTAACTATTTGACATTCGGTGATCAAGAAACGGATGCCTGTATTGTGAATAATGCTGAATGGTTGTGCAATTTAAACTACTTAGAATTTTTGCGTGATGTAGGAAAACATTTTTCTGTCAACCGCATGTTGTCATTTGATTCTGTTAGACTCAGACTTGAGCGTGAGCACTCTTTGTCCTTCTTAGAGTTTAATTATATGATTCTTCAAGCTTATGATTTTGTTGAACTTTATAAACGTTATGGCTTGCGTATGCAAATGGGGGGCTCTGATCAATGGGGAAACATTATTAACGGAATCGAATTGGGGCATCGTTTAGGAACACCGCAATTATATGCATTAACATCACCCTTGCTGACAACCTCTTCCGGTGCAAAAATGGGCAAATCATTGAACGGTGCGGTGTGGCTTAATGCCGATATGCTTTCACCTTATCAATTTTGGCAATATTGGCGCAATACAGAAGATGCTGATGTTATAAGATTTCTAAAGCTCTATACCACATTACCAATGGATGAGATTCTCAAACTTTCTCTATTACAAGGGACTGAAATTAACGAAGCAAAAAAAATTCTTGCCACAGAAATTACAGCAATGTTGCATGGGCGTGCTCTTGCCAATGCCGCAGCAGAAACTGCCCGAAAAACGTTTGAAGAAAAAACACTTGGAGAAAATCTCCCAACCGTTGAAATGAGCGCAACAGAATTTAAAACAGGTGCTGGATTGCTCTCTCTTTTAGTAAAAGCAGGACTCGCTAAATCAAACAGTGAGGCACGTCGTCATATTCAAGGGGGTGGGATACGTGTTAATGATCAAATAATAAAGGATGAAACGCACCTTATTATTGAAAAAGATATCACGGGAGAAGGAATCATTAAACTTTCTTTTGGAAAGAAAAAACATGTATTGATTAAACCTCTATAATCTATAGTGTCTCGTTCATTCTATAGATTTTATCTCCAAGATAGAGATATGTCTTGCGCTTTCTTGCCTCGCTTTTTAATTTAATTCTTGCGACAGAATAATTTTTATATGATAGCAAAAAAGTCTTTGAAATAATTCTATTCTAAAGTGTTGAAACTTTATTCCTTCTCTGTATGCTGATTATTGATCTTTTCACTCAAAAAGAAAGATAGAAAAAATGACAAAATCAATGAAAGGTACTCTTGCTCCTGATTTTAATTTGCCACGCGATGGAGGAGAGACAGTGCGCCTTTCTGACTTTAAAGGCAAACCTGTTGTTTTATATTTTTATCCCAAAGATGATACGAGTGGATGCACAAGTGAAGCACTGGATTTCACAAAATTAAAGACGAAATTTGATGAAATCGGTGTTGCTGTTATTGGAATCTCTCCAGATAATGTAAAAAAACATGATAAATTTAAAGAAAAGCATGGACTTGATGTTATTTTGGTGTCTGATGAAGAAAAAGCAACCCTTGAAGCATATGGTGTTTGGGTAGAAAAAAGCATGTATGGACGCAAATATATGGGGGTCGAACGAAGCACTTTTCTAATTGATGAAAATGGAAAAATCGCAAAAGAATGGCGCAAAGTGAGCGTATCTGGACACGCTGAAAATGTTTTAGCCGCTGCAACGCTTTTACATCGTAATGATGGCATATAAATGAAAGGGTATACTATACTTTTAAAAGTAACAGCCTCCCTCCCCGGTTTATTTTATTTTTTCAAGGGATTCAATTTTTGTAATAGGCTGGATTATAAGGATGGCTAACTATTTACCATTAAGATTAATCCTCCAGATATCGTAAATTTTTCTCATTTCAATTCCTTTTTATCTTGAATTAATGAAAAAATTATTTGCACCCGTCATAAGAAAGATTGGCATGTAGAAAAGATTTGAAGAAAAGAAAACGCAACCTTTTACATATCAAGAACTATCGATATATTACAACATCAATAAAACGAACAGTTTATAAGCAATACATCTACACAGTTTGAAGAATGGATATGTCATTAACGAATATCTTCAATTTCTTTGTCTTTTCCATAAATACGCTGAGAAAGTGCGGCCTCTATAAATGCATCTAAGTTGCCATTAAGAACGGATTGAGGATCAGTGTTTTCAACACCTGTACGCAAGTCTTTTACAAGTTGATAGGGTTGAAGAACATAAGATCTAATTTGATGTCCCCATCCAATTTCTGTTTTAGAAGATTCAACAGCATTGGTTTCTTCTTCTCTTTTTTTGAGCTCTTCTTCATAAAGACGAGCACGCAACATTGACCAAGCCGTGGCGCGATTTTTATGCTGAGAACGTTCCGTTTGACACTGAACCACAATCCCCGTTTTTATGTGTGTGATGCGAACGGCAGAATCTGTCGTATTAACATGTTGTCCCCCTGCTCCCGACGCACGATAGGTATCAATACGCACATCTGCTTCTGAAACATCAACTTCAATATTGTCATCAATAACCGGATAAACCCAAATGCTTGCAAAAGAGGTATGGCGCTTTGCATTCGAATCAAATGGGGAAATCCGCACCAAACGATGAACGCCAGATTCTGTTTTTAACAATCCATAAGCATTATGCCTTTTGACAAGAATCGTTGCTGACTTTATTCCTGCTTCTTCTCCATCATGAATTTCTAATAGCTCAACTTTCATTTCATGTTGTTCAGACCAGCGCATATACATACGCAAAAGCATAGAAGCCCAATCCTGACTTTCTGTTCCCCCTGCCCCAGCATGAACTTCTAAATAGGTATCATTGGAATCCGCCTCTCCTGAAAGAAGCACATCAATTTGTCTTTTATCGATCTCATTTTTAAGATTACGTATTGAATTTTCTGCATCAGCGATAATTTCAACATCACTTTCTTCTTCGCCCATCGCGATGAGTTCAATGCATTCTTCAAGTGTTTTTGTAAATGATAAAATACCATTGATTAAATCATCAAGACGTTGACGCTCACGCATCATATCCTGTGCTTGTTGCGCATCATCCCATAATAATGGATCTTCTGCTTTTTGATTAAGATATTCCAGACGCTTTAGTGATTGATCCCAGTCAAAGATGCCTCCTTAGCAATTGAATTGCTTTATGGATTTCATCAACTAATGTTTCTATTTCTGCTCGCATAATTTAACACCGTATTTTTTACACTCTTTCTGGTTATGTCTCTTAGTGTTTTACACAAATTCAACCGATTCCATCAGAAAATAGAACGAGACCATCATTTTATTTACAGAACCAAAACTATAAAAACAGATAAAAACCAAGACTCACAGCAAAGAAGATTTTACCGATTAATACAGCCCACCTGTCCCACTTTCAAGGGCTTTATTAACTTGTGGAGAAGTCGTTACTGCTGGAACACCTTCTTGAAAAGAATTCGTCCCCCCAATGACTTGATATATATCAGCAGGACCAGTCCCTGGTTTAAATGCTTCTATAATCACATCTTGATCTCCTCTTTCTGCAAGCATTCCTGTTTTCCGATTAATCGGCATTAAAATCATACCACTTGGCATTTTAAAGGGAACATCTGGTTTCCCCTTCAGAGCTGCTTCCATAAACTCACCAAAAATAGGTGCAGCCAAAGAACTTCCTGTTCCATTATATCCTAACGGAGCTGGTTGATCGTAGCCGATAAAAATACCAACGACAATATCAGGAGTAAATCCCATAAACCAGACATCTTTAGAGTCATTGGTGGTTCCTGTTTTAGCGGCAATATGTCGATTAAGATAATGTAAACGTGCTGCAGTACCGCGTTGAACCACGCCTTCCATCATCGATGTAATTTGATAAGCCGTCATAGGATCGAGAACTTGATCTCTCTCATCAATCAATGTGGGTTCTCTTTGATTATTCCATGAATGCGTATTACAATTTTCACAAATACGATCATCATGACGATAAATTGTCTTCCCATAACGATCTTGAATCCGGTCTATCAGAGAAGGTTTAATAGAACGCCCCCCATTGGCAATAACAGAATAAGCCGTAACCATCCGTAACACTGTTGTTTCAGCAGCTCCTAAAGCCATGGGAAGATAAGGCTGTAATTTATCGACCACACCAAAACGCTCTGCATATTCAGCGACAAGAGGCATTCCCATATCATTGGCAAGTCGCACGGTCATAAGATTACGAGAATGTTCAATACCATATCGCAACGTTGAAGGTCCTGCAAAAGTACCACCATAATTTTTCGGTTGCCAAACTTCACCATTATATTGACGAACTTCAATGGGGCCATCTAGAACAACCGATGCTGGTGTATACCCGTTATCAAGTGCAGCTGCATAGACAATGGGCTTAAACGCCGAGCCCGGTTGACGATAAGCTTGGGTTGCACGATTAAATTCAGACGCAGAAAAAGAAAATCCTCCCACCATTGCAAGAACGCGCCCTGTATGAGGTTCCATAGCAACAATGGCCCCTTCAACTTTTGGAATTTGTTGTAAACGATAAGTATTATTTGTATTGGGCAGCTTTTCAACAAAAATGACATCTCCAACTTGCAGAACGTGAGATAAGCTCTGAACAGTTTTTCGATAACCATTTTCTTTCACAACATGGAGCGCCCATTTTGAATCAGCTTGAGATAAAACAGCAAATTCCCGTTTTTTGGATAATACACCCGAAGCTTCACGCTGTGGCTGCAAACCAATCTCTACTTTATTGGGGGTTGCAGAAAGGACAACAGCTAAACGCCATTCAGGAACATCACTTAATCCTGTGATATTTGCAAGCTCAGCCCCCCAATCATCTTTCTTATCAATATGTGCATAAGCTCCACGCCATCCTTGCGAATGATCAAATTTAATTAATCCATTGTGTAAAGCCTGCCGAGCAATAAACTGCAAATGTGGATCAAGCGTTGTACGAATTGAAAGACCACCTTCGTAAAGTGTTTTAGCCCCATAGCGCTGCATTAAACGACGACGTACTTCCTCTGTAAAGTAGTCCGCTGCAAAAACATAGCTATCGTTTCCACGCATTGTCGCTCCTAAAGGCTTAGCTTTCGCTCGTTCACCTTGTTTACGCGTGACATACCCATTTGCAACCATCCGGTCTATAACCCAATTGCGTCGATCAATAGCACGCTGTGTATTCTTAAATGGATCATAATTTGCTGGTCCTTTTGGAAGAGCCGCCAAATAAGCACATTGTTCTAGCGTCAAATCATTGACGGATTTATTGAAATAGGTTAAAGAAGCAGCAGCTATTCCATAAGTTCCCCGCCCCAAATAAATTTCATTGAGATAAAGCTCCAAAATATGATCTTTTGAGTAGGTTTTCTCAATACGCATTGCTAAAATAGCTTCCTTAAATTTACGCTCCAACGTTGTTTCTGAACTTAAAAGAAAGTTTTTAGCGACTTGTTGCGTGATAGTCGATGCACCCTCTGGACGTCTTCCAGAACCAATATTACGAATATTATTGATCAAAGCGCGAGAAAGTCCTTCGGGATCTAAACCAAAATGACGATAGAAATTTTTGTCTTCAGCTGAAATAAAAGCATTTATCACAAGCTTTGGTATTGATTGAATCGGCAAATAGAGGCGATGTTTTGTTGCAAACTCTGCCATAAGACGACCATCAGAAGCATGGACACGGGTCATTACCGGTGGCTCATAAAGTGAAAGAACTTCATAATCAGGAAGTGCATTTGCTTGAACACTGCTTATAACATTCCATGCGATTATGCCCAAAAATCCAATAGCAACAAAGAAACGAAGAAGATATCTTAAAAAAATCATCATAAAAACGGCTATCGCTTTCTTAAGAATTGGTCAAAGAAGAAATACGTTACTTCGATCACACCACGTGGATATCACCACAAGATTGAGATAACAAAAATTTATTTTTTATCTTTTATTTATATAGGGTACATTAAAATCCCATATTGATTACTCTATTTTTTTACAAATTTAAAGAGGTTGTAGTATTTTCTGCCTATAATCAGCAAATTGGCGAATAGAATGAGCAATAGAGACAGCCATTTTTTTTCTCCAATGAGGATCGTTTAATAACTTTTCATCCTCTTTATTTGATAAATAACCGACCTCTATCAAGACAGAGGGTATCTCGGAAGCTCTTAAAACTTGAAAATTAGCGTAGCGATGAGGATTATTGATCAAGTTGATCTGACTCTTTGATAAACTTGAAATAACACTATTTGCAAAATTAATCGAAAAAGTGTGCGTTTCACGTCGTGTAAGATCCATCAAGATATCTGTAACTTCAAGCGTTTCATCTGCAGGCAAACCATCAAGCAAATCAACTTTATTTTCACTTTCAGCTAAAGATTTCGCAATGGCATCAGAGGCTTTCTCTGATATGGTATATACTGTAGCACCGCGAAGAGAATGTACAGCAATTGTATCCGCGTGAATGGATATAAAAAGATCAGTATTAAATTCTTGCGCTTTTTTGACTCTTTCACTCAATCTTAAAAAAATATCAGAATCACGTGTTAAAGCAACGCTAATATGAGGATCTTTTTGTAGTTCATCTCGCAATGCTCGCGCGAAACCTAAAGTCACATCTTTTTCTAAAATTCCAGTTCCCCCCTGTGCACCACCATCAATACCACCATGACCAGGATCAAGAACAACACGAAAATTTTGTGACGGAATCAGCAGTGGTTTTGTATCAAAATTAGTCCTTTGCTGGCTCTTTAATATCTTATCAAATTTTTCTTGTGTACTTTCATGAATATCAATCAGCAACTGCCATAAACCATTGTTTATTTTTTTTATAATATTTTTTTCAACAATAAAAGCTGTTTTGCTGGTCAAAATAATGCGTGAAGTCTGTATGTCTGAGAAAGCATAACGCACATCTAAGAGCATGGTGGATAATATATTCTGTTTTTTTAAAGGTGTATTTTGCATTGAAAGGTCAATGGTAGGTAAATTGATAACCAAACGTGCAGGTTTATCCAAAATCTGCAAACGAATATTTGGTTTTGAATTGAAAACCGCAATTATACGCGTATGAGCACTATCACCAATGGTTCGAAAATTTACAAGCCTCAAAGAATCCGCGGCTTGGACACTGGTTTGGCATACCAAAAAAAATAATAAAAAACATGTGAATTGCACAATAACGTACCCATAGGCTATTTTCAGCTTTTGGGTAAAAAAAATCCTTATCATAAGCCCTCTTAATCATGAGCAAAGTACTCTACACGACATTTGTAATAATTTATCTTGGTTATATAAAAACAATATGCCATTTATTTCCTAATTTTTCAATAAATGCGAAACCCCTTCATTATGATAAACATAAAAAAACAAAATTAAGATAATAAAAATATTATCATGATACATGATTTACATTGTTACTTGCCAAACGCATGATATCAACATAAAAGAATATTGCTGCTTCCTAACTGATAATAGATCTCATTATCTGTAACGCATAGTAAGTTGTCTTTAAAGGGAGTCTTTTGCATATTATGCGTTGAGACTTTGTTATGGATGAAAAATTTCTATATTATAAAACTAGGATTGCATACTTATAGATTCGTTGGTTCGGATATCCGGACTATTTTAAAGATTATTTTACCAGAGACTTTTAAGAAATATGAATCATAAAAAATGGATGGAGATAATGATGAGAAATGGTGTCAATGCAGTCATGCATCTACACGTGATGTTCCGTCCTGTTTTTCTGGCACCTCCCTTTTATGGCAGACAGCGCTTTACATCTACGAATACTTACATTGTTCGTTTGAATAAAATTGTGCATGTCGCCTTCAGGATATTAACTTATGTCAAACAAAATGCTTATAGATGCCTCTCATCCAGAGGAAACACGTGTTGTTGTTGTTCACGGCAACAAAATTGAAGAACTTGATTTTGAATCAGAACATAAAAAACAGCTCAAGGGGAATATTTATCTTGCACGTATTACGCGTGTGGAACCATCTCTCCAAGCCGCTTTTGTTGAATATGGTGGAAACCGACATGGTTTTTTAACATTTTCTGAAATTCACCCTGATTACTATCAGATTCCTGTTGCTGACCGCCTTGCTCTTCTTGAAGAAGAAGAAAAAGCAGCTATAGAAGAAAATCCAGCAGATATTTTCACGCAAGAAACAACTAAAAATAAAAAACGCCCCAAAAGAACAAAAAAAAATGCGAAAAACAATACTATAGCAGCCGATGTTGAAAATGATATCGCATCCGAAGCTGTAACAATTGACCAAACAGAAGAAATATTAAATGTCGATGTCTCTTATGATGAGATCGAAATGGTCGGTGCTGAAGACATCCGTGAAGAAATTCCTGCGTATCAAAGAAAACAAGGGCGCCAGTATAAAATTCAAGAAGTGATTAAACGACGTCAAATTTTGTTGGTGCAAGTCATCAAGGAAGAACGTGGTAATAAAGGTGCCGCACTTACAACATATCTCTCTCTGGCAGGCCGTTATTCTGTTCTCATGCCCAATACAGCACGCGGTGGTGGTATTTCACGAAAAATTACGAATGTGCAAGACCGTAAGCGTCTTAAAGAAATCGTAAAAGAATTAGCCGTTCCAAAGGGGATGGGCGTTATCTTACGAACCGCTGGTGCCAATAGAACAAAAGCTGAAGTTAAACGCGATTATGAATATCTTATGCGGTTATGGGATACTATTCGCACTTTGACACTTGAGTCAACGGCGCCGTGCCTTATTCATGAAGAAAGTAATCTCATAAAGCGCTCTATACGAGATCTTTATAATAAGAACATTAGTGAAATTCTTGTCTCTGGAGATCAAGGATATCGGGAAGCAAAAGACTTTATGCGTATGCTCATGCCAAGTCATGCAAAAGTCGTACAGCCTTATCGCTATCCGATACCTATTTTTGCAAGAAATAATATTGAAATTCAGCTTGATAAAATGTTGCAACCACAGGTTTCTTTAAAATCTGGTGGTTATCTTGTTATTAATCAAACAGAAGCACTCGTTGCGATTGACGTAAATTCTGGACGCTCTACGAAAGAATTCTCTGTTGAAAAGACAGCTTTACAAACTAACATTGAAGCTGCAGAAGAAGTAGCGCGTCAATTACGTTTACGTGACCTTGCGGGTTTAATCGTGATTGATTTTATTGACATGCTTGAAGAACGCAATGTGCGATTGGTCGAAAAAAAATTAAAAGACTGTTTAAAAAATGATCGTGCTCGTATTCAAGTTGGCCATATTTCACACTTCGGCCTTTTAGAAATGAGCCGTCAACGTATTCGCATATCCGTTTTAGAAAGCACAACGCAACCTTGCCCTCATTGTGCAGGAACAGGAAGTATACGTTCTGAATCATCAATTGCTTTACATGTCATGCGCTCAATTGAAGAATATCTTCTTTATAATTCGCAATATAACATTATTGTGCGCACACCCGTAGCAACAGCGCTTTATGTGTTAAATCATAAACGCAATATTCTTGTTAATTTAGAAGAACGCTTTAAACTTAATATCAGTATTGAAGCAGATGATAGTATTGGAACGCAACATCTTATTATTTCTAAAGGTACAATAGCAGAAAGGATTTCTCAATCTTTATTGGAAGATGACAATAAGCAAGAAATCGAAGATTCTGCTTTCGTAAAAAATAAATCTATTGAAAATACCCCTTCCATTGAAACAAATCAAAAGCGTCGACGCAAAAATCGTCACGATGAAATTACTGATCATACTCTCTCCTCCACCGTTCATAAAAAAGAAGATACCTTGAGTGATGATTCTTATCGTCGAGGACGCCGTAGAGGACGTCGTGGTGGTCGACGCAATCAAGATAATAGTTTTCATCAGATTCGCATTCCTTACGCAGAACCAGTAGGAGATTTTGCTCAGCAGGCTTTAGTAGAAATTAAAGAAACGCACCGCAAACGTCGTGTTCCATCCGCGAAATCTTCTAAACTTGAAGAAATAAAAAATGATACACAAGCTATCGATGTACAACAGCAAGATGAAGCAACAAAAGTTGATACAAATGTTAAACCTAAAAAACGTAAAACACGTCCTTCAAAAGCTGTAGAAAATAATCTTTCTCTAGAGAATAATCAAAATGTTGCAAAACAAAAATCTCTTGAAGAAAAGCCTAAGAGCAGTTCAGTCCGTAAAATAAAAACAAAAAAAGCAGATAAATCTGTTCATGAGGGAGAGGATAAAACTCCTGAAAATAATAAAAAATCAACACGTAGAACACGTAAAAAATCTTCTTCTAAAGAGACAACAGAAACACAAAAAACATTAGAAAAAGAAAGTAGAACGGAGATGGGAGAAGTTATAGAATCCTCTTCTTCTCACATTGAAAAAACAATTAATCAACCCGTTATGATTTCATCAGAGTCTAATGATGCTCCTAAAACTGCGCGTATTGGTTGGTGGAAACGCAGAACTCTTTCAAAAAATTAACAATTGTATCTTGTCATCGGGTTTTGCATAATTTGACAGCAGGTTTTGTATCAATTTATTTTTTTCGAAGGGTTTTTAAGGGGAACTCAAAGTGCAGACTTTACCCTTTTGCCACTTTGTCCTTTGTATATTGATTACCGTGCTCACCGCCACGCTTAGTTTTCCCATGCTTTTTCTCCCACAATCCGCGATAAGTTTGCACAAAAAGCGCACGGTCAATCATGACAACTCATTGCGAAAGAGGTTTTCCGCCACGTCTAAAAGCGCAGCATTGTCCTTATCAGCTTGCACCACAACGGCATCAATATCACTATAGCCCAAAAGCTCCGCAGCACAAAGCCGGTGCACACCAGCATCCATCGTAATCGCCTATCACAAAAT
>NZ_NJPP01000023.1 GCF_002778015.1 Bartonella tribocorum | reverse complement strand
AGCCTTTCAATCCGATTTTACACGCTTTAGCGATCTAGCAGACAATAGGAGCGTCTCAGAGAATACGTGTGATTATCATGCTTTGTAGGATAAAAAATGTAGAGGAGCAAAATCCAATAGATTCACATTCAAAATTACGAATCTTAAAACAGCCTTTGAAAGGTCTTTGAAGACCCTTTGAGACCCCCTTAAAAACCCTTCGAAAAAAAATAAATTGATGCAAAATATGCTGTCAAATTGTGCAAAACCAGATGTCAAGCTACAAAGCTACAACTACACAAGCTACAAAGCTACACTGGCTGGGGAACCTGGCTTCGAACCAAGATTGACGGAGTCAGAGTCCGCTGTTCTACCATTAAACTATTCCCCAATAAGCCAATGTCGCCATTTTTAGCAGATTTTAAAGTGCACGCAAGGACAAAAGAGAAGTTTTACGATTATTGATGATGAGAAGAATTTATCGATAATAAAAGGCGATAGGAATGTCATTGATTGTTTTGATCTGAATATCCACATCATAAATATCTTTAAGGATTTCTGGCTGCATAATTTCTTTTGCTGTTCCACAATATGCTGCTTTGCCATTTTTGAGGGCAACAATCATATCTGAATAAGAGGAAGCAAAATTAATATCATGCATCACAATGAGAATGGTTTTTTTCAGTTCATCAGCTGTGCGGCGTAACTGCTTCATCATGGCAACAGCATGTTTCATATCAAGATTGTTTAAAGGTTCATCTAACAAGAGATAGTCGGTATCTTGACAAATAACCATGGCAATAAAAGCACGTTGGCGCTGCCCACCAGAAAGTTCATCCAAAAAGCGGTCTTTTAAGTCTTGTAAGCCGAGATATCGTAGAGCACTGTCAATAAATTGTTTGTCTTCATGTGTACACCAGCCTTTTGAGTAAGGATAGCGCCCGAAACTGACTAAATCGTAAACGGTAAGACGAAAGGATAAAGGATTATCTTGACGCAAAATTGAGAGTTTTTGTGCCAAAATAGCATGGGGCATTTTATCAATGTCAAGGTTGTCGATATGAATTGTTCCTTTATGACGCGGTAAAAGACGCCTAATCAACATCAAAAGCGTTGATTTACCAGAACCATTGGGACCAATGAGAGAAATAATTCCCCCCTTAGGGAGCTTGAGACATAAATCATCGATAATCAATCGTGCTCCATAAGCCTTGGAAAGATGATTTATCTCAATCATTTTAGTTTTCCCTTCATCAGTAATGTTAAGAAAACAATACCGCCACAAAACTCAATAATAAAACTTAAACGTCCTGCCATATGAAAAATTTGTTCTAAGATAAACTGTCCTCCAACCAGAAAAATAATTGCTAATAATATCGCTATCGGTAAAACAACCCCGTGTTTTGCTTGTGGGGAGAGTCCATATGCAAGATTGGCAACGAGTAATCCAAAAAAGGTAACTGGTCCGACCAGTGCGGTGGAAATGGAAACAAGAATAGAAACAAAAATCAGAATAGCTGTCGCGCTTTTGCGATAATCTACTCCAAGATTAAGGGCATTTTCACGTCCCAAAGCAAGAACATCAAGCAGATGGCGTGAGCGCCAAGCAACTAGGCTTACGATGAGAACAATGATTGTCGCAAAGCTTACAAGTGACGTATTGAATTTATTAAAATTTGCAAACATAATATCCGTTAAATTCATCATCTGATCTGGATTGAGTTGCAATTGCATAAACATGCGTAAGCTGAAAAAAAATCCCCCCAAAATAATACCAATCAAGAGCGTTAAATGAAGCCCTTGTAGGCTGCCTGAAAAAAGCCAGCGGAAAAGACTTATGGAAAAGAAAATGAGGATAAGAACTTCAAGAACTAATTGTCCTTCTTCATTTAAAAAGGGTAGCGAAAGAGAACCCCAAAAATACATTATGATCGTTTTTATGAAAATATAAAGCTGATCAAACCCCATTAGTGAAGGGGTAAGAAGGCGATTATTAATAACTGTTTGAAAGAGAATCGTAGAAACTGTAATCGTATAGGCAATGAGAAGAAGAGAGATGAGTTTTGTGAGCCGAAATGTCCACGTATAGATATTGATATTCCATGTCATGTAAAGACTAATAAGGCTACATGCCATTACGATAAATGTTGTCAAGATAAGTATTGTTGTTTTCTTTCTATCCAAGACGTTTTCTCCAACGCAACAGCAGTATCATGAAAACAAAACTACCAATAACGCCCATCATCGTGCTGATGGGAATTTCAAGAGAAGGGTGAATGATTCGTCCTAAAAGATCACAGATCAAGAGAAGTCCTGCACCGCTTATTGCCACCCAAGGAGCAGTGTGGCGCATATTATCACCCCTAAAATTTGAAACAAGGTTTGGAATAATGAGTCCAATAAAAGGAATTCGGCCAACTGTACAGACAACGACAGCAGTGATTGATGCGACAATAAAAAGACCAAAGAGCATGACTGCACGATAATTTAGTCCAAGGTTGTTGGTTAAATCTTCCCCAAGACCTGCGACAGTAAAACGATCAGCAGTACAATAGGCAAGAATGCAAAGGGGAAGAGAAAACCATAAGAGTTCGTATTTTCCCTCAAGAATCATGGCAAAACTGCCAAATAAGTAAGCTTGAAGAGAAGGAAGCAACATTTCATAATCAGCAATAGCATTGGTTAGGGAGCCAATAACATAGCCCAGCATAATTCCTATAAGCGGTACAATGAGAGCCGATTTTAAAGGAATTTTGCGCAATAAAAACATAAAGAGTAGTGTGCCAGTCATTGCGAAAGCAGTGGCGATCATCATTTTTCCTAAAACAGGAATATTGGGTAGAAAAATCATCACAAAAACAATGCCAAGGGAGGCTGATTCAACAGTTCCAGCAGTGGACGGCTCGACAAAACGGTTGCGCGCAAGCAGTTGCATAATCATGCCGGAGAGGGCAAGTGCTGCACCTACCAAAAGGACTGCAATTGTACGGGGCAGGCGTGTTTGCCAAAAAATAAGCCACGCATGGGGATCACTTGATAAAAGGTTAGAAGGTTTTATATCTGAATAACCAACAAAAATACTGAGAATAGAAAGCAGAATAAGAATTGTTATGGTTATCCAATAATTTTTCACGTCATTTTCCAACAGAAAAAAAGCAAAGGTAGCTTATAAACAACCTTTGCTTCTAAATTTTATTTTTATAACAAGCAAGCTATTTCATATGCTTATTTGCTTTTTGTAAAGGCTTCGTTGATTTGTTGTGCTGCTTCATTAAGCCCTGTTAAACCACCAGCTGCGCGGTACCAACTCCAAGAATCTAAATAAATAATCTGCTTTTTTTTGCCAGCCGTTGTGCGGTGGACAAGTTCATTGTCGAGCAATTGTGCAGCAGATTGTCCTTCTCGTCCGATAGCAGCATCCCGATCAATAACCAATAACCAATCAGGATTGGTTTCAAGAATAAACTCAGGAGAAATGAGCTGCCCATGTTTTTGTACGGTGAGTTTATCGGTTGCAGGAGCAATTCCAAAGGTGGAATGGAGAATGTCAAAACGTGATTTTGGACCCAAAGCACTAATTTTTCCACCAGAGGTCATGAGGACGAGCCCTGTCCCTTTTCCTTCAGTGCTTTCACGAACTTTTGCTAAATTTTCTTTAAGTTTTGCAATTTCCTTTTCTGCTTCCTGTTCTTTGCCAAAAATTTTTCCAAGTATAGACACATTCCGTTCAATATCTGCAAGAGTATTTTCATTTCCTACAGTTAAGTCAATCGTTGGAGCGATTTTGGATAGATCCTTATATTTGGCTTGAGTTCTTGAGGAAATAATAATTAAATCAGGCTGAAGAGTGGCAATTTTTTCATAATCAGGTTCAAAAAGGGTACCAATTTTTTCATATTGTGCATCATTGAATTGCTGCAAATATGAAGGTTTTTTTCCTTCTGGAATACCGACTACTGCTTTGATTCCAAGGCGATTCATGTTATCAAGCGAGGCAATATCAAATACAATAACCTTTTGTGGAGCAGCTGGAACAGAAGTTTTTCCTGAAACGTGATCAATTGTTATGTTTGCTTTAACATCTGTACCGGCCCATGAAAAGGTTGCAAAACTTATTGAAACACTCATTACAACTATCAGAACAGAAGTTATCCATTTTAGGTATTTTATCACCATCATTTTATCCTTTTTTCTATAAAATATTAAAATTTTACGCACTTTAAACTTTATACTTAGACATTTTTATACACAAAATGAATTGCAATAATTTTACATTTTGTTATAAAACGTATTAATGTATGTTACAAAATGTGCAGTTACTTTATTTTCACTTAATTCAAGTGCTTTTGCAAGATTATATTTAGGAAGTTTGACATATGATCAATGTATTTAAACAGCGTACACGTTTGTACGCACTCACAACAAGTGCTTTCATCTTTTTACAAGTTATAGATGTTTCTTCGAGCAATGGTGCTTCTGCACAAGCTGATTCTACTAAAAGTATGCAGGCTTCTCAGTTAGGATGGGATGTTGGATCTGAATGGAACACTGCAGAGGTTAAGGCTACTAGTGATTGTAATATGAAATTCTATGAGAGAGTGCGAAATCCTATCTTTTGTGCAGATGGTAAGGCTCATATAGGATATTTTGGTAAAATTATTATAAAGAAACAGGAAACCCAAAACAGCGAAGGAGGCGGGAGTGGAAACGGCGAAGGAGGCGGGGGTAGTGATGTACGTAGAGGAATAAGGGATGCTATATATGTGAAGGGGAAGGCTAGTACGGAGGAAAATGGAACTCTTAAAGAAACTATTGTTAATCTGACAGGAGTGGACATGTCTAACGAAGTTTTTAAGCAGGGTTTGGGGAGCATTTCAGACAGGCAAAATCCAAAACTGATTGCTTCATATTATGGTAGTGCTTTGTCTGGGCATGAGGGGTCAAAGATTAGTTTGAAGCAATCGAGCATGCATGATTTTTACATTGCTATGGAGATTATAAATGGTGGGAAGATTTTTATGAGAGGTGGAAAAATCTATGATGTTGATCATGCGGTTATTGCTAGATCCCAATCATCTGTTTTTTTGGAGGATGTGGACGTTTTGGTGAGGAGTGTAAGTCTACGTAGTATCGGATCTGGCATAACGATGATAGGTGGAAAGATTTCCTTATTAGATGATAATGGTGCGGCGGTTATTGTGGACACAGGGGGATCTGTTGCATTGGATGGCGTTACAGTGTCAGTGGAAAAAGATAGAAATGAGTATAGGAGTAACGGCTTTATGATACAGAATGGGTTTATCTCTTTTGATAGGGGAACTTTTACAGGTAGTAGAGTTAGTGTTCTATCAATTTTTGGTGATAATAAGGCAGATACGCTTTTCCCTGCACCCACTAGAAACACTACCACCACTGAAAATGATAGTAGCGCCAAAAGTGATATCAGTTCTGTAGTATTCGTTCCAGACAGCTCAGTTGAGGATACTACTTTTGCTCAGGTTTCTTCTTTTATGAATCGTTCTTTGGGAAGTATTGTTAATTCAGAGGTTGGGCGTTCTAATGATGTTCTGGGCCTAAAGAAATGGAAAGTTGTTGCTAGGATGGAGGGTTCTACCATCACAGCAAACAAAAATTCTTATGGTATATTTTTTGATAGAGAATACAGAGATCAAAATGAAAATGGATCATCTTCCTCAGTAATCAACTCTGAATCGGACGCGGCGCATTTGGTTTTCTTAAAGAAAACTACGTTCAAAACTCCAGATTCAGCTGGTATAGCTGTTTATGCTGGCAAATTTAATGGTGCTGTTATTTTAGAAGATAAATCGGAGCTTTCTGGTGATGTGTTATCGATTGCTAAGGCGAATTCTAATCTTTTCATTTTGGCAGAAGATTCTAAAATAATAGGTGATGTTCACACTGAGGATGGCTCAAATACTAAATTTCTTTTGTCAAAGGGATCTGAGTGGCACTTGAAAAAAAATAAAATAGCAAAACTTGAAACTGCTCACGGCACATTTAGTTATGCTATGAATTCACGTATTTCGTTTATAAAGCTTTTAAATAGTTCTATTAAATTTATGTCTGTAGAGAATGATGGTAGTCGTAGCAATTATCAAATGCTTCGAATTGGGAAAGGGAGCGGTACGGTTTACGATGCAGGTGAAGGCGCGAAGATTTATTTCAATGTAAATAGAGGTTCTAATGTTTCTGAAGGTGTAATTTCTGATAGGCTTTTAATTGATGGTGATGTTTCTGGGCTAACTGTAGTGTATGTGAATGATGGTCAAAGTAGCGAAGCGTCTCAGAGTAAAGTTAGTGGAAGTCCATCTACAAATGTGCCTGAAAGTATTTCAATTATTCAGGTTTATGGGGATGCAACAGCTTATTCTTTTCTGCTGAATGGAGGTTATGTTACATTAGGTACACCTTATCAATACATCCTTCGTGCTTATGATTCAGTTAGTGCAGGAAAGAGCATACAGTATTTTGATGAAAATTTGAAAAATAAGGAGAAAGTATGGGATTTTCGTTTAGAAGAGGTGAAGTATGCGCTATCTTCTGTACCATCAGACCCTTCATCTGCGGAAACTCAACCTTCTCCATCTGCCCCTGCTCGAGGCGATTCACTTTTGAGATCTGATACAGATAGAAGGCCAGCATCTATACAATCGGCTGCTGCTATGTACCCTTCTACTTCTGTACCTTCTGAAGAAACGTCTTCTTCTACATGTAGTGATGTGAATAATGGTGGACAAGGATCGCAGACTGTTTATTCGTGCAGTGATGGTCAATCGCGGACATTCACAAACCTTATATTGAAGACAAGTGATAAAACTCAGCATTCTATGCGTGTGAAAGGTCAGGATACAGTTATTACGTTAAAGGGGGCTACAATTGGAGGTGTGGATTCTTCTGATAGTGAAAATGATGTTGATTTGACTCAAATACAGGCTGTGAGTGCTGTGCTTGCAGAAGAGGGGGGAGAAGTTGTTTTGGAAAGCAACTCTACAATTCAGTCTTCTATGATTGGCCTTGAAGCGCAAAGGAGTGGAAAGGTTACAATGATTGGTGGAACGGTTAATGCGCGTTATGTGGGTGCGTTAGCAGGTTCTGGATCATCTATTAATTTAAAGGATACGGAAATTAGCGTGACGGGGGATTTGGCTGTGGCTGCTCTGGCGAGTCAGGCTGGTGATATAACTATGAATTCTGGAACTATTACTCTGGCAGAGGGAGTGGCTGTAAGGTCAAAAGCTGGGGGCAACATTAAGTTAGACAAAGTTAACATTACAATGAAAAAAGAAGAAGGGAAGTCAAGTTCTACAAATAATTTTGGAAGTGCAGCTTTTCTGTTGAGTGATAATGCTTCTGTTGATTTTAAGAACGGAAGTGTTTTTACGGATGCTCATGCTTTATGGTTTGTGAAGAGTGATGATGTGGTTAAGACAAATTCTTCTAGGAGAAGGAGATCTGCTGAGGTTCCTCCTGCTGTGAATCACGCGAATATCGAGGATTCTAATGTTATAGTAGGTGGAACTTACGGTATATATTTTGATGGGGCAATACAGAAAGAAGCGCATGAGCAAGAAAATGTTGTTAAACCGAGCGCTGTATCCGAACAAGAAAAAACACCTATAGGCATAATAGGGACAGTTTCGTTGAAAAAAACTGAGTTTGAAGTTGCAAAGGGTATAGCGATCTACGGTAATAATTCTGGTGGTCATGTGTCATTAGAAAATAAAACAACTCTTATTGGTGATTTATTATTGAAGGCTGAAAATGATTCTAATATATCGGTTTTGGTTGATGCTTCTGTTGTTGCAGGTGCTGTTCGTGTCGATAAAAATTCTTACGCAAAATTAAACTTAGCCAATAGTTCAGAGTGGGTTCTAAAAAGAAGCGTCCAGAAGGATTTGGGTGCACCAGATTTAGGATGTGTGGATTCATGTGTTTCTTTTGTAAGTCTTGTAGATAGTATTATTACGTTTAAGCCTTCTGAATCTGAAGGGATGTATCAGACACTTCATATTGGAAATGGAAAAGGCACAGTTTATGAGGCAGAGGGGGATGCTTCAATTCTTCTCAATGCACGTTTAAATCCTCATGGTCCGCGTGATCAGCAAGTCACGGATCGACTTGTCATTCATGGTGATGTTTCTGGAAAAACAAAAATACATGTAATGGGTAATGCGGGCAATGTAGGAGATGCTAAAGCGAATGCCAAGATTGCTCACAGTGTTTCAATTATTCAGGTTTATGGAAATGCAAAGAAGGATTCTTTCCAACTCGAAGGAAAATATGTTGCGCTGGCGAACTCACCTTATAAATACACATTGCGTGCTTATGCTCCAGAAGCGACTTCCAAACAGGAGCATGTTCAGCAGAAATTTGTTAAGGATGGTGGAGCGTTTTGGAACTTCCGTTTGGAAAATCAATATGTTAAATCTGCTGCCCTTCCTGAAAACTTTGTCAGGTCTGTTGTTCCACAAGTGCCAACTTATCTCGTCTTGCCTAATAGCGTATTCCATACTGGTTTGATGGATATTAACAATCAAAGCAAACAGTTGGAGACTTTGCGGATGACTTCTACAGGAATGGTAGAGGTTCGCGAGAATCCTGCTTTATATTTACGCGGCTATGGTGGAAATTATAATTATGCTTCAGATTTATCGGCACTTGAATATGGTTATGGCGGCGAATTTGACTATCATGGTGTAGAGGCAGGTGTACTGCTGCAAACTATTGAAAATACTGACAGTGCTCTATCCTTTGGTGTTATGGGAACTTATGGAAAACTTTCTCTGCAGCCGCAAGATGTTGAACAAAGCCAAAAGAGTGCCTTTGATAAATGGACTGCTACGGTATATGGTAGTATGCAGCATAATGTTGGCTTCTATATTGATGGTCTGTTATCCTATGGTCTGTTTAAAGGTGATGTTCTAACGACGGCACGGGGTAAGACAGCTACATTAGAAGGTAATCCTTTGAGTGTTTCTTTATCTGGTGGTCAGACAATTGCAACAGGATATAAGGGCTTAGTCTTTGATCCGCAGGTTCAGGTTGTGTATCAACATCTTCAGTTCAATAAAGCTCGTGATATTGACAATTTTGATATTGAAATGGGAAAAGTTGATCAATGGGTGGCACGTGTTGGTGGACGCTTAACCAAGAATCCTACAGGCTCTGAAGGTGTGAATGCTGTTGCTTTCTATGGTAAGCTTTATCTTGCTCATGGTTTTGGAGAGAAACAGTCTGTGCATTTTAATGATGCTTTCAAGTTAGGAGCATTTGGTTCTTCATTAGAGGCAGGATTAGGTTTTAGCACCAAATTGTTGCCACAGTTTTCTCTGAATGCTGATGTTCTCTATCAACATAAGCTCAGTAAAGCTGGTTTTTCGGGAGTAAGTTTCTCCGGAGGGGTACGTTATCAGTTCTAGTATAAGGTACAGTATGTACTTTTTAAAAAAGGCGGCACGGTGTGCTGCCTTTTTTCTTTATAACACTTATCTTGTTCTTAAAAGCTTCTCGTCTTCTTGATATGAATGAAAAAAGACATAGTTTATTGTACGTATGAGCGTGTTTTTTTGGTGCTAAAGAAAATTTGCTTAAATTTTTTGCTGCTGATGCGATAAAGTGACTCATTTGTATAAGCTTCTTAAGCGTGCAGAAGCCCGGTCTGTCTTATGTTCTCTTTTTTAGTGTCGTATTGATCTTATCTAATATAATATTTGACGCTTTCGAAAGCTCGTTTTTGAGCGTTTGTTTTTCACTAATTTAAATCCTTTTTCATTCATTGCTTTGTGGATTAATTTTTAAATTTCACAAGGTTTAGTTGTGTTTTTTATTAAATTACACGTATTGATTTTATTTTTTCTTTACACGAAATACAGAATGCATTATACACCCATAAAGTGTGCTTTGTTATTATTCTCTTATAAATAGTTTTGAGCGTAGAGCTTCTGATAAGTTTATTGAGATAATTCATTGCACGGTTCAAATGAGCATGAGGCATGTCTTTTTTGTTACACCTTCATATTTTGAGGTGCGCAATGCGATGTTTTGCAAGTGCTTTTATTTTTAATGAGAGGGGAAGGAAAGTTTCGAGGGAACTATGATTAAAGTATTTAGAAATCATCTGTGTTTATATACTGTAACAACAGCTATCCTCTCTTTGCTCCAAAATGAAATAGTCGTTGGTGCAAGGGCAGAGGAAGGTGTTAATCTTCCTGCTCATAGTGTTAGCGGTAGAAATATAGGGGCCGCTAGGCATAGCGTTTCAATTACTGGTTTTTTAGAACCAATTTATTTTACCGTTAGTGCTGATGGACATAATATTCCTATTGTTGAGATTATCCCCCCTCTTCCTATTAGTGGTGTTGATGGGTGGCCTATTTATCCTAATAACGTGGGTAATGGTTTTGGGGGTGGAATGAGAGGGGAAACAGGAAGTAAATATGCTCGTGAAATATATGAAAATAATAAGCTTATAATACATGATGGTGCGTATTATATATGCGATAATTGTAAAGAAGATAAAATTGATAATCGGTCTTATAAAGCTATGCATGGGTGGGACCCAACTAACGTTACTGCTATAACCGTGAAGGGAGTAAGAACAGGGGTTAGTGGAAAAAATGTAATGGTTAGCAGTCAAGTTGCTGATAAGGATTTTTTAGTGGGGGTGCACGTATTAGAAAAAGGTAAGGTTGTTTTTGAAGCTCCGACTATCAAAAATGCAGTCATAGCCCTTCGTGCGACTAATGGAGTGATTAAGGTAGAAAAGGGAAAGATTGAGGAAAGTCATGAAGGTGTTGATGCAGCAGATGGTTCATTTGTTCGTTTAAAAGATACAGCAATTAAGACGGCTAATGGGAATGCAAGTCTTTTAAGTTATGATCGTTCAAAAATCGTGATGTTAGGTGGATCTGTTGATTTTATGAACAGCCATGGTGTTTCTTCGATGTTAGGGGGGAAAGTAAATCTCAAGAATGTTAAAATTACTGGGAAGGGTAAAGAAAAAAATTCGGGTAATCATGCAGTTTTGCGTACGGATTTAGGGGGGGATATTAATTTAAAAGGTACGACTATTCATGCTATGGATGTCCATGGCATATTATTAGAAAATCAAGTCGATTCTACTCCTCAGCAGGGAATTAAAGAGCCATCGAATGAAAATTCTGAGTCTGGGAGAGCTGTGTCCAAAGTTAATCTTAAATCTTCTTCTGTTACGGTAAAAGGTAAAGGATCTTATGGTGTCTATTTGCGAGGAGAGAAGCCATGGAGAAAAGGTGAGGGGCAAAAAGAGGAGATTTCATTAGAGGAAGAAAAAGCTCCAGCGAGATTAGAAATTGTTAATTTGGACACAACAAATTTTTCTGTTTTAGACGATGTGGCTCTTTATGGTCGCAATGTTATTTCTGGTGTGGTGAGTTTGATGAAAAGTACTCTTCGTTCAGAAAGTGCTTTGTTAAAGGCTGAGAAAGGGGCGTCTATAACGGTTTTGGCTATTGATTCTACGCTTGAAGGTGGCGCTCACGTTGATAAAGATTCTAATGCCGAACTTTATTTAGGAAAAAACTCCACTTGGATTTTACCACAAAATTTGCAAAAAGATCAACGTGATTCTTCTATTTCATTGGTCAGTCTTATGGATAAGAGCTCTATTAAGTTTAAAAGACAAGAATCTTCTTCTGTTGATGATTATCAAACCCTTCGTGTTGGACGGGGAAAGGGTGAAGTTTATAAAGCAAAAGATGGTGCACATATTCATTTAAATACATATCTGAATGAAGGGGGAGACCTTGATCATCAAAAAACTGATCGTGTTTTAATTCATGGGGATGTTTCGGGAAAAACAATGCTTCATGTGCGTGCTGTTGCAGGAAGTCCAGGAGGATACACAGGTAGGGGCAGAAATGATCAAGGACTTTCAGTCGTTCAGGTTTCTGGACAAGCAGAGCAGGATTCTTTTCAGTTGGAAGGTGGGTATGTGGCGTTAAACAAATTACCTTATCAATATAAGCTTTATGGTTATGGTCCACAATCTAATTTAGGAAAAGCAAACGAGAAGCAAAGATTAGTTGAAGGAAGCGGAGAGTTTTGGGATTTCCGTCTTGAAAGTCGATCGATAGATTCTGATACTAAGCCTAAACCAGATCTTGATCCGATGCCTTCTCCAGAACCAGCTCCAGAGCCTTCTCCTCCTCCTAAACCGGAAGTTAAAGTTGTTGTTCCACAGGTTCCAACGTATCTCCTTTTGCCTAATGCCTTGTTTCATATTGGTTTGATGAATGTTAGCAATCAAAATAAGCGCTTAGAAGCTTTGCGAATTGCTTCTGGAGGATCGTTAGAAAGTCGTGAAAATCCTCTCTTTTTTGTGAGAGGTTATGGTGGCAATCATCGTTATACTTCAAATCTTTCTGCGCTTGAATATGGTTATGGCGGTGAGCTTGGTTATAATGCTATAGAGGCAGGTGTTTTGCTAAAAGCAATCGAAAATATGTATGGTAGCAGTTCTTTTGGAATTATAGGTGCTTACGAGAAATTTTCTTTGCAACCTTTAAATGTTGAACAGAGCCAAAAAAGTACATTTGATAAATGGTCAGTTGCGGCATATGGTGGTATGCAGCATGATACGGGTTTCTACGTTGATGGTCTTGTATCTTATGGTTTTTTTAAGGGGGATGTTTTAACAACGGCACGGGGTAAAACGGCAACATTAAAGGGAAAACCTTTAAGTGCTTCATTGACGACTGGTAAAACATTTATGGTAGGAGATGACGGCTTTGTGTTTGATCCGCAAGCTCAGGTTGTTTATCAATATCTTCAATTTAATAAGGGGCATGATGTGGATGGTTTTGATATTGAACTTGGAAATATTCATCAGTGGATAGCTCGTGTTGGGGGGCGTTTAACAAAGATGCTGGTTGTTACTGATGAGAATCAAGCTGTTTCTTTTTATGGAAAGCTTAATCTTGCTCATGGTTTTGGAGAAAAGAAATCTGTGCACTTTAAAGATGCATTCCAGTTAGGTGATTTTGGTTCTTCACTAGAAACAGGATTAGGTTTTAATGCCCAATTATCTCAAAACTTTTCTCTTCACGGTGATTTGGTTTATCAGCATAAGCTAACGAAAGCGGGTTTTTCTGGAACGAGTTTCTCTGGTGGATTGCGTTATCATTTCTAGTGTTGTTCTTGTTTTTGATTAATCTTTAAAAAAGCCACAAGCTATACTTGTGGCTTTTTCTCGTTCTTTATTCCTTTTGTTGTTATCGCCTTTTTATAGAGTGTGACGGTACATATCTTTAATATGTTTTCTGGTTGGATTTTTTTCGTTTTTCTTGAAAATTTTAATACATTTGTATGTTATCATTTTAAAGTATGTATTTTAGAGTTTTTTCACCTTGTTTATAATATGCTGTTTTATAAAGATATGTTTTAATAATGCTCTTGATCTAGAAAAAACATTCATTTGCATGTATAGGATTGGCTGTTGGATACATAATTGTTTTAAAAAAAGACGGTTGTTTAAGAAAAGGCCAGTGGCAATATAGCTTTGTGAATTGTATTTGGAAGATAGGACTTACAGCATTAGAAATTGATCAAGAAAATAATACTCCTCAAGCGTAATGAGGACCGTATTCGATGATGCTTTATATTATATATTTGGTGCTGTTGTGAAATGGTGGGAAAAATGAGATATATTTGAAAAAATTGGCGATTGAAGACATAATGAGGTATTGTTTTTTGAAAGCTGTATTTTATAGATGATAATAACTAAAAGTTGAAGTTATGTGTCATCTTCACGTGTTAAAAATACGGCTCTGAATGCTTTTGAATATTGTAGAGTTGAATGAAAAGGAAATGGTGAAAATAGGAACTGATGTTGACTTTTACACTTTCCACCTCTTTTTCAATGAGGCTGTATTTCTATAAATTTTGCCTAAAAATAGACAGATATGCTCTCTTTTTTTCATAATTTGGGCATATACTTAAGATTTGTTTGTTTCCTAATATTGCGAATTGTGACAGCTCTTTTGTGATAGCTTTTGGCACAAGAGATGGTTTATTAGAGGCATTTTAGTCCTTTTTTATACAATTTGGCTCTTATGTTCTCTCCGTTTATGACGTGCAAGAAAATGATTTTTATTGATTCAGCTATACATAGATTTTCAATAAGAGAACTTTACGGTATTCAGGGGGGATTCAATGTGAGTAACGATAAATAAACATTATAAATCAATGTGATACTGTTTGTAGAGTGCATATTATTTCAATATGATATTTATCCAAAATATATTGATTATATGCGCTTTGAGTATTGATTGAGGATCAGTTAAAGTAGGCTTTTAACGCACATAAACCTCTTAAAGTTGTTTTTGAACAACAACTTTAAAGATGATTTTTCTCTTATTTTTCAGTTCTATTTTTTACAGATTTTTTTATAAAAACAAAAAATTTATACTGTATTTTAGTTATTTACATAAAACACAAAAAGTGATACCAGATCCAATACTTTAAATTAAAATGGATTAAATTTCTTTTGGTTAAGTTTTTTGGTACGTTGCATATTTCTCTTAATTAAGGGAGGCAAAATTATGGTAAATTTATTTAAAAATCGTTTCTCTTTATTTACTTTTACAACGGCACTTCTTTTTTCTACGCACAATGTTGATGTATTTGCGAGTAATACTAAATCTCAAGTCTCTTCTGGAAAAAATCAGTCTTCATGTGATGCGAATGCCGGATTTTATCATTGTAATGATGGTAGAATATATGAAATTAAGGATAAAGTTTATTCGCTCACAGATCAAAATGTTAATAGTGCTCATGGAGTAGCCATAGAGGCGTCTCAAAAAAGAACAGTAATTAGGGGTGAAAATATAACTGTTAAGGGTATTGTGGATGAAACGAAAGATTTAGAAAAGAACAATTGGCAATATGGTGTAAAGGTATCAGAAGGGGCGACGGTCATGCTGACTGATGATTCCACGTTGAGTGGCGTTTTAGTGGGGGTAGAGGCATCTCGAAGTGGTTCCCTCGCCATGTTTGGTGGATCGATTGATGCAATCAAAGTAGGGGCTATTGCAAAAGGAAAAGCTCAAAACTCTGGAAGAGAACAATTTTACAGTAAAGTTCGTTTAGTGAACACACATATTAGTTTAGGTGAGGTTGGAGTTAAGATAGAAGAAGGAGGGAGTGCTGGTTTAAGGGGGGTCTCTATTAGTGATAAGGGTGGTAATGGCAAGGGGGCACAAGAGCTGAGTGCAGGTTATCAGAGTGATCGTGCTGCTGTTCATGCATATAGAAGTGGTCCTGTTATATTTGTGAATAATGATTCGAAGAAAGGTTCTATTGATGTTACGGATGCTCATGGTTTTTTATTGCAAGGAAATGGCGATAAAGATTATCAGGTTGTGATTGAAGATTCCGATATTACAGTAAGGGGGAATGCAGTTTATGGTATGCGACTTGAAGGTGAGACAGCTTCAGAGTATCAGTTAGAGAGAAAATCGCGTGTTTATTTGACTAAGACGCGTTTTATCGTTCCAGATAGTATGGTTATTTATAGCAGTGAACAGAAAGATCTTACCATACATTTAAAGGACACAAAGCTTTTTGGAGATTTGTTGCTGAAGGCTGATAAGGGCTCTTCTCTAAAGATTCATGCTCGTGCTTCTGCACTTGTCGGTCAAACTCAGGTTGATGATAGTTCTGAAGTCCACCTTGACTTAGACAATAAATCACAGTGGGCTTTATTGCAACCAAGACATAAAAATTTACAAGATCCTCATTATAGAGGTGTTTCATTTATTTCATCGGTAGATCTTTATAATAGTTCTATTGTTTTTGAAGAGCCGAAAGCGGGAACGGCTCATGCATATCAAACCCTTTATATTGGAGATGGAAAGGATACTGTTTATGTAGCTTTTGGTGATGCTTGGATTCATTTGAATGCTCGTTTAAATCCTCATGATACAAGTGGTCGTCAAGTAACGGATCGGCTTCTTATTCATGGTGATGTTAAGGGAAGAACTATAGTCAATATACAAGGGGTTGCGGGAGGTTTAAAAGAAAAAAATGAAAAAGCGCATAGTGTTTCAATTATTCAAGTTTATGGAAATGCAGCACATGACTCTTTTCAATTGAATGGAGAGTATGTGACATTAGATGGTGCGCCTTATAAATATGTTCTTCGTTCTTATGGACCAGAAGCTACTAAAGGGGCGGAGCATGTTAAACAGAGATTTGCTCAGAATGGGGGAAAGTTTTGGAATTTTCGTTTAGAAAATGAATATGTTCAAACATCTGCTGATCATAGACAAACTCCTATGGTTTCTAAACGTACACCTCCTACATACGTTTCTTTTAAGGATATTATTCCAGCACCTTCTGCTGATGCTATTCCAGCACCTTCTGCTGATGCTATTCCAGCACCTTCTGCTGATGCTATTCCAGCGCCTCCTGCTGATAATATTTCTAAGATTGAAAATGTTCCTCCATCTGGGCGAGGTGTAAGAGCTGTTGTACCGCAAGTCCCAACTTATCTGCTTTTGCCGAATAGTTTGCTCCACGTTGGTTTGATGGATATTCGTAATCAGAACAAACAGTTAGAAATATTACGGAACACTTCCAGTGGAATGATCGAAGGTCGTGAAAATCCTGCTTCATTTTTACGTGGTTATGGGGGAAGTTACCGTTACACTCCAGATTTGTCCCCGCTTGAGTATGGTTATGGAGGCGATCTAAGGTACTATGCCATCGAGGCAGGTGTTTTGCTTCAAAAAATTGAAAATGTTGACAGTGCTCTATCCTTTGGGGTTATGGGATCTTATGGAAAGCTTTCTCTAGAACCTCAAGATGTTGCACAAAGTCAAAAAAGTACATTTGATAAATGGACTGCCACAGTCTATGGCGGCATGCAGCATGATGTGGGATTCTATGTCGATGGTCTTTTATCCTATGGTTTGTTTAAGGGAGATGTTCTAACAACAGCACGGGGTAAGACCACAACCTTGAAGGGTAATCCTTTAAGTATGTCATTGAGAGGGGGGCAGACAATTGCTACAGGATATAAAGGTCTTGTATTTGATCCACAGGCTCAGGTTGTTTATCAACATCTTCAGTTTGATGGGGCTCGTGACATTGATAATTTTGATATTGAGATGAGTAAACTTGATCAATGGATGGTGCGTATTGGTGGGCGTTTGATGAAAACTCTTGCTGCGTCTGAAAATGATCGTGATGTTTCTTTCTATGGCAAGATACATTTTGCCCATGATTTTGGCAAAGAAAGATCTGTGCGCTTTAAAGATTTTTTCCAGTTGGGGGCTTTTGGTTCTTCTCTAGAAGCTGGATTGGGGCTTAATGCGAAATTATCTCAAAAATTAGCATTTCATGGTGATTTGGTTTATCAGCATAAGTTGAGCAAAGGCGGTTTTTCTGGGATAAGTTTTTCTGGTGGTCTTCGCTACCGTTTTTAGACGCCTATGAAATATAAAGTGACTTTTAAATAAGTTATAAAGTGTTGCGTAAAGTACAAAATGAATATTAAAGTTTTGTACTTTACACTGTTTTTGTATTTAAGTTAGCGTTATTGTGAGTATTTTCTGTTTTATTTAGGGGAGGGAGAAGGGGAAAATGTAGTAGACTTATGGTTAGTGTATTTAGAGATTATAAATTTTTATTTATTACAACGGCTATTGTTTCTTTTTTGCCAATCACAAATATTAATGCAAATCTTAATAATTCTAAAACTCTCTGTGATGAAACGGAGAGTCTCTATGTATGTAATGATGGTAAAAAACACAAGTTTAGAGATAAAACTTATCATTTAAAAGTTTCTCAAGATAACTCTCCTCGTACTACGCCTAGGGCAGCTATATTTGTAGAAAAAATAGAAACTGTTGTGGATGCTTCTCAGATAAATGTTATAGGCGATAATCTAGATCAAATAACTGCATATGGTGCACATGTGACAAATGGTGCGGAGCTTATTCTAACCAATTCAAATTTTAAAAATACACTTGGTTTTAAAGCTAATAATGCAGTTATTCGTATGACGGACGGGACTATTCAAGGAGGTTCGCGTGCTGTTTATGCGTCTGGGGAAAAAGCAGATATTGCTTTAGTTAATGTAAATATTGAGATTGAGCCAGATAGTTTGAAGCTAAATGAGATTGAGTTAAATGATTTGGCGGTAAAGGGGAGCGGTTTTGTTAGTGAATTAAATGCCTACGTTAGGATCTCAGGTAGTACGATTACTTTTAAAAAGGAAAGCTTATTTTCAACAAGGTTTGGGGGAAGATATCTTCTTGATACGACAAATATTCAGGGAAGCGGAAAGAAATACACGACTGTTGTCGATGAGAGAAATGTTGATAAATTTTCAGAAGCCTTTGATATTTCTCAAGGTGGTGACGTTCATTTGAGGGATAGTTCTGTTCAGCTTACGGATATGAATGGTTTCTTGATTAAGAATTCTTCAGGCTATGCTTATAACAATGGCAAATTAATCCACCAATATGGTTTATCAGATGAGTTAAAGAAGACAAACATTAAGATTGAAAAATCAGACATTTCTGTGCAGGGGAAGGGAACAAATGGTTTTTATTTTTATGGGCTGGATCTAATCAGATGGGCTGATGAGTTGAATTTAGATGATGATAAACGTTCAGAAACGGAAAAATTTTTGTTTGGAGAGGCATCTGTTTATTTGTCAGAGACAACTGTTCATGTGCCGGATGGTATTGCCATTTATAGTACGGGAGATGATGGTTATGGAGCTGAAGCTACCATTGAGTTAGTAAAAACAACGATCTCTAGTGATTTACTGCTAAATGCTGAACATAATTCTTCTCTATTGGTGAAAGCAAATAATTCTATGCTTAGAGGAGGTATTCGTGTTGAAGATATATCGAGTGTTCATTTAGAGTTAATGCATGGTTCTTCATGGCATTTAATCAAAAGGAAACATGTCGATTTGCAGGAAGCATTTCCTGTAGATTCATCACTTTCGTCTATAGAACTTTCTGATAGTACACTTGTTTTTGAGAAATTGATATCTAAAGATTATCAAACATTGTATATTGGAAAAGTGTATATTAGAGAAGGAAATGATTTAAATGGCATAATGTTATTAGATAAGGTACAATATGATAAAGAAGCCTATAAGGCAGAGGGTAATGTTCAGATTAAGATGAGTATGTTTGTGAACAAAGACGGCTCATTTGATCCTCAAAGAACTGACCGTATTTTGATTTATGGAAATGCTCATGGGACGAGTGTAATCCGTATAGAAAATTTTCTGAAAGATTCCAATAACGAGGTGAGTAAGAAAGGAGATGATAGTATTTCACTTATTCAAGTTTCTGGAAAGGCAAAAGAAGATTCTTTTAAACTAAACAGCAATTATGCTATAATAAATGGCTTACCTTATCAATATCAGCTTCGTGGCTATGGTCCAGATTCTTCTCGTGGGAAAGCAGATTCAAAGAATAGATTGGTTGCTGGGAGCGGTGATTTCTGGGATTTCCGTCTTGAAAGTGTTTATATTGATTCTAAATCAGATTCTCCTGAGTCTAGGGTTACTCCCATTTCGTCTTTAGATCCTAAACTTTTACCATCCTCACCTGAAACAGAAACTATTTCTTCTGGACCATCAACAGGGACTATTTTACCTATAGATTCTTCGCCTTCTTCGTCTGAACAATCTCCTTCTATTGATTCAGTGTCTGTACCATCTACACCGTCTTTACCTGAAACATCTATTTCTACGGATCTTCCTTCATCTTCATCCAGTGAAACAAACTCCTCTTCTATACTCTCTGATCCGGTTTCTCCTTCGCCTACGGATTCTGTTGCTGTTAAGCCTGATATGAAATCTAATCCTAGAATTAGAGCTGTTGTTCCGCAATTGCCAACGTATCTTTTGTTGCCTAATGCCTTGTTCCAAACTGGTTTGATGGATCTGACTACGCACAATAAGAAGTTGGAGATAATGCGGAATGCTTTTCATTCTTCTTGGAAAGACGATGAAAATTCTGCCTTTTTTGTTCGCGGTTATGGTGGAAGTTATCATTATGCTTCAAATTTATCTGCTTTTGAATATGGTTATGGAGCCGAATTTGATTATACGGCACTGGAAGCAGGTGTTTTGTTGAACGAGATTGAGAATGTATACAGTCGTACATTGTTTGGGGTGTTGGGCACTTATGGAAGCTTTTCTCTGCATCCTCAAGATGTTGAGCATAGTAAAAAGAGTTCATTTGATAAATGGTCTGTTGCTGCTTATGGAAGTTTTCAGCATGATACCGGTTTTTATATGGATGGGGTCTTCTCTTATGGTTTGTTTAGAGGAGATGTTTTGACCCTTGCACGGGGCAAAGTTGTGGCGTTAAAAGGGAAACAGTTTAGTGGTTCTTTCACAAGTGGTAAAACGTTTTCAATAGGCTATAAAGGTGTTGTTTTTGATCCACAGGTTCAGGTTGTTTATCAGCATCTTCAGTTTCATCAAGCGTATGATGTTGATAATCTTAATGTTGATTTAGGAAAATTTCATCAATGGGTGGGGCGTGTTGGTGGGCGTTTAAGCAAGACACTAGGTGTTTCTCAAGAGGGGCGTGAGGTTTCTTTTTATAGTAAGCTTTTTTATTTGCATAGTTTTGAAGATAAGCAATTTGTTTCTTTTAAAAACGATTTCCAGTTAGGTGCTTTTGGCTCTTCTTTAGAAGTAGGGATTGGATTTAATGCGCGTCTTTCTTCAAAACTTTCCCTTCATGGAGATGTCACTTATCAGCATCGGTTGAAGAAAGTTGGTTTTTCTGGAGCGAGTTTCTCTGCTGGATTGCGCTATCTTTTTTAAAAGAGCTGCACTGTGTAGTTTTATATGAAAGGCAGAAGATTTTTCTGCCTTTTAATATGTGAAAATTCACTTTGCTTCATCAATATAGTTATTGTTTGATATAACACATTACAATACATGATTTTTTTGATTTATGATTGAAGATACTCAATATGCTTTCTTCTTCTATGATGAGGAATTTTTTTAAAATTTTCAATGTTATAATATGAAGACAGATTTCATTGCGAAGGTGAGAAGCTTGAATGTTTGTGGTATACTCTTTTAAAAGAAGCAGTATTGATGCTTATTTTTGTCCGTTTTTTATTAATTTTTATAGATTACACGTTTAAGTTTTGTGGTCTTTATTCACATTTATATCAGCCAATACACATATTATTTGTTTTCTTTTTTAAGATGTTTCCTTGGGTATTTTGGGTAAATACTTATCTTTTTAGAAAAGACAGAGGGAATTTTAGGGCAACTATAATAAAAATTAAAGTATGCTTTATCGTGTTTTTAGGGGTATTTTTTCTTTTTGCCAATGATAAATGCTAAGAGAACTCTAATAAGATACAAATTATTTTTATTGCTGTAATAAGTGGGCATTATCATTCTATTTTCTCGCTTCCAATTGCGGTGGCTTTAGTCCTCGAAACTGTTCATAGGAAGTATTTTGAGTTCTTTCTGAAATGTTTTATATCGAGACGGTTCTCTCTGTTTGTAATGTGCAAGCAAATGGTCTTGGTTGATTCAATATAAACAGATTTGAAATGAGAAAATTTTACAACTTTAAGAGCTTTCATTCGACATGTAAACAATGAATGCTCTTTGTTAAACCAACTTGATATGTTGAGATAAGAAGCCGAATTGTCAATCAGAATGAGTTGAAAGTTTTGTCCTTTGAGCTGTGGAACGGAGGTTAAAAATTTTTATTTAGAAAAATAGAGTTTTCTTCTTCTGATCATGGGAATAAATAGGCTTTTTCGATGATAATAGAAGCTATATTTTTCTGAAGTACTAAGAAAAAAGTGCCTGTATGGGAGTTATAGCCTATGGCATAGGTTATGATAGAGAGATGGCTTTATAGGCGATGGGGTGGTTTGGTCTTATGAGGGGGTATTCTTGTGTGGAGGGAACAATGTTAAAAGGTTAAAAAATATGTTGAAAGCTTTTTCTTATCTAAAGGGGGGAGATTAGGGAGATGGAAGACTTCATGATTATAGAAGGGTTTGGAGATTGCTTTTTGGGGAGAGGAGATTTTTTTGGAGGGAGCGTGCTTGGGATTTCTGCGCGCTGTAGAGATGCGCGGGGGTTGAAATTTCTCAAGGACTTCATAGGAATTTTTATCGGTGATGGTTGTACGCGTTGGTGCTTGGTTTAATCAGTGATATTGATCACACCACATTCACCATTTTCGCTGCCAAAAGTGAGATTGTGCCCTTTTTGATCCCAGTTGAGTGCTGAGATGGCGCTTTTTCCATAGCCTTTTAGCAGGGCTTCTTTTCCATCGCGAAAATGTGCCGCTAAAATCATTCCATCATTGAAACCTATGGCGACAATCTCTTCACTTGGATGGCATGAAACGGTGCTAACAAGTGTATTGGCTCGCGTTCCAAGTTCTAGGGGTGTTTTTCCCATGGGGCCGTCTTTTGTATGAAAGGGCCAAACAATTGCGGCAGAAGCCCCTGATGTTGCGAGCCATTTTCCTTTTGCACTCCAAGACCAGCTTTTGACTTTGCTTGGGTAGCCACTCATGCGTAAATTTTGATGATCAGTCAGACGCCAGCCATGCAAGGCATTTTCTTGCATCGTGGAAATGACATAGCGGTTGTCTGGTGAAAAGATAACACCACAATGAGCGCCTTTCCATACCAATGTGGTGGGAGATGTTTGCGTTGATAACCAATGAAGTGTGACGCCATTGTAATGGGCAACGGCAAGTCGTAAACCTTTTGGGGCAAAAGCCAGACCTTCTACACTGCGCTCATGTGTGAGCTCTTGTTGTTCTTTTCCAACATGTACAAATGCGAGACGTGAGGAGGAAAAGGCAAAAGATTTTTGGGGACCAAAAACAACGTTATTGATCCATTTTCCCTCTTTTTGGCTGAGCAGTTCTATATGACCATTTGCTCTTGTTTGACAGACTTTTCCATCTTCTCCCCCTGTGACAATTACAGTATTGTCATGGGAAAAATGACTTGAAATTATTCCTTGATGAACTTCAAAGATTTGTGGGGCTGGGGTTAAAAAAACGATCAAACCTTCCACGGAAACAAAGGCTGGTTTATTGCCTATAAAACCACAAGAAAGGCAGTAACTTTGGAGATTATAATGGGTAATGTTTGGCATTGTCACTCATTTTATGCGCAATTTTCAAAACCAGTTTTTAACTTTTCAGCATCAAGAGAGCGTCCGATAAAAACAAGGCGGCTTTCTCGTTTTTCATTTTCACGCCATGGGCGTTGGTGTTGTCCCTCAAGCAGCATATGAATGCCTTGAATGACATAACGATCATCATCTCCTTGAAAGGCAATAATGCCTTTAAGACGCAAGATATCAGGTCCTTGTTGCTGGGTAAGCTGTTGGATCCAAGGGAAAAACTTTTCTGGTTGCAGAGAACCTGTTTTTAAACTTATAGAAGTTATGCTAATATCATGAATGGTGGATGTGTGATGATGATGGTCATGATGGCAATCGGGGCCACACACATGATCTCCATCTTGGTTTGTATGCTCGTGATTAAGAAAATGAGGCTCATGGTCTAGAGTTCGTTGGAGGTCAAAAAAAACACGATTGAGAAGTTTATCAAGAGGAATATTGGTGCGCTGTGTGGTATAGAGTATAGCGCGAGGATTAATCGCAAGAATAAGAGATTCAGCATGGGCACATTCTTGTACCGTGACGAGGTCACTCTTATTTAAAAGAACGATGTCTGCGAAGGCAATTTGCTCTTCAACTTCACGACTGTTTTTCAGTTGAGAGGGGAAATGTTTTGCATCAACAACCGCTATGACACTGTCAAGGGTTGTTTTTTCATGGACAGTATCATCCATGAAAAAGGTTTGTGCAACAGGAACGGGATCAGCAAGCCCTGTTGTTTCTATAATAATTGCATCAAATCGATGAGAGCGTTGCATCAGACTTTCCAGAATGCGAATGAGATCGCCACGTACAGTACAGCAAACACAGCCGTTATTCATTTCATAAATTTCTTCATCTGATTTAATAATCAGATCATTATCAATCCCAATTTCACCAAATTCATTGACAATGACGGCATAACGTTTGCCATGATTTTCACTGAGAATGCGATTGAGTAGGGTGGTTTTTCCTGCACCAAGATAACCCGTGAGGACCGTAACAGGAAGTTTTTTGGGGGAGGGCGTTTCCATGAGTGGACCTTTTATTGATCTTTATTGCCATGAGTTTATATTAAATCGATTGATATCATCAAGTAAATCACGAAGCTGAGAGAGAACATGAAAAAATATTGCTTCACCAGCTTGTGGTGTTGCTTTGCTTGCATTTCCTGCTGCACCTTGCGTGTTGAGATCACGCATTGTCCAGCCAAAGGCATGAGGACCATAAGCGCGTAAATACCGATAATTAGCAATCATATCCGCTTGTTTATTATGAAAATTTTTAGCCTTTTCCATATGGACTTTTTCTGGAGCTAAATAGAGCATAAGAGAGGTTTCGATAAAACCTCCATGGATATCAAGATGCTGTTGAGAAGGTTCTATTAGACCTTGTGGTAAACCAAAACGGCTCCAGCTTGTTGCGACAGCGAACATGGAAAGACGTCTTCGTAATTCGGTGATAACAATGCTCATTAAAGGTGAATTGCCTCCGTGAGCATTGAGAAGAAGAAGGCGGTTGATCCCTTTGTGATAGCAGTTTTCACCAATCTTTATCCAGCGCTTGATTGCGTCAGAAAAGGTAAGGGTTTGTGTGCCTGTAACATCCATATGTTCTATAGAATAGCCAATCTTTTCAACCGGTAAAAGTGCAATATGAAGTTGTTCTTTTGTTTGTAAAGTGAGGGCTTTTGCAAAAGCTTCAGCAATAATCCAGTCGGTTTCAAAGGGAAGGTGCTCTCCGTGATATTCGTGTGCGCCCAAAGGCAAAAGAGCTAGAAAAGGCGTGTGAGATATCATAAATTATTGCCCAAAAGATGAAGTTAATACAGACAAAGTAATCAAAGGTGCTGTTACTGTTTAATCTATCTATAACAGAAACGCAAATTAAGTGTATTTTTACATTCCATGGGGATGTTCTAAAAATGAGGGCTTTTTTTAACAGAAACGAAGATTTTATTGAAAAAAACGAACATAGTTTTTGACATAATATGCGGCAGCTCTTCTAAAATCAGTATCTTTTGTAAGCGTTTTTGATATGTCTTTTTATTTTTGATAAATCAATATTTAGGTAGATTAAATACTTCACATCATGTCATGAAAAATATTTTTTCATGATGTCTTAAAAAGATAATTTTAGATGAAATTTAATACGCTTCTTTCTGTTATGGAGCTTAGGATAAGCAAAACATTTCTGTGGTAGCGAAGGCTACAAGGGTACAGACTTTGGTTTCAATCAAGATTCTTGCGTTCTTTATTCAAGTTTACATAGACATCTTACAAAAGGATAGGAATGTTTGTCCATTTTACTTTGAACAGTGTCTTGAAAGATTTTTATGTTGAATGAGGGGCTCTATTATCGTAAGTTTCTCTTATTTCAAACCTGTTCTATCTTGAGTCAATAAAAGTCATGTCTTTTGCACATTACAAATGGATTTTCTGTGTGTGGGGGCTTGCTATGCGGAATAAAAATGTACAAGAAAAGCATGCCTCTGATGAACCATCTCAAATGCCAAGGGGTGGTTTGCAACATCCACGCGCTGGCAAAGGGTGTGAGGGTGCCGGTTTATCCTTTTGTTACCAGCTTGCTCTTTTGTTAAGAGTCGAGATGGTGGAGCTCAATGAATGTATACTATTCGACGCGCAGAGTCGTGAAATTGCAGAGATCTTGACGCGCTTATAAGATGATAAAGAAGAAACACTGTTGAAACCATGATAAACAGTCTCTCATTATAAACAGAATCCTCCGCCATTATAAATTGTATTGCACATCGCTTATTTTAAAGAAACAATCAGGTATTCTAAGCCTATTTTGCAAATGCTGTGCGTCAAATCGTATAATGGTAAATCCATATAATAACAAAACTCCTTATAATAAAAAACATTGTACACTCTCGTCTTGATAGTTTTTGAAGTAAAAAGATGGTGTCATCATATATTTTATCAACTTCCGATTTTTACAATAGCACTCGGTCCTTAAAATACCTCATAAGCGGTATTTTTTCTTCAAGTTTTTTGACTTACACACCGCTCTCGTTTGTGATCTACAAGCAAATAAATTTGATTGATTCAATATAAACAGCATTAATATTTAAGGGAAATTTATAATTTTTAAGTCTTTTATTCAAAATGCAAAACAATAGATTATGATTATAAATCAGTATCTTGATTTTAAGATGAGCGGTTGATAAGCTTATTGTTTAATATCGGTTTTCAAGGGCTATTTTTTCAATGTGCTTATCTTGAAGCAGGTTCTTCAAAAACGCAATTTTCTCATAGATTTCTTTATCATTTTTCAAATTTTAATGACAATTATATTAAATATACCATTAAATTAAATATGTAGTATATATAAAATGAACTCTTAGTTAATCGTTTTTGTCTTTACAGATTTTGTTGTTATTATTACACTATGCTTATTTAAAGAAAAATATGGTAGTGTGAATTCATGTTGAAAATAATTAAAAATAATTTTTATATTTTTGTATTATTTATCCTTTTTTTTGTACCAGTTACAGAAAGTCATGTAAATACTGCTTTCTCTTTCTTTCAAAGAGAATTGTCTTTGACTAATCAAGAGGAAAATATAGTTAATCGAAATAGAGATATGATTGTGATCTACCCTATTGGAGAAAAAAATCAGCTCACTATTATGAAAGTTAAGCATGAAGATTGTTTTTCAGTACTTTGGGGAATCATCGCATTTTTCATATTCTTTGCATCTGGTTTTAGCTAGTTTTATAGCACTCTCGTGTTGCTTATAATGTTTTTATAAATCTGATGGGTTGACTTATTTTGTAAGTGCATTTTATTCATTTTTAAAATTAAAATTTTAATGCTTTATACTGTATGAGAGAGAAGAGCTTAAATGACTTTTTTGAAGATGCTATGGGATGTTTWTATATATTAATAAAAGTTGAAAATTATTTCGTTAACGTCTTTTTTGTTTGAAAGTAGAAATCTTGCTAGCTCTTTTACGATTTATAACTTTTTTGTAAAAAAATAGTACACCCTTTTAGGGCTTATTTATGGAGATATATTTGTTTAATATCGCTGTTTTTATTTACTAGAATTTTATTTCTCGAAATTAACAATAGCAAACTTGTGTTGAATCGATGAGGGATATAAGATTTTCAAAGTGCCCTTTTATCTTTTTCTTATCCCGATAAGAGAAAAGTATTATTACATGGACAGTTTTTAAT
>NZ_NJPP01000022.1 GCF_002778015.1 Bartonella tribocorum | reverse complement strand
ATCTATAACTTTATGAAAAATCTATAACGACTGATTTTTTGTAATTTATAATAAATGCTCTTAAAGATAGAAAAAGCTTTTCTTTTGATCTCTTTATGAAACATCATACATATGAGCAATATACGAATATCATCTTTTAGCTTGGTAATATATACGAAAAGAAAATAGCTTTTATTAAATTATCTTAAAAACTCATCTCAATAATAAAAAATGCTTATGGGCCTTCTTCATTATTTAAAATGTTAATGATTTAAATTTTAGTGCAAAAGTGAATTCAAAATATCATTTTATTCTTCTATATATAAAATAATGTTATCAATAAATTGTTATAGAATAACTTTTTATGAAGTTTACTAAATATAAATTTATAAAAATTAAAATGATATTCTTTACTTGAAACATTCTTCAATATGAAATCGTATATCCTTCATAAGATTTTTTTCTTTTCTGGAAGTATTATATTATGTGTAATTCTTTAATGGTTCTGCAAAGCATAAGTGCATCCTTCACAAGCAGACCGTCTTCTGTAAAATTATCTTTTATATCATCAAAGATTTGTTTTTCATCGCTATAAGAGCTGTCTGTTAGAAATTCTTTAATATCCATGACTAAATTAGAGCTTACTGAGTTATTTAGACCTTTTTCCCAACTAAAATCTTTATCTTTCTAATCAAAACTTTTACGCAAAATAGCACCTATATCGCTCTGCAATATATTTTCTAATGTTTTACAATTAAGCATGAACATGATGATAATTTTTCGTTATTATCTCCATCCTTCAAATTTTTTGTTCTTTTAAAAACTTATTTCGTTCCTGAAAACGCTTATAATATTCTGATTTAGAAATATTTTTTCTTTTGTTTTTAAAATGTTGATATTGTTCTTCAAAAGATAACCCAGCACAAAGGTTTTTGACGCCATAAATTAAAGGGAGTAACAAAAAAACTATCATCACAACCTTTGTAATAAAGAAAGAATGTTATCTTGATCTAAATTTTTTAGAGAATTTATAGAAAATATTTATATGCAAATGCTATTGTTATGGCCACACCGCCTGAGCCATTTTTTATTATATCAATAAGTGTCATAATAGAAAAACCAAATAAATATGTAAGGGATTATTTTGTTATAAACTTAAATTTTATTCTTATAAAAAACAATAACTTATTATTTTAATAGAATAATCTTCTAAAAACAAGGAATGGTTCTGAAAAGTAAAAAAACTTTTTTAAACAGAATGTTGTTCTGCCATTTCTACAAGTTGTGTCATAATCGTTGCTGCTCCAATAAGTCTGTCATCAACGCTAGCCCAATCGCGAATAAAAGCAATACTTTGATCTGGACGAATTTTTGCCATTGAACCTTGTTTTTGCACCCACTGAACAAGAGCAATACTATTGGCGAAATAGTTATTGCGAAACTGTATAACAATACCTTTTGGCCCAGCATCTAATTTTTCTACATGGGCTTTTCGACACAAGGTTTTGATATAAAAGACTTTAAGAATGTGTTGAACTTCAAGGGGTAACGGACCAAAGCGATCAATTAACTCTGCTGCGAATTCATCAATCTGCTCTAAATTCTCAAGTTCTGTCAAGCGTCGGTAAAGCCCCATACGTAATGATAAGTCAGGCACAAAACTTTCTGGGATCATCACGGTTGTACCAAGTGAAATTTGAGGTGACCATTGCTTATCTTCACTAAGTTCTCCATCTTTTAATTCGGCAACAGCTTCTTCAAGCATTTTTTGATAAAGTTCAAATCCAACTTCTTTGATATGCCCTGATTGTTCTTCACCTAAAAAATTACCCGAACCACGAATATCCATATCGTGACTTGCCAATTGAAAGCCTGCTCCTAATGTATCAAGAGATTGTAACACTTTAAGACGGCGATCAGCCGCAGGTGTTAAAACTTTACCAGAAGGAAATGTAAAGAGTGCATAAGCACGTTGTTTTGAGCGCCCTACCCTTCCTCGTAACTGGTAGAGTGCAGAAAGACCAAACATCTCAGCGCGATGCACAATTAATGTATTAGCTGTTGGAATATCAAGACCAGATTCAATAATGGTTGTCGATAATAAAACATCATATTGTCCATCGTAAAATGTGTTCATAATATCATCAAGTTGTTCAGCCGGCATTTGTCCATGAGCGACAACGAATTTGAGTTCTGGAACATTTGTTTTGAGATATTTTTCTACAAAAGCCAGATCAGAAATACGAGGACAGACATAAAAACTTTGTCCACCACGATAATATTCTCGAAGCAAAGTTTCGCGTATAACAAGTGCATCAAATGGTGAAATAAAAGTACGAACCGCCATTCTATCAATGGGGGGAGTGGTAATTAATGAAAGTTCACGGACTCCTGATAACGCCAATCCTAAAGTTCGTGGTATGGGGGTTGCTGAAAGTGTAAGAACGTGAATATCACTTTTCAGCTCTTTTAAACGTTCTTTGTGTTTTACCCCAAAATGTTGCTCCTCATCAATGATAAGAAGACCTAATCGTGAAAAATTGACTGCACCACTTAATAATGCATGGGTTCCAATAACAATATCGATTGTACCATCTGAAATACCTTTTTTAACTTGTGCAAGCTCTTTCGTTTTTACAAGCCTTGAAGCATGACCAATTTTAACCGGTAGTCCTTGAAAACGAGAAATAAACGTCTTGTAATGTTGACGTGAAAGCAAAGTTGTCGGTACAACAACAGCAACTTGATACCCATTTAATGCGGCAACAAAAGCACTTCGAATGGCCACTTCAGTTTTTCCAAAACCAACATCACCGCATATCAAGCGATCCATCGGTTTTCCTGAAGCTAAATCGTCTAAAACGGTATCAATGGCATTCATTTGATCTTCTGTTTCTTCATAGGGAAAACCAGCAACAAATTCGTCAAATGGTCCAACTGGTGGAAGTAAAGCAGGGGCAGCACGTGTTGCACGCTCCGCAGCTATACGGATTAATTGCCCTGCCATTGCCAATAAATGTTTTTTAAGGCGAGCTTTACGTGCTTGCCAAGCAACTCCCCCTAATTTATCTAAAGTTACCTCTGTTCCTTCTGAGCCATAACGTGAGAGAAGCTCAATATTTTCAACAGGTAAAAAGAGTAAATCACCTCCAGCATATTTAATTTCAAGGCAATCTCGCAAAATTCCAGTGGTTGTGATGGTTTTTAGACCAACAAATTGGCCAATACCGTGGTCGATATGCACAACAATATCACCCGAATTTAAAGCAGAAATTTCAGAAATAAAATTTGTATTATTTTTACGCCGCTTTGGTGCTCTGATGAAGCGATCGCCAAGGATATCTTGCTCTGCTATAATAGCTAAATCTTCAGCCTCAAAACCATGTTCTATCATGATAACAGCTGCTAATATATGATCTCGTGGTGTTGCTTTGACAGTTTGCAAGGATTTTACAACATCTATTTTTTTTAATCCATGCTCATCAAGAACTTGTATCAAACGATTGAGAGACCCTTCACTCCAACATGCTAAAAGTACTTTTTTTCCAGCAGCGCGTAAAGAGGCGATATGATCAATAACACTTGAAAAAACATTTTTTTCTTGCGCATTACGCTCTTTTACAAAATCATATCCCTGTTTAACATTGGTGTGAATAACTGTTTGTTCCAAACTTTGTGGAATATGAAAAGGCGAGAAATTAATACGCTGTGAAGATTGTTGCACACATTCCAAAACACGCTTTGGCGTTAAATAGAGAAGACTAGGGTCTATTGGATGATAAGAGGTCGAATTTTCTTTATCATTTTTACGCTCTTTACGCGCATTATAATAGTCTTCAATAAGGCGATAACGCTCAATAAAAACTTCTTCTATGAGATGTTCAAAAACAAGTGGTAAATTGCCAGAATGATCAAAAAAAGTATCAAGGTTTTCATAAAAAAATGGAAGCCAATGTTCCATACCAGCAAAACGCCTACCTTGAGCAATTGCTTTATAAAGCATGGTATTCTTTTGAGAGATACCAAATGTACGGGTATAATTGCTTTTAAAATGGCTAATGCGTTCTGGTGTGAGAGCAACCTCACTCATTGCTTGTAATAAAAGTTCCGTTTTTTGGCGTATTGTTCTTTGACTTTCTGGATCAAATACGCGGATGCTTTCTAGGGTATCTCCAAAAAAATCAAGACGTAAAGGTTCAAGGTCCATCGGAGAAAAAATATCAACTATTCCCCCTCTTACAGCAAATTCCCCAACATCACGGACAACCGTAACACGTTCAAAACCATTGGTTTCTAGGAATTGAATTAAATGCCCCATGTTATGGCGCTGACCAACATGTGCGTGAATGCGCTGCGCTTCTATCATTTCACGGGGAGGCAACTTTTGCATAATTGCATTTGCTGTTGTTAATATAATTGCAGGATGTGGATTTTGACGTAAATTTGCCATATGTGCCAATGCTGATAGTCGACGGGCCATAACAGCAATTCCTGGTGACACGCGATCATAAGGCAAACAATCCCATGCAGGAAATTGAAGGACCGGCAAATTGGGCTCAATAAAATTTAAAACTTGTTGTAAATGCGCAATTTTTGTTCCATCTTGGACAACATAGATGATCGGTTTTCTTCGTGCAATTTCTGAACTTAATTTAGCAAGTGCAAAAGCTTCAAAGCCATCAGTAACGCCATCAAAAATCATATGAGCAGAACTATTTTGGGGAATGACAATTTTTTTAAATATAGGCATCGAAATCAATAAGTTAAGTAAGTACGATAATTGGCAATATCACGAAAAAGCGGACTATCAATTTCAGAGGGTGGTAAAATTTCTCCAGTCATCCATGTGAATAAATCGCGATCATCAAAAGACATAATATATTCAAGTTCAGAAAGCGTTTTATCATTCATCCCAGTAATATGAGCATCAACATAGCGCCCAAAAATAAGATCCATTTCACGAATACCGCGATGCCATGCGCGAAAAACCAATCGGCGACGACGCACATCCAATTGATTTTTGTCGTTGACAAAAACTGTCATAAAAAGTCTCCTTGAATAAAGTAATATAAACTTTTCAATTTGTCGTATAAAATTTGTACCTTATTTTTAAGGAAGTTCTATAATTTTTTGTTCTTTAAGTGTAATTCTACGATGCATTTGCTTAGCCAAAGCGTAATTATGTGTTGCAATAAGAGCAGAAAGACCAGACTGACGAACCAGAACAGATAAAGCTTGAAAAACATAAGCTGAAGTTACGGGATCAAGATTTCCTGTAGGTTCATCGGCCAAAAGAACAGAAGGGCCATTTGCTACGGCACGTGCAATAGCAACACGTTGTTGCTCTCCTCCTGATAACTCTGAGGGACGATGGTTAGCACGATGCGAAATACGCAGATATGTCAATAATTTACGTGCACGATCTTCTGCGCTGGACTTTTTTAATCCTGCTATCATTTGCGGTATCATAACATTTTCTAACGCAGTAAACTCTGGAAGTAAATGATGAAATTGATAAACAAAACCAATATCATTTCGTCTGATCGCTGTTCGCTCACTATCAGAACGCTTTGCACAAGAAACCCCCCGTAATAACACATCACCAGCTGTTGGTTTTTCTAATAACCCCGCAATATGAAGAAGTGTTGATTTTCCAGCACCAGATGGTGCAACAAGGGCAACAAGTTCTTCACGATTAAGAATAAAATTTGCTTTATCTAAAACAATGAGCGGTTTATGACTTTCGAAAAAGCGTCTTTCAATCTCTACAAGCTCTAAAATCGCTGTCATTATTCATACCTCAAAGCTTGTACGGGATCTAGTTTAGCAGCACGCCATGCCGGAACGAGAGCTGCAAGAAATGACAAGAATAAAGCCATTATAGCAACAAAGACGGTCTGTTTCCACTCAATTTGTGCCGGCAATTTTGTTAAAAAATAAAGTTGAGGATTAAAAACATCAACATTAAATAACCAAGATATAAAGTCTTGGATATGATTAATATTTATAGTCGCAATAACACCTAAAATTAAACCCAATATCGTTCCAATAAAACCAATCATCATTCCTGTGATGATAAATATACGCAAAATTGCACTCTTTTGGGCACCCATCGTGCGTAAAATTGCAATATCATGACTTTTATCTTTTACAAGCATAATCAAGCCTGAAATAATATTTAAAGCAGCAACAAGAATAATCAGAGAAAGAATGAAAAACATGACATTCCGTTCAATCTGTAAGGCTGAAAAGAAAGCTTGATTGCGTGTACGCCAATCAATTAAATAGACCTGTTGATCAACTGCTTTTTCTATGATGGGTTTTATTTGGTCAACAGCATCAGGATCATTTAGAAATAATTCTAAAGACTGAACCTTATCTCCTAAATTAAAAAACATTTGTGCTTCATGGAGAGGCATAAAAACAAATATTGAATCATATTCAGACATACCAACTTCAAAGATAGCAACGACTTTATAAGCTTTCACACGTGGGGTAACGCCAAAAGGCGTTTCATCACCATCGGGGGTAATAATACGAAGATCTCTCCCAACTGTAAGTCCCAATTTTTCCGCTAAACCACTTCCAATTGCAACACCTTCTTCTTGATCAAACTGAGAAATCGATCCTAATTTAATGTTTTGAGAGACTGTTTTAAGTTTTTCTAAATCTTGTTTGCGCATACCGCGAACTAAAGCGCCAGAACCGCCTTGAACTTCACCTTGAACAAGCGCTTGACCTTCAATAACAGGCAAAGCAAACTTCACACCATTTTTAGATTCTAAAGAAGAAATAAGAGTTTTATAATCAGAAAAACCAGAATCAACTGTTTGAATAATAAGATGCCCATTCATTCCAAGAATACGATTGAGAAGTTCTGTACGAAAGCCATTCATCACCGCCATAACAACAACCAGAGCGAATACGCCTAACATAATCCCAATAAGAGAAATAATTGAAATAACAGACGCAATAGCATGCTTTTTATTAGGAATCATATAACGAAAAGCAATCATCCACTCATAAGATGAAAACCATTTATTTTTCAGCCTCTTCATAACATTTCCTATGAAAGTATAGAAAGTTGGCTGAGTGCATCTTCAACCTTTAGAGATTTTTTTATACCTGTCTTTCGATCTTTAATTTCAATCTCATTTTGTGCAATGCTGTTAGGACCAACAATGATTTGCGTTGGCAAGCCAATCAAATCCATTGTTGCAAGTTTTGATCCAGGACGTTCATTTCTATCATCTAATAAAGGATCAAAACCAGCATCCTTTAATCCCTGATAAAGAAATTCACATACTTGTGTACATTTTGCATCATCAGGCTTCATATTGATAATTCCAAAATCAAACGGTGCCATCGACTTTGGCCAAATAATACCATTTTCATCATGAGAAGCCTCAATAGCTGCTGCAACAAGACGCGAAGGTCCAATACCATAAGATCCCATAGAGACCACATGCTCTTTTCCATCCTGTCCCATAACTTTTGCTCCCATTGGAGCAGAATATTTAGTACCAAAGTGGAAAATATGCCCAACTTCAATACCACGCGCTGAAAGACGATTTTCTTCAGAAATCTTAGCCCATTCTTCTTCATTATGCATTTCTTCTGTCGCCGCATAAAAAGATGTCCATTGTTTAACGGTATCATCTAAAACAGCTTTATCACTAAAATCGATTGAACTATTGGGAACGCTAAGTTCAAGAAATTTTCTATCACAGAAGATAGCGCTCTCTCCCGTTTCAGCTAAAATGATAAACTCATGACTAAGTTCCCCCCCTATTGGACCTGTATCTGCACGCATGGGAATGGCTTTTAATCCAAGGCGAGAAAAAGTGCGCAAATAAGCCACAAACATACGATTATAAGATGTTTTAGAACCTTCATAATCAAGATCAAACGAATAAGCATCTTTCATTAAAAATTCCCGTGCTCGCATCACACCAAAACGTGGGCGAATTTCATCACGAAATTTCCATTGAATATGGTACAAATTAAGCGGAAGATCTTTATAAGAACGAACATAAGAGCGGAAAATATCTGTCACCATCTCTTCATTGGTCGGACCATAAAGTAAATCACGCTTTTGACGATCTTTAATACGGAGCATTTCAAGGCCGTAATCATCATAACGATTGCTTTCACGCCAAAGATCAGCAGATTGAATTGTAGGCATCAATATTTCTATTGCACCAGCACGTTCTTGCTCTTCACGAATAATTTTACAAACTTTATCAAGCACTTTTTTTCCTAAAGGAAGCCAAGAATAAATTCCTGATGTTTGTTGTCGAATCATCCCAGCACGCAACATGAAGCGATGAGAAACAATTTCTGCTTCTTTAGGATTCTCTTTTAAAAGAGGAAGGAAATATTGAGAAAGACGCATTGAAATAATTAACTCCTACTCAGATCTATCATATTGGAACAATTTAACATACCCTCTATTTATCTATAGCCGCATTCTGAATACTTGCAAATATAACGATCTTATTGTTTAAAAATTTGTTGTGCTTTATTCTCTATTTTTCTTATTGAGCAATAAAATAAAAATGCTCAGCTTTTTTAAATAACGTAATATGGGAATGCTTTATTTTGACCGATGTAAAAAAACTGTACAGAGAGGTTTTTTTTGCCAAATTTCATGAACAGCTGCTCTCACTGCACGTCGTGTTGCCTCTCGAATAACTTCATTATTTTTCCGTTTCATGCGTGGGATGTTATAAACTGTATTTTCTACAATCTCTAAAAGAATATCTTTCAATTTTTCCCCCTTTTCATTACTCTCAGGCAGTCCAAATATGCTGAGACCGATATCATCTAATAACTCATGTTTGCTATTCATATGGAGAGAAACAGCAACATGACCAGCGTAACTTAGTTTGCGGCGTTCACGAATCCCTAATTCATCTTCATCTCCAATGAGACAACCATCCTTATAGATGCGCCCAACAGGAGCTTGATCAATAACTTCTACAGGGTTGGGCGCAAGACGTAATATATGGCCATTTCTAATATCTCTAACAATTGTAATACCTGCGTGACGTGCTAAAGCGGCTTGAGCAGTAAGATGTACTGCCTCACCATGAACAGGAACAAGTATATGTGGTTTTATCCAATCATACATCTGTAAAAGTTCTGAACGACGGGGATGACCTGAAACATGAACAAGTGCATCTTCATTCGTAATAACTTTAACACCTAAATCGATGAAACGATTTTGTATCTCAAGAATCGCTTTTTCATTTCCTGGAATACTTCGTGATGAATAAATAACAGTATCACCAGTGGAAAGCGCAATATTCCTCATTCCCTCACGTGACAGTTTAGCCAAAGCAGCATGTGGCTCACCTTGGCTCCCGGTGACAATTAAAACAAGTTCTTTTCGTGGGATATAACCATAATCATCTTCCGTGACAAATGGCGCTAAGCCATCCATATAACCAAGCTCTTGTGCGACCATAAGACTCCGCTTAAGAGAACGCCCAATGACAAGCACCTTACGCCCAACAGCCTCAGCGGCAAGAGCAATAGAACGTATCCGACCAATATTAGAAGCAAAAGTTACGATTGCAACACGCCCTTCAGCTTTTGAAATAATCTCAGAAAGACTGGTTTGAACCTGCTGCTCTGAGGGAGATATACCATCCCGACACGCGTTTGTGGAATCACAAAGCAATGCTAAAACACCTTTATTGCCTAAAGCACGAAATCTTTTTTCATCCGTTACAGCCCCAAGTGAAGGGGTATGATCAATTTTCCAATCACTCGTATGGACCACAGTTCCCAAAGATGTTGTAATGGCTAAAGATACAGATTCTGGTATCGAATGATTAACAGCAATAGCCTCTATGGCAAAGGGACCAACCTGAAAACAATCCCCTGCTTGAAAAATATTGAATGACATTTTATGGGTTTCAAAATCAGATTGACTTTTACTTTCCAATAACCCTGCCGTGAAAGCTGTACAGTAAAGTGGAACTTTTAACTTTGGCCATAAGTCAAGAACAGCCCCATAATGATCTTCATGTGCATGTGTTAAAACAAGACCACGTATATTATGTTTTTCACTTTCTAGAAAACGAATATCGGGGAGAACAAGATCAACACCTGGTAATTCAGACCCTGCAAAACTAACGCCCATATCAACAAGCAGCCATTCACGAAGATTTTGAGAGCCAAATCCATAAGCAGCCAAATTCATCCCTATTTCACCTACCCCCCCCAGAGGCAAAAAAACGAATTCATTTTTATTGGTTGCAATCATAAACATCTCCCAAATAGTTAAGATAATCTGATGGTAAAATAATTCTTTTAATAACGACCTGCATTAACAGAAGCAGCCGAACCAAAATGAACATCTCCAGCTGTTATAATAGTTCTCTGATCATTTTTTTGTTTTATGATGCCGTTAAAATCACGATCAAGACCATCAAAAATACCCTCAATGATTTTTTCATCATTCACTACTTTGACATGTTTTCCAAGATGGGCAGAATATAAAAGCCATTTATTTCGGATTATTTCACGTCCTTTTGATTGTTTCCAAAGAAGGTAATTTCTAGAAAAAGACTCCGTCAAAACCGTAAATAATTGTTCTGCCTCAATATGCAAACCAATATCCTGTAAGCTCGAAGTGGGATAGGGTGCATTTTCGTAATTATATTTCACATTTATTCCAATACCAATAACCAATGCATATTGTTGTGATGGCAATTTAAAAATCTCAAGCAAAATCCCAGAGCTTTTCGCTCCTCTGAGTAAAATATCGTTTGGCCATTTTAAACTCACAATATCGTTTGTTTGCTTTTCATCTTTTATAAATTGTTTTATTGCCTCTACCACACTGACTCCAGCAACAAAACCAATCTGAGCAGCAGTTTGATAAACAATATCATCAATTAACAAAAGACTAGAATAAAGGTTCCCTTTGGGACTAGACCAAGTCCTCCCTCTTCTCGCTCTTCCCTGTAATTGTTCTTGTGCAACGATCCAAAGATAACCTTGATGACCAGTTTGTGCTTTTTGTTGCGCAATAAGATTCGTGGAATCAATACTTTCATACGATTCAATAGTGTATCCTTGTTTCTGGGTAAAATCTGACAAAATATAAACCATATTCATTAAAACAATGCTGCTGCTGCTTTTTCTGCCAATTCAGCAAACCAAACTCCAAAAAGCATATAAAATAAAATAAACAATGCAGAAAGACCGAGACAAAATCGAAGCTCATTCGATAAAGCAATAAAATGCGCTTTTGCGTCATCAAACCACATAATTTTAATGACTCGTAAATAATAAAAAGCCCCAACGACAGATGCTATCATCCCAACAACAACAAGGGGCGTAAAACCGGCATGAACAGCAGCAGAAAATGTATACCACTTTCCAAAAAAACCAGCCATAGGTGGTATACTGGCTAAAGAAAAAAGCTGTATTGTCATGACAATAGCCATAAACGGATTTGTTTTTGCTAATCCTGAAAGATCATAAATATCTTCAACATTGCCACTCTCAGTCCGCATTCCAAGAATAAAAGCAAATGAGCCAAGAGTCACACCAAGATAAATGGTCATATAAAGAATAACACTTTTTATTCCTAGCATATCTCCAGCTGATAAACCAACAAGTGCATAGCCCATATGGCTGATCGACGAATAAGCCATTAAGCGTTTAATATTATTTTGACCGATTGCAGCAAATGCACCAAGTATCATTGATGCAAGTGCCATGAACACCAAAATTTGTTGCCATGCAGGCATCGCACTATCAACACGCCCTAGAGGAATGAAGGTCATCACAATAATACGGATGATTAAAGCCATTGCAGCAACTTTAGGCGCTCCAGCAAAAAATGCTGTAATCGGTGTTGGGGCACCTTCATAAACATCAGGTGTCCACATATGAAATGGAACAGCAGAAATTTTGAAAGCCAAACCAGCTAAAATAAAAACAATTGCAAAAATAACTCCCAATTGTAAATTCTCACCTTTTAAAGCAAGAGTAATTTCGTGAAAACCAATTTGACCGGTAAAACCGTATAGCAAAGAAATACCATAAAGCAGCAATCCTGAAGATAATGCTCCTAAAACAAAATATTTTATACCTGCTTCAGAAGATTTTACATTATTACGATTAATCGCTGCTAAAACATATAAGGCTAAGGATTGTAGTTCTAACCCCATATAAAGCGACAGCATATTCCCTGCTGAAATCATCAACATCATGCCAAGGGTTGCTAAAAGAACAAGCACTGGAAATTCAAATATATTGAACTTTTGCGCATTGGCAAAACCAACAGACATGATAAGAGAAAAGAGTGCACCAATGAGCATTAATATTTTCATATAACGACTAAAGGAATCAATAATGAGTGCATTGGTTTGAAATAAACCACTTTTCGGAAAAATGATGAGAATAATAATGGTTGCCACAAGAAGAGCCATGGCTAAACCTGTCACTGTTAAAGAAGCACGTGCACTGGAATAAACACCAATCATAAGCAACACAACTGCTCCTAATGCAATTAAAATCTCCGGAAGAATTAAGACTAATTGTGTTATTATTTCACTTTGCATGAGAATTCTTCCCTTATCTAGTGTAGTTTATTGATGAGGGCTTCTACGGAAAACGCCGTCACTTTAAGAATAGGCGTTGGATAGATACCAAAGAATATTGTAAGAATAACCATCGGATAAAGAATAAATTTTTCTCTTGAAGAGAGATCTATAAGTACTTTTAAATTTTCTTTATCCAAGGAACCGAAAACCACACGCCGATAAAGATAAAGGGCATAAGCTGCTGATAAGATAACACCTGTTGTTGCTAAAACAACAATCAATTTATTCACTTGAAAAACGCCTATTAAGGTTAAAAATTCGCCTAAAAAACCTGAAGTTCCAGGGAGTCCGACATTTGCCATGGTGAAGATTAAGAAAACAACAGTATATTTGGGCATATTATTCACTAAACCACCAAACGCTGAAATTTCGCGTGTATGCAAGCGATCATAAATCACCCCAACACAGAGAAATAAAGCTGCGGAAACAATTCCGTGCGATAACATCTGATAAATAGCCCCTTGTATCCCCTGTTCATTTGCTGCAAAAATACCCATCGTTACGTATCCCATATGCGCTATTGAGGAATATGCAATAAGTTTTTTAATGTCACTTTGAACAAGGGCAACCAGTGATGTATAAATAATAGCGATAAGCGATAAAGTGAAAACCAAAGGTGCAAAATCTGCTGAGGCAATAGGAAACATAGGTAAAGAAAAACGAAGAAAACCATACCCACCTAGTTTGAGTAAGACGCCTGCTAAAATAACAGAACCTGCTGTCGGTGCTTCCACGTGCGCATCAGGAAGCCAAGTATGAACTGGCCACATCGGCATTTTAACAGCAAAAGAAGCAAAAAAGGCAAGCCATAACCATATTTGCATATGAGCAGGAAACTGATAATTGAGTAAAGTGGGTATATCAAGTGTCCCTGCCTGCCAATACATAGCCATAAGAGCAACCAACATAAGCACTGAACCAAGTAAAGTATATAAGAAAAACTTGATACTTGCATAAACACGACGTGCTCCACCCCATACCCCTATGATGATAAACATTGGAATGAGGCTGCCTTCAAAAAAAACATAGAACAGCATTGCATCAAGAGCACAAAAGACTCCAATAATCGCAACTTCAAGAAGGAGAAAAGCAATCATATAAGCTTTTAATCTCTCTTTAACATTCTCCCAACTTGCTAAAATACAGAAAGGTAAAAGAAAAGCCGAGAGAACAATGAAAAGAATAGAAATACCATCAACCCCCATATGATAGCTAATGCCATTGCCTAGCCAACTGAATTTTTCAACCATTTGAAAATTCGGGTTGGTAGAATCAAATCCTATCCAAATAATTAAAGAAATAATAAAAACAAAGATCGTCGTAAAAAATGCGACATTCCTTATATTATGGCGCGCAGCTTCACTATCATCCTTGATAAATAAAATCAGAAGCACACCAACAAGTGGCAAAAATGTAACCGTAGAAAGAATAGGCCAATCGGTCATTAGTTTAAGCCCCCGATCATCATCCATGTAATGAGCAATGCAACACCTATAAGCATCGCAAATGCATAGTGGTAAAGATAGCCTGTTTGCATCCGAACAACTCTATTTGTAATATCAACAACACGTGCTGCAATCCCATTAGGACCTAGACCATCAATAATTTTACCGTCTCCCACCTTCCAGAGACAAGAACCAATTCTAAAAGTAGGACGAACAAATAAAAAGTTATATAATTGATCGAAATACCATTTTTGATAAAAAAATTGATACACTCCCGGCATAATACGAGCCATTTTCTTGGGAAGAGATGGAAAAGAAATATAGAATAGATAGGCTAACATAAACCCAAGAACCATTGCTATAAATGATGACCATTTTACCCAATTAAAGACATGATGGGCATCATGAAGAATATGATTGTGACTGCTTGTAAACAAAGCCCCTTTCCAAAAAGCATCATAAGAGTCACCAAAAAAGTAAGGTTGGAAAACCACACCAGCAAATATCGCTCCAATAGATAAAATAAAAAGTGGAATTAACATTACAGGAGGTGATTCATGAACATGATGCATCACATCAACTGTGGCCCGTGGTTTTCCATGGAATGTCATAAAGATAAGCCGCCATGAATAAAAGCTTGTTAAAAAGGCGGCAAAAACAAGAAGATAAAAAGCATATCCTGAAGCAATATTATGAGATGCAAAAGCAGACTCTATAATTGCATCTTTTGAGAAAAAACCCGCAGTCCCCAAAAGGGTTCCTGGAATTCCAACACCTGTCAATGCAATGGTTCCGACCATCATCATCCAATAGGTGAATTTTATATGCTTGCGTAATCCGCCCATTTTTCGCATATCTTGTTCATCAGATACAGCATGAATGACAGAGCCCGCACCAAGAAACAGTAAGGCTTTAAAAAAAGCATGCGTAAAAAGATGAAAGACAGCAGCGCCATAAGCCCCAATACCTAATGCAACAAACATATAACCAAGTTGAGAACAAGTAGAATAAGCAATCACACGCTTAATATCATTCTGTACCAACCCCACAGTTGCTGCAAAAAACGCCGTTGTTGCTCCAACAATAATAATCACGGTCAAAGCAATTGAAGACAGTTCAAAAATTGGCGACATACGTGCAACCATAAAAACACCAGCCGTTACCATTGTGGCGGCATGAATAAGCGCTGATACAGGTGTTGGTCCCTCCATTGCATCAGGAAGCCAAGTATGTAAAAGAAATTGTGCTGATTTTCCCATCGCACCAATAAATAATAAAAGACATGTCACGGTCAGTGCTGTCTGTCCATCAAACTGCCAACCTAAAAAGGTCATATTTTGTACAAAACTATTGTCTGCAGCTTTTGCAAAAATAGAGGCAAAATCAACCGATTGAAATAAAACGAAAACACTAAATATTCCTAAGAGAAAACCAAAGTCTCCAACACGATTGACTACAAAAGCTTTCATTGCTGCCTTATTAGCAGAATCGCGCTGAAACCAAAAGCCTATGAGCAAATAAGAAGCAAGTCCTACACCTTCCCATCCAAAAAACATTTGGATTAAATTATTGGATGTCACCAACATAAGCATCATAAATGTAAACAGAGAGAGATAAGAAAAAAAACGCGACCTTGAAGGATCATGATGCATATAACCAATTGAATAAATATGCACCAATGCCGAAACACTGTTTACAACAATAAGCATGACAGCTGTTAAGGTATCAATATGGAAAGCCCAGTTAAAGTTTAAACCACCAACGTCGAGCCAATGTAATACGAATACATCAATCACTGGAGCATGACCCAGTGCAAGATTAAAAAATGCTATCCAGGACAATATGGCAACAATCACCATAAAGCTACATGTTATTAATTCACTCGCGCGATCTCCTATCGTTTTTCCACCTAATGCAGCAATGAGAAAACCCAAAAGCGGAAGAAAGACAATCGTATAATACATCACTGGTTAGCCTTTCATTACATTAACATCTTCAACCGCAATGGAACCACGATTACGGAAAAAAACGACAAGAATTGCTAAACCAATGGCAGCTTCCGCTGCTGCGATGGTTAAAACAAATAAAGCAAATACCTGACCTACGAGATCATGAAGAAATGCTGAAAATGCAACAAAATTGATATTAACTGAGAGTAATATAAGCTCAATAGACATCAAGATAATAATTACATTTTTTCTGTTAAGAAAAATTCCAGCAATACCAATTGTAAACATCAAAGCAGAAACAGTGAGATAATGCGCAATATCAATATACATATCCATAGCCCCCCTTAAATACCTTTACCAGATTCAACTTGCTTGATTTCAATGGCACTTTCTACCGTTCTAGAAACTTGCTCTGCAATAGATTGTCGTTTTACGCCTGATTTATGACGAAGTGTTAAAACAATAGCACCAATCATTGCAACCAATAAAATTATTCCAGCAATTTGAAAATAGAAAACATAATCCGTATAAAGAATATCTCCTAATGCCTGTGTATTTGTTCGCTGCCCTAAATCTGGCATTGGTTGCGTAACATGTATTCTCAAGACCGGAGAAAAATGACTACTTACAAAAACAACGATCAACTCTACAGCGATAATAACGCCAATAAGAGCTCCAATAGGCGCATATCGAAGAGCTCCACTCCTTAACTCAGCAAAATCAACATCGAGCATCATAACAACAAATAAAAATAAAACAGCCACAGCTCCAACATAAACAACAAGCAGAAGAAGCCCCAAAAACTCTGCTCCTGCAAGCAAGAATAAAGCCGCTGCATTAAAAAATGCAAGGATTAAAAACAAAATCGAATGCACAGGATTACGTGCTGTAATAACAATTACTGAACTTGTTAGCATAATAAAAGCAAACAAATAGAAAAATGCCGCTGCTAGATCTGTTAGCATAGGCTTCTCCTTAATTATCCAAACAATTGGTACAAAATTTTCATACCAGATTACAATTTATCGGAAAATTATCCGACATCTCATTTAACGACACACTTAACGATAAGGCGCATCCATCAATATATTTCGAGCAATTTCTCGCTCCCAACGATCTCCATTCATTAAAAGTTTTTCTTTATCATAATAGAGCTCTTCACGCGTTTCTGTTGCAAATTCAAAATTTGGACCTTCAACAATAGCCTCTACCGGACAAGCTTCTTGACAAAAACCGCAGTAAATACACTTAACCATATCAATATCATAACGAACAGTTCTCCGTGTACCATCATTACGTCGCGGACCTGCCTCAATTGTAATTGCCTGTGCTGGGCAAATTGCTTCACATAATTTACAAGCAATACACCGTTCTTCACCATTTGGATAGCGACGCAGTGCATGTTCGCCGCGAAAACGCTGAGATACAAAACCCTTTTCATAAGGATAATTAATTGTAGGCTTTGGCGAAAAAAATTGACGCATAGCTAAGAAAAAAGCACTCACAAATTCTAATAGAAGGAGTGACTTTGCCGCCTGAATAAAACCTGACATCGTAAAATCTCCTCTTAAACGAAATTCGTAAACTTTAAAAAAGCCGCAGTTATCACAACCATTGCGAGTGAGAGAGGAAGAAAAACCTTCCAACCAAGCCGCATAAGCTGATCATAACGATAGCGTGGAACAAATGCCTTAACCATAGCAAACCAAAAAAATACAAAACAAACCTTTAAAACAAACCAAATGATACCAGGAACCCAATTAAGCCACCAGACATCCAAGGGAGGAAGCCAACCGCCTAAAAACAGAATGGTTGTTAATGCGCACATTAAAACAATAGCAACATACTCACCAAGAAAAAAGAGCATGTAAGGTGTTGAAGAATACTCCACCATATGGCCGGCAACAAGCTCAGACTCCGCTTCCACCAAATCAAATGGAGGACGGTTTGTCTCTGCGAGCGCAGAAATAAAAAATATAATAAACATTGGAAAAAGAACGAGCCAATTCCAATCGAGAAAACTATTAAAAGGAAGACCAAGAGTTGTACCAAGACCTTGACTTTGTTTAAGAACAATAGTTGTGAGATCCAATGAACCACTTATTAAAATAACGGTTACCAGTACAAAACCAATGGAAACTTCATAAGAAACCATTTGTGCTGCCGAACGCAGAGCCCCTAAGAAAGGATACTTTGAATTTGATGCCCATCCTCCCATAATAACACCATAAACTTCAAGAGATGAAATGGCTAAAATGTAAAGCAAGCCAACATTAATCTTCGCAACTTCCCAGCCCTCACTGACAGGGATAACAGCCCACGTTGATAAAGCAAGTGTCGCTGAAACAAAAGGAGCCAAAAGAAAAACCCCCTTATTTGCACCTGCTGGGATAATAGGTTCTTTCACCACAAATTTAATTAAATCTGCAAAAGACTGTAGCAATCCCCACGGACCAACAACATTGGGACCACGCCGTAATTGTACCGCGGCCCAAATCTTTCTATCTGCATAAAGAAGATAAGCAACTAAAACCAACAAAACGACCAAAAGAAGAAGTGTTTTTCCAATGATAATGAGCAATGGCAACAACCAAGTCATAAAGAAATCATACATCATTATTCCTTTTCCCCTGCCCTTACTCTACAGCTTGCATAGTACGACTTTTTGCAAGCGATGAACATTCAGCCATAACGGCAGAAGCACGTGCTATCGGATTTGTCAAATAGAAGTCTTTAACCATCGGAGTAAAGGCTTTTGCCTCTAGAGAAACCATTTTTGAACCAAGTGCCTTAAGATCACTTATATCAGAAGGTAGTATGTCATCAACAGCACAAAGATGTGGATAATCATTAAACAAGCATTGTCTTAATTGAGAAAGAGAATCAAAAGGGAGCCTTTGTCCTAAAACATCCGATAAAGCACGCAAAATAGCCCAATCTTCTTTTGCTTCACCTGGAGCAAACCCAGCTCGATTTGTCATTTGAACACGCCCTTCTGTATTCACATAAAGCCCTGATTTTTCAGTGTAAGCAGATGCAGGCAAAATAACATCAGCAGCATGCGCACCATTATCACCATGGCTACCAATATAAACTTTAAAAGCTTTTATATTAGCTAATTCTATTTCATCAGCACCCAGCAAAAATAAAACTTCACAGGTTTTAAGAATATTGGCAACTCCAAGCTTAGAAGTAAAGCCTATATCCAACCCCCCAACGGTCGATGCTGCATTATGAAGAACCCCAAACCCATTCCATTCTTCACTAAGAGCACCAATACTCTCCGCTAATTTAGCAAGACTTTTTAAAACAGATAACCCTTCATTTCCTGAAACGGCTCCCTCTCCGATAACAATAAGGGGCCTCTTTGCTTCTTTTAAAACATTAAAAAAATCATCCTCTTCACGAATAAGTGCTGTTAATGCATCACTCCCAGATCCAAGATAAGAATAAGGATAACGTAAATCGACTTTCTCTCCAATAAGCGCAATAGGAAAATTTCCCATCCGTTGACGCTTTAAAATACGTGCATTTAAAACAGCAGCTTCATGGCGTGGATTAGATCCCACTATAAGCAGAGCATCAGCTTGTTCAATCCCTGCAATTGTAGGATTAAAAATATAACTCGAACGTCCAAACTCTGGCGATAAAGCAATTCCTTTTTGACGACAATCAAAGAGCATTGAACCCAACGAGATCAGTAATGCTTTAAGGGCATACATTTCTTCAACAGAAGCAAGATCTCCAGCAATGGCTCCAATTTTTTCTGGCAAGCCTTTAGAAACTACAGTTTTAATTTTTGCAAAAGCCTCTGTCCAACTGACCGGTTGAAGTCTTCCCTCTTTACGTACATAGGGCCTATCAAGTCGCTGAGTCCGTAATCCATCCCAAATAAAACGCGTTTTATCAGAGATCCATTCCTCATTTACATCTTCATTCGTACGCGGCATAATCCGCATAACTTCACGGCCACGACTATCAATGCGGATAGCACTGCCAAGCGCATCCATCACATCAATTGATTCCGTTTTTGCCAATTCCCACGGACGCGCATGAAATGCGTAAGGTTTTGAAGTTAAAGCGCCCACTGGACAAAGATCAATAACATTTCCCTGTAACTCAGATGTCATAGCTTTTTCAAGATATGTCGTAATTTCAGCATCTTCACCGCGACCGATTAAACCAAGCTCAGAAATACCTGCGACTTCCGTTGTAAAACGAACACACCGTGTACAATGAATACACCGTGTCATAACAGTTTTAACAAGAGGCCCAATATATTTATCTTCTACAGCACGTTTATTTTCTGTATAACGAGAACAATCTCGTCCATAAAGCATTGCTTGATCTTGAAGATCGCATTCTCCCCCTTGATCGCACACTGGACAGTCCAAAGGATGATTAATGAGAAGAAATTCCATAACCCCTTCACGTGCTTTTTTTACCATCGCCGTATTGGTAAAAATTTCTGGCGCTTCACCGTTAGGTCCTAACCGTAAATCACGAACCCCCATCGCACAAGAAGCCTGAGGTTTTGGAGGACCGCCCTTGACCTCAACCAAACACATGCGACAATTTCCAGCAATTGATAAAGATTCATGAAAACAAAAACGCGGCACTTCTGCCCCAGCTGCCTCAGCAGCTTGAAGCAACGTGTAGTAATCAGGAACTTCAATCTCTTTGCCATCAACTTTGATATTTATCATCACCCATCCAACCTGCGGATAATCCACTTAAAATTTGCATTCGGTTGCTCTTTAAAAATCTTCTATCCAACTGCTTCTAAAGCAATATTTTTTCTTTGTACGACATTTCGCGTGTATTCATCAATTCTACGCTCTATTTCCGGACGGAAATTACGGATTAACCCTTGTACAGGCCATGCTGCAGCATCGCCAAGAGCACAGATAGTGTGTCCTTCCACCTGCTTAGAAACCTCAAACAAAAGATCAATTTCACGCTTTTGCGCTCTTCCCTCAACCATACGCCCTAAAAGGCGCATCATCCAACCTGTACCTTCACGACATGGTGTACACTGACCACAACTTTCATGTTTGAAAAAAGCCGATATCCGCCAAATTGCCTTGATAATATCGGTTGATTTATCCATTACAATCACACCACCTGTGCCAAAAGAAGATCCGACATCGCGCATCCCATCAAAATCCATGATTGCATCAACCATATCTTCACCACGAACAACCGGACAAGAAGCACCACCTGGAATAACGGCTAAAAGATTATTCCATCCGCCACGAATACCCCCTGTGTGTTTTTCAATTAATTCGCGAAAAGAAACACCAAGAGCTTCTTCAAAAGTACAAGGAGCATTCACATGCCCAGAAACCATAAATAATTTTGTCCCGACATTATTTGCGCGTCCAATTGACGAAAACCACGAAGCCCCTCGACGTAAAATCGTTGGAACAACCGCTATAGATTCAACATTGTTGACTGTTGTTGGACAACCATAAATTCCCATATTTGCAGGAAATGGCGGTTTGAGACGAGGTTGCCCTTTTTTCCCTTCAAGACTTTCAAGAAGCGCTGTCTCTTCACCACAAATATAAGCACCAGCTCCATGATGAATAATAATATCGCAAGCATGACCATATTTTGTTTTTTTACCAAGCAAGCCTGCTTCATAGCATTCATCCACAGCAGCTTGTAACGCTTCACGCTCACGAATATATTCACCACGAATATAAATAAAAGCAACATTCGCTCCCATTGCAAAAGTAGCAATTGCACATCCTTCAATCAAAGTATGGGGATCATGGCGCAAAATATCGCGGTCTTTACATGTCCCCGGCTCTGATTCATCAGCATTAACAACTAAATAATGAGGACGCCCATCACTCTGCTTTGGCATAAAAGACCATTTCATTCCGGTAGGAAAACCAGCACCACCACGACCACGTAAACCTGATGCTTTTACCTCATCAATGATCCAATCACGACCTTTTTCAATAATCTCTTTCAAACCATTCCAATGTCCACGCAACATCGCAGCCTTTAATGATTTGTCTTCTAGACCATAAATATTGGTGAAGATACGATCTTTATCAGCGAGCATACCCCACCTTTTTTTCTATTACCCGTAGCATTTTTAGCTTTTCCTCAAATACAATTTAAAAAAAACTTCTTAAAACTTTCTACTTTTACTTCAATGTCGCTATAATATGGATAAAATAATAAAATATCTTTTCAAAAAAATATTGATTAAGATCCCATTCCCTTATGATCCTTTTTCTTTGAAGATTTGAGAGATTTTCTTGTTTCTTCATCATCAAGAAGAGACGTTAAACCACTAATTGGTTCCGACGATCGACGACTGTTTTGTGGACCAACAGCTATATCAGAACCTTTTCCTGCCTCAAATGCATCAATAATCTCTTCAAGGCGTTCAGCTGTGAGATCTTCATAAGTATCTTTAAAAATCATGACCATAGGAGCATTCACACAAGCACCAAGACACTCCACTTCCTCCCATGATAATGTTCCATCTTGATTGGTCATAAAAGGTTCATGATGAATTTTTTTCTGACAAACCTTAATCAATTCATCAGAACCACGTAACATACAAGGAGTCGTTCCACACACTTGAATATGCGCTTTTGTCCCTACAGGCTTAAGCTGAAACTGAGTATAAAAAGTAGCAACCTCTAAGACTCGAATATACGCCATAGAAAGAATTTGAGCGATATGCTCAATTGCAGCACGCGTCACCCAACCATCCTGCTCTTGTGCACGCATTAATAACGGAATAACGGCCGATTGTTCACGCCCTATAGGATATTTTTTTATTGTATTTTTCACCCATATCTGATTTTCCTTTGTAAAAGAAAACTCGGCGGGCTGATAGATATCATCTGCAAGACGGCGTACGGACATTAGCGATCAATCTCCCCAAAAACAACATCAATCGAGCCCAAAATAGCTGTAGCATCCGCCAACATATGACCTCGGGTTAAAAAATCCATAGCTTGGAGGTGAGCAAATCCAGGAGCACGTAACTTAACACGATAAGGCTTATTGGTGCCATCAGAAACAAGATAAACACCAAATTCACCCTTTGGCGCTTCCACTGCAACATATACTTCTCCAGGAGGCGTACGAAAACCTTCAGTATAAAGTTTAAAGTGATGAATCAGCGCTTCCATTGAGCTTTTCATCTCAGACCGCTTTGGTGGTACAATTTTGCGATCCAAACTTGAAACGGGTCCACTCTTTTCACTCCCAAGTAATCGTTCTACACATTGACGCATAATTTTTGCTGATTGACGCATTTCTTCCATACGAATAAGATAGCGATCATAACAATCACTATTTTTGCCTACGGGAATATCAAATTCCATTTCATCGTAACATTCATAAGGTTGACTTTTACGCAAATCCCATGGGACACCAGCTCCACGAATCATAACCCCAGAAAAACCACGTGCCCAAGCTTCATCAATACTAACAACACCGATATCCACGTTACGCTGCTTAAAAATCCGATTTGGTGTTACAAGCGCATCCAGTTTTTCAAGAGAAACAAGAAACGGATCTATAAAATTACCAATATCTTCAACTAAAGATTCCGGTAAGTCTTGATGAACGCCACCGGGACGAAAATAATTTGCATGAAGACGAGCGCCACAGGCTCGCTCATAAAAAATCATCAATCTTTCACGTTGCTCAAACCCCCAAAGCGGTGGAGTCAAAGCACCAACGTCCATCGCTTGTGTGGTTACATTCAGTAAATGATTAAGAATACGCCCAATTTCAGAAAACAAAACACGTATTAATTGGCCTCTTTTAGGAACTTTAATATCCAATAACTTTTCAATCGCAAGGACAAAAGCATGCTCCTGATTCATAGGAGCAACATAATCTAAACGATCTAGATAAGGTCCTGCCTGAAGATACGTTTTTGTTTCCATTAATTTTTCGGTACCGCGATGCAATAACCCAATATGTGGATCTACACGCTCAACAACTTCACCGTCCAACTCCAGAACCATGCGCAAAACGCCATGAGCTGCAGGATGCTGCGGACCAAAATTGATATTAAAGTTTCGAACATTGACCTCAGCCACAATCAACCCCTTGCTTTCTTAAAAAACTTCATATCAAACATTAAAAAAATCTATCATATTAAAAACATTTAATTATTTAAGAAACACACTACTCTAATATAATACCTTATCAAAACCAATGTTATTTTTTTCCATCTACTTTTTCATCACAAGGTAAAATATATTGTCCACCTTCCCAAGGAGAAAGAAAATCAAAATTACGCATTTCTTGACGCAAAACAACAGGCTCATAAATCACCCTTTTAGCTCCATTATCATAACGGCATTCAACAAACCCTGTCACCGGAAAGTCTTTGCGTAAAGGATATCCCTCAAATCCATAATCTGTTAAAATCCGTCTCAAATCCGGATGACCTGAAAATAAAATCCCATACATATCATAGGTTTCACGTTCATACCACTCTGCACCAGGATAAACGATACAAGCGGAAGCAACAGGCGTATTTTCATCTGTACGAACTTTAACGCGTAAGCGTAAATTCTCACGAGGAGACAGTAATTGGTAAGAAATATCAAAACGCTTATCGCGAGAAGGATAATCCACACCACTAATGTCTGTGAGATTAATAAATTGACAGCGAGAATCATCACGAACAAACATTAGGACATCGATAATTGCATCAAGATGTGCCACAATGGTTAATTCACCAAAAGCAAAAACAGTCTCTTCTAGCTTATTTCCCAACTTTCTTTCTAAATAAGCAGCCAGTTCAACCAGTGATTCATCCATCATGATACGAAAACTCTCTATCGCTCTATGGATCCGGTACGACGGATTTTTTTCTGTAACAATAATATGCCGTATAATAATGCCTCTGCTGTAGGCGGACACCCTGGAACATATATATCGACAGGCACAATACGATCACATCCACGCACCACTGAATAGGAATAATGATAATACCCCCCACCGTTTGCACATGATCCCATAGAAATCACATAACGTGGCTCTGGCATCTGATCATACACTTTTCTTAAAGCAGGTGCCATCTTATTTGTTAGAGTACCCGCTACCACCATTACATCGGATTGACGGGGTGAAGCTCGTGGTGCATATCCAAAACGCTCATTATCATAATGAGGCATCGAGCATTGCATCATTTCAATAGCACAACAAGCCAAGCCGAAACTCATCCACATTAAAGAACCGGTACGTGCCCAAGTAATCAAGGCATCTGCTGAGGTAACTAAAAAACCCTTATCTGATAATTCAGCATTAATATCACGAAAAAACTTATCATCTGATCCTATCAGTTCACCAGTATTAGGATCAATGATTCCTTTTGGCTTTGGAGCTGTAATCGTTGAATTATTAGATCTTAATTCCATTCAAGAGCTCCTTTTTTCCATTCATATATAAATCCAAGAGTCAAAATTGCTAAAAACACAATCATCGACCAAAAGCCAAACATACCTATCGATTCGAATGAAACGGCCCAAGGAAAAAGAAAAGCAACTTCAAGATCAAAAATAATAAATAAAATTGAAACCAAATAGAAACGAATATCAAATTTCATACGTGCATCACTGAATGAATTAAATCCACATTCATAAGCCGATAACTTTTCAGGATCGGGAGAACGATACGCTACAATGTAAGGTGTAATCAATAAAACCCCAGCAATAACGGCTGACACAATAATAAAAATCAATACTGGCAAATAAGAGCTCAATAAATAAGCCATAACCCTCTTCCATCGTAACGAAATGCCTGAACTTAACACAATGACTCAATATTGCGAAATCAAACAGACAAATTTAATAACCGTTCTGTTAATTCTACTCATACTGCTTGAAAGGTATACAGAACGATACTCTTCTTATCGGCATAGGTAACGCAGAGCAACGAAAGACGCAAGCCTTATTCTTATAAGCTATGTAAAAAGGAAGAAAAAAACACACCCCTCCAAATTAGACACTCCACCACCTAATTTGCAACATATAAATGTCTTAGTAAAGAAATTCCATAAGGAAATATAAAATGGCGCGAGTGACGGGGCTCGAACCCGCGACCTCCGGCGTGACAGGCCAGCACTCTAACCAACTGAGCTACACCCGCGCACTTTATTTTTGACCAATTTATCATTGATACAAGCGGTCGTGTAAGGGGTTCGTTCGTTTATGTCAAGAAGGATTATGCATTTTTTAAAAAAATTATCAAATACCATCTTTATTCTTGCGTTTAGAAAAAATTTTCCTTAAAGAGGGTTCCACTCAGTTGCTGATTATTGCATTGGGCGATTAGCTCAGCTGGTAGAGCGCTTCGTTTACACCGAAGATGTCGGGAGTTCGAGTCTCTCATCGCCCACCATGCAATTCAATAATAACTTATTGGTTTTAGATATATTCGCAAATGAGTAATTTTTCTTAACCTATCTGTTAAAGTTTATGCTATCCGCCTATGTGTAATCAGCATTTTTAAGTTTTATTTTTGGAAAACTATGCGGTACCTTAATAAACGTTCTAGCGCTTTTACCTCTATATCATTCAAAAAAATTTCATTATGAAAGCTTTAATTTTTTCATAAAAGCACCTATTATCCCTATTGATCTAAGTGTATCGCTCAATAAGCTTTTTCTTCTCTTTAAGTCAAATTCTTACGAATCTTACAGCAAAAAGCGTTATAGATATATCTAATTTTCAGTTTTTTCTCTATGAGAGTAAATCAGCTATTTTCTTAAAGATACTCTTTAGCTATACGGGATATCTAAGTATTTTTATTAAAAAAATTGCAATATTTAAAAGAGTTTTCTTATTAAATCATACCTATTAAAAATCAATACAAATTTATCTCTCATAAACTGTCAAAGCAATAACATTTTCTCTTCATAAAACATGAACGATCTAAATAGAATAACTCTTTGGAAAGATAAAATAATTCAAAAATATACGTCTGCAAAGAGCTTAATATAACTTATCAAACATCTCCAACTGAACATATCTTATTATTACAAAAATGATTGTCAAAAACTTTAAAAATATTGCTTTTTTAAAAATTTTAGATAAGAAAATGAAATGATAAATATAATATTTAGCTTTCATTTTTTCAGAAAAAAATTATTATGTTTAAAATTAAAACTATTAGGTAACACACTCAAATAATTGACTTATTAGGAATCATTTCTCTTAAAATTTAAATCATTTTACAAAAAAACGCCTTAGAATGCGTGTTAAAGTGATTGACCTTTTACAAGAAGTTTGCCAAAAAGCATATCTAATTTGGAGGGGTGGCCGAGCGGTTTAAGGCACCGGTCTTGAAAACCGGCGTGCAGGAGACTGTACCGTGGGTTCGAATCCCACCCCCTCCGCCACAGCGCTTTTATCGTGTGTAGCTTGCCATCTGGTTTTGCACAATTTGACAGCAGGTTTTGCATCAATTTATTTTTTTTCAAAGGTTTTTTAAGGGGTTCTCAAAGGGTCTTCAAAGACCTTTTAAAGATCATTTAAAGCCTCTTTAATGAGTCTTTATTTTTCTCTCCCACTCCAAGTGCAAACATTGCATTTTGATTTCAGGAGGCATCACGACCGATCAAAGGGTAAACATTACCCTTTGATTTTCTGTCACACATAGGTTTCCTTTTCTCCTGTTTTATTTCCTTGATCTGGTGCCTCAAAGGTGATTTCTGTTGTGTATCCGCTTTGTTTTTCATAACAATGCGTGACGGTAGCGGCTTTCCATAGTCCATTAATTTCTTTACGGAACCCTTGAAGGATGAGAGGTTGATCCGCCATGACTTCAGGGTGTCCCGCAAGCGTTAAGGAGCCGCTGCCTACAGCACGGCATAAGCGATCTGATTCTGAGGCAGCCGCCGCTTGTGCTTCTTCTTTGCAAAGGTAGCAACTGCGCAGACGA
>NZ_NJPP01000021.1 GCF_002778015.1 Bartonella tribocorum | reverse complement strand
GCATAGCCCCAGCGCGAGCACGTGACAGCGGGAATACCATGTTTTCGAAAGAGTTTGATGGTGGAGCACTGATGCTTACAGGAGCGAACAGTGCAGCTGGTCTACGTTCTATGCCTATTCGTTATCTGATTTTGGATGAAGTGGATGGTTATCCTCTCAGTGTCGATAACGAAGGTGATCCAGTGATGATTGCGGAAAAGCGCACATCAACCTTTGTACAACGAAAGATCTTTAAATTGTCCACCCCAACCCATCGTGAACAGCATTGTTTTCTGTAAAATTAATTATCTATCCGCTTAACTCAAAGAACTTTTATTGTTTAGCTTTCCTGTTTTTTCTCAAAGAGATGTGGACTTTCAACAATGAGCCTTTCTCGTGCTTTTTGTAACTGTTTAATGACTTCATCAATTTTTGATGGAGAACAAACAGATTCTTCGCTATTCAATAAATGCAGCCTCTCCTTTCCCTCATATAAACATTGAATCTGAGATTGAAGTATTCTAATTTCTTGAAAAAAAAGACGTCCAGTTTCCTTAAACCCATTGTTAAGTGAAAAAAGTTGATCGGAGATGGAGAGCAAAATTTGTTTTAAAAAGCGCTCATTTTCTTGGCGTTTACGATATTCTAAAATAAGAGCATGGCTTATTTCATCTAATTGTTTTTTGGTAGAATCAATTTGACGCAATAAATTTGGTTTTTCCCCCATATCACCTTTTCTCACCTTCACAAGCATAGCATGAATTTCTAATAACTTAATTGCGGAATGAGATAAATAATTAACAACTGTAGGCGTATTGATATGGCTTTTCCGTGCAATCATCACAAACTCACCTAATAACTGTTTTTTATACTCAGCCCGCTATTTCTTTTATTTTACAAAGTCATTCTAAAGAAAGTGCTAAAAAATATTCCTCCAATGCATTATTCGATAGTCTTCCTTCCTCTCTTTTTTCTACCTACCTAGAATCCGTGGAGAGAGAAAACGTAAAGGTGTATAAAGAATAAGATGTGTTGTTTTTTCCAACACACTACTACTATCTGCAAGAAGAGCTTGACTAGGTGACAATTCCGTACCTTGCATAATTGTTGAAGCCAAAGAACCTTCTCGAGAAAGAGCCATTAATGTTGGCGAAGACGCAAAGACATTATGTGCTCCCCCATCCACATGGGAGAAATCAAGAACAGTTATTCCATTTTTACGCAACATTTCAATATCTGAGCCATCACCCACACGATGATGTCCACCCGTAAGATGTCCTGAAACAGCAAGAGCCTTATCCGCTCTGGATACTAAAATTGCTGTTGGCTGTGGAAGCTTTTTTATATCATTAAGTTGGCGCTCAAATACATCAATATCAATGTCTGGTGCAGCCATTAATAAACTTGTAATACGACGAATAGGTTTATATTTTCCCTGTAGAGCTAAAGTTCTAAATGCTTCCATTATAACAAAATTGCCCATAGAATGTGCAATAACCGAAATCTGATCAGCATTGGTTTCACTAATAAGTGTCAAAAGTTCCATCAATCCGTCACGGGCAAAATTAGCACTGTCACGATCATAAATATAAAGGGGAACTGATCCAGCAGAAGGCCAAGAATAATGTACAGCGACAACATTTAAAGAATAGTCGTGTGTAAACTGTGCTGTACGAAATGTACCGTCTGCAAAATTATTATTATATCCATGAATAAAAAGAAAAATTTCTCTTTTTCCTTTTGGCTTTTTTTCTAAAGCAGCATTTAATTGCTGTTTAAACTGTTCTTTATTATCGTACTTTTGCAATGCTACTGCTGCAAAATACTTATCATGCGTGGGTTTATACGCATTTATTTCAACAACTCCCTTTACATGTTGCTGTGGAATTCCTACGTCAACGCGATTATAATGTACTTTATTGGATCGCTCTGAGCCATAAGGTTGAGCGTAATTATTTTGCATCCTACGACTTGTTGCTACATACACTGGAACGATGGCTTTTGGAGAAATCGGTTTTCCCTCAACTTCTCTTTCTACTGCAATCATAGAAGGAGTTGCGTGCACCCCATGCCAGAGGACAGCACGAGAATCGCTACATGCTGATAATAAAGAAACACCAATAAAAAGTGTTAAATACCTAAAAAACACAATACTTCTCACTGCAACTTCACCCCACCTATAAAAACAATGCACAGATAGAGTAATAAAATATGACTAAAATGCCAAAAAGTAACACACAAAAAAAGATTTTTCTATAATGGGAAAGATTTTTCTATAATTCGCATAGATCTCCCCCTTTTTCTATACAACTTCTCGTTATAAAGAAATTAACTGCCAATGGTGCGGTCGAGAAGACTCGAACTTCCACGGGTTGCCCCACAGCGACCTCAACGCTGCGCGTCTACCAATTCCGCCACGACCGCACGTGGTTTAGCAAAATATTTTAGTTTTCAGCCTTTAACAAATCAGAAAGAAAGGTACAAGCCTATTTTCTCTTTCCCATAATTTATTTTATCCGGATGATTTATAACTTAATAAAGATTACTGAAAAATATGGGCTTTAACTATGATTTTTGAACCATCAGCATAAAATGTGCTTGTGCAGCTTGATCTTTTTCATAATAACCATGAAATTTTTTCGTAATTGTTGTAGACCCCTGCTTTTGGATTCCTCTCATAGCCATACACATGTGCTCAGCCTCAATCAATACTGCCACACCACGAGGTTTTAGATGCATTTCTAAAGCATGAGCCACTTGCGCTGTCATAGCTTCTTGTGTTTGTAAACGACGAGAAAAAATATCGACAACACGCGCTATTTTTGAAAGACCAACAATTTTTGCATCAGGAAGATAGGCTATGTGCGCTTTCCCAATAATTGGGATCATATGATGTTCACAGTGCGAATAAAAAGGGATATTTTTTACGATTACCGATTCATTGTACCCTGAAACCTCTTCAAAAACTGTTCCTAAAGTTTCTTCAACTGATTGACGATAACCATTAAAAAGCTCCCGATATGCCTTGGTTATACGTTTTGGAGTCTCTAAAAGCCCTTCTCTACTTGGATTTTCGCCTATCCATAAGAGTAATGTACGAATCGCTTCTTCCACCTCTTCAATACTCGGACGCTTTTCCTCAGATAAAAAAGAATCCTTTGCGCCTTCTTTTAAAATATTACGCATTCAAAAACTCCAACCTTACTCTGATACAAAATATTTGCTGCAGACTTATTCCATTTCGTATAATCTCTATATAAGCGAATTAAAAGTTTAAACAATCACGTCTTTTATAAATTTCAGGCAATAGTGCATGAGTGATAATATCTATAGTGATAAAATACTTGAATATGCTGCACATATAGACAAAATTGGGCGTCTTAATAATCCTGATGCAACATCAAAAAAGCATGCACATCCTTGCGGCTCAACAATCACTGTAGATTTAAAGGTAAAAGACCATATCGTTACGGATTTTTCTCATGAAATACACGCATGTGTGGTAGGGCAAGCCTCAGCATCACTTTTAGCATCTCATATCATCGGACAAACAACACAAGATCTTAAAATATTACGTGAAGTTATCTATCAAATGTTAACGCAGAATGGTCCTTCTCCTCAAGCTCCCTTTGAGGCTTTCTCTTGCTTACAGCCCATTAAAGATTATAAAGTGCACCATGCTGCAACACTACTACCCTTTGATGCAACGATAGACTGTATTCAACAAATTGAAGAAGATAAATGCTCAAATCACAGTTTCGACAAAAAAAAATGACCCGAAATTACACAGGTACTTGGCGAAAAACACCTGGACGATTGTTGGGTATTTTCTTAATACGTTTCTATCAAATAACGCTTTCGAGTCTTATAGGCAATCAGTGTCGCCATGCCCCAACTTGTTCAGAATATATATATGAAGCGATCGCACGCCATGGGCTTTGGGCAGGCGCATGGATGGGACTCTTTCGTATTATGCGTTGTGGCCCCTTTGGAACAGATGGCTTTGATCCAGTCCCTCCCTCGCTTGGACGCTCTTGCTGTTTTTATAAACCTTGGCGTTACTGGAAAATTTCTGACAAACACAACAAATAATCCTTTTCTTTTTTCATATGTATTGATAAAAAATTAGTCTATAAGCTTTTTACTCAGTTTTCACGAAACCATCCGCAATCGTTGGCGGAATTGGATTAAAGGGGTGTTTTTATGTCTTGCTCTATTTCTCTTTCTTTTCCCGATGGTTCAAAACGTAATTACCCCGCCGAAATGACAGGCTTGGAACTAGCAGAATCCATTTCCAAATCACTCGCAAAAAAAGCTGTTGCCTATAGTCTTGATAGCATCATGCGAGATCTATCGGATCCATTAGGACAATCTGGTCAAGTAGAAATTATTACCCGAGAAGATTCACGTGCTCTTGAGCTCATAAGGCATGATTGTGCCCATGTTCTTGCTGAAGCAGTGCAAGAACTCTTTCCTGAAACGCAAGTAACAATAGGCCCTGTGATTGAAAATGGATTCTATTATGATTTTGCACGCCAACAACCTTTCACATTAGATGATCTCACCGTCATTGAAAAAAAAATGCGTGAAATTATCCAACGCAATAAACCTTTTAGAAAAGAAATTTGGTCTCGTGAAAAAGCAAAAAGAATTTTTTCTGAGAAGAAGGAATTTTATAAAGTTGAACTTATTGAGAGCATCCCTGACAATCAAGATTTAAAAATCTATTATCAAGGGGAGTGGTTTGATCTTTGCCGAGGGCCACACATGCAATCTACAGGACAAATTGGAAATGCTTTCAAATTAATGAAAGTCGCAGGAGCTTATTGGCGTGGTGATGCCAATAATCCAATGCTTACGAGAATTTATGGAACAGCATTTTCGAATGAAAATGACTTAAAAGCCTACCTCCATATGCTAGAAGAAGCTGAAAAACGTGATCATCGCCGCTTGGGACGTGAAATGGACTTATTTCATTTTCAAGAAGAAGGGCCAGGTATGATTTTTTGGCACAAAAAAGGCTGGAAAATGTTCCAAAATTTGATCAACTATATGCGTAGACGCCTTGATGATCATCAATATGCCGAAGTTAATGCACCACAAATTTTGGATAAATCACTTTGGGAAATATCAGGGCATTGGGGCTGGTATAAGGAAAACATGTTCAAAGCAATTCCAGCAGCAGAAGATTCAGACCATGAGAATGTTTATGCCCTTAAACCAATGAATTGTCCTGGTCATGTGCAAATTTTTAAACATGGTTTAAAATCTTATCGTGATTTGCCTATTAGACTTGCTGAGTTTGGTCTTGTTCATCGTTATGAACCTTCAGGCTCTTTACATGGTCTTATGCGTGTGCGTGGTTTTACACAAGACGATGCGCATATTTTTTGTACTGATGAACAATTAGCTGATGAATGTCTCAGTATTAATGATCTTATTTTATCAACTTATGCGGATTTTGGTTTTAAAGAAATTAGTCTTAAGCTTTCAACGCGTCCAGAAAAACGAGTTGGATCTGATGCCTTATGGGATCATGCAGAAAGCATCATGGAATCTGTCCTTAAAACAATAGAAACAAAATTTGCAGGACAAATCAAAACAAGCATCTTTCCGGGTGAAGGGGCATTTTATGGTCCAAAATTTGAATATACATTAAAGGATGCTATCGGTCGTGAATGGCAATGTGGAACAACACAAATAGACTTTAATCTTCCTGAACGTTTTGGTGCATTCTATATTGATAAAGATTCAGAAAAACGCCAGCCTGTTATGATCCATCGCGCCATTTTTGGATCAATGGAGCGTTTTCTTGGTATATTAATCGAAAATTTTGCGGGGCATATGCCGCTTTGGCTTGCTCCTGAACAAATTGTTGTCGCAACAATTACATCTGAAGCAAATGAATACGCCCAAAAAATAACAGCAAGACTGAAAGCTGTTGGGCTTTCTGCAACAACAGATCTCCGCAATGAAAAGATTAACTATAAGATACGAGAACATTCTTTACAAAAAGTTCCTGTCATTTTGGTCTGTGGCAAACGTGAAACCGAAACAAACAGCGTAAATATGCGTCGCTTAGGAAGTCAAAATCAAACTTTTTTATCTGTAGAAGATGCAATTAAGCAACTCTTAAATGAGGCTATGCCTCCAGATTTACAGCGTGTAATAAATGCATAACATCATGGAAGATGGTGAGATTCTAGTTTCTTACAATAAATCATTAATGTTTGTACACGATCAAATGATTTAATCGTATCGTGTTTTTTGGTTTGATATATGATTACCGATCATCAGTCAAAACCACGTGATCACACTTTACGAGGTAAATTGATGAAAAAGTTTAATGTAAGAGCTATAAGCTTTTTAAGTGTAAAAATTGTAGATCATTAAATACGAATAACTCATAGCATGATCTTTTATCTTTATAACAGAAAGATAATGCTACCCTCATGAATAGATTGTTGTGATAATGGCATCACCATCAAGCAAGAAAGTTAAAAACAGGATTACCATAAATGCGTAAATGAGTCGAATAACGATGTCTCTTCTTCATGGGATATACCTTTATAAAAAAAACACAATACTTTTATATATAATGATAATCTACCGTTATTCATATTAAACAAGAATCTTGAATATCATAGGATTCTCTCATTTTAGATCTGTTTATGTTACAGCAATCAAAATCATACGTTTGCACATGACAAGCGGAATCACACCCGCGTGGATAAAAAACTATTTAGAAAGGACTAAAAAATGCCTAAACCGTTTCAAATTCCAAGGGTTTGTTGCAAAATTAGGCACTGATAGAGTGTGTGATGGTGCAAAGCTTACTGCTTCACAAATGTAAAAAGAGCAGAGCTCAATAAATTTAACACTATAGCATTCATGAACACTGTCGCAAAATGGGCTTGAAAGCCCTCATAAAAGTCTCATTAAAACAAGTATGAGAATTAAAAACCCAATAACGTTCTATAAAAGCACCCCAAAATCTACACTGACGAGATATCGCTTTAACTTCTCTTAAGAGCTATAAAGCCAAATCAAAGGAGGAAAATAAAATTCAGCATTCATTTTTTCCCTCTTCATATTTTTTACAAAATTAAAAACTCTTACTCAAAAAATATTCAGCCACACACACATGGTATATTCGTTACTCGTTTAATATATAAAGCTCGGGCCACATTTATAAAATATCTAAATATCTATAAAATACATTACTGTGCTAAACGCTAAATATTGATTTATAAAAATTTTTAAAACACATGTTTTGCTAACAAAGAAGTAACATATAATATTATTGTTATCGCGCTCTATCAAGAACACGCTTACATTCAATGAGTTCAAACAGGATTTCTTGCAACAATGCTTTATCGGTTTTATCTTTGTAAAGATTTACAGAACCAACAGAGGTTTCTCCCTCATTCCTCATAAAACTCAAAAGCCCAAAAGAAGACTTTTTAGGCTTATTGCTGGTATTTTCAAAAGTTTGTCTTGCATGTTTTTTCTCTATGACAACACTCATGGCATCAAGATCGCCATTCCCAAATGCAGTCACAAACGCAACACCATTTTCTTTCAAAAGACGCTGCACACCTTTTACTGTATAACCCTGATCGTACAATAACTGCTTAATACCATTGAGCAAATCAACATCGACCGGACGATAGTAGCGCCTTCCTCCCCCACGTTTCATTGGCTTAATCTGCCTAAAACGTGTTTCCCAGAATCTCAAGACATGCTGCGGAAGCTCCAATAATTCCGCCACTTCGCTAATTGTACGAAAAGCATCAGAGCTTTTATCCATTTCGCAACACCTTATCTAAAACACGATAAATGATTCGATAATGATTCATTCCGTCTTAATTTCTCAACAAGATTAGTTAAAAATAGGACCTTGACGATTTACTAAACAGTCTTTTACAAAAACACGGGTCTTCATTTTATACATTTCTTAACAAACACCAAACATTACCATGGCGTTTATTTATGAGACATCATTTTTCTGTCTTGCACGATGCGAATCTAAAATTCTCTGTTTAAGGATATTTGCAGCCTTAAATGTTACAACACGTCGCGGCGGAATAGGTGCTTCAACACCTGTTTTGGGATTGCGTCCAATACGTTCATTTTTACTGCGAATCTGAAAAGTTGCAAAAGAAGATAACTTTACCGCTTCACCTCTTACAAGTGAGTTGCAAATCTCATCCAAAACCAATTCTACCAAAGCTGCTGATTCAGTATGCGACAAGCCCACCTTTTTACAAACTACGCTCGCTAAATCTGCACGCGTTACTGTCTTACTTGTCATTATAACCACCTATCAAAATATTAAAAATTACAACATGACTTATACGTCTTATTCAAATATGGTCAAGTAACCATGATTTACCAACGAATAAGAATTGCTCCCCATGTAAATCCACCTCCCATGGCTTCTAACATAATAAGATCTCCTTTTTTTATTCTTCCATCGCAAAGAGCTGTTGTTAAAGCCAACGGAACTGATGCTGCAGACGTATTACCATGTTGATCAATGGTAATTACAACTTTGTCTGGTGAAATTCTCAGTTTTTTAGCAGATGCTTCAATAATGCGCTTATTCGCCTGATGAGGTACAAACCAATCTAGTTGTGAAGAATCCATACCTGCAGCTGCAAAACAATCATCAACCACATCCGTTATAATACCAACAGCATGTTTAAAAACTTCTCGTCCTTCCATACGCAAATAGCCTGTCGTTTGTGTTGTTGAAGGTCCACCATCAACATACAACTTATCGATATAAGCGCCATCAGAACGCAGTTTCGCAGACAATATACCACGCTCAAAAGCAATATCCCCCTCAACTTCTTGTGCTTCCAAAATAGCAGCCCCTGCACCATCACCAAATAAAACACATGTCGTACGATCTTTCCAATCTAAAATTCGAGAAAATGTATCAGATCCAATAACTAAAATTCTTTTAGCTGCTCCACAGCGTAAATAAGAATCCCCTGTTGTTAAAGCAAAAATAAAACCAGAGCAAACAGCTTGAATATCAAAAGCAAATCCATGCCTCATTCCCAAAGCATGCTGAATTTCAACAGCAGAAGCAGGAAAAGTACGATTGGGCGTTGAGGTTGCTAAAATAATACAATCAATATCCTTTATCGTAAGACCAGCATTTATAAGAGCTGCTTGTGCAGCTTCAACGCCTAAAGAAACCGTTGTTTCATTTTCATTGGCAATATAACGTTGATGTATTCCTGTACGTTGAACAATCCATGAATCTGATGTTTCAATAAATTTTGCAATCTCATCATTTGATAAACTTCTTTTCGGCAAAGCACTTCCTACACCACGTATAATTGATCGAATCATTCAGCTCTCACCTTTTCTTCAGATTTTTTACTTCCATTATAAGAACTCATCATAAGGATTCTCCACTCATCGCCKTTTCATCTTCCTGATCAAAAAGTKTTTCTTTATTTTCATRAAACCGCCGTAAATCAGCCGTTATTTTTTGTAAGAGTCTATTATTAACCATTTCATAGCCAACACGGATAGCAGAAGCAAAACCATTAGCATTCGCACTGCCGTGACTTTTTATGACAACACCATTCAAACCTAAAAGCACTCCTCCATTCACCCTATCGGGATCCATTTTGTTTTTCAGTGTACGAAAAGCACGCCGCGATAAAAAATAACCAAGAGATGTTAAAAAAGAACTGCGCATTGCAGAATTTAAAATCTCTGCTATCTGCCGCGCAGTCCCTTCTGCAGTTTTTAAAGCAATATTACCAGAAAATCCTTCTGTTACAACAACATCGACAGTCCCTTTTCCAATGTCATTGCCCTCAACAAATCCTTTATATTCTAATCCTTCTAATTGCACTTCACGCAATATCATTCCTGCTTTTTTTATTTCATGAAGCCCTTTAGCCTCTTCCACCCCCACATTTAAAAGTCCAATACTTGGTTTTTCAATGTGATATAAAGCGCGAAACATACCTGCTCCCATAACCGCTAAATCAACCAACTGACTAGCAGATGCACCAATCGTTGCTCCAATATCTAAAACGATACTTTCATTGCGAAGTGTTGGCCAAATGCCCGCAATACCAGGGCGTTCAGCCTCTGCCAACATTTTTAAACAAAAATAAGACATGGCCATCAGTGCCCCCGTATTACCAGCAGAAACGCAGGCATCAGCTTCACCCTCTTTTACCGCTTCAATGGCATACCACATTGATGATTTACCACGTCCATTGCGAAGTGCTTGGCTTGGCTTTTCATCCATGCGTGTATAGCTTTCTGTAGGATAAAAGCGCGACACGGAAWCCAAGCAGGGATATTTTTTTAAAACCTGCTTAACAACCTCCTCTATCCCATAAAACAGAAAATAAATATTTGATAAATATTTTTGGACAATTGCCGCTCCTGCAATAGCTGCTTCTGGACCATAATCACCACCCATGACATCCACAGAAATTCTAATCACGCTTGCATATCCCACATCTTTTTATTTACATTTTAAAATACATATTATGATTTTTGGTAATTAAATACTCATAAAATACACCTGCGAAAACAATTCCGCAGAAAATACCGTTTTTATCGTAGCATACAATAGATAATTGTTTTATGTTTTTACAATCACTTCCAACTTTTCAAAACAGAAAATGGCGAGAACTTTTGCTCTGCTTCTTCTAAATTTTCTACCACATGCATCTTTATCCCCTCTTTACGTGGATAATGATTAATAGACAACTCAAAAAATTCTTCCATGATTACACCAATATCAATTTTATCATCATAAAATACTTCCGGCGTATCAAGCCCCTCCACATCTAAAAACAATTCTCGTGTATCTTCTGTTATTTTGGGCTTCATCAAATTTGAATCTTCAGGAACCAAAACAACCTCAATATTTTCACGGAGAATATTTTCTAATCGTTCTAATGTAACAACACATAACTGTACTATACGCGCTTGCAACAAACCTTTTATACGCACACCGCGTTTTTTCCACGGAAAAATATGGAATTTTCCCTCACAAGATTTTACTTCAACTAAATCATGGTTCTGAGCTAAATGTGTACATTCTTTTTTATTTGCACAAAAATGAACTCTTATACCTTTAGTAGGGAGAGAACGCACAGAGATTGGATAAACCAAAGCAAATGCCATTTGAGAAACATTTTGAACATTCATTGATAACTCCCAAACATAAAAAACTATAAAGTACTGTGCTTTTATTTAGCTCAAGTACATTTCATTCATTTTTTTCTTTTCTAAAGAAATTCTATATGGCATAATTTGTTTTATAACAGGGAAACTCAATGTAAGCTACGGTAGATTAAGCTAAAGTTTAGAAAAAACTTGGGGTTGCCTTCTTGTCGTGCATCTCAGTATAAAAAGGAGATATCATTGTTTCAAATACCTCACATAATGGCCTTAATCAAACGTAAATTGTTGGTGGGTTTATCAATAGCAAGCATCGTAACACTTGCGGGGTGTACTTTTCTTGACTCTTCGGGGACAAGCCAAATTTATAGAGAAGGCTATATTCTTGATAAAAATGCTCTGAGTTCTATTTCTATTGGCTCAAGTCAAGAGCAGGTTCTTTTAGCTTTAGGAACCCCTTCATTAAAAACAAAATATGATAATGAAGTTTTTTATTACATCTCGCAGACACGCTATCGTGGAATGCAATTTATGAAAACAAAAATTATAGATCGCAAAGTTTTAGCTATTTACTTCAATGGAAACAATCAAGTTTCAAAAGTTGCTAACTATGGTCTACAAGACGGTCAAGTATTTGATTTCATTACGCAAACAACACCGACTGTAACAAAAGAACACCCTTTCTTAATTCAAATTATAAAAGGCCCTGCGAATCTACCCCCCCCCTAACTAAAGTATATTCACCATTTCAATCTTATTAGGTCTGATGTTATCAGACCTAATGAGATAAACAATATAACGATCAGAGGCGGATTTTTTTTGTCATACTGTCGAGAACAGCATTAACAAGTTTTGGTTCATCACCTTCAAAAAATGCTTTGGCTATATCAACATATTCATTCATAACAACCGCAACAGGAACATCTTTACGATTGATCAGCTCCCATAAAGCTGCTCGTAAAATTGCTCGCAATATAGAATCAAGACGTGAAAGAGACCATTCTGCGGAAAGCTGTTGATGAAGCAAAGGATCAAGCTGCTTTTGATCTTTTACAACGCCCGTTATAATCGCCAGAAACCATTGAAAATCAGCTTCAAGATACTGTTCTCCATCAATATCTTTTCCCAAACGATAAGCTTCATACTCAGCAGCCGTTTCCATCACCCCCGAACCCACGATATCCATTTGATAAAGAGCCTGAACTGCTGCAAGTCTTGCTGCTCCACGTTTATTGGCTGAACGCGGAAAATGTCTGCTTTTTATATCAGCCATATTTAACGATTATCTCCAAATCTCTTTTTTAGAGCGATCATACATAATGCAGCTTCAGCCGCAAAACCACCTTTATTTTTGTTATCTTGCTTTGCACGCACCCATGCTTGCTCTTCATTTTCAACAGTTAAAATACCATTTCCAATAGCCAAACATTTATGCACAGTTAAATCCATCAATGCACGACAAGAATCATTGGCAACAATTTCAAAGTGATATGTTTCACCCCGAATAACACAGCCCAATGCAACATAACCATCATAAGATATCTTATTTTGTTCAGCAAAAGCTATTGCAGCTGGTATTTCTAAGGCTCCTGGAACTGTTATAATATCATAACTTACTTCAGCTTTTTGCAAAACACTTACCGCACCCTTCAAAAGCGCATCAGAAATCTCTTCATAAAAACGTGCCTCAACAATCAATATGTGAGACTTTTTACGTATCTCTTTCATCATCATAAAATTCCACAAAAAACGAATCAAAAAAAACCAAAGCTATAGAGCATAAAATTCTAAAAACGATCCATAGAATCAATAGAGTTATCGTTTATTCATCTTCTTTTTTTAAAGAAAAAAGCTTAGCAGCATAACGAGCAAGTTGATCAATTTCTAAATTGACCAAATCTCCAATTTTAGCGTGTCCCCACGTTGTCATTTCAAGTGTATGGCGAATAATAAGAACATCAAAAACACTCTCCTCAACACCATTAACAGTCAAAGATGTTCCATTAAGTGCAACAGATCCCTTAGGAACAATAAAAGGCATAAATTGTCTTGAAACTTTTAAATAAAAACGAATTGCATCCCCTTCATTTTTTTGTTCAATAATTTCAGCCAAGCCATCAATGTGACCAGAAACCAAATGCCCTCCCATTTCATCACCCAATCGAAGTGAACGTTCTAAATTAACAAAAGTTCCTTTTTTCCATTGAGAAAGATTTGTTAAACGCAATGCTTCTTCCCACGCCTCAACAACAAACCAATTGGAATCTTCTTGTTTAAATCCTCGTTCCACAATTGTTAGACAAATTCCTGAACAGGCAATTGATGCACCAATTGCTAAGCTTTCTGCAGCATAGCGTGTAGAAATCTTGAAACGTACCCCTTGTTTTAAAGATTGAACATCCTCAACACAACCGATATCTGTTACAATTCCTGTGAACATAATGTCTTACGTCTCCATTTATAAAAACGATCATTTCCAAACATTTTTTTCTCAATCTCATGAAATTGCGAGAGATAATTTCCAAAATGAGGCGCTTCAATACGTTTTTTTCCTAAAATAACGGGACTATAAAAACATATCAAATGATCAACACAACCCGCATTTAAAAATTTTTCTCCTGTTTTTACGCCCCCTTCCAGTAAAACAGTATTAATCCCATGTTTATAAAGCATCTGTAAAAGAGCAAAGGGTTCTATATAACCATTATTCATCTCTACCGAACAAACAGACACAGCATATTGCTCCAATGCATTTTTTTTACTTTTCTTTGACAAATCCACATCACAAATAACCCATGTCGGAATTTTTATGGCTGTCTGGACAACTTTTGCATCAAGGGGGATAGATAAATCTGCATCTAAAATAATACGAATTGGTAAACGCATTTCCATTCCTGGCAAGCGGCAATTGAGTTGTGGATCATCTGCTAGTATAGTACCAATACCAACAAGAATAGCATCATTTTGAGCCCGTAGAATATGCGTATGGGTATGGGAAAGTGTTCCACTAATTTTTATTCCCCCTTCCTCTTTTTTTCCCACGCTATTATCGGCAGAAACTGCCATTTTAAAAGTGACAGCGCAGCGTTGCATCTTTCTTATACACCAATGCGCCCATAACGATTCAAAAGCCTCTTCAGCTAAAATGCCCTGAACGACTTCAATACCAGCTGCACGCAAAAGAGCGAGACCACGACCATCCACACGCTTATCACAATCAGTAAGAGCAAAAACAACTCGAGAAATCCCTGAATCAATAAGCACATTAACACACGGAGAAGTTTTTCCATAATGGGCGCAGGGTTCTAAAGTCACATAAGCAGTTGCTCCTTGAGCCAGAGCCCCAGCCATGCGTAAAGCTTGCACTTCTGCATGAGGCCTCCCCTGAAGGGCTGTAACGCCATAGCCAACAATAAATGTCCCCGCAGCAGTATCATTTTGTACAATTAACGCACCAACCGAAGGATTATCACCTGTAAGTCCTACATGACGCTCTGCTAAACGGATAGCAGCAGCCATAAACCGTTCATCTTGCACTTTTTTATTCATCAAAACGAGATTCTGTATCCGCTATGCCCTTTGACAACTCATCAATAATATCGTGAAAATCGCTTGCATTACGAAAATCTCGATACACAGAAGCAAAACGAATATAAGCAATATCATCAATTCTTTTTAATGCTTCCATTACAAGATGTCCAATTTGTTCTGAAGCAATCTCTGGTTCTCCCAAACTCTCAAGCTGGCGTACAATGCCAGAGATTGCTCGTTCAATACGATCAGGATCAATATTACGCTTACGTACAGCCACATCAACTGATCGCATTAATTTATCACGATCAAATGGTTCACATCGTCCACTTTTTTTAGTAACCAAAAGCTCACGTAATTGAACACGTTCAAAAGTTGTAAAACGACCGCCGCAAACGGAACACACACGGCGGCGGCGAATGACCGCCCCCTCTTCTGCTGGACGTGAGTCTTTAACCTGTGTATCCTCATATTGACAGTAAGGACAACGCATCTCTTCTTTGCCCTTAACGTGTGCTCAGATAAGAATAAAGAGGAAATTGATTCGTTATATCTTCCACCTTTTTCTTAACAGCCATTTCAACGTCATGATTATCTTCATCATTTTTTGCATTCCAAAGACTATCAAGAACTTCTGCAATCAGATGCGCAACTTGAACGAACTCTTTTTCTAAAAAACCACGCGTTGTGGCAGCAGGTGATCCCAAACGAATTCCCGATGTTATAGATGGCGTTTCAGGGTCAAAAGGAATGCCATTTTTATTGCAGGTAATATGAGCGCGTCCCAAAGCCAATTCAGCACGTTTTCCTGTTAGATTTTTCGAACGTAAATCAACCAACAATAAATGATTATCTGTACCGCCAGAAACAATATTAAATCCATTACTCTGTAATGTTTTTGCTAAAGTTTTCGCATTAGCGACAACATTGGCACTGTAACTCTTGAAAGAAGGATGCAAGGCCTCCTCAAATGCAACAGCCTTTGCCGCAATCACATGCATTAAAGGCCCTCCTTGAAGACCCGGAAAAATAGCAGAATTAATTTTTCTGGATAGAGCTTCATCATTTGTTAATATCAAACCACCACGAGGACCACGAAGCGATTTATGGGTTGTTGTCGCTACAATATGCGCATGTGGAACAGGCGAAGGATGCACACCACCAGCAACAAGACCAGCAATATGAGACATATCAACGAGGAGATAAGCACCGATCTCATCTGCAATTTCACGAAATCTTTCCCAATCCCAGAATCGAGGATAAGATGAGCCTCCTGCTATAATAAGTTTGGGCTTACGTTCTTTTGCAAGCCGCTCAACCTCATCCATATCAATAATCTGATCCTCTTGACGCACACCATAGGAAACAACATCAAACCATTTTCCGGACATATTGACAGATGAACCATGTGTAAGATGACCACCAGCATTTAAATCCAACCCCATAAATGTGTCACCAGGCTGGAGTAAAGCCAGAAAGACAGCTTGATTCATTTGGCTACCAGAATTAGGCTGCACATTTGMAAAAGCAGCACMAAAAAGCTGTTTTGCTCTTTCAATGGCTAAATCTTCAACAATATCGAMAAATTGACACCCGCCATAGTAGCGCTTCCTTGGATAACCTTCGGCATATTTATTGGTTAAAACAGATCCTTGTGCTTCAAGAACTGCTCTTGAAACAATATTCTCTGAAGCAATTAGCTCAATCTCATGTTGTTGACGCTCAAACTCCCCTCTAATGGCATTAAAGATTGCACCATCAACTGTCTGTAAATTATCATTAAAAAAGCGCTTTTGTGCGTCATTTTCTTGCTGAGTCATAAAACACATTCCTAACATTAAAAAATAAAGTCACTAAACGATACCACAGCAAATCATGCAAACCAAACATTTTAAACCTCTTACACTCAAAAATACTGATACAAATATTTATCTTATTCCGCGTCATAGAAGCAGCAAAACAGCAAAAAACTTCCCTTACAAGAAGAGTAAAAATAAAGTTAAGTTTCTTCTTTTACGTTCTTATTGATACCTTTTACAAAAAATATCTATAATCTAAAGAGATTCAATAATTTAATGATTATTATTTAAGTTGGTAATGATTTGAAATAATTTATAATTGCGAAAAGCTGGATATCGCAGGAAAAGTTGAGATAAGGTGTTCAAGAATGGTAACCAAAGTTTTTATTGATGGTGAACATGGCACAACTGGATTACAAATACAAAAACGCTTAGAGAAACGTACAGATTTAAAACTTCTCTCTCTTGCTCATAAGGATCGCCATAATATTCGCCTGCGACAAGACTATCTTAATCAAACCGATATTGCTATTTTATGTCTTCCAGACGATGCCGCACGCGAAACCGTTCATTGGCTTAGAAAGAATAAAAATATTCGGGTTATTGATAGTTCAACAGCTCACCGTGTTGCACCAAACTGGGTCTACGGTTTTCCTGAAATGACAGCAGGCCAAAAAAAACGCATTCAAGCCGCCCATTACGTAGCTAATCCTGGATGTTATCCTACCGGTGCCATTAGCTTGATTCGCCCCCTTCGTGAAGCAGGATTGCTAGACGCCGATTATCCCATCTCTATTCATGCAATCTCCGGCTATACCGGTGGTGGAAAACAATTAATTACACAAATGGAAAATCAATCTCAGGAAAATTATTTTATCTATGGACTCAATCTTGAACACAAACATGTGCCAGAAATTAAACTCCATGGACAAATCAATCAAACACCACTTTTTCTACCCAGTGTTAGCCGTTTTCCTCAAGGAATGATTGTGAATCTTCCATTGCACCGCCATTTATTCACAAAATCAGCAAACAGTTCTGATCTGCGCGAAATTCTTGCAAACCATTACGATGGACAAAATATCATTTCAGTTGCATCACAAGATGAAACGGCCTCTCTTCAAAGACTGAATCCAGAATGTTTCGCTCATAAAGACGGTATGAAACTGTTCGTATTTGGAAATGATCGCGAAGGCATCTTTAATCTTTGTGCCCTCTTCGATAATTTAGGAAAAGGCGCATCAGCTGCTGCTATCCAAAACCTCGATTTAATGATTTCAACCAATTAAATTCCATCTGGATACAAACTTTTATTCAACAACGCGATATGCTCCTTTCGTTGCTCGCCAATGCGCAACCGCAAAACATAATACGACTAAGGCCATCGTTTGATGAATAAGCCCTAAACTTATCGGAACCTCATGTAACAGTGTCAAAATACCTAAAAGTGCTTGGATGATGATCATAACGCAGATAAGAAATGCCCGACGAGAGTGGGTTGAATGCGGAACCTTTTTTTGCACATAGAAAGCATGAAAAGCTGAGACAATAAATAAAAAATAAGCAAAAAACCGATGAATAAATTGAACTGTTAAGGAATTTTCGAATAAATTGAGCCAAAGCGGCCGTTGCTGTAACAACCCATCAGGAATAATCTGACCATCCATAAGGGGCCATGTATTGTAGACTTTTCCAGCATGAAGTCCTGCAACCAAAGCACCCAAATAAATCTCTATCAAAACGAAAATAACGAGCCAAGCCGCAAAATATTGCACCTTTTGATTGGCTGGTTTTTCTGAATACTCAGCAAGCCCTCGAGATAAATAAGTAACAAAAACAATAACAAAACATGCTGTTATAAGATGAAATGCCAAACGATATTGGCTCACACTCGTTAAATTGCTTCGCCCAATTCCTGAAGCAACCATCCACCAACCAATAAAACCTTGAAAGGCGATAAGGACCGGCACAACAATAAGCGGGAGTAAAATATTTCTTTCAACACGCTTGGTTGCCCAAAACCAAATTAACCCCAATAAAGCGACAAGACCAACAAGACGCCCGAGAACACGGTGCGCCCATTCCCACCAAAAAATGACCTTAAAAGCACTTAAAGTCATATCACGATTAAGCAGCTTATATTGTGTTATCTGTTGATATTTTAAAAACTCCTCTTGCCATTGCTCAACACCGATCGGTGGAATAACGCCATGAATTGGCTTCCATTCCGTTATCGATAATCCTGATCCCGTCAAACGAGTTGCCCCCCCTACCAAAACAATTGCTAAGCAAAGCAATAAAATAGAATAAAGCCACACCTGAATTTGCTTTCGATTTCTCTTTTGCATAGGTGTTAAAAGGTTATCATTTAATCTTTTTACTGCCATCTCTGATTGCCCCACGCTTTTCTCCAACTACAATGCATTGCAAAATTTAAATATAAAATCTTCCTATTTTAGTATGTACTAAAACTCTAGCAAAAAACAAGTGTAGCACTATAACATGCGATACATATTTCTCTTTTACGAAGTTTATAATGCAACAACGCGATAAACAATCTTTGGAAAGCGACTGACCATCCGCATCATCCAATCTTGTTTACTAAGAACAGTATGACAAATATAATAGTCTGTTAGTTCTGCAAATTGCTCAAATCCATATTTAGGTTCGCTTGCCATCTCTAAAATGATAAAATCATACTCTTTTTTAAATTCTTGTAATATATGAGAAATATTATCTGAAAAATCTTGTGCTGAGACAACGCTTGTTAACCCCTGAGGGAGAATATCAACTCCCGTATCATAATCACGGTAAATAACATCATGCAACTGAGCATTGCCCGTTAAAATATCACTCAGCCCCCGATGTGGACCAATAACTTTCTCTATTTGTTGGCCAGAGATATCGACCAACAAAATTGTTTTGTTCTCTTTTGTAAGATGGAGTGAAAGTTTTGCCGCTGTCCGTGCTGCCTCTAGTCCAATGATTGAAATAATGGTTGAAGCACGCCATTTTAAAACATCAGATAAACCCTCTATCGTAATAAAAGCTTCAAGATTTTTCATTTCTTGAGAGACTAAAATATTCTCATTTTTCTTGAAAACATTTTCTTTTGATCTCAACCCCTCTTCTGAAGACTGATCTTTTTTGCTTCTAAAGCACGGATAAAATAACATTATTCCGAGCAAAAGAGTAAGGAAGCTGGCCAATGCACTCTCAAGAATATTTTTTCCATAAAGAGCGATAAACGAAATTGGCGCTAACGTCGTTGGCATAACCACGTGGATCTTTGTATTTTGCAAGAGAAGAGTATCATCATTCAGTCCCCGATATAAACCAATAACTTTTTCTCTCCCTTGAGCAGACTTGCTCATCGCTTTATTTTGTACATCGATTTCTTCTTTTATTTTATTTTCAAACGTATTAAATATTTGATTTAAAGATTGAGACTGATCTTTTACAAAAAGGCTTATCCTTTTTTTGAGCTGTTTTTCCAACTCCGTTGCAATAATCTCATCTGAATGAACTTGATAAACAATCTGTAAAACTTTATTTTTTAATTGCTGAGAAACGGCCTCTAATTCCGCAGTCATTGCCTTAATTTGAGGATGAGTCCACCCCAATTGCGCAGCCATATGTGCTCTTTGTGTTTCCAAGAGATCACGTTTAGATTCCAGAGCAACAATTACTGAATTGTCTGCAATAAACGATAAAGACAGTAAAGACTGCCCATTTTCACGCATCATATTAATTGTTGAATTCAAACTTGTTAAATGAATACGCTTTAAAGTTGCTTGCGTTAATTGCATCGAAAGATCATGAAGCTCTGTTTGTTTTACACCATGCTGAAGAAAGGAATCAACCGAGGCACGAAATCCCTGCATGATATTAACAATCGCAGTATTATCATATTGTTTGTCTTCTAATCTTTCATTTAACAAAGACTGTTTCTGTTTTATGATCGCTTGTGAAAATGCAGAAAACCAAGTTTCTACGCCCTGTTGAGCAGCTTCAAGTGTTCCTGCCTCGAAAGTAAGATGGATAAGCTCACCATGGCGTGATAAACGAATATTCTCCTGTTTTTTTTTCTTATAAGAAGCACTTAAAGAAAAATTCGAATCATCTAAAAATATAGGCTGTGAAAGCAAAAAGGCGATAATATTATCTTGTTTTTCAATCGGTAATGGCTTTCCTACAGAATCAGATAATGAAAATACTAAAATTGCTTGATAACCACGGGGCTGAATAAAATAATAAAACCAAATCAAAGAGATAGACAGAATTTGTAACAGCAAAACAATCAAAATGTTTCGCCATACTGTGCGTACGAACAGTCTTTTATTATATTTAAGACTCATTTTTATTTTAACCAGCAAAATACTTCTTCATATTGTTTTATTAAGAGAAAGTAGTAACTATCCTCTTAACTTGCTGTCATATTATTTTGAGATAAGAAAAATATAAAATTTGAGCAAAAAAGTTCAACAATAGCTTAAAAAAACTTAATTCATATTTTTTTTAAGGTTCTCTAATTGTTTTTTTGCTTCAAAAGTCAGAACAGCTCTAATGGTAATAGATCCATCATCATGCCCTTTCTGCTTTATTTCCGCAGAGTTTTCATAAAACCAATCAATAAGTGACATTTCATGAGGTTTTAAAAGATATTCAATGCTTTGAACTTCTCCAAAAATTCTCTTTTCAATGGTTCTTAATAATTGATCGAGTCCATCCCCTTTAAGGGCTGATACCATGAGCGCAGGATTTAACCGTGTCTTTGCACTCGTTTGTAAAACATTCAATGCTTGCTCATCTACCATATCAATCTTATTCCAAACTTCTATGATATGCTCTGTATCATCAATATCGATATCAAGACTTGAAAGCACTTCTAAAACATCTTGGGCATGGGCATGATGATCAAGATCTAACATATCTCTTACATGAAGAATGAGATCCGCCTCAACCACTTCTTCAAGGGTTGCTCTAAAAGCTGCAATCAAATTTGTTGGCAAATTAGAGATAAAACCTACTGTATCAGACAAAAGAATAGTTTTTCCATGGGGAAGAACAACTTTGCGCAAAGTCGGATCAAGCGTTGCAAATAACATATTCTTAGCAAAAACATCAGCGCCGCTTAAACGGTTAAAAAGAGTTGATTTTCCTGTATTTGTGTATCCTACCAGTGCCACAACCGGATAAGATGTTTTTTTCCTTTTTGCTCTATGAAGTGCCCGTGTTTTAATAACCGTTTCTAATTCGCGACGAATACGAATAATTTTCTCTTGCAAAAGCCGCCTGTCTGCTTCAATTTGCGTTTCACCAGGTCCACCTAAAAAGCCACGCCCTCCCCTTTGCCTTTCCAAGTGCGTCCAACTTCGCACAAGCCGCCCTTTTTGATAGGACAAATGTGCTAACTCTACTTGCAAAACCCCTTCTTTTGTTCGTGCACGATCACCAAAAATCTCAAGGATCAAAGCCGTTCTATCGATAACTTTACAATTCCATAATTTTTCTAAATTACGCTGCTGTATTGGCGTTAAAAAGTGATCTACAATTGCAAGCTCAATGGAATATTCATTGATATAATCGGCAAGCTCCTCTGCTTTACCTTTTCCAAAGAGAGTCGCAGGACGAGGTGTTGCAATATTAATTGTTTCATAATGAACAACTTCTAACCTTATAGCACGCGCTAACCCCAATGCCTCTTGAATACGGGAAGAGATAGAATGCGCTCTCAAAGAGTTTTCACTTCTATTCTCTTGAAAAATCGGTATCAAAACAAGTGCGCGCACCTGTTTTATAATTTGCGAAAATACGCCTCCTAATCTCTCATTTTCATCTATCATAGTAATTTTAAGTACTTTTAAATAGGATAAGAGGTTTATCTTAAAATGATGTGTTTACTCAGGACTTTCTCCTTCAAACATCTGTACAGGCTGTCCAGGCATAATCGTGGAAATAGCATGCTTATAAACCAGTTGTGCATGTCCATCTCGGCGCAAAAGAACACAAAAACTATCAAATGAAGTTACAATACCCGTGAGTTTAACGCCATTAACAAGAAAAATTGTAAGAGAAATTTTTTGCTTACGCACCGTATTTAAAAACACATCCTGCAGGTGTTGTGATCGCTCTGCCATTATTCTTACACCTTCATTTCGTTTGCATAAAATATTCGTGTATGCATATCGACTGAAAAATATTCAATTGTCAACGTAGAAGCTTCAAATTTTAGCAACAAACAACTGAAATTAGAGAAAAAACTGCTCTTTAAAGCAATAATAAAGTACAGCTTATGAAAATCTATCATTAAATTCAAAATTTTTCCATGTTTACTTTGTTTGTGAACTTACAGTTAAAAGATAGATTTTTATACTTCCAAAGTTATTATAGACTTATGTACGAGATGATGAATCCCCTTCGTTTAGAATCAACAAAAGTAAGCGGACAACAACATTTATGTCGATATTCAAAAAATGCATTCGCACCGCACTATTTTTTAGCATTAATATAACTAACTGTCATTAAATTGTCCTTATTTCAAAGAAAATAGGCTGAAAAAGTTTTTTATAAGCACAAGTTGTAAACAGTATTTTTGTTTTATTGGAATCAAATAACAAATTGTTTTTATTATATTTTATAACCTTTTAAACAAAGTATAAGATACCGCGTTAACTTTATTGTGATAAGTTTTTAAATTTTTTTCCTCAGTCTATTCCTTTCTAAATAATTAACAGCTAGTATGCAGAAATTGTGTGGAAAAGGACGTATCCCTTTTTTCTGTCTGTAAGAGTACGAGGCGAGTATGGCACGTAGAACCAAATTGCAAACATTTGACGTTGAAGTTGAAGAAGCCCTCACAAAAGCAATGGACTTCGATTTCGATGACACAGCATTTGAAACAATATCATCCAGTAATTCTGAAAATGTTGTTAATGTCGATGATTTGATTCAAAAAATTGCAATGGCAGAAGAAGAATTTTTTACTGAAAACGGTTCTTCAACTTTTGTCTCTAATATTCATGATGACGCTGTTATTGATAAATCCGTTGTTGGGCAGATTTTTGCTCCAAAACCTTCACCTGATATTTCAGGGGGAACGGTTCACAATACATTGTTGTCGACAAAACTTCTTCCTGCAAATGATGATATAACAACCCCTGTAAATTATGGGCTCTTAAAGCAGCGCTCTACCTCTCGAATCTACTGGTATACAACAGCGCTTAGTGCTCTATGGGCAACAGGGGGAGCTTTTATTGCGCATAAGCTCGCCCCTACCGGTCTGAGCTCCTTATCCAAGATCAGCACTTTTATGACATCCCCAACAGGACTGGCTGTAGCAGCCGGAACAGCAATTCCCATTCTTATATCTTGGGGGGTTGCTCAATTAACAAAACGTTCGAATGAATTGCATAATATTGCTCTTCTTATGACAAATGCTGCACAACGCCTTAGTGAACCACAACAGTTATCTGAAAAACAAGCTATTGCTATAGGGCAAACTATTCGTGAAGAAGTAGCCGCAATGAATAAAGGTATTGAACGTACCCTCGGGCGTGCTGTTGAACTTGAAGCAATCATACAAGGTGAAGTTCATAACCTAGAACAAGCCTATGCTGAGAATGAATCACGCATTCATACACTCATCAGAGAATTGAGTAATGAACGCATAGCCATTTTGAATCACGCCGATCGCGTGCAATCAACAATTAAAGGAACACAAGAACAACTGAGCGATGAATTTGGCTTGGTTACCTCTAAAATTGTAACCAATGTTGAAAAGCTTGCACAAACCCTTTTTCAAACTTTACAAAAACAAGGTGAAGACCTTGTTGAAAAACTTTCCTATGCCGGCAATGGTGTAACAAATCAGCTTGTTGAAAAATTTAACGAGACAACAACACAAATTCAGCAGAAAAACACAAAATTTTTCGATGAATTAGGAAAAAACTTTGATGAAACAGCAGTAAAAGCGGAAGCGTATGTTGCTCAAATTGCAACACATATACAAGCCGTAACAGATCAGACTTTGCACACTGTCGATGAAAAGTTTAAAGCCCTCGATAACGCTCTTATTGATCGCAATAATCAATCTTTACAAGATTTTGATGAGAAAATCTTAAAGCTTGATGACCAAGCACATAAACTCTCTTCTAAATTTGATAACGTAACTTCGCAAGCAATTGGAGCCTTTGAACAACGTTTAGCAACTGTTGATCTTTCTCTTAAAGAACACAGTAACTCCATCATTGAGTCCTTTATAAAACGCAGTCAAGCTTTAGAAGATAATGCTGAAAAACTTGGTAACTTCTTGGAAGCTCACGTCTTGAAAATAAATGAAAACCTCCAAGAAAAAACAGCAGATATTACCCATGCATTTACAAATGGACGTGAAGCCATTCTATCTGCAATCGATAAAAGTAAAGAAAATCTGAGAGAAGAAATTCACCATATCGACAATGCCATTGTTGATATCATACAAGAACGTTCACAAGATTTTAAATTGCAACTTTCTGATCAACGCGTTCTCATGGCAGAAATGCTCGATAACGAGAAAAATAAAATTGCTGATACATTAAAAAATCAGATTGATGTCTTGTCCCAAAATACTTCTCATATTGAAAAAGTCTTGACGAACAATGCTCAACTCGTTGATAAACAAGCTGAAAATCATATTGCAAATATCATCCAATGCGCTGACAAACTACAAGAAGTCATTGCACAAAGCTGCAATACAACGCAAAATGCCTTAGAAGCACAAGCGAGAAATATTGATATCCGTGCCGATGCTCTGCGTGACTCTTTAGCAATTAATAGTTTTTCTCTCAATGAAGTTCTTGCTGATCAAGCACGCACACTCGAGCAACGCATGGAAACAATTCACAATCTCATCGAAAAAAGTGATATACGTGTCGATGTTGCATTGAAACAACAAATAGAGTTAGTTGAGAATGCAATTGTCGCCAATAATAAGAACATTACTGAAACGGTGCAAGATCATATAAGAAACCTTGAAAGCCACGCTGAAATTTTAAAGAATACTCTCTCTCAATCGAGTGGTGTTTTCTTTGAAACCCTTGAAACACGTATGGAATCATTCGATACAAATCTAGAAGATCGTGCACACAAAATTTTTGAACGGACAACAACGCTAGAGGAAACATTATCTGAAAAATTTAGCCAAGTCTGTGAAGCCATTGATATGCAAACATCTGTTATTGAGGAACGTTCTGACACGTTAAAAGCGTCTCTCATGCTTAATAATGAGCAAAGTCATATAATTCAACAAGCGCTGGAAAATAGTGTTGACAATATGCGTATTAGCTTAGAAGATTCTGTTAATGTCGTCACAGATAACCTGCATAATAAGATTATAAAAGCTTCTGATATTCTTTCTTCTACAGGTGAACAAATTCTCTCATCTGTTACGAATGTTACCGTACAAGCTGAAAATATTCTCTCAGAGTCAGGAAATCGCATTGTATCAAACATTAAGAAAACAGTTTATGATACCAGTGAAAAAGTTCTATCCGTTCTATCTGAACAAACATCGCATACTGTTGAAGCCTTCGCAACAGCCAGTCATAATGCACAAGCATTATTGAATGAAACAATTCACACATCCACAGCAGAAATAGAGCAAGTCCTTAATGAACGTTGTGATGTTCTTCATCACTCTATGCAAAATCTTAAAAATAATTTAGGATCTCAGCTTTCTGATGTAACAAGCCGTCTGGAAGACGCAAAGAATCAAACAGCAACACAAATTTCAGAACATGTCGGAAAAATAACAGAGCTGACAAATCATTTAAATCAAGCAGCGCAAAATACAACAGAATCAATTGATTCTTTAACACAGCATATCGGTGAACAGCTTTCTCTTTCCACTCAAGATGCTGAGCAGAGAATTTATGCGCATAATGAATCTTTCGTGAATAGCTTGAACAAAGCAAACTCTGAAACACTTCAAACAGTAACAGCTATGAAGGAAGAGCTTGTTAATAATGTCTCATCCATCTTAAAACAGTTAAATCAATCAATTTACAACTTCCAGGAAAATAATTATGTTTTATTATCGGCCGTTCAAAATATTGATGGTCAGTTTAATGAAACGACGAACAATTTTTTCCGCAACACGAACCAAATAACGGAACATTTATCAGCCTCAAATCAAGCTCTCAATAATAATGTTGAAATTCTGCAAGGACTCTCAAAAAATACCTTTGAACAAATTAATCATATAACGAGCAATTTTGGTGAACATGCAAAAACACTTTCTCAAACTATTCATGTTCTTGAACAGTCTGAAAATTCACTGAGTGCAACACTTGAAGAAAAACATAATACGCTTTCTATATTAAGCGATGCTCTTGTTTCAAAGTCTCATGAAATTAATCAAATGATTGAGCATTATGAAAAAATCTTCAACTTAGCCCTTGAACGTTCTGATAAGAATGCGCGTAGCGCCACAGATTCACTCCAACACTCCCTTAATAGGCTTATTAGTGAAGCGTCGACGCGTTTTTCAGGAGCAGCAGAAGATATACGTCGTTCCGCGGATGAAGTTCGTTTAGAGCTTTCAAAGATTAATAATGATATTCATGAAAATGCTAAAAAGATTCCAGAAAAAACAAAAGAAACAACGCAAACAATTCGTATGGCTTTGAATGAACAAATTACAGCATTAAAAGATCTTGTCAGTGTTATACAAAATGATCAAAAAAGCGCAAAAGAACAATTAATATCTGAATTTTCTACATCATCAATGCTTAATAAGAGAAGTGAGAAACCCTCTGAGTCTATTAAAAAGATCATCCCCCCTAAACCTGTTTTGCAACAAGATCAAAGCAAAAAAAGACCCAATAAATGGGTATCAAATCTCTTGGAAAGAGCTTCACGTGAAGAACCATTTTATGATGAAACCCCAAATGATGCTGTTTTAACATCCGTGCAAACAAAACCGCGTCCTGTAAACAGCTCTCTTAATTCATTAGCATCGGGTATAGTGCAAGCTATTAATCACAATGCCATTGTTGAGCTATGGGATCATTATCAACGTGGGCAAAAAAATATTGTAACAGAACACCTTTATACATCAAATGGAAAAATGATATTTGAAATGATTAAGAAAAAATACATGAGCGATTTTGAGTTTAAACGTTCAGTAAATCAATATGTTACGGATTTTGAAAAGCTCTTGCGTGATATATCGCGTAGCTCTGGTTCTTCCAACTCAGTTCGTAAATACCTGATATCAGATACAGGAAAAGTTTATACTATGCTTGCTCATGCAAGTGGCCGAATTCAATAGGCAATAAAAAAAGTGGAAAAATAACTTTTCCACTTTTTCTCTTTCCAGTTGTCTTAATCACTCATCTAGAGTATTTTTCTATAAGCTGGTGCTTTGCACTTCAAAGACTGGTAATTTTGACATAATTTTTTTTGATATCCCCAGTTATCCCCCTAAAGAAAGCATAATAACTTGTCAAAAAAGCCTATCATTCTAAAAATGGTAAAGCATATTTTCTTTAATCCTTTTATTTTTCATAGCTTCATAAAAACACAAAATCGATAATATTATTTTATTTGCTAATTCTTAATGTGTTTCGCACTTTTGTAAAATAAATCATAAAAAAATATTTCTATTTCTTTCTTAGCTTGAAATATATAGGTAAATATTTTTATGCTTATAGGTGCATTTGAAACGAGTGAAGCCTATTATATTCAAATTTTTCACTTAATATATTGAGATAATTCATTATAAATTACAAAAGTAATGCGTTATACAGAATATACGAATTCCAGGTATACAATGCGCAATTACAGCTATTTTAGATATATCTTTTCTTTTC
>NZ_NJPP01000020.1 GCF_002778015.1 Bartonella tribocorum | reverse complement strand
ACCTATCGCGATGTAAATATAAAACTCTCTCTCTCCCCTGAAGATACAGCGCACCTTATGGCAGAGTTTTATAAAAAGTTACAAGAGTTTGTTTAAAGTATCACCAACACAGAAGAAGGAGAACGTACTTTTCCTCTTCTAACATTGCATTTAAAGCATCAAATAGAGGCTGAAAAAGAACACTCCCAAAATACATAAAATTCGGCTGAATATCCCTCTAAAATCAAAAGTCGATATGAAAATCTTTTTTGCTTTTTGGATCATTTGGGATTGAGTTTGCAGTCAATTGAACTTTTGGATTAATTTCTCTAAAGGATCTTAAAAGACCTTTCAAAGCTTTTTCTCATTTTTATGCTCAAATTCCGATTTTTGCTCTTTTTTTCCATTTCAGATGTTAAAATGAATTTTGACAGAACGCGCCTTTCAAAACGTGCCTTTAATGCTAAATTTTATTCATAAAAACAACAAATTATCACATACTCCTAACGAATACCACCTTTTCCCACTTACTGCAAAACCTACTGTCAAATTACACCAAAGAAAAACTCAAGAGAAAGCCACTCAATAAAAAGGATGACTGTAAAGATCGGATCGAGCAGAAGTCTTCGTTTTTTAAGGAAAATAGGAAGTTAAGAATTGTCAATGAGCGTTTTTTTGACAGTACATCTTGGCAGCAGAAATTGACTATATTAAATGCTTTTTGTTGATAATATAATTTCTTCTTTTGCTACATTGTTAAAACATGAGCAGATTGCAGAGAGTATCTTTTTACTTTTTTACATAAAGTAAGCTATTTATTTATATAAAACAATGAATTATTTTTTCATATTGAATGAGAGCTACGAATATAATATTCTCATTTCATCTCTCTCTTATAATAAAAATCATTTTCTTGTGCGTTACAAGGAGGGGAGGCTCATGTGGATGAAGGTTAAAAAAGAACAAAAATTCTCTGATAAATTTCCTAGGGAATAAGGGTTATCGTAACATTGGGCGTTGGGTACAACGATGGTATTGGTTTTTATCTTTATTTCATCAAAATGGCAGAATGGGCTTATACGCTTCACGGTTAATATCGCGAAATGGGAGAAAGAGTATGAGAGATATTACTTTGTAAGGAAATAACATGAAGTGCGTTCTTTTTTAGGTATTTTATTCTTTAAAGGAAAATATATTCATTTTTTCAAAGTTACGGATGACGCAAAATAATAAGAAAATTCGTGCACCATGCTCTTAGGTGAAAGAATCAAATCGTAACAAAAAATACCAAAAGATTTAATTTTCTCGCGCAATGGCTCGCCACCCGATATCACGACGAACAAAGCCTTCTGGCCAATCAATACAATCAACAGCTTCATAAGCACGTTTTTGTGCGTTCGTAATTGTTTTTCCAGTTGCTGTTATATTGAGAACACGTCCCCCATTTGCAATAAGTTCTCCATTGCGCAATGCGGTACCAGCTTGAAAAACTTTTACATCAGAAAGCATGTTTACTTTATCAATGTTACGGATAACAGTTCCTTTTTGGGGAGAGCCTGGATAACCATTAGCCGCCATAACAACAGTAAGAGCAGTTTTTTCAAACCACTGAAGAGATTTATTTTCAAGCTTTCCTTGAGCTGTGGCAAGAAATATCGGGACAATATCATCTTTGAGGCGCATCATTAAAACTTGACATTCAGGATCACCGAATCGTACGTTAAATTCAATGAGTTCGGGTCCTTTTTGTGTTATCATCAATCCGACGAAGAGAATGCCTTTAAAGGGGGCGCCCATCTCTCTCATACTTTTTAAAGCAGGCTCAACAATTTCTTTGAGGGTGCGATTCACCATTTCTTCGGTCATGATGGGCGCTGGTGAATAAGCTCCCATACCACCGGTGTTTGCTCCAGTATCTCCATCTCCTACACGTTTATGATCTTGAGCAGATCCAAAGGGAAGTGCAATTTTACCATCACAAAGACAGAAGAAGCTTGCTTCTTCACCTTCAAGAAAAGATTCTACAACAATTTTATTTCCTGCATCTCCAAAGGCATTTTTAAAGCAGGCATCAACTGCGTTAAATGCTTCTTCTATAGTTGTTGCAACCACGACACCTTTGCCAGCGGCTAAGCCATCCGCTTTAATGACAATGGGAACCCCTTGTTGATGAATGTAAGCTTTTGCTTTTGCAGCATCATTAAAGCATTGGTAACTTCCTGTAGGAATGTTATTCTTACGACATAAGTCTTTTGTAAAAGCTTTTGAACCTTCTAGTTGAGCAGCTTTTTGAGTAGGACCAAATACACAGATGTTGGCGCTATTAAGAGAGTCTGTTATACCTGCAACCAATGGCGCTTCTGGTCCCACAATGACAAGATCAATAGAATGTGCTTTACAAAAATCAATAACAAGCGGGTGGTCATCAATGTCTAAATTAATATTTTCACCAAATTCTGTTGTTGCAGGATTTCCAGGAGCGCAATATAACTTTTTGAGCAGTGGTGATGCTGCTATTTTCCACGCTAGAGCATGTTCTCGTCCACCTGAGCCAATAAGAAGAATATTCATTGCTTGCTCCTCTCATAAAAAATGATTAATTTCATCTTCTTCTCATAAGAATGAAATGTCTCTATCGCAAGACTAAAGGTAAGTCATTTGATGAAAAAAAATAAAAATATTCTCCATGTTCAGTCCTATGATAGCCAAGGACGGGTTATGGATGCATCTTCCAAACAATGGGTCTATAATTTCCTTCCCTGTTCTTTATGGTTTTATGCGCAATTGGCGCGCTGGGATCGGCCTATCGGCTGGCAATTATTGATGTGGCCTTGTTTTTGGTCAACAACAATGGCTTTTCTCTCTTATGACATGAATTATGAGCCTCTTTTACCAATTTTTCTTCATTGGGTTTGGTATCTTTTTCTTTTTTTTCTGGGATCCATCGCTATGCGAGGAGCAGGATGTACTTGGAATGATCTTATTGACCATAAAATTGATTCTCAAGTAGAAAGAACACGTTCTCGCCCATTACCAACAGGTCATGTGAGTCGGTTTCAAGCAAAAGTTTTTATACTTGTACAATGTTTGGTAGGTTTAGGTGTTTTATCGCAATTTAATAGGTTTAGTTTTGTTTTAGGCATTTCGTCATTGATAGCTGTTGCAGCTTATCCTTTTATGAAACGCGTAACCTATTGGCCGCAGTTTTTTTTAGGTGTTGCATTTAATTGGGGAGCATTAATGGGGTGGGCCGTTGTGTTTGAAAGTTTAAGCTGGGCACCGATCTTGCTTTATGTGGGATCAATTTTTTGGACCATAGGATATGATACAATTTACGCACATCAAGATAAAGAAGATGATATTACTGTCGGTGTCCGTTCTACGGCGCTTCTCTTTGGTAAAGGAACTAAGCGTGCATTAGTATTTTTATATGGTGGTTTCGTCATATTTGTTAGTTTAGCATTTTATTTAGCTGAAGTTCCTGTTCTCAGTTTTTTGGGGATTTTGGCGGCAAGCATCCATATGTTTATTCAAATTAAAACCATTGATATAGATGACAGTTCACAATGCCTCAGACTTTTCAAATCTAATTCGCTTATTGGTTTTATGATTTTTGCTGGTTTAATTTGTGGTGGTCTATGGATGATATTTTATCCTGCAGTTTAACAACACGTGAGATAAAACCATATGCTTTGTGATAATGGGGCGAGGAATAAAAGTTCAAAGAGACTTTCATTGATTTTAAAGTTTATTATTCTTTTGAATTTTCAAAGTTTGTTTGTATTGTATGGTTCGTTTTGTTCCAGGTCTTTCTGGTTAAAAATAATGGCGTTGTCAAATTCTATTAAAAATAGACTTTAGGAAGAATGGATAATTTTTGTAATTAAAAGTGTGCTTTCTATTTATTCATCAAAATCGAGTTGTATACGACTATTTTATTCTAGGCTTCACTTAAATATCGCAGCTTTTCCTATCAGAAATTCAAAAGTAAAATCGTAGCTTTTGCTGAATACAGCATTTTCTCTTCAATAGGATTGTCGCTAACTTAGCTTCAAGCGATAGAGAATGTTATCAATCAACTTTTATCATAAAAATAAATCATCTCCTTTTGGAATTTTGCAAATAGAAATAATCATTTAGCTGTTAGAAAAAACTTCATAACGATGAATCTTGAAGAATTATGGGTACAGTTTTTGTCTTTTCCAATTGGGGTTTTCAACACAATCACGTGTAAAAAGCAAACGATCATGTAAACGAAATGGGCGGTCACACCAGAATTCGATAGAAAGGGGGTTAACACGAAAACCAGACCAATAAGGTGGTCGCGGAATATTGCCTAGAGCATAACGTGCAGTATATTGAGCAATTGCTTTTTCGAGCACAAAACGATTTTCTAATGGTTGAGATTGTTTCGATGCCCATGCACCAATTCGACTCCCGCGGGGGCGCGATTGGAAATAGGCATCGGCTTCCTGGTGACTTACTTTTTCAACAATTCCTCTTATTCGAACCTGACGACGAAGCGACTTCCAATGAAACCCTAAGGATGCTTTCATTGATTTTAAAATTTCTTGTCCTTTACAGCTTTCATAATTGGTGTAGAAGACGAAGCCTTGAGGACTATAGTCTTTGAGGAGAACCATACGAACATTTGGGAGGCCTGTTTCGTCAACTGTTGCAAGTGCCATAGCATTCGGATCATTTATTTCGCTTCTCGTTGCTTCTTCAAGCCACTTTGCAAAAAGTTCAAAAGGTTTTTGCATTTGCATAAAATAATCGTCTGTTGGTATTTTATCGCTCATAGTATCTCCAAATGTCAGTGAGCATGGGCATTTTCTCATTTACTTTTTCATTAAAAAGTAAAGTATCATTTTTTTTATTCTCAAAAAGCTAGCGTCTTCATATATTTTAAATGGGTATTTCTGTGGTCGTTTCATTATTTTAGTCTTTAGCATAGACGACAATAAGCTATATTAAATAAATATCTCATTTTAATCTGGTATTTTAATTTCTTGATAGACATATAAAGAAATTATTCTCTAGAATAGACTGATGAAGTTATGAGGAATATTGAACAACATATCCGTTGATATTGTGAAAACGAAAAAATTGAAAAGAGGACAATATGCGTGATCCCTACACAATTCTGGGTGTGGCACGTACCGCAAAACCGCAAGAAATTAAATCGGCATTTAGAAGGCTAGCAAAGAAGTATCATCCAGACCACAATAAAGATGATAAAAAGGCTAAAGAAAAGTTTGCTGAAATTAATCAAGCTTATGAAATTATCGGTGATAAAGATAAAAAGGCACAATTTGACCGCGGTGAAATTGATATGGAAGGCAAACCGCTTTATCAAGCCTATGGTGCTAATGAAAATTTCAGCAATAAACAAAATCCCTTTGCAGGAAAAGCGAAAGGATTTGATTTTTCCTCTTCGGGGGGACCAAGTTTTGATGCGAGTGATATTTTTCGCGATCTGTTTGGAGGCGGCGCTAGCTTTTCGAATTCCACACACCATAATCGTCCTCAACAAGGAGCCCATATTCGCGCTAATCTTACCATAACATTAGAGCAGATGGTTGGTGCAGACAAGGTGGAAGCTGTTTTCCCTCATGGAAAAAAGTTAAAAATTAAACTTCCAGATTATATTGAAGACGGGCAAACTATTCGTTTAAAAGGCCAGGGAGAAGAGGTATCTTATGGGCAAGCAGGAGATGCGTTGATCACCATTCAGATTCAAAAACATCCTCGTTTTCGGGTTGAAGGAAGGGCGCTTCATCTTGATTTACCCGTTTCTCTTAAACATGCTGTTTTGGGAGCAAAAGAAGAAGTTGAGACGTTAGAGGGACGTGTGGTTTTAACGATTCCTGCTTGGTCAAGTTCTGATCGCATTTTGCGGCTGAAAGGAAAAGGCCTTCGTTTAAAAAATGGCACAAGAGATGATCTTTATGTGCATGTTCGTGTTATGTTACCGGAAGGTGAAAATGCTGCGCTAAAACAGTTTTTGCAAACGCAAAGAGATTAATTTTAAAGTTTTTATATATTAAAGCGTAGTTTTTGTTTGATTTTAAACCAATTACTTGAAGAAAAAGTTGACCTGTGTCATAGGCAGGTTAATAATATTAATTTCAAGTAACGATGGGGCAGTGCTGATGGCTAAGGGTAATGGTTTGTTGTATGGTAAGCGTGGTTTAATCTTAGGGTTGGCCAATAATCGCTCCATCGCTTGGGGAATCGCTAAAGCAGCGCGTGCTGCGGGAGCAGAGCTTGCTTTCACCTATCAGGGTGAAGCGATGAAAAAGCGTGTTGAGCCTTTGGCTGAAGAATTAAATGGGTTTGTTTGTGGACATTGTGATGTTTCTGACAGTGCCTCTATTGATGAGGTCTTTAGAGTCATAGAGAAGAGATGGGGCAAGCTTGATTTTTTAGTTCATGCTATCGGTTTTTCTGATAAAGATGAATTAAGTGGCCGTTATATTGATATCAGCGAATCAAATTTTATGATGACCATGAATATTTCGGTTTATTCTCTAACAGCGCTAACAAAGCGTGCAGAAAAGTTGATGTTAGACGGTGGTTCAATCTTAACACTAACCTATTATGGTGCGGAAAAGGTTGTTCCCAATTATAATGTCATGGGGGTTGCCAAAGCCGCTCTTGAAGCGAGCGTGAAGTATTTAGCGGTAGATTTAGGCCCTCAAAATATTCGTGTTAATGCGATATCTGCTGGACCAATTAAAACGTTAGCGGCTTCAGGTATTGGTGATTTCCGTTATATTCTAAAATGGAATGAATATAATGCTCCCTTACGTCGCACAGTATCAATTGAAGAGGTAGGTGATTCTGCCCTTTATTTTCTTTCGGACTTGTCTCGTTCTGTTACCGGTGAAGTTCATCATGTCGATTCAGGTTATAATATCATCGGTATGAAAGCTGTTGATGCGCCGGATATTTCCGTCGTTAAAGAATAAGTTTGGTTTAAGGACCTATATTAGACAGCAGTGATTTGACCAAATTTAAAGCGGCTAAGAATATTTTGAAGTAAAGAGCTGTTTTGTGTATGGTTCAACATGCGTTGTCGTTGCGTATATTTGACAGAGAAACAGGTCTTTTTTTATGTCGCATAATACTTTTGGTCATTTGTTTCGTGTAACAACATGGGGTGAAAGTCATGGTGTTGCTCTTGGTTGTGTCATTGATGGTTGTCCACCAGGCATTATTTTTACGCTTGCAGAAATTCAAGCTTATCTTGATAAGCGAAGACCTGGGCAATCCTTATATACAACGCAGCGCCAAGAACAAGATCACGTAGAAATCCTTTCAGGAGCGATTGCTCAGGAAGATGGGACAACATTAGTTACAACAGGAACACCAATTTCTCTGTTGATTCGAAATACAGATCAACGCTCGCAAGATTATGGAGAAATCGCTCATCAATATCGTCCTGGTCATGCAGATTATACGTATGATGTTAAATATGGCATTCGTGATTTTCGGGGCGGAGGGCGTGCTTCAGCACGCGAGACAGCAGCGCGTGTTGCGGCTGGTGCATTGGCTCGTAAGGTTGTTCCTAATTTGCTTGTACGAGGTGCCGTGGTAGCAATTGGTCCCCATCATATTAATCGTGATCGTTGGGATTGGTCAGAGGTTGAGAATAATCCTTTTTTTACAGCTGATGCAGAGATGGTTCAGATTTTTAGCGACTATATCCGTAAAATCCGTAAAGATGGGGCATCTGTTGGTGCGGTTGTTGAGATCGTTGCAGAAAATGTTCCGGCAGGTTTAGGAGCCCCTATTTACGCAAAACTTGATCAAGACATTGCCTCCTTACTTATGTCAATTAATGCGGTAAAAGGGGTCGAAATTGGTGATGGTTTTGCGGCAGCCTGCCTGAGAGGAGAAGAAAATTCTGATGAAATGCGGATGGGAAATGATGGAAAACCACTTTTTTTATCCAATCATGCAGGTGGTATTTTAGGCGGAATATCGAGTGGACAGCCAATTGTTGCACGTTTTGCTGTAAAGCCTACTTCATCAATTTTAACACCTCGTCGCTCCATTGATGTTGATGGTCATGATGTAGGCGTGATAACGAAGGGACGCCATGATCCATGTGTTGGGATTCGTGCTGTTCCTGTTGGTGAAGCGATGGTTGCTTGTGCTATTGCTGACCATTATTTAAGACATCGCGGTCAAGTTGGCTGATTGAGAAGGTGAATAATGGCCTATAATGAAGAGAAAATTGTTTCAGCACTTCAAGCTTTTGAACGCGGTGAAATTGTTGTGGTGACAGATGATGATGACCGTGAAAATGAAGGTGATTTAACGGTTGCAGCAGCGCATTGTACAGAAGAAAAGATGGCATTTATTCTTCGTCATACAACAGGTATTGTGTGCACACCTATGCCAAAAAAAGAAGCACAACGATTTAATCTTGCGCCTATGGTACCAGATAATAACTCTGCACATGGGACGCAATTTACTGTGACTGTTGATTTTAAACATGGAATAACGACGGGGATTTCAGCGCACGATCGTACATTAGCGGTGCGTAATCTTGCAAATTCAAATGCAAGTGCGGATGATTTTGTTCGTCCGGGGCATATTTTCCCTCTGATTGCACATGAAGGGGGGGTTCTTATGCGTTCAGGTCACACGGAAGCCGCTATTGATTTATGTAAATTAGTTGGTTTGCCCCCCGTTGGTGTTATCGGTGAATTGGTCAATGATGATGGGAGCGTTAAACATGGAGATCAGATTACAAAATTTGCACAAGACAATCATTTGCATATAATAACAGTTGCCGATTTGATCGCCTACCGCCAGCGTAAAGAAATATTGATCAAGCATGTTGGAGAAATGCCGATTGAAACATCAATAGGCCAAGCTGTTGTGCAAAGTTATCAACTTCCTTGGGAAGCGGTTCAGCATATTGCAATCATTTTTGGCGATATCCGTGAGGGGGAGGATATACCTGTGCATTTACATCATGAAAACGTTATAAATGATGTTTTTTGTCAATCTTCAAATATTATGGTGATGATGCAGCGTATGATGGCAAAAGAAAAACGTGGTGTGTTTGTTTATTTGCGTGAAGGATCTGTTATACACTCAACGAGTGGTATTCAAAACATGACAAGAGACGGTTCAGAAAATCATGTGCAGGCAATTGAACGCGGAGAAGAATGGCGCAAAATTGGTTTAGGGGCACAGATTTTAAAATATTTAGGAATAAGCTCTGTTATTGTTTATGCCTCTAAAGAGCATCATTATGTAGGTTTAGAAGATTTTGGAATTCGTATATCTAGAACAGATATTTTTTGAGGTTCATATGAAAAAAGAAATACAAGAGGGGGATATTACGGCTTTGAGCTTTGAGCAAGCGCTTAAGCAACTTGAAGTTATTGTTGAAAATTTGGAACGTGGCGATGTACCTTTAGAACAATCCATTGATATTTATGAACGTGGTGAAGCGCTTAAACAACATTGTGAAAAACTCTTGAAGGTTGCTGAAGCCAAAGTTGAAAAAATTCAGCTTTCACAGGAAGGTTTTCCAGAAGGAGTAGAACCGCTTGATGCTCAATAATATTAAATATTTTTAGATATTTATTGTGGGAATTAGGAGATGCAATAATCTTAGTTTATAGACAGAAAATTTTATTGATTTCTTTTTTATAAAATAAGTTAAAAATGGGAAAAAGCATCAATCATCTCAAAGAAAGAAGAGTATTTTTCAGTAAAAAAGATGTAAAATTCTCAATAACAAAGTAGAGAAGAAATGTTTTATCGTTGCTTTCTCTTGAGTTAAGATAATAGGAAGGATTTTTTGTTGTCTCATGTCTTAACACCATTGCTTGACCGTGTTTGTTTTCCGCAAGATTTGCGGGCACTCCCGGAGTCTGATCTGGTACAGTTGGTTGATGAGTTACGGACCGAAACAATTGATACGGTTTCTGTAACAGGGGGGCATCTTGGGGCAGGACTTGGTGTTATTGAGCTTACAGTTGCATTACATTATATTTTTAATACACCAGAGGATAGGATTATTTGGGATGTTGGTCATCAAGCCTATCCGCACAAAATTTTAACGGGGCGTAGAGAAAAAATTCGCACATTACGTCAAGAAGGCGGGCTATCAGGTTTTACAAAACGTTCAGAAAGTGTGTATGATCCATTTGGAGCGGGGCACTCATCGACTTCTATTTCGGCAGGGCTTGGCATGGCGGTGGCAAGTGCTTTGAAAGCAGAGACAAACCGCAATATCATTGCTGTCATTGGTGATGGTGCTATGTCTGCGGGCATGGCTTATGAGGCAATGAATAACGCTGGTGCTTTGAATGCACGCTTGATTGTTATTCTAAATGATAACGATATGTCTATCGCACCGCCTACAGGTTCTATGAGTGCGCATCTTGCACGGTTAGTGTCTCGTCCTTCTTATCGTCATTTGCGTGAACGCGTAAAGATGTTGAGCGAAAAATTGCCAAAGTTTTTTTTGGATAAGGCACGTCGTTCAGAGGAATTTGCGCGTGGCCTTTTGGTTGGAGGAACGTTATTTGATGAGCTTGGCTTTTATTACGTTGGCCCCATAGATGGGCACAATTTGGGGCATTTATTGCCGGTGTTAAAAAATGTTCGTGAATATCCTCATGGTCCTGTTTTGGTGCATGTTGTAACCCATAAGGGAAAGGGATATCCACCTGCAGAAGCCGCATCTGATAAATATCATGGTGTTAATCGTTTTGATATTATGACAGGAAAACAGGTTAAGCCATCAAGTAGTATTCTATCCTATACCAAAGTATTTTCTAAAGCTTTAATAGAAGAAGCATGCCATGATGATAAGATTGTTGGCATAACGGCAGCGATGCCAGCAGGGACAGGGCTTGATTCTTTTGCAGAAAAATTTCCTAAAAAAATGTTTGATGTTGGTATTGCTGAGCAACATGCCGTAACTTTTGCGGCAGGACTTGCGTGTGAAGGATATAAGCCTTTTGTTGCAATTTATTCTACTTTTTTACAGCGTGCTTATGATCAAATTATTCATGATGTATCAATTCAAAAATTACCGGTACGTTTTGCCATTGATAGAGCGGGGTTTGTGGGGGCAGATGGTGCAACACACGCTGGCAGTTTTGATATTGTTTTTTTGGCCACGCTTCCTGAGTTTGTTGTTATGGCACCTTCAGATGAACTTGAACTGATGCATATGGTGCGTACAGCTGCAGCTTATGATCAAGGTCCCATTTCTTTTCGTTATCCACGTGGTGAAGGTATTGGTATAGATTTACCACAACGTGGTGAGATATTAGAGATTGGAAAAGGACGTATTCTGCGTGAAGGAAATAGGATCGCTCTGGTTTGTTTTGGAACACGGATGTCAGAAGTGTTGCGAGCTGCTGATATGTTGGAAGCTAAAGGGTTATCGATAACGGTTTCAGATGCACGGTTTGCAAAACCTTTGGATAAGGATTTGATACGTTGTTTAGCGCGTGAGCATGAAGTTTTGGTAACAATTGAAGAAGGTGCAATCGGCGGATTTGGAGCGCATTTATTGCAATTTTTAGCACAAGAAGGGCTCTTAGAGCACGGTTTGAAAGTTCGTACACTAAAACTTCCAGATGAATATTTGAATCATGGTTCACCAGAAAAAGTTCTCTCAACGAGAGGGCTTGATGCTATGGGTATTGTCAACACGGTGTTAACGGCCATGGGGCATGAGATTCGAATGGAATAGAAAATTCGAGTATGAGATGGCTTCCAGAAAAAGGCTCGATATTCTTTTAGTTGAAAAAAACTTTTTTGCGACACGTTCCCGTGCACGTGATGCTGTCATGCGCCAAACAGTTAAAGTTAATGGTGAAATCATTTTTAAAGCGGGGCAAACCTTTTTTGATGATGCAGAGATTGTCGTTTGTGATCCAGCACAGAATTATGTTTCGCGAGCAGCATTGAAATTGATTGCAGCACTTGATGCATTTCCGATTGTAATGGATAAAGTGACAGCCATTGATGTGGGTGCATCAACAGGTGGTTTTACACAAGTTCTCTTAGAACGAGGAGCAGCCCATGTCATTGCTGTTGATGTTGGGCATCATCAATTTGATACACGTTTATTGGGCAATAGTGCTATAACATTATTAGAAGGCTTGAATGTTAGAGATTTTCAAGAGAAACATTTAGGCGGGCGGAAAATTGATCTGATTGTTTCAGATGTTAGCTTTATTTCTCTCAAACTTGCATTGCCCCCTGTTTTGTCTTTATCTAAGAAGAGCACCCAAGCTGTTTTACTGGTAAAGCCTCAGTTTGAAGTTGGTCGTAAACACATTGGTAAGGGAGGAATATTAGATCCATCAAGAGCTAAAGAAACCGCTGAGGAACTTTTTGTCTGGTTAAACACTCAAACAGGGTGGCGTGCAAAAGGTTTACTTCCTTCCCCTATTACAGGTGGTGATGGCAATGTGGAATATTTACTATTTGGAGAAAAGCAACAGTGAGTGACAATGTCATCATCGACCATCTTGGAGCAAATGGTTATGGTGTTGCTAAGACGACGCACGGTTTTGTTTATGTCCCTTTTACCTTACCGGGAGAATGTGCTGAAATTACTGTGCATGGAAAATATGCAACATATATAGCATTAAAAGAAAAATCACCAGAACGCGTTGATGCGCTTTGTCAGCATTTTGGAGAATGTGGAGGCTGTACGCTTCAACATTGGCGTTCTGATGCTTATCGCGTATGGAAACGACAATTGGTTGTTGATGCGCTTAAAAAGTATGGCATTCATAGTGTTGTTGCACCTTTAATAGAATGTAAACCCTATAGCCGACGGCGGGTGACTCTAACAGCATCCATGACTCCACAAGGTCAAAAAGTTGGTTTTAACCGTTATCTTTCTCATGAAATTATCGCTCTTGAGGAATGTTCCGTAAGCCATCCAGAACTTATTTCTCAGTTGTGTAATATCAGAAAGCTCTGTGCTTTTCTAAGCAGCTCTGCCAAACGGTTTCATATTACGATAACACGCGTTGAAAATGGTTTAGATGTTGCTTTAAGCGGTTGTACTGTACACCATGAATCACTTCGTCAGAAAATGATCAATGCTGCTCTTTCATATGGGATTACCCGTTTGTCTGTTGAGGGTGAAGTTTTGATTGAACGAGAAAAACCAGTGATTTATTTGGGAGATGTCCGTGTTGAATTTCCTTCTGGTGGTTTTCTTCAAGCAACCTGCGAAGCTGAAAATATAATGGGCAATATTATTTTGACTCATTTAAAAAAAGCAAAGAATGCTCTTGATTTGTTTTCAGGGGTAGGAACATTTACCTTGCGTATGGCAAAAAAGATGAATGTTCATGCAGTAGAAAATGATGAAAAAGCATTAGAAAATTTAAGTTCAGCAGCACATTTTTCAACTGATTTAAAAACAATCACGTGTGAAAAACGTGATCTTTTCCGCCATCCACTTTCTGTAAAGGAACTTGAATGTTTTGAATATGTTGTTTTTGATCCTCCTCGTGCTGGTGCAGAGGAACAAGTCCGTGAATTGGCGAAGGCAACAGTATCACGTGTTGTGGCAATTTCGTGTAATCCTGCTACATTTGCGCGTGATTTATCACTTCTTGTTGCAGGGGGCTATACAATAGAAGAAATCACACCAATTGATCAGTTTTTATGGTCACCTCATGTTGAAATTGTTGCTGTTTTGAGCAAAAAGAAAAAGAAGCAGGGCTGGAAGCTTTAGCCTGAAATTTTTTTAGTTCACGTGAATATTATTATAAAATCTTTTCCTCATTTATCTATAATAATGGCCTTTTTCTTTTCTCTTTGAATAAGAACACTGAATATAAGACGTGTTCTTATTTTAGACTTTTTTATAAAGACAGTATTTCTCCACACAAAAAACGAACCCATTACAAAGAAGGTGCGTCTGAGCAAGGCGGGCACTACCGTCATATTTGCCATCTCCCAATGTCGTGATAGCCTTTGGCATTTGAGATGGTTCATAAGAGGCATGTTTTTTGTACAGTTTCATGCCGCACGGTTCTCTCCGCTTATAGCGTATAAACCAATGGATTTTATTGATTCAACATATACAGATTTAAAATAAGAGAATCCGCTGTATTCAAGGTTCTAATGTAAGTTGAATAACGCTTGATTATCTTTATAACAATGCATTGCATCAAAAATATCCTCCCTTATAAATTATTTTAAAAGATGGGAAGGGAGCAATATTGGGAAGGAATGAAAAAGTCTATTCTTTTATAAGCGCAGTTCCACCGATTGTCATATTATTGATTCGCATATGAGGTTGCCCAACACCAACAGGAACATTTTGCCCAGCTTTTCCACACATACCAATACCATTATCCAGTTTGCTATCATTTCCAATCATTGTGATACGTTTCATAGCATCCGGACCATTTCCAATAAGAGTAGCACCTTTGATTGGCGCAGCAATTTTACCATTTTCTACTCGGTATGCCTCAGTACATTCAAAAACAAATTTGCCAGAAGTAATATCCACTTGCCCTCCACCAAATGAAACAGCATAGATACCACTTTTAAGGGAGGAAAGGATTTCTTCAGGTGTTTTATCTCCTCCTAGCATGATTGTATTGGTCATTCGTGGCATTGGAGCACAAGCATAGGATTCACGACGCCCATTTCCAGTTGATTTACTCCCCATAAGCCGTGCATTAAGCCTATCTTGCATAAAACCAACAAGCTTTCCATCCTCAATGAGAACGTTATATGCTGAAGGGGTCCCTTCATCATCGATCGTGAGAGAACCACGGCAATGAGGAATTGTTCCATCATCAACAACTGTAACACCTTTTGCCGCAACTTGTTGTCCTAAAAGTCCAGCAAAAGCAGAAGTTTTTTTGCGATTAAAGTCACCTTCTAAACCATGACCTACGGCTTCATGGAGCATAACGCCAGGCCATCCATTAGCTAAGACAACATCAAATGTTCCGGCAGGTGCTGCTTCTGCTTGTAGATTTGTTAAAGCCATACGCAAGGCTTCATCTGCGGCTTGTTTCCAATTGTCTTCACAAATAAACTGATCAAATGCTTGGCGCCCCCCACATCCATAAAAACCATTTTCACGTCGATTACCTTCAGCCGCAACCACAGATATAGAAAGCCGTACAAGGGGACGAATATCACGAACCAAATATCCATCTGCACGTAAAATTTCGACATGTTGTAGTGAACCAGAAAGAGAAACAGTTACTTGATGCAATTTATCATTTTTTTCCCGTAAATAAGCATCAATTTTTTGCAAAAGAGCACTTTTTTCTTCAAATGACGGAGCATCAAGGGGATTATGCGGTTGATAAAGTTTTTTATTTGTTTGTTGAGGGGCTATGCTATAAGGTCCGGCATGATTATTATAGGTAACAGCTTTAGCTGCTTCACAAGCACGTTTGAGTGCAGCAAGTGATAATTCACTAGAATGTGCATATCCAGTCGCTTCTCCAGCAACGACACGCAGACCAAACCCCATATCTTGATGAAAAGAGCCGTTTTTAAGTTGTCCATTATCAAATAAAAGGGCTTCGCTTTCTGTGTACTCGAGGTAAAGTTCACCATCATCAGCATGATGAAGCGTTTCCTGTACAAGCGATTGCACTCTAGAGGAAGCAATATCAAAACGATCAATCAGCGATTTCATAAGAATTATCCTATTTTTATTGGGGGCTTAGAAGATTTTCATTGATCTAATTTAAGAGGCTCTCAAAATATATGATGAGATTTTAATCGTTTAAAGTATGTCGATTTCATTCATGTAGGTAAGGTTGCATAGGCATCGCCAAGACCATTAAGATCAACGAGACCTCCAATCCCTTGTTCAGGGGTTGTAAAGATAAAATAAGTTGCCATTTTTCCTTTTAAAAAGAGTTGTAATATGTCTTCTTTAAGAAAAGCTTCAGCAACACAATTATCACCAAGACAACGACGATATTCCATTCTACCCATATTTTTATCATCAATTTTAATTCCAACACCAGGACGTAATTCAACACGAATCGGAACAAAAACACGCATTAAAGCACCTTGCTTTTGAGGAAGTTTATAAAATGTAACGCGCAAAGTAATATCATGACGACCTTGTGTATGAACGTTTTGTACAATTTCACATTGCATATTAGGTGTCCCTGGTGGAAGAGCACAAACTTTTGTCCATGCACCATAGGTTTGTGGAGCGGGGACATTTTGCGCATAGGGTGTTTGTGCAAAAGCGCAATTGATAGAACTACTATAAAGTGGGTGAAGAACAGCAGCAATAAAACAAGCTTTTTTGAATAATTTATAAAATATCACAGAAAATTCCATCCAACTCAACAGACACACAATCATGCATAGATGTGCACAAAAAACGAATTCTTCACATAAAAACTATAACACAAAACCAGTATTTACCAAAATATATTCATTCCTATACAAGAAATAAAGAAAAAAGAAAGAGCATTTTATAGAAGATCAATTTTCAGCATGGCTTTATGATGTTTAGTAGGATAGATTGCAATGTACAAAGAGAATATTGATTAGAAAAATGTCTTTTTACTGCAAATATTTCTATCTGTTTTTAGGGGATAGGTAAAAGAGAGGTATCCTATATTTTCTCAAAAATATGATTGGCCTTGATTAGTTATTTCCACACGTGAGATAATATTTGCCAGATATATTGGTTTGTGCCAGATATATTTGTCTGTGAATAACAAAAATGGAAAAGGGTTTTGAGTGGAATGTCTGTTTCAGGAGAGTTATCGGTTTCAAATGGCCAATCAACGCCACCAAAATCCAGTATTGGTGATTATATCACATTATTAAAGCCGCGTGTTATGTCTCTTGTGGTCTTTACAGCATTTGTTGGTTTAATGGTGTCTCCTGTTCCCATCAATCCGTTGTATGGTTTTTTAGCAATTTTATGTATTGCTGCTGGCGGCGGCGGTGCGGGAGCACTTAATATGTGGTATGATGCCGATATTGATGCCCTGATGGAACGGACCAAAAAGCGCCCTATTCCTATGGGTAAAATCAGCCCCCGCAAGGCATTTATTTTTGGCATGGCGCTTTCCATGTTTTCGGTCTTGGTTATGGGGAGCTTCATTAATTGGTTTGCGGCGTTTTTTCTTGCTTTCACAATCTTCTTTTATGTTGTTATCTACACAATTTGGTTAAAGCGTATTACACCACAAAATATTGTTATTGGGGGTGCTTCTGGTGCTTTTCCACCAATGATTGGGTGGGCAACGACAACAGGGACAGTGAGTATTGATAGTTTTTTATTATTTTTAATTATTTTTATGTGGACTCCCCCCCATTTTTGGGCTCTTTCTCTCTTTTCATCTCTTGATTATGAGGCAGCAGGTATTCCTATGATGCCTAATGTACGAGGTGAAAACTCAACAAAAAAACAGATCTTATTTTATACTGTTTTGATGGTACTATGCGCCACTATTCCTTACTTTACGGGTCTTGGTGGACTTTTTTATGGCATATTTTCGACAATTTTAGGTCTTATTTTCATTTATTTTGCCTATCGTTTGTGGAAAGCTGATACATATGATGAAACTATTTTGATGGCCAAAAAAACATTTTTCTTTTCGTTACTTTATTTGGCAGCTATCTTTGGAGTTCTTTTGATTGAATCTCTTGTTTGGTATTTTATCATTCCTTAGACAAATAAAATGAAAAAGCAAATTTTAAAAGAGCTTTTCTTCAAGAAAATGCTGTAAAAAACACTATAGAGTGTGTTCTGATGCAAAAGATGATATTGCGCGTTTTTTTACATTGCTTATTCATGTACAATGAATGTTTGTTTGAATATGAGACTGAAGCTATAGAGATTAAGGATGATTTATGTCTGGACTTCCCCCTTTAACAATACGTCTTTGTGGTCCACGTGGATTTTGTGCAGGGGTTGATCGTGCTATCCAGATTGTTCTTCTTGCATTAAAAAAATATAGTGCTCCAGTATATGTTCGTCATGAAATTGTACACAACCGCTACGTGGTTGAGGGATTACAGCAAAGGGGAGCTGTTTTTGTTGAAGAACTTGATGAGATTCCAGAAGAACATCGCAGTCAACCGGTTGTTTTTTCTGCCCATGGTATACCAAAATCTGTCTCAGAAGAGGCACGACATTATAATTTGTTTTATCTCGATGCAACATGCCCATTAGTTTCAAAAGTTCATAAACAAGCGATACGTCATCAACGTCTCGGTCGTCATGTTATATTGATTGGTCATGCTGGCCATCCTGAGGTTATAGGGACCATGGGACAGCTTGAAGATGGGGCTGTGACGCTCATTGAAACGATAAAAGATGCTTTGCATTATCAACCAAGTGATCCAGATAAATTAGGATTTGTTACACAAACAACACTTTCTGTTGAAGATACAGCAGGAATTCTCGATATATTACAACAACGTTTTCCTGCATTAGCAGCCCCAGCGGCTGAGTCAATTTGCTATGCTACAACAAATCGACAAGATGCGGTTAAGGCAGCAGCAAAGGGAAGTGATTTGTTTTTGATTGTTGGAGCGCCAAATTCTTCTAATTCACGACGTTTGGTAGAGGTTGCCGAAAAGTCTGGTGCGCGGCAAGCTGTTTTAGTTCAGCGCGCTGATGAAATTAATTTTGAAAACCTTAAATCTCTTTCGGTTGTCAGTCTTTCAGCAGGGGCTTCGGCGCCTGAAATTATTATTGATGAAATTATTTCAGCGTTTCGTGAGCGTTATGATGTGAGAATAGAATTAGCTGAAACAGTGGTAGAAACGGAAAGATTTTTAGTAAGTCGCGAATTACGTGACGTCATTTTAACCTCTCAAGATATGGCATTTGTGAATGGTCAAGGAAATAATGCAAAAAATGAAAATCAGAATACAGATATGTCTAAAACGAAAGTAGAATAATGGCCGTTTATACAGATATTCATCCAAATGATTTAAAAGCATTTTTAACACGTTACACAATAGGGTCACTTTTGTCTTATCAAGGGATAGAAGAAGGAATTGAGAATTCTAATTTTATGCTGGAGACAACACAAGGACGGTTTATTTTAACACTTTATGAAAAGCGTATTTCAAAAGATGACTTACCCTTTTTTTGCCGTTTGATGCAGCATTTAGGGCAGCGTGGAATTCCTTGTCCACAACCCGTTATTCAAAATAATGGAATGATGATCAGTGAACTAGCAGGACGCCCTGCTGCTATTATCACCTTTCTGGAAGGAGAGTGGATTCGACAACCCGATATAGGTCATTGTGGCGAAGTAGGTACGGGGTTAGCGCAATTGCATTTAGCCGGACAGGATTTTGTTCTCAGTCGTAAAAATACGCTTTCTATTATGGATTGGCAGGTATTGTGGCAACGTTGTCAAATAACAAAAGATGCACTGTTAAAAGAGTTTGGACAAAAAATTGAGTCAGAATTGGCTTTTTTACAAGAAAATTGGCCATTCAATTTACCAACAGGTATTATTCATGCGGATTTATTTAATGATAACGTCTTTTTTGTAAATCATCGTCTTTCTGGTATAATAGATTTCTATTTTGCTTGTAATGACTTTTTTTCTTATGATTTAGCGATTTGTTTAAATGCTTGGTGCTTTGATCCTGATCATTCCTATAATCTTACCAAAGCACGTAACTTATTGGAAAATTATCAAAAAATAAGACCATTGATCCCTTTAGAATTGGATAAGATTGTTTTATTGACTCGCGGTGCGTCTTTACGTTTTTTACTCACACGTCTTTATGATTGGTTTAATACACCGCCTGATAGCTTTGTTATTAAGAAAGATCCGTGGGAATATTGGCACAAACTCTGTTTTTTTAGTAACGTCAATTCGCTCAGTGAATTAGGTTTTTAAATTTTATGGCAAGTCAACAAAAAGTCGTTGAAATTTATACAGATGGTGCTTGCTCAGGAAACCCTGGAGTTGGAGGCTGGGGAGCAATTTTACGCTGGAATGGTCATGAACGTGAACTTTGTGGCGGCAAAGATTATACAACAAACAATCAAATGGAACTTATGGCGGCAATTTGTGCATTAAAGGCGCTTAAAGAATCCTGTTTGGTCGATCTTTATACAGATTCAGTTTATGTGCGTAACGGTATATCTAAGTGGCTTGAAGGATGGAAAAAGAATAATTGGCGGACTGCATCAAAAAGTCCTGTGAAAAATATAGAGCTATGGCAAGCTCTTGAGGATGCTTGTTCTTGTCATACAGTCAGATGGCACTGGGTAAAAGGGCATGCGGGCCATCCAGAGAATGAACGCGCTGATGCTCTTGCTCGTAAAGCAATCGCTGAATATCGCGAAAATGGGCGTTTTCCAATATAATTACTGTTTGAGAATCTTTTCTCTTTTATCATGGGATAGTAAGAGGGGGTGATTGTGTATGGAATACAAATGTTCCACTTAAGGCGTGATCTTTAAAAGAAACGGTATAAAAAATTTTTTGATTAGTTTCCTTTGGTACGAAATAGAGTGGAGCGCTAAAGAGTGTATAATCTGCATTATCACTGATTTTTTTTGCTGCTCCAATTTGCAATTCTCCCCCATCTAAAAAGAGAGAGTAAGGCTTGGTTTTGTTGTTATTTTGTATTTTTATAAGAAGGGTATTATTATTTTTTTTAGCGCTTATTTTTAAAGCATTTTGCGTCATGCGCGGCAAAGAATCTTGGGCGTTTTTTAACAAGGAAGCGGGTAGAGGTTTGTGTTTAAGAGAAGATGGTGAAAAATCAAAGTTAACAGTCAATGGAAGGCAGATTTTATTACATAATCCAAGCGTGAAAGCACCACTTAAATTTTTACTTGAAGAAGATAGATTAAAGGGTAATAGCACTTTATCTTTATAGCCTAATGACCAATCATTTTCTGTTTCAAAAAGCTGTGGAGTAGGATAAAAGATTTCATAAGCAACCTGTTGACTAAAATTAAAAAAAGGTGCCATTCCTGAATTACCTGGATTACGCCAGTACGTTTTCCACTCCGGCTTCAGTACAATTTCGATAAAACCTTCTCTCATTCCAGAATGAGAAGGTTCAGTGATTGCTAAACGAATATGAGCGCCTTCTGATTCATACCAAGAGGTTGAGAAAAGCTGGAGTTTTTGTTCTGTTTGAGCATTTACAGAAACTTTAAGTAATTCTAAAACTATGAATGTTAAGCTTAAAGTAACGAAAAGCTTTTTATAAAAGGAAGTTGTGATATTTTGTAAACTTGTAAATATGTGACTTCTTCTCATTGGAGTTTTATTTTCCTAGTGTACTAAATGGACGAACTTTTATCATGTAAATTATGGAGAATAACAGATTAATGAAGCAGTGTAATGGCTTTTTAGGTGGACAATTACTCATAGCAATGCCTGGGATGAATGACAAACGATTTATTCGTTCTGTGATTTATGTTTGTGCGCATTCTGATTCTGGTGCGATGGGCATTATTCTTAATAAATTGCATCATATTGATTTTACAGAGCTTTTGCTTCACCTTGGCGTAATAGACAGCGAGCAAAGGAAACGTCTTTCTGAACCAGTAAAACAATTTCCAGTTCGCTATGGTGGGCCTGTTGATCCTTCGCGCGGATTTGTCCTTCATTCAGATGATTATGCTTGTGAAGAAACTATTTTTATTGCAGATAAGGTCTGTTTTACGGCGACAATTGACATATTAAAAGCAATCAGTTGTGAACAAGGCCCACAACATGCACTGGTAGCATTAGGTTATGCTGGATGGAAAGCAGGACAACTTGAGGCGGAAATTTCTACAAACGGTTGGCTAATTAGTTCTACATCACCTAGTTTTCTTTTTGAAAGTGATTTAAGTCGCAAATATGATAAAAGTTTAACCCGCATGGGGATTGATCCAATTTATCTTGCTTCTCAAATGGGAAATGCGTAGAGTTTTTTCTGGGCTTTTTAACTTTAAACGTTATTCTATCCCTTATGTTTTTCTTTTAAAGAAGCATCTCTCAGTGCGCGTCACACTCATTTTGCGACGGCGTTTGTGAGTGGTATTACGGTCAACTCATTGAGCCCCCATCTTTGCGTTTGCAAAGTGACAAGCTAGGCACCATCGTTATATTTTTCACCCCTCAATATTTCGCGAGAGCTCTTGGTACTTAAGACGATTCATGAAAAGGCATTTTAGCCCTTTTTGAAATCGTTTTTTCTCCACTTAGGCTCGTCCTACTTGTGACATGCAATCGAAAGGTTTTGATTGTTTCAACATGAGAGAGATTTTGAAATAAGAAAATCCTATGGTATTCAGAGTGTTCATTCAAGTTGAATAACGCTAAATTATTCTTATAAATCAGTATTTGGTTTATAAGGGAAATGGCTTTGAACGAGTGTAATTAATTCTTCTATGGCAATTGGTTTTGTTACAAGAGTGCTTTGAACATATTTACAGCCTTCTTGACGCAGGAAGATTGCCTCTTTTTCATTTTCAACACCTTCTGCGATAATTTGTAACTTAAGATCTGTTGCCATATTAATGATAGACTTGAGAACAAGTTTCTGTTTGAGAGAGTCGATTGAGATCAGCGAACGATCAAGTTTAACCATATCAAATGGATAACGCACAAGATAGGTCAGTGACGAATAACCCGTTCCAAAATTATCCAGTGCGAGGTTCATTCCAAGTGTTTTAATTTGTTCGAGAAAGTGTGCCGAGTGTTCAGGATTATTTCTTAAGACAAATTCAGATATTTCAATCATCAAGCTGCCTTTGTTGAGCGGATGGCGAAGCAAAGCGGCACGCAATTGACTTATAAAACGAGGATGAATCATTTCTGCGCTTGGTAAATTAATTGAAATAAAGAAAGACTGTTGAGAAAATTTTTCTTGTACATTTATAAGATCAATAATAGCATTATCGATGATAAATTGTGACAAATGCATAACGATTTTTTCGTTTTCTATGATCTTTATGAAATCAGAGACATTTAAATTTCCATAAGTTGGATGATGCCATTCTACAATTGTTTCAAAACCAATAATATGGCCGTCTGATAAATTAAGGATAGGATGGTAGAGGATTTTCATTTCATGACGTTTTATGGCATAATGAATATCTTTCTCTAGAATATTATGTTCGAGGCCTAAAGCGCGAAAATTAGGACGAAAAGGTTCAATATGATTCCCCCCCATTTGTTTTGCACGAATCATCGCTAATTCACTGTCATTAAAAATATCTTTCGCTGTTGATCTGCTTTCACTCCATGTAACCAGTCCAATAGACGTCGAAAGGATTACTTTGTTTTCTGGCAGTGAAATAGGTGCTGAAATTGTTTTGTGCAAATGATCTGCAAATGCTGCAATTTTTTGGGGTTCAGTTTCACTGAGTAAAATAATTGCAAAGCGGTCTGCTGAAAGGCGCGATAAAGTGTCTTGAAAGTTAATAAGACGATTTAAACGACGGGCAATTATAAGCAATACCGTATCCCCAACGGCTATGCCTAATTTGCGATTAATTTGGCGAAAATTGTCAAAATCAATCATAAAGACGGTCGGTCTAATTTTAATATTTGCTTTTGCCAAAGAGGTATAATTTTGTAGTCTATCGAAGAAAATTTGCTGGTTAGGCAGGCCAGTTAAACTGTCGTGGATTGCATCATGCAATAAGCGTTCTTCAGATTTTTTATGGTTAGTAATGTTGACAATGGTTCCAATGACACGTGTGATTTTTCCATCTTTTTGCATAGCTGGACGTGCACGAAGAGAAAACCAATGATAATAGCCACCACCGGAAGAAAGCCGAAAAGTTTGATCAATACGCCCTTTTTTATTTTTAAGAATGATATCCAAGACGGCTTGAAAACGTTCACGATCATCATAGTGCAAAGCTGAAATCCAGTTGCGCATAGTCCCATTGAGGTTTTTGATTTCAGTACCAAAAAGAGTTGTCATGTTTGGATGAACAACAATACGATCACGCTCAATATTCCAATCCCAAATAATATTTCCAGCTCCTTTTGCTGCGAGAACTTGTTGTTCAAGGTCGGAGAATATTCCTTCATGGAAAGCATCATTAGAAAAGGTTTGTTGCAGAACAGTAAAGCTAATGAGAAGAACAATGAGTACTAATCCTCCAGCTAATGCTGGCTGGATAATATCATTGTTTAAATTTCCTGCTATGCAGGCATAAGCTCCCACACACCAAAAGCTAATAAGCAACCATGTTGGGATAAGCATAATGGCGCGGTCATAGCTTCTGATTGAAAAATAGATGATTAACAGTATACCCAAAACAGCCGTAAGACCAAATGATAGACGGGCAATTCCTGCTGCTCTGATTGGATCATAAATAGCAAAGGCTCCCAGACTGCAAAAGGCAATGGTCCAAGCGATAGCACCATAACTAAAATGATAATGCCAGCGATTAAGATTGAGGTAGGTAAAAAGAAAAATGAAGAGTGTTGCAACAAGTGCTACTTCTGTACCAGCACGCCAAATTGGTTGTGTTGTGAGTGTAACTGCAAAGAATTTATTTAAAAAGTTGAAGTCAATACCAATATAAAAAAGTACGGCCCAAGCAACAGCAGCTGTCGCAGGAAACAGTCCCGTTCCACGGACAACGAAGAGAACAGTTAACAAAAGTGCTAAAAGACCTGATATCCCAAGAAGAATACCATGATAAAGCGTATAAGAATTAATGGCATCCTTATAAGCTTCAGGTTGCCATAAATAGATTTGCGGTAGATTGGCAGAGTTAAGTTCAGCCACAAATGTAACAACAGCACCAGGATTAAGGGTGATACGAAAGATATCAGAGTTTGCACTCGGTTGACGATCGAGAGAAAAGCCTTCGCTTGGCGTTATGGATTGAATCCGTGCTGATCCAAGGTCTGGCCAAAAAAATCCAGAACGCGCCATGCGGTAATGGGGTGCAACGATGAGACGATCAATCTGTTCATCTGTTGGATTTGCAAGAGAAAAAACTGCCCAGTTTCCGGAAAATTTTTCACTTTTTGCCTGCACTTCAATACGCCATACAATACCATCTGGTCCTGGCGCTGTACTTGTTTGAAAAATAGAGTTGCTTGTATGGTGAATTTCAATTGCTTTTGAAAGATCAAGAGCAGCATCCTGAGAAGAAATTTTAACGGGCTCAATAGCATGTGCTGATGTAATATGAACAAAAGAACTAACGACGATAATGAAAATGATGTCGATTATTTTACGCAAATTCTTCACAATGTCCCACTCTCAATATTTTAAGGTGTTTAATTTTCATGTAGATTTTTGAGAAAAAACGTTCACCTTTTATAATTATTTACAGAATAAATTGTTATCATTTTCTCTTAAAATTATACGATTTTATATACCAATAAACCACCTACGCCTTTGCCTTCATGAAACTTGAAGCAGATGGAATTTTTATATTTTAAAAGGACAAAGTTAAATCATGAATTTTCAAATTTCACGGATATATCTTTATTCGTTAAAATCTCTATCACATGAAGGAGAAATTGGATAGTTTTGTACGCCTTTTTGCCCAATATTTCCAAAACTTATTTAATGAGAAGAGTTTTTTGGTAAATTTTATGATAAAATATATGCATGTTCATTGTGATGCTTCTTTAGAAAAATAGTTTTTACTTTAGCTTATATGAAAGAGTTGACGTTAAATCATCAAAATTCATGAGGGAGCCTACAGGTCCGACAGCAGTGAGTGTTGGCGTGGAATTTGTAAACAAACGATGCGCTAAATCCATTAACCTTGTAGGCGTGATGAGATTGAGGCGTTCAATTGTTTCTGATATTGGAATGGGGCGACCGTAAAGAAGTATTTGGCGCGCAATGAGATGTGCTTGACTAGAAGGATTTTCTTGTGACATTGTGAGATTAGCACGGTATTGCGTTTGTGCTCGTTTGAGTTCATTGGCGTGAATATTTTTGCTTGCCTTGGAAAGTTCTTCAAGAATCACAGGCAGAAGTTCTCTGAGCCCTTCTTGTCCAGTAGCTGCATGAACACCAAAAAGCCCAGTATCTGAAAACCCCCAATGAAAAGCATAAATAGAATAGCATAACCCACGTTTTTCTCTGATTTCTTGAAAAAGACGTGAGGACATCCCCCCACCAAGAATGATTGAAAGAATTTGGGTAGCATAAAAATCACGTGCGTGATAAGCACGCCCTTCAAATCCTAAAACAACTTGTGTATCCATTAAATCGCGATATTCACGAAAATCTCCGCCGACATAATTGGCAAGATTAGGAAGAGAGGCGGTTGAATGAGAGCGAAAAGTACCAAGACGACTTTCAATTTCTTTTAGAAAGCTTTCGTGCTTTACAGCTCCTGCTGCAACGACAATCATACGATCTGCACTATATTGTTTATTAATGAAATCATGAAGATCAGCAGATGTGAATGATTGAATAGTTTTAGCTGTTCCTAAAATAGAGCGACCAATGGATTGATGACGAAAGGCCGTTTCTGTAAAGTGATCAAAAACAATATCATCAGGTGTGTCATGGGCGGCACCAATTTCTTGAAAAATGACTTGTTTTTCTCGTTCTAGTTCATCTTCGTCAAATTTTGAATGCATCAAAATATCGGCTAAAATGTCGATAGCAAGTGGGATATCGCTTTTAAGGACACGTGCAAAATAAGCTGTTGTTTCCATACTGGTTGTGGCATTAATTTCACCACCAACATCTTCAATATCGGTTGCAATTTGAAATGCGGTACGGTTTTCGGTTCCTTTAAACGCCATATGTTCAAGCAGATGGGCGATACCATGCTGTGTGAAGGTTTCATTGCGTGAGCCCACTTTAACCCATATTCCGAGTGCGACACTATCAATCTGTTGCATTGTATGTGTGGCGATAGTCAAGCCATTACTAAGGCGACAGACATTTACATCCATGTATTTACGACTCCATTAACAAGCTAAATACCTCATTGTTAAGGGTATGAGAATATTCTTGATTTAAATTAATGCTGCTAACTTTAATAAGATGCACGCGATTTTAAAGAAATATAATCTTTTACTATTTTTTCATCATTAGCAAGACTTATGAAGTGTTCTTCACCTTCCATGACATCATTGAGATGAGATGGCCATGGGGCATGAAGTCCACAAGCATTTTTAATCGTATCAGGAAATTTAGCTGGATGAGCCGTGGCAAGGACGACCATCGGAATATGCGGTTTTTTATTTTCGCGCGCTACTTTAAGGGCAACGGCTGTATGTGGATCAATAAGATAGCTACTTTCTTTATAGACACGATCAATTGTTTGTGCTGTTTCAGCCATATTACTTTTTCCAGCAGAGAAAAGAGAGCGGATATTTTTGAGTTGCTTTTCATCAAGAGCGAAAGATCCCGTTTTTTTCAAGTTTTCCATTGCATTGCGAATCCACATTGGATCACGATTACTACTTTCAAAGAGTAAACGTTCAAAATTAGAAGAAACTTGAATATCCATAGAAGGGGATGTTGTATGGACGATAGGGTGTGTTTCGTAAATACCGCTGGTCAATGTACGTGCAAGGATGTCATTATCATTTGTTGCAATAACCAATTGAGCAATGGGTAATCCCATACGAGCAGCAATATAACCTGCAAAAATATCACCAAAATTTCCAGTAGGAACAGTAAATGAGACAGCTCTATCCGGAACACCTAAAGAAAGTGCCGATGAAAAATAGTAAACAATTTGCGCCATAATGCGCGCCCAATTTATAGAATTAACACCTGAAAGGGCTCTTTTTTTACGAAAATGATGATCATTAAACATTGCTTTGACAAGAGCTTGGCAATCATCAAAATTTCCTTCAATAGCAATGGCATGAACATTTGTACTTTGATTGGTTGTCATTTGCCGTTGTTGAATAGGTGATACACGTCCTTTAGGGAATAAAATAAAAATATCTGAGTGTGCTTTTCCAGCACAAGCTTGTATCGCAGCCCCCCCTGTATCACCTGATGTTGCAGCAATAATCGTTGCAAATCTATTTTTTTTAGTCAAAACATAATCCATGAGTCGAGAAAGAAACTGCATTGCGACATCTTTAAAAGCTAAAGTAGGTCCATGAAAGAGCTCAAGAATAAATTCATCTGTTCCAGTTTGTCGTAACGGACAGACTGCTGGATGGTGGAAGGTTGTATAAGATTCAGAAACCATATTTTCAAAATCTGGGTACTCGATTTCGTTATTTACAAAGGGCCATAGAAGTGTTTTAGCAATTGTTGTATAAGACTGACCGCGAAGTGCGCGTAATGCATCAAATGATAATTGCGGCAATTTATCTGGAAGATAAAGTCCACCATCACTTGCCAGCCCTGTCATGATCGTTTCTGTAAAGCTTAAAGCAGGAGATTCACCTCTCGTGCTGATATATTGCATAAGTTTTATCCTTTTTTATTTCTGGCAAATTGATGAAGTTATTTATTTCATGTTTTTTATAATATTTAAATTATTAAATGGATAGAAGCTTATTTTATTCTTTTTGACTCAATAATGAAAGAAATAGTCCTAAGCATTTTTATTTTTGAGATATAAATGTCAAATGTTCACAGAGTGCTTGTTCCATCTGAAAAAATTTTCTCTATTATTCATTTGCTTAAATTTTACAAGGTGTCCTTACTTATGTATCTTCATGAATAATGAAATCAAATATATATAATGGTATTTATTGAAGAACTTTTTTAAAAAACTCAATTATCCAGAGCCATTTTATGCTCTTATATTTTGTAAAAATTAAATCTGTTAAACTAAACGTCAAAATAACACATCTTGAGACTTATACCGAAAAACTTATAAGGTAATTTTATGGTGTTTCGTGCGCAAATATATATTTTGAATAATATCTGTTTAGCTTAACGTATCATTTTATATACAAATAAGTATTATACTTGTGCTGTACAGTATGGTAACCTAGAGTTTATTTACAAAAAGCATAAAAACAGCTTGCTAAATGATGTAAAGCAAGCTGTAAAATATTCCTATTTTAAATAGGAAAAATCATTAAGTATCTTTGAATTATTTGTTTTTATTTTTTTCCGATTGCCCATCCGATTATCCCGCTAAATATAGCCATAACAAATCCGGTCAAGAATCCAAAACCTAAAGCTCCTGTTGTAGAAAACACACCTAAAGTAATCGGTTCAAACACTTTCTCAACTTTTCCCTCAAGAGCAGATTCATTTTTTGCTTCATGAGTGAAATTTGGTACATAAAGAGCAGCTATACTGACAGCTTTTTTCTTTCCTTGTTCGAGTAGAGAAATAGTTTCCACTTGAGCATCATTTTTCCAATGATGAGCATGAACATTTACAACTTGTGAAAATAAAAAAGCAACCGCTACAATAATATTTAATACGTAATTTTTCAATTTTTTAATCATAATTATCCCCAATATCCTTACTTTTGTTTTAAGCTGAATTGAATAGATATATCGGTAAAATTAGTGCACATTGAGGAAACAGAAGCATTTAAAGCTTTTTTCATTCTTAATGTGATAACTCTTCATTTTTTGTCATTAACCATAGATCAACACAGAATATATCCATAGTTTATGTTTCGTATAAGAAGATCTTACTCTGATGAAATTTCAATTTTAACGAACTTTAAAAAACGATACTATTTTGTTTATTATCAACCCTAAAAACATGCCTGCCATACTTGCTGCATAACCAATAGCCATCCCAGTACCAAAAGTTCCTATAGTGATAAGTTCAATAACCTTTTCAACTTTTCCATCACCAGTTGTCCCATTTTCTGTTTGGTAACTTACAGATGGAACATAGAAAGCAGTTGTAGAAATTACATCAGATTTCGCATTCTTTACTTGTTTCATTAGGGAAACGGAAAACTTTTCTTTTGGAGCCTCGTTTATCAAATAGTTTGCATTAACATTTACGGTTTGTGAAATAAAAAAAGTGCTCGATATAAAAACGCTTAAGATATAATTTTTAAATATTTTCATCATATCTTTACCTCAAATATTTTATACTCTGGATATTTGTATGTAAGCTACATCATTTATATTTGATCGTAAAATGAGCTTCATTACGAAATTTGTTGCAATAAATTATCGATACATAATGAAGCTATTATCCCTGTGTTTTACACTCAGATAACTTTTTGGATATCGATATTACTCTATCTATAAAACTTGCTAGCAATGCTATACAATTTAGTGCATATCCAGTAAACAATAATCCCGTTCCTATAGATATAGGTTCAATGACCTTTTCAATTTTTCCTTTATCAGTTATTTCATTTTCTGTTTGATAGCTTATAGAAGGAACATAGGAAAAAGTTGTAAAAACAACATCAGATTTCGCATTTTTTACTTGTTTCATTAGGGAAACAGAAAATTTTTCTTTTGGAGCCTCGTTTATCAAATAGTTTGCATTAACATTTACGGTTTGTGAAATAAAAAAAGTGCTCGCTATAAAAACGTTTAAACCATAATTTTTAAACAATTTAATCATAATTTACCTCAAATATTTTATACTATTCAATATACAATGCATAAATTTATTTATACTTTGGATATTTGTATGTAAGCTACATCATTTATATTTGATCGTAAAATAAGCTTCATTACGAAATTTGTTGCAATAAATTATCGATACATAATGAAGCTATTGTCCCTGTGTCTTATACTCAGATATTTTTTTGGATATCGATACTACGCTCTCTATTAAATTTACTAACAACGCCATACACCTTAGTGCACATCCAGTAAAAAATAATCCCATTCCTATAGACATAGGTTCAATGACCTTTTCAAATTTTCCTTCACCAGTTATTTCATTTTCTGTTTGATAGCTTATAGAAGGAACATAGGAAAAAGTTGTAAAAACAACATCAGATTTCGCATTCTTTACTTGTTTCATTAGGGAAACAGAAATTTTTTCTTTTTGAGCCTCGTTTATCAAATAATTTGCATTAACATTTACGGTTTGTGAAATAAAAAAAGTGCTCGATATAAAAACGCTTAAGACATAATTTTTAAATATTTTCATCATATCTTTACCTCAAATGTTTTTATTTATATATAAGCGAATATACATATAACTCACTTTATATAAAATTAGGATATTTCAATGTGTGTTTTTAGTC
>NZ_NJPP01000002.1 GCF_002778015.1 Bartonella tribocorum | reverse complement strand
GTCCTGGGCAGTCAACGTGGGCATAGTGACGATTTTCCGTTTCATACTCAACGTGGGCTGTAGAAATAGTAATACCACGTGCGCGCTCTTCTGGTGCTGCATCAATTTGATCATATGCTTTAAACTCACCAAAAAATTTCGTAATCGCTGCTGTCAACGAAGTCTTCCCATGATCAACGTGACCAATCGTACCTATATTAACATGCGGTTTTGTTCGTTCAAATTTGCTCTTCGCCATCGCTATTAATCTCTTTTTATTCTCTATCTCTTTTAGCGCCTAGAAATAGGCTTGCAGAACTGAATTGAACTGGACCGTAACCAGCACAATTACAAAAACCCTTAGACGGAAAATCCCGCCCACTTTAATGATGGAATATTTTCCATCATACTTACTTGCCTAATCATCAATAACCATTTGGAGCGGGTAGCGGGAATCGAACCCGCATATTCAGCTTGGAAGGCTGCTGCTCTACCATTGAGCTATACCCGCATAACCCATGTACTCACTCTCTTCCGATGAATGGTGGAGGGGGTTGGATTCGAACCAACGTAGCATACGCAACGGATTTACAGTCCGCCCCCTTTAACCACTCGGGCACCCCTCCATTACACCGAAAAAGCCGCGCGATGAGGCATCACGACAATCATCTCGAACACCCATTCAATTCAATCTGATTGCGAAGTGGTTATGACGATTACGATTGTATCTGTCAACAGAATAAATATAGTTCTGTACAAATTTCCTGCCCATAACTTTAAATCATAGATTTTTTCTAGCACTTTTTCTTATTAAAACGCTATAAAGAAGTTATGAAAGAAAAAACATCACAAAATTCTCATTATGCTCGTTTACGTCGCCAATATCGCGATACAAAAGGCTCTCCTTCTCGATTTTCTATACACCTAAAGAAGAAAGCTACTTCTTTACAGCAAGGGGGAATCCATCTTTATGGCATTCATTCTGTTCAGGCTGCTTTGAAAAACCCAAAAAGAACTTTAAAATGTCTTTACGTTACACAAAATGCCTTAAAACGATTAAATATATCCGAATCAAATTATCCTTGCCCTGTTACATTATGCACCCCCAAATATCTTGATTCGCTCGTTGGAAGTGAGGCAGTTCATCAAGGAGCTGTTTTAGAAACCTCTCCTCTCAAACCATGTAAACTATTGGAACTAACCAATACTGATCTGGTCATTGTCATGGATCAAATTACTGATCCACATAATGTTGGCGCTATTATGCGCTCTGCCGTTGCATTTAAAGCTAAGGCACTTATTACTACTTGCCGTCACTCTCCCCACGAAAGCGGCGTTCTCGCGAAAGCAGCATCAGGGGCTCTGGAAATGATTCATTATATTACCGTACGAAACCTCGCTGAAGCTCTTCAAGAACTCCATCAAACAGGTTTTACAAGCGTTGGTCTCGATTCAGAAGGGGATCAACCTCTAGAAACAACGTTAACAGGAAATAAAATTGCTCTTGTTTTAGGAGCAGAAGGTAAAGGCTTACGGAAAAAAACACGTGAAACCGTTTGCGCTTTAGCACGCCTTGATATGCCTGGAAATATTAAATCATTAAATGTTTCAAACGCGGCAACAATAGCACTTTATGTGACGCATAAATATCTTAGATTTTAGCTCTTAATTTTTTTGTGAAACATCAAAAAAGCCAACAAACAAAACMCCCGCTACAAACCCGCCAATATGCGCTTCCCATGCTATTGAGATACCATTTTCTTCAAAAAAAACGGAAGAAATACCTATGATAAAATCAGCTGCCAGCCATACACTTATATAAATAAGTACACTCTTCGAACAAAGAGCTTTTTTGATGGATAATAAAGGCCCAAAAGGTTTTTCGTTCTGTGCATTGATACCTAAAGAGCCGCTAGGAAAACCGTAACGCGCAATAGCTCCCATCATTCCAGATACAGCACCCGAAGCCCCAACAAGTGATATGATACTTTCTTGATGAAATGTAAAATAAGTCAAAACAGAAATGGCTGCTGTTAACACCCAAAAAATTAAAAAACGTACAACACCAAACTGCCTTACTAAAGGAGAGCCAAAAACTAAAAGCCAAACCATATTAAGAGCAACATGTTTAAAACTACCATGCATAAATGAATAACTCACCATGGTATAAAAAAATGAGACAGGATCCGCCTTAAACAATTCTGGTGTAAATGAAAAAAGCTCAAGACTTTTAATATAAAGCTGATGAGAAAAAAGATACTGAGGAATGCAATAAAGACAAAAACAAAATATTATTAAGACTACAATAATAAATGGAACATTCAATAAAGGTTCTTTAGGTTGTCTCGGCAATTGGAAATCATTCTTATATTGATGACTAGAAACTTTCATTGTATAAAATCTCTTATCCTTTAGAAGAACTGTTTGTTCTGTATATAAAATAAAGATACCATGCCCGATGATACGGAATCTTTTAACGCCCCTTCGAGTTCCCTTTTAAAATCTTTAATAACCCACCGTAAAAACACGTGTCTTTTATACAAAAGGTTTTGAAAAGCATGGATAATCAAAAATATGATTCACAAAATGAGCGATATCCTGCTTATTGAAATATGAAGTTTGTCATGCAATATACAAGAGCTTATGAATAAACATAACTCAATTATAAAGCACTCTATCATAAAAATGTAAAATATATAAATAGTGCTTTTTGCATACAATATACCAATTTTTGCATTTTTTAATCACACTATACTTCAATTAAAACTTTAAATAATCTTAGATATCAATTGTTCCAACAACAAAGCTTGAATTGTTTCTACTTTTTACATAAAAAAATTTCATGAGAATAAAAGCCTTCCGACACTTTTGTTTTCTCTCCATATAATCATTTGTATTTCATAAATTACTTATTTGGCCGCCTGTTTCCCAATAAAGATAAGATTTGTATTTATAATGATAATTTAATTTTATTCCTAATGCGTTAGAGCTTTAAATGTCGTAAGATTCTCTCACCTCAAATCTGTTTATATTGAATCAACCAAAACCATTCGCTTGGCACATTACAAGCAAGAAGAGCCGTGTTGATAAAAACTGTACAAAAGAGGAATAAAAATGCCTCTTATGAAGATGAAAAGTCTCAAATATTAAAGACTATCGGCAATATTAGGAGCTGGCACAGTGTCTGCTTGTTCCTTCGCAAGCGTAAAGATGGGAGATACTCTGTGAATTTACATTATACCATTCATGGGAACCATTGCGGAATGGGTATAACAAGTCTTAAGAGAGATCTCTTTTAAATACACCCGTAAATATGCAAATACAATAGCATTCTATTCTTTATGAAAGGTGCGACCTTATTCCGTGCAAAAGAATCAGTTCATCTCTTGGACGAATATAAATAAACCTTTTATTTCTACCTCTAACAGATATAATTCAAGAATTGTCTCCTATGAAACACTCGAAAAAACAATATTTTGATTTTCCTAGTGCATCCTTGAATTTAAACGGTTGATAAGAAAAACCGTCATTCCTTTTTAAACAGCAGCATCCACAAGTCTCCACCGCTTGTAATGAACAAGACAATAATTCTGATCGCTTCAATATAAGAAAATTTGAAATGAAAAAATCATCGTAATGCGAATCTCTCATTCAAATTGTAAAATGATAAAACATTAATCATTGAGGAGGTAGATCTTGAGAACTCTGCTTGCAATCTTTTAACCATACATCATAAATAGGATGCTCAACAGCGTTCAAACCAGGACTATCTGCAAACATCCACCCTGTAAAAATACGCCGTATTTTTTTATCTAATGTTACTTCATTAACTTCAACAAAACCTGTTGTACGTGTCGGTTCATCTTTAGAGCTCGTATAACAAGCACGGGGTGTTATCTGTAATGCACCGTACTGATAAATTTCACCAAGAGAAACTTCAAAACGTGTCGTCCGTCCCGTTATTTTATCAAGACCTGCAAAAACAGCAATTCCATTGCTAATACGTTCAGCCCGCACTCCCCTATTTAAGGATAAAAACACTAAAATTCCCATTAAAAAAATATATATACAATGCCTCAATCCTAAGAATAAAAAAAACCTCATCATATCAAAACCAATTGCACCTTAAAAATAACTCTTGTCATAATGTAGAGCCCAATAAGACAAAAATACACGCACCCATTAAAACATTTTACTTTTTAGGTGACCACGCATCATAATCTTCATGCACACAAGGACGCTCATCATTAAAAGGAATAGCCCCCTTTGGTCGATAGGCCTCACTTGTTCCTGTCATATTTGCAACATGAGGCTTTTCCCATTCATAGGGGTGATAGTCCTCTTGTGTTGGTGGATTATCAAAACGATGATGAATCCAGCCATGCCAACCTGGGGGAATAGTAGAAGCTTCAGAATAATCTTTATAAATAACCCAACGATGCGGATAACCGTCCTTATGAAGCCCCCCCTCATAATATATATTCCCGAATTGATCTTCCCCCATCCGCTTACCTTTTCGCCATGTAAAAAAACGTGTACCAATAGTATTACCATTCCACCACGTAAAGATTTGCTTAAAAAAATGGGCCATTCTCTATTTTATTCCTTCAGTATGTTCATGAAATCAATCGTCGGAATACAATTGTTAATGGGTAAAATTACCCAAAAAATCACTGGTAAATTCAACTACAAATCCACTTGATAGGACAACTTACCCCCTCTTAATTTCAAGAAGATATCATATTTATAGATTGTTCTCCACCCCATAAAATTTAATCTATGCCAAGTTTCATCTTAACTAATTCATTAACAGTTTGAGGATTTGCCTTCCCCCCTGTTGCTTTCATTACCTGTCCAACAAACCAACCTGCTAAAGCAGGTTTTTGCTTTGCTTGCGCAACTTTATCAGAATTATTGGCAACGATCTCATCAACTGCTCTTTCAATAGCCTTTGTATCTGTTACCTGCTTCATATTGCGCTCTTCTACAATTTGGCGTGGATCTCCCCCCTCATTCCAAATAATCTCAAAAAGATCTTTGGCAATTTTTCCAGAAATAACGCCCTCTTTTATAAGATCAATAATGCTTCCCAACTGATCTGGCGATACTGGTGACTTTTCAATTTCACAATTATCTTTATTCAAAGCTCCTAAAAGATCATTAATCACCCAATTGGCAACTATTTTTCCATCACGCCCACGAGCGACTTCTTCAAAATAATCAGCAATAGCTTTTTCTGTCACAAGAATGGAAGCATCATACACCGTCAATCCTATTTCCTTAACAAAGCGTGCTTTTATAGCATCAGGCAATTCTGGTAAATCCGCAGCCAAAGCATCCACAAATGCTTGATCAAATTCTAATGGTAAAAGATCAGGATCAGGAAAATAACGATAGTCATGCGCTTCTTCCTTTGAGCGCATAGAGCGAGTTTCACCTTTAGTAGCATCAAAAAGGCGTGTTTCTTGCTCTATGACACCTCCATCTTCTAAAATTGCAATTTGACGACGCGCTTCATACTCAATCGCTTGACCAATAAAGCGAATAGAGTTAACGTTCTTGATTTCACAACGCGTTCCAAAACCTTCACCAGGACGACGAACGGATACATTGACATCCGCACGCATAGAACCTTCGTCCATATTGCCATCGCAGGTCCCTAAATAACGGACAATCGTACGCAGTTTGGTCATATAAGCTTTAGCCTCATCTGATGAGCGCATATCAGGTTTGGAAACAATTTCCATAAGAGCAACACCAGAACGATTAAGATCCACAAAAGACATCGTTGGATGTTGATCATGCATCGATTTTCCAGCATCCTGTTCAAGATGTAATCTTTCAATTCCTACTTCGATATCCTCAAACTGGCCATTCGAATCTGGACCAACAGATATGATAATCTTCCCTTCTCCTACAATGGGATAGCGAAACTGAGAAATTTGATACCCCTGCGGTAAATCTGGATAAAAATAATTTTTACGATCAAAAACAGATTTTAAATTAATACGCGCTTTTAATCCCAAACCTGTTCGAACCGCTTGACGAACACATTCTTGATTAAGAACGGGCAACATTCCTGGCATAGCCGCATCAATAAGTGATACATGATTGTTCGGCTCTGCACCAAATTTAGTTGATGCTCCTGAAAAAAGTTTCGAATTTGATATGATTTGTGCATGAACCTCCATGCCAATGATGACTTCCCAATCACTTGTAACGCCAGAAATAAAACGTTTAGAATCAGGAATACGCGTATCAATGATGCTCATTGCCAATCCACTACCAATATTTCAAAATACATCCATGGTTTGTCTAAAACCATTCACAGTGCAAACCTAAGATATCAATCTCACAAAAAGCCTGATTCCCTCGGGCTTATTCTGTTTGTATAAGCATTAAGCTTTTTTAGAAGCTTTTTTTTTGGCCGATGTTTTTTCCGCAGACTTTTCTTTCACTGCAGCCTTTTTCTTTGCCGGCTTTTCTTCAGGGATATCTGATTCGTCATCTTCTTTCATCAACTCTTCAATCGTCACTTCTTTATCTGTGACTTTTATCTGTGCTAACAAATGATCAATGACCTTTTCTTCAAAAATTGGAGCACGTAGATTTTCAACCGCTTCCGGAGTCTTACGGAAAAAATCCATAATCTCTTTTTCTTGTCCAGGATACTGACGAACTTGTTCAAAAACAGCTGCTTTTAGCTCATCCTCACTAACTTTAACACCAACCTTCATTCCAATTTCAGAAAGCACCAAACCAAGACGAACACGACGTTGCGCAAGGACACGATATTCCTCCCGTGCCTTTTCTTCTGTAACACCCTCGTCCTCAAAACTACGCCCAGCCTTTTTCAAATCATCATTAACCTGAGCCCATATATTATTGAACTCAATTTCTAAAAGTCCTTCAGGAATCTCAAAATTATAATCAGCATCTAACGCATCAAGAATTTGACGCTTAACTTTTTGACGTGTCATTGAACCATATTGACTTTCAATCTGTCCACGAACAACCTCACGCAAGCGATCTAGAGATTCTAAACCGACTTTTTTCGCCGCCTCATCATCAATTTTCAATTCATCTGGTCTAAAGACAGCTTTGACAGTAATATCAAACTCTGCGTCCCGCCCTGCCAAATGTGCCGCACTATAATTATCAGGGAATTTAACAGAAATCGTTTTTGCATCCCCAGCTTTCATACCAACCAATTGCTCTTCAAAACCAGGAATAAATTGTTTTGACCCAAGAATCAGTTGCGCATCTTTATCGGCTCCACCTTCAAATGGAACCCCTTCAAGCTTACCCAGATAATCTATGGTAATACGATCACCTTCTTCAGAAGATCCCTCTTTTGGGGAGTAATTACGCGTAGAAGAAAGAACACGATTGACTTGCTCATCAATATCCTTTTCAGGAATCGCTGCAATTTCACGAATAACTTCTATATGTTCAAAGGCTTTAATTTCAACTTTTGGCAAGACTTCATACTTTAAACTAAAAGTAAAATCGGCTTTCCCATCTAGAACTTTTTCATCTTCACCGATATCAATTTTCGGCTGCATCGCTGGACGCTCATTACGGTCCGCTAGAATAGAACGTGGCGCATCACTGAGTATCTCATTGAGAATCTCTGCCATAAAAGATTTACCATACATTTTTCGCAAATGCCCACCCGGCACTTTGCCAGGACGAAAACCATTAAGCTTGATCTTACCTTTGGTATCATCCAATCGTTCATTCAACTTTTCTTCTAAATCTTTCGCTGGAACCACGATCTTAATTTCGCGCTTCAGTCCTTCATTAAGCGTCTCGGTAACCTGCATTAAACACCTTCATTTTTCTAAGGAGAGGGATAAACCCACTCTAATCATCATTACATTCTAACACTTCAAGTGTTACATTACCATGAAGCGGAATTCCAGACACGTAGAAATCCGTAGCACTTAAGGGATTGCTTTGGTGCGGATGGAGGGACTCGAACCCCCACGGTCTCCCGCCAGAACCTAAATCTGGTGCGTCTACCAATTTCGCCACATCCGCTCAAACTTAGCAAGCTAATAACCTTATACAAACGGCGTTTCTATACCATTAATTATAGAAAAAAAGCAATACACGTCTTTATTACAAAGAATAAAAACAAAATCTATGCTTTTCATACACGGCGACTTACGCTAATAAGTCGACTATGTTGAAGACATTTGATACTCCAATTCATATTATCGGTGGTGGCCTTGCAGGGTGTGAAGCAAGCTGGCAAATCGCTCAATCAGGAATTCCTGTTATTTTGCATGAAATGCGTCCCAAAAAAAAATCAGATGCTCATAAAACCGATAAATTGGCAGAACTGGTTTGTTCAAATTCCTTTCGTTGTGATGATTCATCAACAAATGCTGTAGGACTTTTACATGCTGAAATGCGATTAGCAAAATCGTTAATTATGAAAGCTGCTGATGCCAACAAAGTTCCCGCTGGGAGTGCTCTTGCTGTTGATCGTGATGGATTTTCAAAAACCGTGACATTGGCACTTGAAAACCATTCGCTTATAACGATCAAACGCGAAGAAGTTCAAAAAATTTCTAAAGATTGGAAACATGTTATCATTGCAACAGGGCCCCTTACCTCACTTATGCTTGCTCAAGAATTACAAGCAATTACTGGTATAAAAGCTCTTTCTTTTTTTGATGCTATTGCACCTATTATCTACACCGATAGTATTGATATGGATATTTGTTGGTATCAGTCTCGCTACGATAAAATTGGTCCGGAGGGGACAGGAAAAGATTATCTTAATTGTCCTCTCAACAAAGAACAATATGAAACATTCGTTGAAGCACTAAAAAACGCAGAAAAAACAGAGTTTCGCGATTTTGAAAAAACACCTTATTTTGATGGATGTCTCCCCATTGAAGTTATGACTGAGCGCGGAATCGAAACTTTAAGACATGGACCGATGAAGCCTATGGGCTTAACCAATGCCCATAATCCTACCGTTAAACCCTATGCTGTTGTTCAATTACGCCAAGATAATAAACTTGGAACGCTTTACAATATGGTCGGCTTTCAAACAAAACTGAAATATAGTGAACAAATCCGCATTTTTAGAATGATTCCTGGTCTTGAAAAAGCAGAATTCGCACGTCTTGGTGGCCTTCACCGCAATACCTATCTCAACTCTCCAATCATTCTTGACCAGACTCTTCGTTTAAAACAAAAAAAACAACTACGCTTTGCAGGGCAAATTACCGGATGTGAAGGTTATGTAGAATCAGCAGCGATAGGGCTTCTTGCTGGGCGTTTTGCCGCTGCCGAATATCTTCATAATTGTCCTTGCCTTCCCCCAAAAACCACGGCATTTGGAGCTTTGTTGAATCATATTACGGGGGGACACATTATAGATGAAGAATCAGAAAGACAGTCTTTTCAGCCAATGAATATCAATTTTGGACTCTTTCCCCCTATTGCTCCTATTAAACAGTCAGGAAAACGCTTGCCAAGTAAAGAAAAAAAAATAGCCAAAAAACAAGCTACAACAGCGAGAGCTCTCAATGATTGTATTCAATGGCTAGCAGATAAAGAATCAAAGGGCTCCTGTTTGTAAAAAATACACGATTTGCCTCTCATCTATTGAATAGACCTCTATGACTCTCGTAAAAAAATCATTCTAAAGCCTTGTAAAATACTATTTTAATCAATAAACGCTGTGCTATACTTGCTTATTTGTTCAATAATGTAAAATTATAAAATAATTTTTAACTWTAGAAAARGTCTTTATCGTTATAAACAATTTAATATACTTCAAAAAAATAAATTAATTGTATTAAATATATTATAAAAATGAACAAATAATAATGTATTTTTATCAATATTAATATTTTTTACTCTATATATTATTTTGATAATGGAAACTTTTCTCCTTTTTTAATATTGATCAGACCATCCTCATTTTAACTTTGTGTAATAAAAAAATGCTCGCGTGTGTAGCACAAGTGAAATAAAAATATGGATCAAAAACATTGAGAATAAAACTGATATATCCCTTCCAACTCAAGTGCCAAGAAAGATCACAGTATTGAAGTAACGATGCTACTTTATGAACTCATAATACATTGATTCATAACAATAATTTATATGTCTCTGTCTTGAATGAAAAACTTAAATATCGTAAAGTTTTTTTATTTCAGGCTCCTTTATAGTCAATCAATAAAGATCATCTGCTCGTCATTCAAGTGCTGCGTCACATAAGCGAGATTGGTCGTATCAGTTTAAGAGAATTATTAAAGAAAGGAATAAAACTGCCCTTTATGCATCTGCCTCAAATGCCGAGAGCTAGTCGCAATACTATAAAAACTGAAAAACAGTATGATGGCACCAACATACACCTCTATTAAGCGAAAAAATGGCGGTGTATAGCAGGTTTTATATGTTTCACAGAGTATTTTTTCTTATACTATTTACAGACACTGTTCTGAATAAATACTTTAACCCTTCCAGATAATAAAAGTTAACGTCATACTGTACAAGTCATACAATACCCTCATTATTAAAGTGGAATATTTATTGAAAAGGCTAAAAACCATATATTTCAAGTCTATGGTATTTTAGGCAATTTTTACAATCATTTTCAAAAACACTAGCAATTTATGAAATAAGAAAAATAATACCAAGACTCAAAACCTTTATGTGAAAGCATGTACAATACATCCGCAAAAAAACCCGCTTATAAATAAATCGGGTTTTTTTAATGTTGTTTAAATTATTTTTTATTAACTGCTTCTTTAAGGCTTTTTCCTGCAGAAAATTTAGGTACAGAACGTGCTGGAATATCGATTTCAGCACCAGTTGAAGGATTACGTCCCTTTGTCGCAGCACGATGAGAAACTTCAAAAGAGCCAAAACCTGGAAGACGAACATCGCCTCCTGAAGCCAAAGCTTCTGTTACAGAAGCCATAAAAGCATCAACAACAGCACCAGCTTGCACTTTCGAAACACCTGCCTTTTCAGCAACAGAACTAACCAATTCACTTTTATTCATGAGATATTTCCTTTCCCTATATTACCTGATAACATGACCTTATCATGTTATTGGCTAGTTTATTGAAAAGTACAGCAAACAGAAGTCTTATTTTTATCCAAAACATTGTTTTTTAGAAATAATCACAGTTATTCACGGAATTTTTTACTTTTTTCAATAAAAAACAGAATAATAACCACGACAACACCTTCTGCCCCTTTAAAAATACCGTTATAAACGGGATGAGTGAATCAGTGTGCAATTTGTATTCCTTCACTCTCGTTGCTTTCTGAACGGATAGGAACAGCCACTGTAGAAGGTTCTTTCCATTCAATAGTGTCTGGAAAACGAACTAAAGCGTGTTTTAAAACTTCACTCACATGATTTACCGGAATAATTTCCATGCTATTTTTAACATCATCAGGGATATCAACCAAATCTTTTGCGTTTTCTTCAGGAATAAGGACTTTTTTTATCCCTCCCCGAAGCGCAGCTAGAAGTTTTTCTTTTAATCCACCAATTTGTAAAACACGTCCACGTAAAGTAATTTCACCCGTCATTGCAATATCTTTATGCACAGCTATCCCCGTAAGGACAGAAACAATTGCTGTTACCATTGCAACCCCAGCAGATGGGCCATCTTTCGGTGTCGCCCCCTCTGGAACATGAACATGGATATCGCGTTTTTCAAAAAGTGGAGGTTCAATACCAAAGTCAACAGCACGAGAGCGTACATAAGATGCTGCCGCGGAAATAGACTCTTTCATAATATCACGCAAATTTCCCGTTACAGTCATCTTTCCTTTGCCGGGCATCATCACGCCTTCAATGGTCAATAACTCTCCACCGACTTCTGTCCACGCAAGGCCTGTCACAACACCAATGTGATTTTCTCCTTCAATCTGATTATAGTGATAGCGTTTAACACCCAAAAAATCATTGAGATTATTTTCTGTAACTTTTACAGATTTTTGATGCGTTTTGAGAATTTTTGTAACAGATTTGCGAGCAACTTTCATAAGTTCACGCTCAAGATTACGAACACCTGCTTCACGTGTGTAAAACTGAATAATCGACCTTAGGGCTCCATCAGAAATGTTGAGTTCTTTTTTAGATAAACAGTGGTCTTTTAGTGCCTTTGGTAAAAGATGCTGCTTAACAATTTCCATTTTTTCACATTCAGTATAGCCTGCAATACGAATAATTTCCATTCGATCCATTAACGGACTTGGAATATTAAGCGTATTGGCAGTTGTGATAAACATGACATCTGAAAGATCATATTCAACTTCCAAATAGTGGTCAATGAATGTGCCATTTTGTTCAGGATCAAGAACTTCTAATAAGGCAGAGGAAGGATCTCCACGAAAATCTTGTCCCATTTTATCAATTTCATCAAGCAAGAAAAGCGGATTAGATTTTTTTGCTTTTTTCATAGACTGGATAATTTTTCCAGGCATCGAACCAATATATGTTCGGCGATGTCCGCGAATTTCTGCCTCATCCCGCACACCTCCCAACGAAATACGGACATATTCACGCCCCGTCGCCTTTGCAATAGAGCGCGCTAATGATGTTTTCCCAACACCAGGAGGACCTAACAAACAAATAATGGGACCTTTTATTTTTGATGCGCGACTTTGTACGGCCAAATATTCAATAATTCTTTCCTTAACTTTTTCAAGACCGAAATGTTCATTATTCATGACCTTTTCAGCAAAATCTAAATTATTTTTAATCTTAGATTTTTTCCCCCAAGGCATTGCTAATAACCAATCAAGATAGTTACGCACAACTGTTGCTTCTGCAGACATAGGAGACATATTCCGTAATTTTCTCAGTTCTGCTCCAGCTTTTTCCTGTGCTTCCTTGGAAAGTTTTGTATTCTTAATACGGTCCTCTAGTTCAGAGAGCTCATCGCGGCTATCATCTCCTGCTCCTAACTCTTTTTGAATAGCCTTCATCTGCTCATTGAGATAATATTCCCGTTGGTTTTTTTCCATTTGCCGTTTAACGTGCGAACGAATACGCTTTTCAACCTGCAAAACAGAAATTTCTCCTTCCATAAAAGACAAAACACGTTCAAGACGGGCTCGCACAGGTAAGAGCTCTAATATTTCTTGCTTTTCTGCAAGCTTAATCATCAAATGAGAGGCAATCGTATCAGAAAGCTTAGAAGGATTGTCAATCTGACCAATTGCATTGACAACTTCAGGAGAGATTTTTTTATTAAGCTTTACATAATTTTCAAAATAAGCAATCACCGATCTTGAAAGAGCTTCAATCTCGACATCAATTTCTCTCTGCTCTTCTATAACAGTCGCAAGAGCCTGATGATAACCTTCACTTAAAGAAAATTGACTAATTTTCGCACGTGCAGTCCCTTCAACCAAAACCTTTACCGTTCCATCCGGAAGCTTTAAAAGTTGGAGAATATTCGCAAATGTACCAATATGATAAATATCCTCTGATTTTGGATCATCATCAGAAGCATTTTTTTGTGTCACCAAGAGTATTTGCTTGTCAACCGCCATCGTTTCTTCAAGAGCACGAATCGATTTTTCTCGCCCTACAAAAAGTGGAACAATCATATGGGGAAAGACAACAATATCACGAAGAGGTAAAACAGCATAAACCCCATCTCTTACCTCATCTGTCTTTTCATCAATATATTGCATAACTCTCCTTTCTGGAGCCTATGGCTATCTATAACACCAAGCCCCCCCTTAGAAAAGCCCATCTCTCCACAATACATGAAGCATGAAATGGTGATTGCTAACACATAAATCAAGCATTATAACGATATTATTAGAAACGCCCATTAAATGCCGTTCATTACCACTTTTTATATTGTATATCTTATATTGTATATCGCACAATATCATGCTGATACATTTTCTTTATCTTCTGCCCGTTCTGAGTAAATATAAAGAGGACGTGCTTCCCCATCAACGACATCGCTCGAAATAACCACTTTTTGAACACCTTCAAGAGCCGGTAGCTCAAACATCGTCTCAAGAAGGATTTTCTCCATAATAGAACGTAAACCACGTGCACCAGTTTTACGTTCAATTGCTTTCTTCGCAATAGCACGTAAAGCATCTTCATGAAATGCTAATTCAACATTTTCCATTTCAAAAAGACGCTGATATTGTTTTACCAATGCATTTTTAGGTTGAGATAAAATTTGCACGAGAGCGTTAACGTCTAAATCTTCTAAGGTAGCGACGATAGGAAGACGCCCAATAAATTCTGGTATTAAACCAAACTTTATAAGATCTTCAGGCTCTAAATCACGAAAAATTTCACCAACACAACGTTCATCAGGAGCCTTAACAGCCGCAGAAAAACCAATCGACGTTTTTTCACCACGCCCTGAAATAATCCGCTCTAAACCTGCAAAAGCTCCCCCACAAATGAATAAAATGTTTGTGGTATCAACCTGAAGGAACTCTTGTTGCGGATGTTTACGCCCACCTTGTGGAGGAACAGAAGCAATCGTCCCTTCCATAATTTTTAATAATGCTTGCTGAACCCCTTCTCCAGAAACATCTCTTGTAATAGAAGGATTGTCAGCTTTACGAGAAATCTTATCAACCTCATCAATATAAACAATACCACGCTGAGCACGTTCAACATTATAATCTGCTGCTTGCAGAAGCTTTAAAATAATATTTTCAACATCTTCCCCCACATAACCTGCTTCAGTCAAAGTGGTCGCATCCGCCATCGTAAAAGGAACATCAATAATACGCGCTAATGTTTGTGCAAGATAAGTTTTGCCACAGCCCGTTGGACCAACAAGAAGAATATTCGATTTAGCCAACTCAATATCATTGCTTTTAGATTGATGCGCCAACCGTTTGTAATGATTATGGACTGCAACAGAAAGAACACGCTTTGCATGCTGCTGACCAATAACATAATCATCAAGAACTGTTATAATTTCCTGTGGAGTAGGAACACCATCACGCACCTTAACCCCTGAAGACTTATTTTCTTCCCGAATAATATCCATGCAAAGCTCTATACATTCATCACAGATAAATACAGTAGGCCCCGCAATGAGCTTACGCACCTCATGCTGACTCTTGCCGCAGAACGAGCAATAGAGAGTATTTTTTGATTCGTTCCCGCTATTGCTAATTTTGCTCATCTTTCTTTCCTTTCACCACGATATATGAATACTTCGCCTTTTCAAAGAAAGCTTTTCATCATGAAAACTAAAAGACATACAGAAAACCATAAATGTCTCAATATTTTTAGGTGTTTCTCTTAATTTTTACGATATTTTCTATAAAACTCTTTATTTAAAATAGCTGTTTTTTCTATAAAAATTCTTAATCTGTTTCTTCTTTTTCAGTTTCTGCACGATAGTGGATAATATCATCCACTAAGCCAAACGCTTTAGCTTCTTCTGCTGTCATAAAATGATCACGATCAAGCGTTCTCTCAATAACCTCATAATCTTGACCTGTATGTTGAACATAAATCTCATTTAAACGCCGTTTCATCTTTATAATATCTTGTGCATGTCGCTCAATATCTGAGGCCTGCCCCTGAAAGCCACCCGATGGCTGATGCACCATAATACGCGCATTTGGCAATGTAAAACGATGACCTTTTGCTCCAGCTGTCAACAATAACGATCCCATAGACGCTGCCTGCCCCATGCAAAGCGTAGAAACAGAAGGGCGAATAAACTGCATGGTATCATAAATAGCCATACCAGATGTCACAACACCGCCTGGAGAATTAATATAAAGACTAATTTCTTTTTTAGGATTTTCTGCTTCCAAGAAAAGTAATTGTGCACAAACAAGCATTGCCATACCATCTTCAACAGGACCATTAATAAAAATAATCCGCTCCTTTAAAAGACGAGAAAAAATATCATAGGCCCGTTCGCCACGATTGGTTTGTTCAATAACCATAGGAACAAGGCTTAATGCTGTTTTCATTGGATCACCCATATTTTTACTTTCCTTGTCATATAACAATCGCTTTTTACACATTCAATATTTTTATCCATAGGCTAACATTACCCTCTTGTGCAAGCCACAATCAAGAGCCGTTGAGGAGAGATTAAAATTCCAATGGTTAAAATAACGATAATAACCCTACCTAAAAAAACATGAACTTCAGGAATGCGATAGACTGCCCAATGGTAAAAACTTCCTTCCTGAAGTCTTTGTATGATCTTAGTCTTTTCTGTGAATATGAAATCCTATCAAGTATGAATCCATAAGCGGTTTTACGCCAAAATCTCGTTCAAAGATGTCATCAGTTTTTCGTCCAATCCAATAATAAAAAGTTTCCTTTTCCTTTGTCGCATAAAAAAACATATTGTTTCGCTCATTGTGAAATACCGTCATTACCAAATATCATAACACCGAGATTTTTCAGTAAAATTGGCATTTTTTTCTCTTTAACCAGAATGATCTCCAAATACGACGCTTAAACCCAAGCCAATGAAGAATAATTTCTGTGCTTACCCAATAATCCTCAAATACTTTTATGATAGGATTATTTGGAGGAAAATAAAGGGCTAAAACGCCTACTCTTATATTATTTTTTCTTGCCAACCAAATCTTGTTCGCATCTAGATAAAATTGTTTAACAAGGTAAACATCTGTATCTAATCAAACACCTTGTTGATATTTCATCAGCATAATACGAAAAAATCCGAAAACTGAGCAAGTGTACATCCTAGTTTATCACCATAAAAATTGTGATCAAAGCGACAAATTGCTAAACGTGGTAAATTTGATTCGGCTTCATGCAACTCAACACCAGTAGGTAAATTATCTATTTTTTTATCATAACTAAAAAGCTTAACGCGCTTGTCTAGTTTTGGCCATTCATTGTCCAATTTTGGCCATTGAGGACAAACAAAGCCTATCCACCAGCCTTAACTGTCCATTATACCTAAAAGTACAAATATCCATAAACAATATATCAAAAATATTCCAAGCTTACGCGAAAAAGTTGTTCAACATCACGCACTCTATCAGAAAGGGCAAAAATCACTATCCGATCACCAGACAAAATACGCACCTCTGCGGAAAGCTGTATGATTGTCTTATTACGATAAATTGCCCCAATTCTCAAACCATCTGATAAATTAAGTTCTGATAATGACTTACCAACCAATGAAGATGTTTGCATCACTTCAGCTTCAATAATTTCTGCTTGACCATTAAAAACTGAATGAACAGAACGAATACGCCCACGGCGCATTTGTTGTAAAATTCTCGAGATTGTAACGCTATGGGGATTAAGATAGGCATCCACACCAACTGCACGGCTAAATTCTTGGTAGGCAACATTATTAATCAACACCATATTGGCTTTGCAACCCAATCTTTTAGCAATAATAGCGCTTAAGAGATTAACCTGATCTTGATTGGTCAATGTAATCATTAAATCAGCCTGATCAATTCCCGCATCTTGAAGAATCACGGGATCTAAGACGTTACCATATAAAACAGCTGTTTTTTTAAGTTGATCAGCAATTGTGAGGGCTCTTTCTCTATGCGCTTCTATAATTTTTAATTTTAATTTATGGAGACGCTTTTCAATAGCCTGAGCAACATAAAGGCCAATGTGACCACCCCCTGCAATAATCATACGGTGAGCATCTTGTTCTTTATGACCAAAAAGCCCAACAGCACGACGCATCTGCTCACGAGCAACAACAAGATAGGTTATATCACCAACGCGTAATTGCGTTTCTGAATGTGCAATCAATAATTCCGAGCCACGTTTAATAGCGGTAACCGTTGTGTGAAGATCTGGAAAAAGCTCTGTTAATTGACGCAGAGGCGTATTGATAACGGGACAATCTTCCATACATTCTAAGGCTAGCGCAACAATATCATCATTACAAAAATAAAGCACATCTATTGCACCAGGCAGAGCAATACGACGTAAAACCATTTCCCCGACTTCAACTTCTGGCGAAATAACCACATCAATAGGAATATTCTCTCTGGAAAAAAGCGTCTTATAGCGTGGTTCTAAATAAGATTGTGAGCGAATACGAGCAATTTTTGTGGGAACATCAAATAATGAATGGGCGACCTGACAAGCAACCATATTCACTTCATCAAACAAAGTGACAGCAATCAACATATCAGCTTTGTCTGCATCTGCAGCCAAAAGAACTTCCGGACGAGAACCATGACCAACAAAACCTCTCACATCCAATGTATCGCGAATTTTTTCAATTAATCTGGTTTCAATATCAATAACAGTAACATCATGATTTTCAGCAGCAAGACGCTCTGCTATTCCATAACCAACCTGTCCTGCACCGCAAATAATAATACGCATTTTTTTAAGAAACTCCAAGAGCTTTAAGCTTACGGTGCAAAGCTGAACGCTCCATGCCTATAAATTCAGCAGTACGCGATATATTTCCACCCAAACGCCCAATTTGCGCCACTAAATACCTCTTTTCAAACAATTCTCGTGCTTCACGCAACGGTAAATCCATTATACTTTCATCCGAATCCATTTGAAGACGTGGCAAAGAATCGCTCACTTCACTGGGAAGAAAATCCGCTGTTATAGGACCATCACCATCTCGCACAAGAATAAGAAGACGTTCAATATTATTACGCAATTGTCGTACATTACCCGGCCAAGCATGTGTTTGCAAAATAGCAATCACATCATCACTGATTTCACGCGGCTTAATTCCAACCTGCTGTGATATTATTTTTACAAAATGATGGACAAGTTCTGGAATATCTTCACGACGGGCTGAAAGAGGCGGAACAACAATAGGAACAACGGAAAGGCGGTGGAAAAGATCCTCTCTAAAGCGCCCATCAGAAATAAGATTCTCAAGATTTTGTGCTGTTGAAGAAATGATACGAACATCCACCTTAACACGTTTTGTCCCGCCAACTCTCTCAAATGTCTGCCCCGTTAACACCCGAAGAATCTTCCCTTGAGTTTCACGCGGCATATCAGCAATTTCATCAAGATAGAGTATTCCACCATGGGCTTCCTCTAAGGCTCCGATCTTGCACTCTCTTCCCTCCATTTCGCTACCAAACAACTCTATTTCCATTCTTTCTGGCGTAATCGTTGCTGCATTTATTGTCACAAAGGGCCCATTTGAACGTGTTGAGAGTGCATGAATAGTGCGTGCAACTGTCTCTTTTCCCGCCCCTGAGGGACCTGTTATCATGATGCGACTATTGGTTGGCGCCACTTTTTCTATGATTTGACGCAAATTTCTTATAACTGTCGATTTTCCGAGCAACTCCAATGTTTCGTTTGAACGTTTTCGTAATTCTAAAAGCTCACGTTTTAAATTTGAGTTTTCAAGTGTTCTTTCTGCAACCAATACAAGTCTATCAGCTTTAAAAGGTTTTTCAATGAAATCATAGGCCCCTCGCTTTATCGCAGAAACAGCAGTCTCAATATTACCATGACCAGAGATCATAACAACCGGAAGAGCTGGGTAGTGCGTTTTAATTTCATCAAGCAGTGCTAAACCATCAAGGCGACTTCCCTGTAACCAAATATCCAAAAAAATGAGCTTTGGAATACGCTCACTAATTTGAGCTAATGCTTCATCAGAATTGCAAGCAACACGCGTTTCATAACCTTCATCATCCAAAATGCCAGCAACAAGTTCACGAATATCTGCTTCATCATCAACAATTAAGATATCTGATACCATACTATTCCCCTATCTTATGATTTATAGCTTATATAACACTATCCTGCTTACCCCCATCCACCGGAAATATCAAACGGATCATTGCACCACGACCTCCATAAAAACTCTCCGGTGCATCATGAAGCTCCATAAAACCACCGTGATCTTCAATAACTTTGCGCACAATGGCTAACCCCAGTCCTGTTCCTTTTTCCCGTGTTGTTATATAAGGTTCTAATAACTTTTGTCTTTGCTCTTTAGGAAGTCCTTTCCCGTTATCAACGACATCCACAACCACCCATTCTTCTTGACGGTAAGAACGGACAAGAATATGACCACGAATACTTTCCTCTCGCATAACCGAATCTATGGATTCGCTCGCATTTTTGATAACATTGCAAAAAGCCTGTACAATGAGACGGTTATCAAATGCACCCAGAAGAGGTAGACTTCCTAAGTCTTGTTCAAAATGAATATCATGTCGCGTCACTTCTATCAAGAAACATGCTTCACGCAACAATTCACGTATATCTAAAACATGCATTTGTGGTTTTGGCATACGTGCAAAAGAAGAAAACTCATCAACCATACGCCCAATATCTCCAACTTGGCGAATAATTGTATCAATACACCGCTCAAAGACCTCTCTATCTTGTGTAATAACTTTGTTATAACGTTTACGAATACGCTCAGCGGATAACTGAATAGGTGTGAGAGGATTTTTAATTTCATGCGCAATACGCCGCGCAATATCCGCCCACGCTGCTGTACGTTGCGCTGCAACGAGGTCTGTAATATCATCAATTGTTAGAACCCAAGATTGCCCTTCTCCATCATCCTCCTCCATCGTAACTTGGACATTACAGACACGCTCTTTTCCTGCAACATTTAAAGTGACCTGCTCACGATGATTTTTACGATCCAATGAACGTGCAAACTGAAAAACTTGCCAAATTTCAGCACTTAAAGATAAAAGACTTTGTCCAACAACCTGTTCAAAGCGAACATCAAACATCGTTTCAATAGACCGATTGATAATTGTGATATCACCATTATCATCTATACCTGCTACTCCCGCTGTTACACCCGATAACACAGCTTCAGAAAAACGCCGTCTCTCATCAATTTGATCACGCACTGCAATCAACTCATTACGCCGACTTTTCAATTCACTGACCATATAATTAAAAGTTTTGGATAATTGCCCAATATCTCCATCTTTTGCTCGTACTGGCACAAAAACTTCCATATTTCCTGAAGCAACATCATCAGCAGCACCAATGAGAAGACGAATAGGACGAACTAAGCGATCAGCAACAGCAATAGCCGCCCAAATAGCCGATAGGAATAAACTAAAAAAAAGACATAAATAAAGCATACCAAATGCAATTTGTGTCAGCAGACGATTTTCATTTAAATCACGATAACGATCTGTATTAACTTCTGTTAAACGCAATGCCGATAAAACGCCTTTATCAACATCACGCACCAAATATAAAAATGTATTTGGAATATTGTTAAATTTTAAAATTATGCCAAAATAATCATGAATGCCTGGTTGAAAAGAAAAGGGCCTCGCACTGGTTGCACGTTCAATAAGATTGGACGGAGGAATCGGTAATTTATCCTCATCACCAAGAGCACTCGATACAAAAATAGTTCCGCTAGAACTTAACAAAAATGCGCCCCGTAAATTGCGTCCTAGAGCATGACGCGTCAATTGCATCCGATATTCAGCTGGATTACGTTCTAAAAGTTTTTTGTTATCAAGTGCAAACGCCATAGCATAGGATAAATTTTTTAAATTTTGAAGCATTTCATCTGCATAAGCATTTGCTAAATCAATAGAAGAACCTACAATTTGCCGCGTTGTTGTATCAAACCATCGATCAAGTCCTAAATTTAATGCTGGACCCGATACAAGAGCGACAGCAACAGCTGGCATGGTTGCAACAAGTGCAAACAATGAAATAAGACGCACATGAAGACGCGAACCTGCGCGCCTTGAACGCCAAGCACGAATGATAGGAATCATCTCATAAAAAACGATGACAACAAGTCCTAAAACCCAAAAACTATTAATCCCTATAAGAACAAGGGTTACTGTTTTACTAGGAACAACAGGGGTTAATCCAATAAGAATAATAAATGAAACAGAGGCTGTAAGTAAAGCCAATACAATAATTGCAATCCCTAAAAAGATATATACCTTACTTAAACGATACAACTCATCATTATAAATATTTTTATCTATGTCTTGAAGATTCGTCACAGATGTTGCCTTCATCATAAGCTTACAGATCCTTATCTCATTGTTCTCATATAACCTTTTGTGACAAAAATTGACAATAGTAATACTCTATTTAAAATAGAACCGATATAGTCAATAAGAAAGAACCTCTTCATTTTGCAAAATATCTTTAAAATAAACTGCGTTCGACGATACTTTAAAATAAGGAAATGAAATGCGATTAACAAAACAAACAAATTATGCTCTTCGAATGCTCATGTATTGTGCTGATAATCAGGAATCACTCAGTCGTGTTGCAGAAATTGCTAAAGCATATGCTGTTTCAGAACTTTTTTTATTTAAAATCCTTCAACCGCTTGTTCAAGCAGGTTTTATACAAACAGTGCGTGGACGCAATGGTGGTGTTAAATTAGCTAAACCCGCAGCAGAAATTTCTGTTGCTGATGTTGTGAAAGTAACAGAAGAGAACTTTTCCCTCGCAGAATGTTTCGATACAGAAGAACCTAATTGCCCATTGATCGATTTCTGTGGTTTAAATACCGCACTTCAAAAAGCATTAAATGCTTTTTTTGAGGTGTTATCCATGATATCTCTTGCTGATCTACAACGACCATCCTTTCAAAATCATTCTAAAATTGATAAATAATAAACTAAAGTTATAATATAAGGAGATTCAATATTTCTATCGCAGCAATAATATTAGCCGCTGGGCGTGGTGAAAGAGCAGGATCTCCCCATAAAATTCCAAAACAATATCAACTGCTGGGACAAAAGCCGGTTATTTATCATACCGTGCATTGTTTTTTGCAGCATCCAGCTATCACAACAATTATCCTTGTTATTCATCCAGAATATCGTAAAGTCTGTGAACAAACACTCGCGGAATTTAAAGAGCGCCTTATTATCGTTGAAGGAGGCAATACACGTCAAATCTCTACCTTACATGGACTTCAAGCACTTAAAAAATTCAATCCCCAATATGTGCATATTCATGATGGTGCACGTCCTTTTATCGAAAACGAGCTCCTTGATAACATTCATAATACGATCACACCTCAAGAAGGCGTTCTTCCTGTTCTACCCGTCTCTGATACCCTTAAACGCATCAATCATCAGCATGTTTTAGAAACGATTCCCCGTCTTCATCTTTATAGTGCACAAACGCCACAGTGTTTTCCCTTTGAACCTATCTTAGAGGCCCATAAACAAGCAAAAAGAGTTTGTAGAGAAGACTTCACTGATGATTGTGCAATAGCCGAATGGTTTGGTCTTCCTATGCGCACTATTCCAGGTGATCCTCATAATATAAAAATCACATGGCACAAAGATTTTGATACCGCCCATTTATATCTCCAGAAAAAAATGCCAATGTTTCCTGATATCCGTACTGGTAATGGTTATGATGTTCATTCTTTCGAGGAAGGAGATTTTCTTATATTGTGTGGTATAAAAATTCCTTTTCATAAAAAATTAAGTGGACACTCCGATGCAGATGTTGCTCTTCATGCATTAACAGATGCCCTTCTTGCAACGCGAGGTGCAGGAGATATCGGGACACATTTTCCTCCCTCCGATCCTCAGTGGAAAAATGTATCATCAGAAATTTTTCTCCGTCATGCTCTTGGCTTTCTAAAACGAGCAGGGGGGCGTATTGCCAATGTTGATATCACAATTATCGCTGAAAACCCTAAAATTTTTCCCCATCGTCATGCCATGACAGAAAATCTTATGACAATACTTACGATAACACCTGATCGAATCTCTATCAAAGCAACAACAAATGAAAAACTCGGTTTCATTGGTCGTGGCGAAGGCATTGCAGCTTTAGCAACAGCGAGTGTTCTTTATCCAGGAGAAATTCCTCAATGACATATTTTCATGAAAAACAAGCGCATGAAGTTCTTAATATCTGTCGCCAAAAAGGTTTGTTGTTAACAACTGTAGAGTCTTGTACAGGAGGACTTATTGCTGCAAGCCTCACAAATATTGCAGGATCATCAGATGTTTTCGATTGTGGATTTGTTGTTTATTCAAATGAATCCAAAACACGCCTTGTTAGCGTGTGTGCTGAACTTATAAAAAACTATGGTGCCGTTTCAAAAGAAGTTGCTCTTGCAATGGCTGAGGGTGGATTAAAGCATTCACAAGCTGACATCGCAGTTTCTGTAACAGGAATTGTAGGTCCAGGAGGTGCAAGTCTTAACAAACCTGTAGGACTTGTGCATTGCGCAATTGCTTACAAAAATCACTCCCCGCTGCACAAAGAAATGCACTTTAATCATCTTGATCGTAAGGCTATCCGCTATGCAACTGTTGAACATGCTTTGCAAATGATTCTGAAACGACTTCACTGAAGTCTCATATCAACTTCAAAACTCTCTATTCCACATTGGAGTCCATAATCATCAACATCTTGAAAAAATAATTTACTGTATCCCAACTTAAAAAGCAAAAAACCTGAGGATCATAAGATTGTCTCTTGTCCTGTCTATGTTAAATCAACCAAGAGCACTCGCTTGCACGTTACAAGTGAGGAGAGCCGTATGATTTTGAGTGATTTAAATAAAATAGACTTGATAAAATGGGCTTGGCACGAGAAAAGCCTATGGTATTAAAAATTTTAATTCAATATGAATAACGCTAGATTATTATTATAAATCAATGGTCCAATTATATTGTGATCTTCTGTTTAAAGGATGGGCCCCTAAAAAAGAAAGAAATCATAAAGATGGAAAGCGATTTCCCTTTTTACACTTTCATAGGCAATGGGTGTTTTAAAAAATAACGGAATAGATCATGTTACCGCAGAGCCATAAATCTGATGGGCACGTTTTTCAAAAGCATCAGTAAATTTACGAAACGCAATATCAAACATTGAGCCCATCATGCTTCCGAGTATTTTATTTTTAAATTCATAATCAATAAAAAACTCTACATCACATGCATTAGCATTTTCAATATTATGAAAAACCCAGCGATTTTCAAGATATTTAAATGGACCATCAATATAGTTAACCTCTATCAAAGCTTTCTTTGGCTGAAGAAAAACTTGGGTTGTAAAAGTTTCTCGAATAACCTTATAGCCAACGGTCATATCTGCAAGAAGTAATATTTTTTCCTTACATTCCTTGCGAGAACGTATTATTAAGGCCTCACACATGGGTAAAAACTCAGGATAACGCTCAATATCTGACACAAGATCAAACATCTCACGAGCACTATGGGCAACTTGCCGATGTGTTGAAAAAGTTGGCATACTTATCTCTGTAAGGCAAATTTTTCATCACGCGCTTTTTGCAAAATGACAAAATCGTCTCCTGCATGATGAGATGAACGCGTAAGAGGATTGGAAGCCATATGTAAAAATCCTTTTGCTTTACCAATTTTGGCAAAAGATGCAAACTCTTCTGGAGGCACAAAACGAACAACCGGATGATGTTTTCGTGTAGGCTGTAAATATTGCCCAATTGTCATAAAATCCACATCAGCAGAGCGTAAATCGTCCATCAATTGCAGAATTTCATTTCGTTCCTCTCCAAGGCCAACCATAATTCCTGATTTTGTAAAAATTGTTGGATCCAATTCTTTAACGCGTTGTAACAGACGAATTGAATGAAAATAACGCGCCCCTGGACGAACCTTCAAATATTTAGAAGGAACTGTTTCTAAGTTATGATTAAAAACATCAGGCTTAGCAGCAACAACAACTTCTAAAGCACCATCCTTATGACGAAAGTCTGGTGTAAGAACTTCAATCGTTGTTTTAGGCGCTTTTCGACGAATCGCATAAATAACTTTTGCAAAATGCTCAGCGCCACCATCAGCAAGATCATCACGATCAACAGATGTAATGACAACATGCTTTAATTCCATCCGTGCAACAGCATCAGCGACACGTTCTGGCTCATTATCATCCACAGCAAGCGGAATACCTGTTGCAACGTTACAAAAAGCACACGCACGCGTACATATTTCACCTAAAATCATAAAGCTAGCATGCCGCTGGCTCCAACATTCGCCAATATTAGGGCAACCTGCTTCTTCACAGACAGTTACTAACTTATGCGTGCGTACAATACCATGCGTTTCCTTATAGATCGGTGATGTTGGCGCTTTTACACGAATCCAATCTGGCTTTTTCTGAACGCTTGTATCCGGACGATGTGCCTTTTCAGGATGACGCAAACGTCTATTCGTAACTCTATCAACAACCGTAACCATTTAAGCCTTTGCCTTATAAATACGAAATCGCAATGAATAATACAAGATCTTTCACTCAAACCCTATCATCAAGCATTTAAAACTTGACCATACGCATCCAATACACTTTCTTTCATCATTTCCGATAAGGTCGGATGTGGAAAGACAGTATGCATCAATTCTTCCTCTGTTGTTTCAAGATTCATGGCAATAACAAAACCTTGTATCAGTTCCGTTACCTCAGCCCCTACCATATGGGCGCCAAGAAGCTGTCCTGTCTTTTTATCAAAAATTGTTTTTACTAACCCCTGATCTTCACCCAAAGCAATCGCCTTGCCATTTGCGGAAAAAGAATAACGACCAATACGTATATCATACCCTGCTTCTTTTGCTGCTGCTTCTGAAAAGCCTACAGAAGCAACTTGCGGTGTGCAATAGGTGCACCCTGGAATTTTTTTCTTATCAAGTGGATGCGCATTTTTCAAACCCGCAAGGTGTTCAATACATATCACGCCTTCCTCTTCAGCTTTATGGGCTAACATAGGGGGCCCTGCCACATCACCGATAGCATAAATACCCGCAACCCCTGTCCAACTCCAATCATCAGTTACAATGCACCCACGATCGGTTTTTATTCCTAACGCCTCTAATCCAAGATTCTCGATATTACCCTGCACCCCAACAGCGGAAATCACACGGTCAACAGTTATTGACTCTGTTTTACCCTGAACATCAATATGTACAGTCACAGAATTGGAAGCTTTTTCAACCTTTGTTACTTTTGCTTGGCAAAGAATACGTAAACCTTTTTTCTCTAACTGTTTACGAGCAAATGTTGAAATTTCAATATCTTCAACAGGCATGATGTGAGGCATCATTTCAACAACGGTGACCTCAGCGCCCATATCACGATAAAAGGAAGCAAATTCAATACCAATAGCTCCAGACCCTATGACCAAAAGCGATTTAGGCATTGCTTTCGGGATCATTGCTTCAAAATAAGTCCAAATAAGCTTTCCATCTGGCTCAATACCAGGAAGGACACGAGGACGCGCACCCGTTGCAATAATGATGTGCTTTGCGTGATAAGTCCCCTCCCCTAATGTTCCTTTAGGGATTGGATTTTGCGGTTGCATAACCGGTTTGGAGGATGCAGAAACCATAATTTCCGCAGGCCGGTTTCCTTTCGCTTCTTTCGTAAGCTTTGCTTCACCCCAGATAATATCAATTTTGTTTTTTTTCATTAAAAAACCAACACCCGCATTTAAACGTGCTGAAACCCCACGTGAACGTGTCACAACATCTTTGATATTTGCTTCAATTGAACCATTAATTTTGAGTCCATACTCTTTCGCATGTTCAGCAAAATGTTTCATTTCCGCCGAACGTAAAAGAGCCTTTGTTGGAATACATCCCCAATTTAAACAAATCCCTCCAAGGTGTTCACGCTCAACAATTGCAGTCCTAAAACCACATTGCGCGGCACGAATTGCGGTTACATATCCACCTGGACCTGATCCAATCACAATTACATCATAAAGATTTGCCACAGTAATTCCTCCATGGATATATATAAAACGGATCTGTATTTTTTGAACTTAAGATTAAAATCATCATGATAAAATTGTCTTATGTTTTTTTACTCTACGCTTCACATAAATGCTTTACCCAAAACGGAAATAGCAATAGTATTACTCTTCAAACTTTTTAAATTTGCTTTCACTCTCTTAACACACTCTCTCATAATTTACGTGAAGAACTGTTGTTCAAACCAACATTGCTAATGGATTTTCAATGATCTTCTTAAAAGTCCGCGCAAGCTCTGCTGCTAAAGCACCATCGACAGCACGATGATCAACAGAAAGTGTAACCGACATAACTGTTGCAACAGCCAAAGCACCGTCTTTAACAACCGCGCGTTGCTCCCCTGCGCCAATTGCAAAAATCGTCGCATGTGGTGGATTAAGGATAGCAGAAAAACTTTTTACACCATACATCCCCATATTTGATATCGCTGTTGTTCCACCCTGATATTCTTCCATTTTTAATTTGCGCTCACGTGCACGCTTTGCAAAATCCTTCATCTCTTTGGAAATAAGTGATAACGGTTTTTCCTCTGCATGGCGAATAATCGGCGTAATTAATCCATTTGGAATAGAAACAGCAACCCCAACATCACAATGTTGATGATGAAGCATTCCGTCTTCAAGCCAAGAGACATTCGTATCAGGAACGGCTTTCAAAGAAAGTGCAACAGCTTTGATCACCATATCATTAACAGAAAGTTTATAAGTAGGTTTAGCTTCTTCTTGCATCTTAACCATTGGCGCTGCAGCATTGAGTTGTGTCCGCAATGCTAATAGCGCATCAAGTTCACAATCTACCGTTACATAGAAATGCGGTACTCTTTGCTTTGATTCCACCAAACGTGTGGCAATCGTTTTACGCATATTATCATGAGGTGTGAAGATATATTCATCCTCTTTAAAGAGCTGCAATATCTGTTTGTCAGAAACACCTGCTGTAGTCGCCTCTCCGATCTGTGACGAATAAGAGGCTTGAGAAATATCACCGCCCATAGCTTTTTCTACATCGCGCTTGATAATACGCCCATGGGGACCACTTCCAGAAATACGGGATAAATCAAGACCTGCCTGAGAAGCCAATCGCCGCGCTAAGGGAGAAGCAAAAAGGCGAGACCCTTTTTTACTTTGCTGTATTAATTGCTGAGCTGTTGATTCATGAGATATTTTTATCTCCTTTGAATCCGTCTTTTTCAGAGAATCTGCCTGTTTTACGCTTTCTGGTTCTTGTCTTATAAAAGAAGAGGACTCTTCTGCAACTTTTGCCGCTTCAGCTAAGTCTTCACCTTCTTCTGCTAAAACAACAATCAAAGCATTCACCTTAACGCCTTGTGTTCCGGCAGGCACAACAATTTTGGCAACCCTACCTTCATCAACGGCCTCGACCTCCATCGTCGCTTTATCTGTCTCAATTTCAGCAATAACATCTCCAGGGGAAACCTTATCGCCTTCCTTAATATTCCATTTTGTTAAATTTCCCTCTTCCATCGTAGGAGAAAGCGCTGGCATTGTAATTTTAATGGACATTGTGCTTTCCTCCGTTACGCTCTGTACGTCACAGCCTTAACGGCCTCAATAATCTCAGCCGCATCAGGCAAAGCCAACTTCTCAAGATTAGCAGCATAAGGCATCGGAACATCTTTACCAGAAATCGTCGCAATTGGTGCATCAAGATAATCAAAAGCTTGCTGCATAACACGTGTTGCTATTTCCGTTCCTACAGATGACTGAGGAAAGCCCTCTTCTATTGTTACCAAACGACCCGTTTTTTTAACTGAAGAAAGAATTGCTGGAAGATCCATCGGGCGAATGGTTCGTAAATCAATTAATTCAACATCAATACCAAGTTTTTCAATTTCTGGTAACGCTTGAACAGCATAATGCATTCCAATCCCACATGCAACAATCGTCACATCTTGTCCTGATTTATGAATACGCGCCCGCCCAATTGGCAAAATAAAATCATCAAGTTGAGGAACCTCAAATTGATGCCCGTACAAAATCTCATTTTCAAGAAAAATAACAGGATTATCATCACGAATAGCAGCTTTTAGCAAGCCTTTTGCATCTGCTGCACTATAAGGCATAACAACTTTCAACCCTGGAATATGACTATACCACGCAGCATAGCATTGAGAATGTTGGGCACCCACACGAGCAGCCGCGCCATTGGGACCACGGAAAACCATAGGAGCAGTCATTTGCCCACCAGACATATAACGTGTTTTGGCTGCTGAGTTAATAATTTGATCCATCGCCTGCATAGCAAAATTAAAGGTCATAAATTCGACAATAGGACGTAACCCTCCAAAAGCAGCACCAACAGCCAGACCAGCAAAGCCGTGCTCTGTAATGGGGGTATCAATAACGCGCCTTTCCCCGAATTCTTCCAACAAACCTTGGCTAACCTTATAGGCCCCTTGATATTGCGCAACTTCTTCTCCCATGAGAAAAACTTTTTCATCACGCCGCATTTCTTCAGCTAAAGCCTGATTAAGCGCTTCACGAACTGTCATTGTCACCATCTGTGTTCCCTCTGGAATATCAAAATCAGAAGGTATGGCAAAAGATGGAGACTGCGGAACTGACGAGAGAAGAGAAGGAGAGGACGCTTTAGGTTTTTGTGCTGTATTGGTAGGTTGAGGTTGCAAAATATCCTCAGTACCCTCACCTTCTTCTAACAAAACCGCAATGACACTATTAACCTTTACGCCTTCAGTGCCTTCAGGCACAAAAATTTTACCGAGAGTGCCTTCATCAACAGCCTCTACTTCCATTGTCGCCTTATCCGTTTCAATTTCAGCAATAACATCGCCAGCGCTAACCTTATCACCGTCTTTCTTGAGCCATTTAGACAGTTTACCTTCTTCCATAGTTGGTGAAAGCGCCGGCATCAAAATATCAATAGACATACTTGCTTCCCTCGCATCAAACTAAAATATCAGTATAGAGCTCAGAAGCATCTGGCTCTTGATCACTTTGTGCAAAATCTGCCGCATCAGCAACAATTGCACGAACCTCTTTTTCAATAGACTTTAAATCATCTTCACTCGCCCAATTCTTTTTAAGAAGCCGGCTTCTTACTTGATCAATGGGATCGTGTTCCTCTTTTATCTTTTGGACTTCTTCTTTTGAACGATATTTTGCTGGATCAGACATGGAATGACCACGATAACGATAGGTCTGCATATCAAGAATGATCGGCCCTTTACCCGAACGTGCCCAAGAAATTGCTTCATCAGCAGCTCCTTTTACGGAGCGAACATCCATACCGTCAACAACAATACCTGGAATTTCAAAAGAAAGCCCCCGACGAGAAAAATCAGTTTCTGCAGATGCACGTGAAACAGATGTTCCCATAGCATATTGATTGTTTTCAATAATATAAACAACAGGCAATTTCCAAAGTGAAGCCATATTAAAACTTTCGTAAACCTGCCCCTGATTTGCAGCGCCATCACCAAAATAAACCAATGTCACATTATCTTTACCAAGATATTGATTCGAAAATGCCAAACCTGAACCAATGGGAACCTGCGCACCAACAATACCATGTCCACCATAAAAGTTCTTTTCTTTAGAAAACATATGCATCGAGCCACCTTTTCCTTTGGAAAATCCCCCTTGGCGTCCCGTTAATTCTGCCATAACCCCACGCGGACTCATCCCAACCGTTAACATATGACCGTGATCGCGATAAGACGTAATAATCTGATCACCTTCTTTTGCTGCCTTTAATGTTCCTATAACAACAGCTTCTTGTCCAATATAAAGATGACAAAATCCCCCAATAAGTCCCATACCATAAAGTTGTCCTGCTTTTTCTTCAAAACGGCGAATTAAAAGCATTTCACGATAGGCAACAATTTCTTCTTCTTTTGTAAAATCTGCTATTGCTGCTTTCTTCGTGGTGCTTGATAATGCAGTGTGCGCTATCGACGCAGAATTTTTTTTAAGTCGTTCTGCCATATTAAACTCCCTTTTATGATTATTTAGGAATAACCTTTACGAACAAAAGTTACAAGCCTTATCAATCGGCTTAAATAATATCATTAGGTGATTATTGTTTAAATTAAGCAATTTTTTATTCACTTTTGGCAATGGTTACAAGGCGTTAAGATCGTCAACTCATTTGGCTTAGAAAAGTTTAAATTCTTTCGGACATACTCGTCCAACATGTCCTTTTCAATATGTCCATTGCGTAAAAGAGAAATGCGCTTTTCAATGAATGCCCGCTCAGCTTCTATTGTATGAAGCTCCTTTTCTAATTCGCTAATATACTGATTAACTTCACTGCGTGAATACAATCCATACTCACCATGATAAATATGGTAACTAAAATAACTTAAAACCCCCACCGTCATAAGAGGGAGTACAAAGCGTACTTTGATTGATCGAGGTTTCTGCTTTGTCCACATAAAATAGCACAGTCCCTACAGCAAAAATTTCTTAATATTCTGCTCAACTATGCACGATTTTGATTAACACCTCATTACTCAATCTACACATGCAAACAATTTGTTACCACCAAATCCCCCCTTAATACAATTAAAGCAAGCTGAATAACCCACTTTTTATATTATAAATATTGGATATCCTCTAAGTTGTGATTTTACACCCATCTTTGTCCTTAAAATTTCCTGTTAAAATGACTATAAAATCAATCAATACCCAAGGTGTAATTATCAAAAAAATCCCTATAAGCCCTACCCACATAAATATTATAGTTACTATACTTATTATACTTAGTATATTTATAAGAAGCATTGTAATGCCCGTTCCAACTTTACCAACCATAAAGCGATGAAGTCCTAGTCCACCTAGAAAAAAACAAACGACCGCTAACGTCACTTTTGATTGCTGTGACTGACCTTCAGTTGAGATAGGGAAAATAGATTTAACAACACCATCTTCATATACAAAATCAACGACGTCACCAACCTTTGGCGGCGTTTTTCCTGACCAATCCCAACTCGCAAATTGATAGCGCTTACCATCAGCCCCTGAAATGAAATAATCTCCTTGATCATGACCAATAATCTTACCTTTCATCTTCACCACCTATAAAATTGTTATTCATAAAGAAGATTTTCTTCTCATATGAGATATATTGGATAAACCTCACGGCATGAATACAATCTGTATTCACCGTGATATATGACAACTTAAAAAGCTTAAAATCCCCCAACAACTTAAAATTCCCGCAATTATAAGTGGTAATACAAAGCACGCTGTTCGATTTGCACTTTTGCTTTTCTATATGAAATAGCACTGTCTTTTTCAATAGTTTTATTTAAATATTTATAATTTTCTTTAATATTTCACATTTAAAGACATAGACTAAAATCATTTACATTATTAAATTAATATATTGACAACATTAAAAGTAAAGAAAGTTTCTGGCTCTTTACATTTTATATTATTCTAAAATTTCTACCAATTTATAATTTTATCCCCATTTTCATCTTTAAAATATCCGGATAAAATAACTATAAAATCAATGAATGACCAAGGCATAGTTATTAAAAGTATCCCTATTCCAAAAGTAAATGGCATACTGACTAGGCTTATAAGAAGCATTACAATGCCTGTTCCAACTTTACCTGCCATAAAGCGATGAATTCCCAACCATCCAAAAAACCAACAAACAAGTGCTATAGCCAATCTTGATTTTTCTGACTGTGATTCACTCAAAAGAGGGAAAACAGATTTAACAACATCATCTTCATATACAAAATCAACGGCATCCCCTACCTTTGGTGTTTTTTTTCCTAACCAATCCCAACTCGAAAACTGATAGCGCTTACCGTCAGACCCTGAAACAAAATAATCTCCTTGATTTTGACCAATAATCTTACCCTTCATCCTTACCCACCTATAAAGCTGCTCCCCATATGTTATTCATAAAGAGATTATTTTTAACTTGATAATACGTAGATTAACCTCGCGGTATAAATAAAATTCATAAAGTAACCGTGATAAACATGAAATTAAAACAGCTAGCCCCCCCTAATAACCTAATGTTTTCTGCTGCTATAAGCAGTAACCAAAAGTAAGCTGTAATTGACTTGCGTCTTTGTTTGACCTATAAAAATAGCACAATCTTTTTCAATACTCTTATTTAACTGTGCATATTTTTCTCAATATTTCCATTTAAAAACGCATAGTACCATAATTCTGCATTACGAACTTAATATATTAAAAAAATAAAAAGCGAATTAAATTACCTTATTTTATACATTATTATAAGATTTTAAAAATCTGTAATCTGCTTCCCATCTTTATCCGTAAATTTTCCAGCAACAATGAGTATAAAATCAACAATTGCCCAAACACCAGAAATCGGCAATCCAACAAATGTTAAAGATAAAACGAGCATTAAAGCACCGGTTCTAACTCTTCCAACCATAAAGCGATGAACACCAAAGATACCTGCAAACCAACAAAGGAGTGCGAACAATACCTTTGAGTTCTCTGCACTTGGTCTCAACAACGGAAAAACAGAATTGACCGCACCTCCCTCACAGATAAAATCAACAGTATCACCAATCTTTGGTGGTTTCTTCCCCAACCAATCCCAAGTCGCAAACTGATAACGCTTACCATCATCACCCGAAACGAGATACGTTCCTTGATCTTGACTAATAATTACACCTCTCATCTTAATCCCTATAAATTTAAATGCCTATACAATGATTGTTCTACGCCTTTGATAAGAAATCTCAATTTCATAATCTAAATGATATTATACTTTCATATTTTGCGCTCACAATGATCAACGATATAAATCACCAGCATAACATGCTTGAGCCCCCAGCATTTCTTCAATACGAATAAGTTGATTGTACTTTGCTAATCGATCCGAACGTGCAAGAGAACCCGTTTTAATTTGTCCACAATTCGTTGCAACTGCGAGGTCTGCAATGAAAGAATCTTCTGTTTCTCCTGAACGATGAGATATAATAGCACGATAACCTGCTTTATGTGCGACTTCTACAGCATCAAGTGTCTCACTCAATGTCCCAATTTGATTAACTTTTATGAGAATAGAATTGCCTACTCCCATTTTAATACCATCACGCAAACGCGCTGAATTTGTCACAAACAAATCATCACCAACCAGCTGACATTTTTTTCCAATTGTATCAGTAAGGAGTGTCCAACCTTCCCAATCATCCTCTGCCATTCCATCTTCAATGGTAATAATAGGATAACTTTTCACAAGGTGCGCTAAATAATCCACCTGTTCTTGGATATCACGACATTTACCCTCACCTTTATAAAAATACGAACCATTTTTATAAAATTCAGTGGAAGCGCAATCTAAACCAATGGCAATTTGCTCTCCCGGTTGATAGCCGCATGTTATGATAGATTCCATAATAAAATCAATCGCTTGATCTGCACTTTTAAATTGAGGTGCAAAACCCCCTTCATCACCAACATTGGTATTATGCCCTGCATCTTTTAAACGCTTTTTCAACACATGGAAAATTTCAGCACCATAACGGATGGCTTCTTTCACGCTAGGGGCTCCTATCGGAATAATCATAAACTCTTGAAAATCAATCGAGTTATCAGCATGGGCGCCACCATTAATAATATTCATCATAGGTGTTGGAAGAATATGCGCTTGCGTACCACCAATATAACGATACAGAGGTAAATTTAATGAGTCCGCAGCCGCTTTTGCAACAGCTAATGAAACACCAAGAAGTGCATTAGCACCAAGACGGGCTTTGTTTGGCGTCCCATCCAAAGCAATCATTGCTTGATCAATAGCGATTTGATCTCTTGCATCCCGCCCACCAAGTTCTTCAAGAATTTCGCCATTCACTGAAGCTACCGCTTTTTCAACGCCCTTCCCTTGATAGCGCAAACCACCATCACGAAGTTCTACAGCCTCATGCGCTCCCGTTGAAGCTCCCGAGGGAACAAGAGCGCGACCAAAAGCCCCATTTTCCAAATGAACATCAACTTCCACCGTTGGATTACCACGGCTATCAAGAACTTCACGGCCAACGATATCGACAATTATAGTCATATTAATCCAATTACACTTCCGCTCTATTTTTTCATCCAATAAAAGCCGTGTTTCATTTCTAATTTTTTATTAATGAAATACTCTTTTCTTCTCAATTTAGCTTCTTTGATAAATAATCAAATTCCTTTAAAATTTCAAGCAATCTTTGTAAATTATCAATTTGAATCATATTGGGGCCATCAGAAGGCGCGTTATCGGGATCTTGATGTGTTTCTAAAAAAACACCAGCAACCCCAACAGAAACAGCTGCACGCGCTAAAATTTCCACAAATTGACGCTGTCCACCAGATGAAGAACCATGCCCCCCTGGCTCCTGAACAGAATGCGTTGCATCAAAAATAACAGGAGCCCCAAATGAACGTAAAATAGGCAACGAACGCATATCAGAAATAAGGCGGTTGTAACCAAACGACGTGCCTCGCTCACAAAGCATAACATTCGAATTACCACTATAAACAACCTTTTTTAAAACATTCTCTATGTCCCATGGAGCTAAAAACTGGCCTTTTTTAATATTAAGAACACACCCTGTTTTGGCAGCTGCGACTAAAAGATCTGTTTGACGACATAAAAAAGCCGGTATTTGTAAAATATCGACTGTAGAAGAAACAATTGCACATTGCTCTTCTGTATGCACGTCAGTTAATATGGGACAATCAAATTCCTTTTTTAAATCAGAAAAAACAGCCATTGCTTTTTCAAGACCAATACCACGTGCCGCACTCAAAGAAGTTCGGTTGGCTTTATCGTAACTCGATTTATAAACAAACCCAATACCAACATGATCAGCAATTTCTTTAATACGACCAGCCATTTCAAAAGCATGATCGCGACTTTCCATTTGACACGGTCCTGCAATTAATGAAAAAGGCATCTCATTTGAAAAAATGACATTTCCAACTTTTACACGTGCATTTGGTTTCAACATTTTATTCCTCAAAAGCAAAGTAACCAAATTTATGCCTTAAACTAATCGACTTTGTTCGACTGCGGCTTCAATAAAAGAAGAAAAAAGTGGATGCGGATCAAAAGGACGTGATTTAAGCTCTGGATGATATTGAACACCTATGAACCATGGATGATCTGCATATTCTATTGTTTCCGGCAAAATACCATCAGGAGACATACCAGAAAAAATTAAACCACACTGTTCTAACTTATCCTTATAATCAATATTGACTTCATAACGATGACGATGGCGCTCGACAATCTTTGTCATTCCATAAATTTTAGCAATATGACTTTCTTCTTTTAATTCAGCGGGAAAAGCACCAAGACGCATGGAACCGCCGAGATCACCATTTCTTGTCCGCCTTTCAAGAACATCGCCTTTGAGCCATTCCATCATTAAACCTACAATTGGATTCTCTGTCTCACAAAACTCACTTGATGAAGCATTCTCAATCTGTGCAATATTGCGCGCAGCTTCTATACAAGCCAATTGCATACCAAAACAAATCCCTAAAAATGGAATTTTACGCTCTCTTGCAAATTGAATGGCTCGAATTTTTCCTTCTGCCCCTCGAGCCCCAAAAGCCCCAGGAACCAAAATTCCATGCGCTTTTTGTAAAGCTGAAACGGAATCTTCTTTTTCAAGAAGTTGCGAATCAATCCACTCAATATTAACTTTCACTTTATTCGCTAAGCCACCATGGGCAATCGCTTCGATAAGAGATTTATAAGCATCCTTTAAGCCGGTGTATTTTCCTACAACAGCAATCGTAACTTCTCCTTCAGGATGATGAAGGCGATGCGTAATCTCTTCCCAACGATCCATCTGAGGGAGAGGTGCCGGATCGATTCCAAAAGCGCAAAGAACTTCAGAGTCTAAACCTTCTTTATGATATGCCATAGGAACATCATAAATTGTTGGCATATCTAATGCTTGAATGACCGCTTTGGCGCGAACATTGCAAAAAAGTGATAATTTGCACCGCTCTGTTTCTGGAATAGACCGATCTGCACGCACAAGCAAAATATCAGGAGAAATACCAATTGATTGTAATTCTTTGACAGAATGTTGTGTTGGTTTTGTTTTTAATTCACCTGCCGAGGGAATATAAGGCATTAATGTAAGATGGACATAAACGACATTTTGTCGAGAGAGTTCATTCCCAAGCTGACGAATCGCTTCTAGAAAAGGCATGGCTTCAATATCACCAACCGTTCCACCTATTTCACACAAAACAAAATCAAACTCTTCATTTCCCGTTGTAATGAAGCGCTTAATTTCATCTGTAACATGAGGAATAACTTGAACTGTTGCCCCCAAATAAYCCCCCCGCCGTTCTCGTTCAATGATATTGCGATAAATACGCCCTGTTGTAATATTATCTTGGCTATTTGCAGAACGCCCAGTAAAACGCTCATAATGACCAAGATCAAGATCCGTTTCCGCACCATCATCGGTCACAAAGACTTCACCATGTTGATAAGGTGACATCGTCCCTGGATCAACATTTAAATAAGGATCAAGTTTGCGAAGACGTACACGATAGCCACGAGCCTGTAATAGCGCTGCTAACGCCGCTGCTGCGATGCCTTTTCCAAGGGAAGAAACCACACCACCAGTAATAAAAACATAACGTGCCATGGGCTTATGGTGATAAGCAATTTATAATGATTTTTCCAGAAAAAAATGCAAAAAGAGACAATTTTTCTTCTAAAATAAAAAAGGTGAAAAAATCACCTTCTTAAAAGTCTATATTTTCTTTAGAAAACTATTTTGTACCGTTATCCGGAACGGTCTTTTCAAGAACTGGTGGAACTGGATTTTCTACTTCAGGATTTGTGGACTGTTTTTGTTCCTGCGGAGAATCCGATGTCCCTCCTAGCTGCTCAAGGATAGAAGGTTGAGACTCACCACCTGATGATGGGACTGATTCTGAGCCTTTATTGATCGAGTTCTGCTCTGAATTAACGGGTATGCGTTTTAAAATATCAGAACCAGAATTTGATATACTTCCCACAACAGTAAGTCCAATGGAAACAACAAAAAAACAACAGGCTAAAATAGCCGTCAAACGTGTTAAAGGATTTCGAGACCCACGGGTTTTCATCAACCCTGAATTATTACTTGCACCGAGCCCGCCACCTTCTGAAGGTTGGATTAAGATAACCCCAACCAAAGTAATCACAATCAATAAATGGATAACAATAAGTACTGTTTGCATAAACCCTACTCTTCAAATAACTCTTTCATGGCTATTTACACATAAATAACACACAATCCAAGGGGGAACTCAAATTTCTCTGCTATAATTTACGACAAACATCGCAAATAGTTAAAAAATCAATCGCTTTTAAGCTGGCTCCACCGATCAAAGCCCCATTAACATGAGGAATGCTTAAAAGCGCAAAGGCATTGGATGGCTTTACGGATCCACCATAAAGTAAACGTATCTTGTTTCCTTCATCACCAAAACGAGAGCATATCTTATCACGAATGAAATGATGCACGTTTGCAATATCTTCTGAAGTTGCCGTCTTGCCAGTACCTATTGCCCAAACGGGTTCATAAGCGATAATGGTATTCTCTGCTGTTGCATCATCTGGTAAAGATCCTTCAAGCTGTTGCGCAAGAACATCCAGTACTTTATTGTTATTGCGCTCCTCCAATGTTTCACCAATACACACAAGAGCCACAAGACCTGCGCGCCACGCTGCTTGCACCTTAGCACAAACAAGTGCATCATTTTCCTGATACACTGTGCGACGTTCCGAATGCCCAAGAATAACGTGGCTTGCTCCTGCTTCTTTAAGCATAAAAGCTGAAATATCTCCCGTATAAGGACCATAATCATCAAAGTGACAATTTTGTCCTCCTAAAAGGAGATTTTCACCATCCAGCATATCAGAAGCACGCGATAAAAGCGTTGCAGGAACACAAATGAGCACTTCAAATAGATGACTGATATCAGAGCTAACGCCTGTAGCAATAGCGCGTAATTCTCCAAGCGATTCTCTCGTTCCATTCATTTTCCAATTTCCAGCAAGAAAAGGCCGAATATTTGGAGACATATTTTTACCTCAAGAGCATTTATAATATTTTATTTGTTTGTAGTATCAAATTATAAAACGAAAGCAAATCTTTAAAAGCTTGCATCTTTCGTCTCTTTATTGCAAATTCCACTCCTGCTTTGATAATAATTTATGTTAAAAATGGAATTGAACAATGCTTGACGTCATAAGAAGTGCTACAAATTCTTGGATTTTCAGAATTTTCCTTACTATTTTACTCTTATGCTTCATCATTTTATGGGGAATACCGCAGTTACACACAAAAAGCGAAAGAGATCTTATTACTTCTGGAAAATCTATAGTAACTATCGATGATTATCGTCTCACACTTGCTGATCAAAGCGCACGTTTAGCACAAGCGGCTCATCTTGGACGAATGTTTACACCAAATGAAATGCAGAAATACAAAATTCCCGCTTTTGTATTTAATCAATTGCAACAAAATGTACTGCTTGATGAACAAGCCCGTAAAATGAAAATAAGTCTTTCAAAAGATACAATCGCTCATATAATTGGTTCTGATAAGATGTTTCAGATAAATGGTACTTTTGATAAAAATTTATTTTATAACTACCTTCAGCACTTACGGATCAGTGAAAGTTCTTTTCTTAATTATTATACCAGACAAGAAAAGCGTAACCAACTTATTGCCGCTTTACTTTCTGATATGAAAGCACCCGATCTTTTTTATAAAGCTCTTGCTCTTTATCAAGGAGAAATGCGAATCGCTGATTATCTCCTTATTGATCTAGAAGAAAAGCAAACAATTGCTGATCCTGATCATGAAACACTACAAAAATGGTTTGAAACACATCAAAATGAATTTCGCGCTCCAGAGTATCGTACTGTTTCTTTGCTATCGATGGAGCTTAATGATTTTGTAAAACCTCAAGATATCTCAACAGATGAAGCAAAAAACTATTATACTCAAAATGCTTCACGTTTTGTACAGCCTGAAAAGCGCACATTCGAAGAACTGCGATTCTCCACACGTGAAGAAGCCGATAATGCAGCAAAAAAAATAGCTGATGGATTGAGTTTTGATGAACTGGTAAAAGCTGAAAAAAAGACTCTTAATGACATCAAAAAAGGGCCTCTTGCAGAAAATGAGCTTCCTAATCGTCTCGCATCTGAAATTTTTGAACTCCAACAAGGGCAGGTCAGTCCTGTCATAAATGACCTACAAGGACCTGTTCTCATTCGCGTCACACATATTGAACCTTCAAGCTCTCTTCCTTTTGAAAGTGTAGAAGAAAATATTCGCCAAACACTTGCCAAAAATCGTGCGACTGATGATATCCGTAACAATTATATCGCCATTGAAAATGCTCGTTTTGAGGGCGCTTCTTTCAAAGAGCTTGCTGACCAATACAAATTATCTCTACGCACAATTACCCTTGATAAAACGGGCAAAACACTTGATGGTACAACCCTCACGGATTTACCTCAAAAAGATACTTTGCTCAATGCCATCTATCAATCCAATGAAGGCGTTGATCTTGACCCTCTCTCTTTTCAAAATGGTGGATATCTCTGGTATAAGGTCGATAAAATTATTCCTGCCCGCGATAAAACACTTGAAGAAGCTAAGCTAGATGTTCTTTCTCAATGGAAAAAAGAGGAGATCCAACGTCTTCTTGATGAAAAAGCCCAAAATGCTCTCAAACAGCTTATAGAAGGAAAAAGTCTCGTTGCCCTTGCGCAGACACTTGGTGTTACAAAACAAACGACACCACCTCTTCGGCGTCAAGATCCCTCTGAAATCCTCGGTATTGAAGGAATTAAAGCATTATTTTCTACTCCCCAAGGTCATTATGGCATCATAAAAGGCCCAGTTGCAACAAATCGTATCATTTATCAAATAAAGTCTGTAACCATGCCTAAAGATATTACGCCTCATACTCTTTCACCTGATGTTCGGGCCAATATAGATATGATGATAAGAGAAGATCTCAAGCTAGAAATGCTACAAATTGCCAATAAGGAACATCCTTTGGAAATTAATAGTAAAAATTATAATCAGATTTTTAATGCTCCCCAATAAAAAGGGGGTAATAATTAAAGAGCTTGTTTGATAAAGTTTTTATCAGTTTCTCGTCTACCGTTGAAAAGGTAAGAGCGATCTTTTTTTTCTTAGTCTCTTAAAGATTGGCATTATAATGAGCTCTCTCGCAAACCAATATATATTTGGATTTGCGAGAAAATAGTCAATGGACATATGGAGTCCGTTTTTTCCAACCGCAGTAAGCAATATTATCTATCCCAATTAAGCGATAAATCTCATCCTTATTGTCATTATTTACAGCTTGTCGTATTGCTAACCCTTAATATTCATTCATAAGGAATCTTATTGCTTCTTCCTGAAATGATTTGCATTGACACACCCAACTTATGATATGAAAAAAAACATTTTAAAATTCGTTATAAACATGATTAAAAATGAGAAAATCTCTTCTCTTCAGGGCTCTCATTCAATATGAGAATGAACAAACTCTTATGATAAATCAATATTTTTTATATATCATAACAATTATCAATTATGGCTTCATCATCTTAATTTTTCAAAAATGAGCATTTTTTATAGACTTAAACAGGCAGCCAAGATAACTTTTCTCATAAAAAACAGAAAGTTTATTTCATTTGCAAGTAAGATGTGACCAATATATTTAGAGCACTCAATATCAAAAATCTTCATCAAACGAACCAATCTATTAAGCTTTATCTTATGTTTTCCTTTTATTAGATAACATATTGATTTACAATGATAATATAGTGTTATCCCTATTGAATAAAAATCCTGCATCCTGTAAGCTTCTTTTATTCCAAATCTGTTTATGATTGAAACAATAAAAACCTCTTGCTTGCATGTTATAAGCGGAATGGGCGTTTGGATAAACATGAAAGAAAAGACATACCTGTTGGGAGAGTGCCAAGGGCTGTCACAATAGTGGAATCTGCTCGACTATAACAATGGTGCCGGCTTGTCACTCAGCCTTCCAATATACCGTATTTTTAAAGTCTTAAAATTTTTCACTCTTTTGCGTTCATAGAAAAAACGATATCAGTGTTTTTGATCACAAAGAAATCGTTTGGAATTACAATATCTCTTTCTCTCTTCAATATGAAAAAATCAGTCCAATTTTAACATCGTCATATTCTTTTACAATATTTTTGGAAAATTACCGCTTATTGCCGCCCTTGTTATCAACCAATAGCGATGCATCAATGGTAAAGTTGCACTTTCTTGAAAAATTGCAGCCTCCAGCTGTGTAGCTTTTTGAAGCGAAGCTGGTATAATAGCCAATGGAAGAAATGCTGGCTTAAGAGCCCTAGGTAAAGCACGAGAATACGCGTAAAATTTGCTATAATGATCGCGTGATAATGCTACCATAGCTTCAACAATACGGCCCTTTTGTCGATCACTGAAACGTTGAGAGTCTAAGTCCTCCCTATTCACCCCTACCGCTTTCAGCATATCAGTAGGTAAATAATAGTGATATCGTGATTGCATGAAGGATAAAAGGCGTAATACACCGCTTAATGCTTGAGCAATTCCTCCATGCTCATAAATATCTGTAAAATCTTGGGCGGCACCAGAATCTAATATCTGACAAGAAAGCTGTAAAATGATACTCACTGTCTCACCACAGTAATGCTCGAGATCATGAAGCGTTTCTATTGGGTTGTGGTAAAGATCTAAAATTTGTGCATCACAATAACGTAAAAAAGCTGTCTTAGGTAAATTAAAAAGAGTCATTGCTGCTAATAAATCACTCAAAATTGGATTAGTTCCACTCGTTTGCATTTCACCATGCACGATAGAATCATACCACCAGCGTAAGCGTATTTCTCCAATGCGTGGATCATGGACACTTTCACGAATACGAGAAATCTCTGCATTAAATGCGTAGAGAGCAGCCAATGCTTTGCGCTTGTTTTTAGGTGCAAATAAAACTGATATATAGCGATCACGATCTATGTTACGTAAAATATCAAGACAATAAGGAAGAGAACCTATCATTCTATGAACCTATTAACGTCCCCTTTTTAGCAATTAAATTAATACTCTCTTTTTATTCATATTAAAAAATGAGAGATAAAAAATACAGCTTAGAGAATAAGATTTTTTAATGTATCTCTTAATGTATGATGAATAAAGGTTTCTTTTTTGAGTACTTTTTCTTTTCAAAAAGAAAATTTTTAAAAATTAAATAAATCATTTTTTGATAAAATTGCTCTTATAGAATTTAGGCTTTGATTCATAGTAAAAACAGCTAAAAATTAACTGTAACGTGCGTAATAAACTCAAGAAAACAGAAAACGCGAAACGCCTTTTGACTGAACAGATGACAACGCACTTTTATAGAAAATGCACTGATCACAAAACTCAATCAAGTTATTGACCTCTTCCCGCCATCCGCAAAGGACAAAGATTCCTACCCAAACCAATCTGTCAAAAATCCAATTGCTCTTGACATGTTCCTACCGCTTGTGGCGAATTAATTTATAATAATAATTTATCGTTTTGTCTGTTGAATGAAAAAACTTAAGATCATATGATTCTCTTGTTTCAAATCTATTCCCTTTCACACCACACGCGAAGCGGGTATGTAGGTGCTTCTTTAAAGAGGAATAAAAATGCTTCTTATGATCGCCTCAAGTGCCAGAGGTTTATCACCTTATGTGATAGACCAGGTGCTCCAGGCTAGCTGAGTTCTGAATACCTGTTGCTGTACTAAAAATACATTTAAAGTTATGTATACTTTATGTTCCTTATATTATCGCCTTAAACAACGTTATTTTACGGTACAAAAAAATCATCATACGCATCTTTTATGCTAGATTAAGAATATTTATTAAACAATACTCTATTCTACCGCAAATAATAATGCCGCAACAGCGCGATCTTCAGCCAATAAAACATTAAATGTACGCACCGCTGCTCCCGTACTCATTGTATCTGATGAAATATGTTTTTCCCATAAAAGGTTCCGTAACTCTTCAGGTAATCGTAATAACTCAGTTCCAGTACCTATTAATAAAACTTCAATCTTATTTGCTTCTTCTAAAACACGAGATAGATCCCCTTGAGTGGGAATAGGCCCTGCCATATCAATGCCATAAATTCCTGATGGGACACAAATAATAGAACCTCTATGTGACATATCAGCAAAACGAAATCCACCATTTCCATAAGCATCAATAGGTGCACGACTTGGAAAATGTGATTCACGAATTTGAATTGCATCGGACATAAATGAGTACCCTTTACTTTTGAAAATCCACTTGTCTTCTACTTCTCACTATAAAAGTTAATGGTCATACAAACATTGATATGTTAACATAGCCCATCAGAATATTGATGGTCGAAATTTTTACTATAAATCTTGATTGAGAGATACAAAAACATATGAAAATTTAACAATAACCCGCGATTAAGAGCTATACTCATCTACGTTTTAAAAACTTTCCTCAACTTCGTTGACGAAAAAATGAAAAATTCTCTTTATAGAAATAAGAATATTGTTTAAAGAACAGAAAAAATCGCCGTAATACCGCATAAATAAAGCAACTATTTTAACTGTCTACAAGAAAACAAAGACACCATTTTCTGTAGTGATTATAAAAACTATTCCGCCTCATGAAATTATCTTTAAATTTCGACATCTTTTATAAAAAAGTTTTTTAAAATAGTATAAATTACATTTACACTCTAAGATGCATTTTCCTTATCTTTCTTTGAGATAGCTTTTTTCTCTTTAGAGATACTTACATTTTCTTTCTTTTTCGTTTTAGAATTAGACTTTTGTGTTTTTTTTGCTTTAGCATTAAGCTTTGGTTTTTGTTCTGCAATCGGCGCACCTTTAACACGCACATCAGCTAATGTTGAGCGAAGAACACGAATTTTCATATTCTCACCAATTTCAACCTCTAACTCACCATTCTCGTCGTGAACCTTTGTAACCTTGCCGATAATACCACCACCCGTTATAACTGTATCACCGCGACGTACGGCATTCAGCATTTCCTGCCGCTTTTTCATTTGTGTACGCTGTGGACGAATGATAAAAAAATACATAATTCCAAAAATTAAAATGAGCGGGACAAAGCTAACAAATGAAATTCCACTGGAAACATCGCCTGCACCTTGAGCATAAGCGTTCGTGATAAACATTTTTATCTCCTATCGTTAAACTTCAGATATTTCCCACTCTCTTAAATAAAGTCCTAATTTAGAAAAACTTTTCTAAAAAATTTATTATAAAAAGTGATGATGAGATAATGTAATCTCAGCTTTATAAAAATGCAATAAATCCTTAAAAGGCAGAATACAATAAGAAAAATTTTTAAAAAACAGATTTATTTTTCTCTATTATATACCCTACACTAAAGACCTTCTTACTCACTCAATAAATGATACAAAACAATTTTTATAATGGAAAAACTTGAATGTATAGAGATAATTCATTACTGTTAATGTCAAATGATAGAGTTCAATACCGTAAAACTCTTTCATTTTAAACCCTTTGAATATGTCCAAACAATTTTCTTGCACATCCCGTCCGTGAAATGAACATGAAGAGAAAAATTATTTATGATAGGAAATCAAATAGCTCTTTTCATACCCCATCTCAAATGCAAGAGCAGTTGGAACATTGGGTGCAGACAAATAGTATGATGTATCTATCGCCTTATACCTTCATATTATACCCTTATAAACACAAAAATGATCATATCTAAATGAATAAAACGAACAGCTCTTTTAAACCAATGATTTTTTACTGACACATTACATTAGACATGGGAAAATACTTTTTGATGATTGCGCGTTATGATAAAGTGCATAAAGGATATTAATACCTTATCAAATGTGAATAGCTTTGAAAAAAAGAGAAACACTACAGGTTGACTATTTACCTCCTCCAGCATTGCTTGGTATCTTGAATCATCTAAAAGGGTAAATCGAGCAAAAAAATCATGTTATTGCAAAATTAGCTCTAAAAAGCAGAAGCTTTAGAAAATTTCAAACGTTCTGAGGAGTGCTGTTGATTTAAGAAAATAAATTGTTTTGCAGGAAATTTCTATAAACTATAAGCTTATTCAAATTTAATCTCATCAATAAATTAGTTTTCTAAATATTTAAAAGGATCAACTGGTAATGAATTCTTGCGCACTTCAAAATAGACACGTGGCGTTTTAACATTTCCTGAAACGCCAGACTTAGCAATCTCATCACCACGTCTTACCCTTTGTCCTTTGTTAACAGCAAGCTTACTATTACATCCATAAATAGTAATAATATTATTTTCATGTCGAATCATGACAACATTACCCAGCTCTTTTAATCCATCTCCTGCATAAATAACAACACCATTTTCTGATGCCTTTACCGATGATCCTTCAGGCACAGCAATATCTATTCCTCGATTCATTACTGTTCCTTTTTTTTGACCAAACTGGCTTAATAAACGCCCACGGACTGGCCAACGCATCTTAGAAATCCCTGTGGCTTGCGGTGTCTTGATATTAGCTGTACTCGTAACAGTACTTGATAAATCAGATTCATGATTCAATTGCATCATCTGTTTAGAAGAATTGCTTTTAGTATTTGACCTGTTCATTTGTGTAGAAGGTAGCGTTGTTACAGGAGCTTTATATATAGGAGAAGCCTTCTTCGGCTTTATAGAAGAGGGCATCTGAGATTGGAATGAAGATTCTGCTGTTGAGGCTGTCCAATCGTTATGACTGTGCGATTTTGAAGTTGCTAATGTACGCCTGCTTGGAATCACAAGAACCTGACCAATATAAATGGAATTGCTATTTATACCATTTGCTAATCTTAATGCCTCAACACTAACCCCTATTTGTCGTGCAATACTGAGGAGTGTATCCCCACTCTGGACAATATAAGAATTCTGCCGAAAAATAGGAGAATTATCCATTTGTGAACGGGAAAGCGTTCCAAGATTCCGTGGAGGGGCCCCTATAACGCGGCTATCAGAAGAAACTCCCCTCCCTTGCTGTGGAGAATTATAAGGAGAATTTTTATCAATCCACGAATCATCACTTGGTTCCACAGGTGGCAATTCACTGCTTTGTATCATTCCCCCACCGTACGATAGCATTCGCGGATCTGTAGGCATAGAGTTTGATATATTTGATTGAGATGATAGCGTATGATGAGAGAAAATATTATTGGAAAAACGTTGTGTCCCAGAACTACAACCAGCAAAAATCGTTGCCACCGCTAAAAAAGTTATTCTCTGAAAATTATGCCGGAAAATATTATCCAAAGCTTTTAAACACATCGTTTTGCTCACTCATCAATACTCAATTCACGCCATTAAAGCTTTTTTAAATTACCGAAGAGTTAAAATGAGATGTTTTATTCGTAAATATCTTAGATTAAGATCAAAATGAATTCAATTGAAAATAAAAAGATGAAATAATTTGCGGTATTTTTTTAATTTTAAAATTAAAGTATCTCCGCAATACCTTTAATAAAAGGTTGATAACGCACTTGAAACAATTCTAAATATTCAAATCGGCTACCAATTTTTGTATAGCGCGTCACCATTTGTACCCCTTCATCAGGTCCTATCGCCTGAATGAGCATTCCATTTTCAGCCAAAAGTTCTAAAAATTCCTTGGGTTCATCAGAACATGACGGCCAAATGAGAATGCGATCAAATGATCCCAAACCTGTCACACTATGGCTTCCATCAATCTGCTGTATAAAAATATTTTCAATGCCCAAAGTTTGAAATTTTTGGCGTGCCAAATCAACAAGCGTTTTATAACGATCAATCGTTGTTACACGGTCACTCAAACAGGCCATAAGAGCAGTACAAAAGCCAGATCCTGTACCAATTTCTAAGACACGGTGCTTTTTTTTCAATGATAGTGCCGAAAGAATCAAAAGTTGTTCTTCCAAACGTTCCATATATTCACCGCATTCAAGGGGAATGACTTTATTATCATAAGCACTATTAAACCAAGGAGCAGAAACAAATTGTTGACGTGGAATTTTCTCTAATGCCGAAAAAAACCGCACGTCATCAATGCCTTTGCTACGCATTTTCAGTACAAGAGCAGCCAACTCCTCACGAAATTGCAAAATACCCTTTTGCCCCATACTATCATTCACTCTCTAATGGAGAAGCACTTTTATCGTTCCTAAAAACCGCCTCTTTTAAAACGGCAAAACCTTGGCATTTGCATACCATTTCCTCTTTGCAATAAACGCATATCGTTTCTCCGTTCAAAAAATTAAGCAGAAATACAACGCATGCCTCCCATATAGGGTTGTAAAACATCTGGAACAATAATTGACCCATCAGCCTGTTGATAATTTTCAAGCACAGCAATAAGGCAACGACCAACAGCTGTACCAGAACCATTAAGGCTATGAACAAAATGCAACTTTTTATCGCCTTCTTTACGATAGCGAGCGTTCATACGTCGACCTTGAAAGTCTCCACAAACTGAACAGCTAGAAATTTCACGATAACAGTCTTGGCCAGGAAGCCAAACCTCAATGTCATAAGTTTTACGTGCTGCAAATCCCATATCCCCCGTAGAAAGCACCACTGTGCGAAAAGGCAAACCGAGTCGTTTTAATATATCTTCTGCACATTCCGTCATACGTTCCAATTCAATGAGAGACTGCTCTTCACTGGTAATCGAGACCATTTCCACCTTCCAAAATTGATGCTGACGCAACATACCGCGCGTATCACGGCCAGCGGCCCCCGCCTCTGAACGAAAACAAGGAGATAAAGAAGAAAATCGCAATGGCAAATCTGATATTTCAAGAATTTCATCGTTGACCAAGTTGGTTAAAGGCACTTCTGCTGTAGAAATAAGCCATCGACCATCTGTTGTTTGAAAGAGATCTTCAGCAAATTTCGGCAATTGAGCTGCTCCGTAAACAATCTCATCACGAACAAGAAGAGGCACAGAAACTTCTGTATAACCATGCTCATTGACATGCACATCAAGCATAAATTGTCCCAATGCACGTTCTAGCCGTGCTAACGCTCCTGAAAGCACTGTAAAACGTGTTCCAGACAAACGGCTAGCTCGCTCAAAATTCATCTGCTTGAGATCTTGACCAAGATCAAAATGCTCCTTTGGTGTAAAATTAAATGTTGGAGGTGTACCAAAATGTCGAATGACGACATTATCACTTTCATCTTTACCTTCTGGAACATCATCCAATGGAATATTGGGAAGTGCTGAAAGAATTTTTTCAAGGCTTTCTGTCAGTTGTTTTTCTTCCGCTGTTGCAGAAGAAAGAAAGACTTTAAGCTCTTCAACTTCAGCTTTAAGGCTTTCAGCCATTTGCTGATCAGAGATAGCTAAAGCTTGTCCTATTTCCTTTGAAACCGCATTGCGACGTTCCTGCGCCAATTGCAGCTTAGCAACATGTGAACGGCGCGCAAGATCAAGTTGTATTAACCTTTCAGCTTGTGGCTCAAGGCCTCTACTTACAAGCGCTTTATCTAATTTCTCAGGATTTTCGCGAATCCACTTAATATCAAGCATCAAAATTCCTCATCTATATGATTTTTATTCTATATTGTTTTCATTTATTTCTCATCGCATAGGATTATACACTTTTCTTAAGCTGATTTTCTTCTCTTTTCTATACCGTAAGCAATTAAAATTGAGATCTCATAAAGCGCTATCGTTGGTAAAGCTACTGCAAACATCGTAAAAAAATCCGACGGCGTTATCATTGCCGCAATAATAAAAGAGAGCAGAATAGCCCATTTTCGCTTAGACACCAAATCATGAGACGTTAGAAATCCAACTTTTGCTAAAAGACTAATCACAAGAGGCAATTGAAAGATCAAACCAAAAATGAGGATAAACGACATCATAAAGCTCAAATAATCAGAAATACGCACTATAAACTCTATTTTTAAATGAGCATCTGGAAGAAATTGTTGAGAAAGGCTAAACCATAGTATTATGGGTGCCAACAGAGCATAAACAAACGCTCCTCCAATACAAAATAAAACAGGACCACCAATGAGAAATGGTAAAAAAGCCATGCGCTCATTTTTATAAAGCCCTGGTGCAATGAAACTATAAAACTGAAAAGCCATATAGGGAAAAGATAAAATCATTCCCCCAAAGGCAGCAAGTTTCATCTTTGTTAAAAAAGTTTCCCATACTTGCGTTGATTGCAAACGAATACTCTCAGGATACCCTCCGGCTATTTTCATTGCCCATTGATACGGCCATAGTAAAAAATTTAAGATATAATCTTTAACAAGAAAACACATCATAAAAGCGATCATAAATGCAACCAAGGCAGAAATAATTCGCTGACGAAGTTCAATGAAATGTTCTAAAAGGGGCGTCCTATTGGCATCAACTTCATCTTTTTCTACATTCATGACACATCTTTTTTATCTTTAGAGGCAACGGAAATGCTTTCAGAATAATGAGATGCTATAGAGACTATCACATCTTTCTTGATTGTCTTTTGATCGCATTCTAAAATTTTTTTATCTTTTTTTGATTTATGGTCTGTTGCCTTAACATCCAAATTATCGTGGATATCCTCTAATGTATTTTGCATGGGATCAAAAGTCTCTGCCAACTTCTTTCTTGAATCGTTAATATCCGAACATGCCTTTTGCAAATCATCGCACTCTATTTGTTTTATTACATCATCAAACTGGTGACGAAGTTCATTTGCTATTGAAGATACATAAGCTCTTACCTTTGCTATTGTCTTGAATATTTTAGGTAAATCTTTTGGCCCAACGACAATGATGAGAACAAGTAAGATCACGACAAGCTCTGGTCCATCAATCCCAAACATCGCTTATACTCAACTTCCTCATAAAAAATAATGCACAATGATGATAACGTTTTTGTTATTTGACACGCTGTTTTTTAGCAACAGATGCCTTTTCCCCTTTAGAGTCAGACGAAACCTTTCTGCGTTTTGCTGCAGGTTTTATCGATAATGGCTGAGATTCTGCATTAATTATTTGAGAAGTATCAGCCATTTCAACTGTATCTTCAACGCTCTCCTCTTCTTCTTTCATATTCTTTTTGAAAGCTTTAATTCCCTTAGCAACATCGCCCATTAATTCAGAAATTTTACCGCGCCCGAAAAGCACAAAAATAAGCAACAAAATTACAATTAAATGCGTTGGTGAAAAAATATTACCCATTACTCTCTCTAACTTTATGCTTTTAAATTTGATTTCACTTAATTCATGCTTCCTCTGAAAAAGGTATCAAACATTGTATCCTCCTTATATATTTTTTTCTTACCTTAAAAGCAATCACACACTTTTTACTGTAAATGGCATAAAGGAACTTTTCTCTTCTCATCCCTTGTTTAGGATATTATAAAACAAACCACTCAAAAACTATAAAAAACTTCATATGGACTCTTAGGCTGCTCATCTTCCTACAAATATTGTATCCTTTCCCTTTAAAAACGATATCGTACATGAAATTGCAAATATCTCTTCCATATCAACTTTACCCATGAGAATAATATCATACCTTCTACAAAAAAATTACACATATCTGAAAGTTTGCCCGAAAGTATATTCCATGAAAGAGTTTTTTGACACATTATCTAACATTAAAGTTGTCCCAAAACTTATCTCTTGCGAATAATATTTTCAACAATTCTTTGCGTTTTAAGAATCCTATTGTCAATTGTTTCATAAACAATATGAGCAATGATCGTCGTCAATCAATCAGTCAAATTTTTAAAAGGTGCAACATCATACTTTTCTAAATATTAAGTGTGATACCGCAATATGCCCCCACTCAAAATGCGTATGAGATAACATTTGTGTGCGTAATCATATCTGGGAATATATTTTATTAACACGTAAAATATATCAATTTATAAAAATCATTCACTTGCACATTACAAACAAGATTAGCATAGAGAGATAAAAACTAATGGCTCTTATAGACCAGCTCAAGTGTCAAAAACGTTAGCAAATAAGTCATAATATCAGGGATATAATGATACCATCTTTCATCTTTGTTCAGTCAAAGAGCTTTCATTGAAATGTTTGCCTTCTTACAACTTTCATATAAAAGATTTAAAGTTCTAATGAATCAATGCTCCCATGATATTAATATTTTATGTGTATCATTTAGAGTCTTATTTGATTTCTACAAGAAAATTTTTATGGATATCAATTCTATTATTCTATGCTAATAATCTGATACAGTTATTCATATAATAGAGTTTCTTCCATGAATTATCGGCATATTTATCATGCTGGCAATTTTGCTGATGTTTTTAAACACATTATTGTCACCCGCATTGTAGAATATCTCAAACGCAAAGAAAAAGCTTTTCGCGTTATAGATACGCATGCTGGTATTGGTCTTTATGACCTCTCTTCTTTAGAAGCCCATAAAACAGGAGAGTGGCGCGAAGGTGTGCAACAAATTTTTTCAACGCCTATCCCCGAAGATTTAAAAGCACTCCTTCACCCATGGTGTGATATCATTGATGCTCTCAATAAAGGGGAAAAAGAAATTGTATTTTATCCTGGATCTCCTGTTCTTATTCGTCAATTATTACGAAAACAAGATCGCCTTACCGCAATAGAATTGCACAATGAAGATTATCATATTTTAGCCCAAAATTTTGCTGGCGATTATCAGACAAAAGTTCTGCATTTAGATGGTTGGCTTTCCTTAAATGCTCATTTACCACCAAAAGAAAAACGTGGATTTATCCTTGTCGACCCTCCCTTTGAAAAAACTGGAGAATTTTCCCGCCTTATCGAAGGATTAATGAAAGCCTATCGTCGTTTTTCTGGAGGAATCTACGCTCTATGGTATCCTGTTAAATATGACAAAGAAATTGAAAGTTTTCTTTACGCGCTTTATCAGACAGGAATTCCTAAAATTTTACAGCTTGAAATGCGTATCCGCAAAAGTTCAAGTCTACCTACAATGAATGGAAGTGGTATGATTATTATCAACCCTCCCTATCTTTTAGAAGAAGAAATGAAAAAAATCAGTCCCTTTCTTATCAACCGTCTTGGACAAGATGAAAATGCCAAAATAACGCATAAGTGGCTTCAATAAGTTAGATTTTGTCCTTGTATATTTTCCTTTAAAATACCCTTTTGTAAGATACAAAGGCGATAAGATTCTATTATTTTTTTAGATAAGATCAATGGTTAATATAGTAATGATAAGCTTATAACTCTTATGTGAATCATAGAACATTAAAGCGTTTGAGCCTCACCTTCTTGATGCCTCATAAAAGAGGCAAGTTAGCACCATTATACATTTTTCCAGCCCTCAATGTGCAACAGTCCTTGCCACTTGAGATGGCGCATAAGAAAAATTTTTAATCCTTTTTTGTACAGTTTTACTCCACGCGGCTCTCCTGCTTTTAACATGCAAGAGACATTATCGTTTTTATTAATTTAACATGGAATAGGTCTGAAATGAGAGAATTTTACACTTTTAGAATTTCAATTCAATGTCAATAATGATAAATTATCTTTATAAATCAATAGTTATTTTTTCTTTCAGAAAGTTTATCCTCTTAATCATCATGGATTTCTTATTCCAATCATTTTTCATGAATCAATGGCGCGCGCCTATAAAACTGTCTTAAATAACAACTCTCATATTTTTTATGAAAGATCAACACTCTAAAATCACATTCTTGTGTTATAATGTGTTATTGATGGACAAAAGTAATTAAAGACATAAATAATCGTTATTTAATAAAATAAGCATATTTAATAGAGTAAACAAAAAGCATTTCTTGATAAACGAAATGATTCTAGAAGATCATACAAATTGTCCGAAAAACAAACGAGAAAAGTTTTCTTTTCTCTCTAACCTTGTATGGAACAATGCCAGTCAAAGCAATGAAAAAAATCAATTCCAAGGTGTCAAATTCATACAAGAGTTTGTTAAACATCTTCCGCATAAGCCGGGAGTTTACCGGATGATTGGTGAAAATGGTAATATTCTCTACATTGGCAAAGCTCGTAATCTCAAAAAACGTGTTGCAAACTATACACGTGAACAAGGGCATAATAATCGTATTACCCGCATGATTCGTGCAACATATCATATGGAATTTATCGTTACCCATACAGAAACAGAGGCACTTCTTTTAGAAGCAAATCTCATCAAAAGATTGCATCCCCATTTTAATGTATTACTGCGTGATGATAAAAGCTTCCCTTATATTATGATTACCAATGATCATCGAGCACCTGCACTTTACAAACACCGTGGTGCTCGAACACAAAAAGCGCATTATTTTGGACCTTTTGCTTCTGCTGGTGCGGTAACACAAACAATTCACGTTTTACAACGCGCTTTTTTATTACGGACCTGTAGCAATACAGTTTTTGAAAACCGTACGCGCCCCTGTTTGCTTTATCAAATTAAGCGATGTTCTGCACCTTGTACCCATGAAATTAATGACAATGATTATAAAGAACTAGTGAGAGACGCAAAAGCATTCCTTTCAGGAAAAGATCAATCTGTTAAAAATGATATGGTTCAAGCTATGCATAAAGCTGCAGAAAATCTTGATTTTGAACAAGCCGCTTCCTATCGTGACCGCTTATCAGCTCTTTCTCACATACAAAGCCATCAAGGGATTAATCCTCAAACGATAAAAGAAGCAGACATCTTTGCAATTGCGCAAAAAGAAGGAATGACCTGCATCCAAGTGTTCTTCTTGCGCATGGGACAAAATTGGGGAAACCATGCCTATTTTCCTAAAGCAGATCCCTCTTTTTCCCGTACTGAAATTTTATCGAGTTTTCTTGCCCAATTTTACGATGATAAACCCCTTCCCAAAAGCATCCTTTTATCTGAAGAAATTGAAGAAAAAACACTTCTTACAGAAGCGTTGAGTCTCAAAGCAAATCACAAAGTTTCTCTCTCTTTACCCAAGCAAGGTGGACGAAAAACGCTTGTTAATCACGCCTATCTCAATGCTCATGAAGCCCTTGAACATAAGCTTGCTGAAACAGCTACCCATACAAAATTGCTTCAGGGGCTTGCTGAAACATTCCAACTCCCTTTTCCTCCCCGTCGGATAGAAGTCTATGATAATTCTCATATTATGGGAACAAATTCTGTCGGCGCTATGATTGTTGCGGGTCAAATGGGATTTGTTAAAAATCAATATCGAAAATTTAACATTCGCTCAACAAATATCACGCCTGGTGATGATTTTGGCATGATGAAAGAAGTCATTAAACGAAGATTTTCACGCCTTATCAAAGAACATGATTTGCCAAATAAAAATCATGATATACAAGATCAAGAAAATGATCTTCTTCCTATTTGGCCTGATCTTGTCTTAATCGATGGTGGTGAAGGACAAATCAACAGTGTGCATACAATACTTGCTGAATTACAATTAAATAACCTGATCACAGTTGTTGGAATCGCCAAAGGTGTTGATCGTCATGCGGGATGTGAACGATTTTTTATAAAAGGTACCCCTCCTTTTACACTTCCCCCCCGTGATCCTGTCCTCTATTTTTTACAACGTCTGCGTGATGAAGCACATCGTTTTGCCATTGGAACACATAGAATAAAACGAAAAAAAGCAACATTCAAAAATCCACTTGATGAAATCGAAAATATCGGTCCGACAAGAAAACGTGCGTTGCTTCACCATTTTGGAAGTGCCAAAATGGTGGCTGGTGCCTCACTTGAAGATCTGAAAAAAGTTACAGGAATCTCTGCCACAATTGCACAAAAAATTCATAACCATTTTCATGAAAAATAGGCTTGTTTCATTACCTTAGCCTTGTTACGTTTAGGAAATATATTTTCTTTCACAAGAATTAAAAATAGCTCTATGAAAAATCATACTTTTTCTTTTCCAAATCTTTTAACTTATGCGCGAATTGTTGCAGTCCCAATGGTTGTTGCCTGCTTTTTTGTAGAAGGACGCCTCCAATCAAGTGATATCGCACGCTGGATTGCCGTTTCCATTTTTGTCGTTGCATCCATTACTGACTTTCTTGATGGTTATCTTGCCCGTATTTGGGAACAAACATCCAATATTGGTCGTATGTTAGATCCAATTGCTGATAAACTTCTCGTCTCTGCCTGCTTGCTCTTGCTTGCCGCAGACACGACCATCGCTGGATGGACTCTATGGGCAGCCATTATCATTCTTTGCCGAGAAATTCTTGTATCAGGATTGCGTGAATATTTAGCTGAATTAAAAGTGAGCGTTCCGGTCTCTCGTCTTGCAAAGTGGAAAACTTTTGTACAAATGATCGCTATTACCTTTCTTTTAGCCGGACCTGCTGGTAATAAAGTTTTCCCTTACACAGTAGAATTTGGCATTACTATGTTGTGGATTGCGGCTCTCCTTACATTGTGGACAGGATGGGACTATTTTCGTGCAGGTTTAAAACACGTCATCTCATGAAATCGTTTTTTGATTTACAATGATAATCTATCTTTTTGAAATTTAAGTGAGGGAAGAGATGCCGTAAATCGACCTCTTTCAAATCTATTGATGATGAAGAAATTAAACCTCTTCTTTTGCCCATCACAAACAAAATTGGCGTGCAGATAAAAGAAATTCAAGAAGAGAATAAGTAAGCTTTATCTCCTTGTAAAAACAGCTGCAACATTAAAAGTGGAAGAAACGCTGAATCTACATATTTGTCAAAGAGAGCTATAATCTTGTAAATAAAAACCCAAAATATAACGTTTTGGGTTTCTCTTCTGATTTACACTTTTATTAACCAACAATTTCCATCTCAGAAAACCAAAAAGCGATTTCTGTTTTTGCCGTTTCCGCACTATCGGATCCATGGACAGAATTTTCACCAATCGACAAAGCATGAACCTTACGAATTGTCCCTTCTTCTGCATCACTAGGATTCGTAGCACCCATCACTTCACGGTTTTTAGCTATTGCGTTTTCTCCTTCCAAAACCTGCACAACTGTGGGAGCAGAAGACATAAATTCAACCAATTCGCCAAAAAAAGGGCGTTCTTTGTGAACCGCATAAAAATTTTCAGCCTCACGTTTACTCATCCACACACGTTTAGATGCAATAACACGCAAGCCTGCATCCTCAAGCATTTTCGTAATTGCACCCGTTAAATTACGACGCGTTGCATCTGGTTTAATCATCGAAAAAGTACGCTCTAAAGCCATTTAACCACCTTTATTTCATTGATAATATTCTCTGACTCTTTCTATAACGAGCAAGCAACCCTTTGCCAAGTGACTCTACACAAATTCTCAAAAATATAGAATAAATTATAAAGAATACTTCAATAAAAATAGCTGCAATTGCTCCCTCCATCACAAAATGCGCACCCGTCCCTCAGTTAATGCTGAACTCCTTTTATATTCCTTAAAGCTTCTCATCAAAATTATCATTTAATAAAAAATTATAAGAAAAAACAAACACGTAAAAATACATTACCTTTTATGAAAACCTTCTTCTTTAACAAAGACGGCTCTAAATACTTCGTATCTAGGTTTGAAAATCCCCTCACACACTAAGATTAATTTTAAATACCCCTATTAGAAACTATAGCGTACCCCTATAATTCCCTGAAGGGACTGTTTTGTTTTATGTCCTTTAATATAATGGGCCTCTCCATATAACTTCAACTTCTCACTCACTAAACTGCTTAAACCTATGCCTAATTTACCCGCATTCCCTGATACATCCGTGGTAAATGCATGGCGGTGATTAATCAATGTCTGATTATCATCTTTATGCTCACGCAACCATGCTGCTGTAATATACGCAAGGGATGAAGAAGCATCGTGAGAACTAAATTCATACCCTAAAGATAACCCAACCTCACTGCGTAATGACGTAAAGGGACGTATATCACTCGTCATGTCATTTGATAACTGGATTTCATTACCTTCAACTTTTAACCAAGTAAATTGTCCATAAGGCTGGAGCCAACTACTTTGTGACATCTGAAATCGATAACCTGCTTCAAAGGAGCTTCCCACTGCCCATTGCGTATAGGTTCCTTCAATCCCTAAACCATTCGTTGAAACAGCCTTCAGCGTATTTTGATAATGATTATACTTTAAAACACCATCAAGATACCATCCACTATGGTCCAAATAAGTGACATAAGCACCAACGCCATAACTATTGATACCGCTTTTACCCCCTCGTGCATGCGCAATGCTTGCGCGATCATAACTACCAAAACCACCTATATAAAACGCTCCATTTTCCCACTCGCTTAAACCATTGACCCCTAAAACGATACCGGTCTGATCGAGCTTAAAATCTATATGCTTTGTCGTAATGCTCTCTTTAGATTTAATCGCATAACTCCATAAAGCTGTATTCTTTTTACTTTTATCTAAAATGCCTCTTCCCGTACGCACGCTTTGCATCTCATTGTGAAACACCATCGCTGGCGCTACAGACATAGACAACACCGCATCTGTCGAGGGCGTGGTTAAAAAATCAGAAACTGAAAGCGTCTCATTCATTTGTGGAGAAGGTTGTTCCTGAGCGCGTGTTGGACGCAAAATCATTTGATCCGCTAAAGAGTGAGAAGATTCTAAAACAACAGCTTGTTGTTTTGCATTAGAAGAAAAATGAGGACCTGATGAACCTGATACTTCAATAACTTGATTTTCTTGAGAGGAAGATACAAAAACACGAGAAACACTCTGTGCTTCTCTTAAATGACGCGGAGGTCGTGGCTTGGGTTGTTCTTTTTTAATAGATTTACGAGAGCCGGTATTTTTTCTTCCAGAAGAAATGCCTTGATCAGATTGTTTTCCACTCCCCGCAGGTAACGCGACAGGAGTCTTTGCTTTCTTATTGACACACTGTCCTTCAGTATCCGAGCGTTCCATGCCTCCAGAGGCTCTCCCTAAATACCAAGTTGTAGCACTCCCACTAGAATCAGCACATCTTTCTCTCTTCTGTAAGCTATACTGGTAGGTTCCACCATCGACAGTTGTGATGCCCGCCCCCGAAAGATCCACCAGAGTAAAATTAGCGCCTCCATCTGGGCTTCTATCAGTAATTAACGGAAGCTCAGTAACAAAACCATTCTTTTGCGAGAAAGGAGCTGTAATTTCACGACCCGAATCTGCAACGCTTATTTTGTGATTACCTGCGCCTTTACTAATCGACAAGTAATCACTCGCATCTCCCGAAGCACTAACATTGAATCGAAAATTCAAACTTCCTGAAAGTTTCTCGACATGAAGTGAAATATGTCGTGGATCATAGGGAATAGAAGTAAAAATAACAGTCCCATCCTGCCCCCCTAAATCTTCAATTTCAATCTGAGGTTTTTCTCCTATCTTCCGCTCACCAACCTCAAATATTGGTTCATCAAGCCTCCCTGTTATAGAAATCTCTTTCTTAGTAATATGGTTTTTAACATCACCAGCGAATAAATAAAGTTCTCCCTTATTATTGACCCTTACTTCTCCAATGGTTTTTTGTGCACCAACATGTAGCCACGATTTGGCAGAATCCGTAATTGTTAAACCATTTATAAGTCCACCAGGATATACTACTTGAATAGCCTGCCCCTTCAAATTAGTTTTCACAGCCTCCCCTCGTGCTAAGACATGCTGTCTACCGTTATCAGAAATCTCTGTAGCCGTTGCTTTTCCCCCTTCTTTTCTTTGTCTAGCATAAAGATTTTGTTCTCCATCTTTTTCTACTTTGGTTTTCCAAGCCTCTGCCCCATCATATATATTTTGCTGTCCCACTGCTCCAGCACTACCAGTAACTGTGGTATCATAAGCACTGCTTTTTCTCTCCACACTTGTAAGATCAAGATCTTTCTCTTCATGAACAAATTGCTGACCTCCATGGATTTTAGCATTCTGTGCGTTTCCTCCACGTGTAACTATTTGTATCCCTCCTTTTTTAATCGTGGATCCCACGGAAGTTTTTCCATTCTCAACAATTTCAACGCCACCATCTTCGATTTTAATATTCATACTAGGTACCGCATTATTTGTAATCAGTGCTGAACCTTTTGATACCGTCCCTCCATTTGTTATACTTGACATAATCGTTAGCTCTCCATTCCTACTCTCAACGGCACTTGCAGATTGCACAAGGCAACTACTGATCATCAATACTGAAACACTTAACTTGTATTTATACCGCATTATCCACACTCCACTCTCAATTATTTAGAAAAATATCCCGCAACTACCTAGGTAGCTCATTGTTAGATTGTATCGTAATGTGTTTTATTTATGTCTAAATACAATTTTTTAGTGTGTTTTTTAACATAAACAATTATAAATTGTTTGTATATAAACGACTAAAAAACTCCATCTGAAGGCAAAAAAACTGAATAAAATTCAACTGGTTACTTTAATTCAAGGAATAATTTGCATATTTGAAATTATGGATGAAAAAAAATGCTCATGCCCTTTAATGGGATCACATCCCTCACGTAAAATAAAGCGCCCTTAGGTTGCACATTCACGCGCTTGTTTTAAAGAAACATCTCTTAATACGCCCAAACCCATTTCCCGACGTCGACTATATAAAGGTATAATGATAAATCCATTGAACCCCACCATCTTTACCCTTATGGTGAAGAAAACCGGCACTCTCACACACTCTTCCAGCCCTAAAATATTACGACATCCCTTTGATCATTGAAGTGGTTTATAAGAGAGAGTTTAATCCTTTCTTGTACAATTTTATTCCATACGGATTCCCTTGCTTATAACGTACAAGAAAATGGTTTTGATTCATTCAACATGGAGCAGATTTAGAATAACAGAATCCTACGATATTTAGGACTCTCATTCAACATGTAAAACAATGAATACTCTTTATAAATTAATATCTTGCCTTAAAAGAGAGTATAAAGGCATCCTGCCCCTTGGAAAAGGTCTCTATACTCTCGAGAAGACATAGCGACACGTTATCTGTTTAAGCATACAAAACAATGACATTTGTAAAGTTAATCAGCCCGTGTAAAAGTATACTTAGAAACTATAGCGTAATCCTAAAATACCTTGCAGCGCATTTTTAATCTTATGTCCTTTTAGATAATATGTTTCCGCATAAACTGTTAGTTTATCATTGACAGAACTGTTTAAACCAATTCCCAATTTACCTGCACTGCCCGATAAGTCTGTGATAAATTTATGCTGGTTATTAATTATCGCATAATTATTATTTATATTCTCACGCAACCAAGCTGCCATAATGTAAGCTGTTAATGAAGTTTCTGAATTCACAAAGAACTCATGTCCTGCTGTTAATCCAACTTCACTGCGGAATGAAGTCAATGGGCTTAGATCTCCGATCATTCCATTGGAAAGTTTTATTTTTTTACCTTCAACCTGCAAACCTGTTAGCTTGATATAAGGCTGCATCCAAGTATTTTGTGCCGGTTCAAAATAACAACCAATCTCAAATGATCCACCTATCGCCCACTGATTATAACGGCTCTGAAACGCTAAACCATTCGTTGAGATGGCTTTCAAATTATCTCGGTAATAATTATATTTCAAAACACCGTCCATATACCATCCGCGATGATCAAAATAGGTTGCGTAAGTTCCAATGCTATAAGAATTTAGATCACTGTTACCCCCTCGTACATGAGAAACTCGTGCTTGATCATAACTAGCAAAACCACCAACATATAATTCTCCATGCCTTAATTCATTCAACTGATCAGCACCAAAGACTAAACCTGTCTGCCCAAGCTTAAAGTGTGTATGGCCTGTCGCAATGCGTTCTCCGCTTTTAATCCCATAAGCCCATAGTTCGATGACTTTCTTATTTCTATCCCAAATTTTTCTACCATTCCGTATAATTTGCAATTCATTGTTAAAAATAAGTCCAGGAACTACAGACAAAGTTAACACTGCATCTGTAGAAGGTGTCGTTGCTGTTCCCCCAGGAATAAACGGATTTGTAGGATCTGGAATAGGGTTTTCTGGTCCACTGAGGCGATCTGCAGATAAAAACCAAATTTTTCCATTTTCATCCTTTCTTTCTTTCAGTCCATACATATAAGTTCCACCATCAATGGCGTTAATGTTTTCACCCTTAAGATCTGTCAGTATAAAATGCGCTCCACCACTTTGATCTGTAATTAAATCACGCTTATTTGAAAAAGGGTCCGTGATCTCAACGCCAGAATCAGCAACACTTATCGTATGATTCCCTACGCCTTTCTCAACGAAGAGATAGTCACCACGGTTTTGGGCAATCGTGGTATTGAACGCAAAATGTAAACTTCCTGAAAGATTATTCACATGAAGCTGAGAATAATAGGGATCAGAACCCGTAAACGAAAAAATAACACTCCCCTCACCACTTAATTTTTGTATCAAAGAGCTTTTTCCATCAACCTCATCAGTGAGTGAGTACAGTTTTGTATCTTTTCCATTTAAAAGAATATCTTCTACTCTGGTGTGATGTTGATCATGCCCAGCATAAAGATGAAGCTGCCCAGAATGATTTACTTGTGTTTTGCCTTCTAATGTCGCTCCAGCATGTACCCATGATTTTGTTTCATCATTCATTGTCAAATTTTTTACAGATCCGTCAGCATATATTTCCTGAATAGCGTTTTCATTTAAAGTGACTCCAATAGCTTTGCCGCCTTTTAAGATACGTTGTTTCCCACCAGAAAAAACCTCTGTGTCATACGCAAAACCATCATTTTTTGCACTTTGAGATTTTTTTCCAATCTCTTGTACGCCTCCTTGCATGACCTTTGTATTCCAAACTTTCCCCCCATCATATACTTTTTGTTGGCCTAGTGTTTCATCTTGACCATAAATGACTGTATGAGAAGCACTACTCCCTTTAACATCTCCTCCAATATCCCCCTCTCCGAAAACAAGCTGCTCACCACCATAAATTTTACTCCCCTCTACTTTTCCTCCATTTCCAACACTTTGTTGTCCTCCTTCTTTAACGACAGCATTTTTTGAAAAGCCTTGTTTTCCTTTTAAAGCCTGAACATTTTCAATTCCACCATGTTCAATTTTACTATCCTCACTGAGACCTCCTGCATACACATAAAGCTCTGCACCATTCCTTACGGTATTATTAATGGATCGCCCTGGACTATCAATCTCACCATCATTTGAAATGTAAGCCTTCCCTTCATTATCAAGAACATAATTTTCTAACAGTGCCCCATCTTTAATTGAGATAAGTTCAGGTTTTTTAATAAACGCAATATTTTGCTCTTGTGCATTATATCCAACATTATCACGACGAAGACTGTCGAGATCCTGTTGACTGGCGAATACTCTAGTACCCTTATCCGTCGTAAAATCGCTAGGCTTTTTTAAAAAGCTTAATTCATTGCGCGTTCTTACAATGATCCCATTCGATGCTCCAAGGATGCATCTTCCTGTTTTCATATCCTCACTGTATTGATCTTGAAATACTTTGTTCTTTTCATCACTCGAAGATTGACAAAAAAGCGGTGTTCCACCCCCACTGGCAGCAGCAGCCTGTACAAAACAGCTGCTCAACATGAGTATCAAAAAATTTCGTTTCCATTTATATTGTGTAGCCATATCCTCCCCCCTTCACGCCTGCATAGACACCAAACGTAATTAGCTCTATAAAATATATTTTCAACCTTAGATTGCAACAATTCTTCTGGGGAGCCCCATCACTTCACTCAAAAACTATTCTTCACAACCTCTTAAGATGCGTGTTTGATCAAAAACATAAGGGAATTCCTCCATTCCTCTAAAGTTTTTTCATCAAAAGAAAAAGTAACACATTATAAACTATAATATAAAATGAGAGATATAATCTCATGAAAAGCCAAGCTTCATGCTCTGAAAAATTGTTTACGCTTTATTAAAGACTTTTAAAAATGATTATACCTTTAAAGATAATCTCCCCCCTATCATTAGAAACTATAGCGTACCCCTATAATTCCCTGAAGGGACTGTTTTGTTTTATGTCCTTTAATATAATGGGCCTCTCCATATAACTTCAACTTCTCACTCACTAAACTGCTTAAACCTATGCCTAATTTACCCGCATTCCCTGATACGTCCGTGGTAAATGTATGGCGGTGATTAATCAATGCCTGATTATCATCTTTATGCTCACGCAACCATGCTGCTGTAATATACGCAAAGGATGAAGAAGCATCGTGAGAACCAAATTCATACCCTAAAGATAACCCAACCTCACTGCGTAATGACGTGAAGGGACGTATATCACCCGTCATGTCATTTGATAACTGGATTTCATTACCTTCAACTTTTAACCAAGTAAATTGTCCATAAGGCTGGAGCCAACTACTTTGTGACATCTGAAATCGATAACCTGCTTCAAAGGAGCTTCCCACTGCCCATTGCGTATAGGTTCCTTCAATCCCTAAACCATTCGTTGAAACAGCCTTCAGCGTATTTTGATAATGATTATATTTTAAAACACCATCAAGATACCATCCACTATGATCAAAATAAGTGACATAAGTACCAATGCCATAACTATTGATACCGCTTTTACCCCCCCGTGCATGCGCAATGCCTGCGTGATCATAACTGCCAAAACCACCTATATAAAACGCTCCATTTTCCCATTCACTTAAACCATTGATCCCTAAAACAATACCGGTCTGATCGAGCGTAAAATCTATATGCTTTGTCGTAATGCTCTCTTTAGATTTAATCGCATAACTCCATAAAGCTGTATTCCTTTTACTTTTATCTAAAATGCCTCTTCCCGTACGCACGGTTTGCATTTCATTGTGAAACACCATCGCTGGCGCTACAGACATAGACAATACCGCATCTGTCGAAGGCGTGGTTAAAAAATCAGAAACTGAAAGCGTCTCATTCATTTGTGGAAAAGGTTGTTCCTGAGCGCTTGTTGGACGCAAAATCATTTGATCCGCTAAAGAGTGAGAAGATTCTAAAACAACAGCTTGTTGTTTTGCATTAGAAGAAAAATGAAGATCTGCTGAACTTGATACTTCAATAACTTGATTTTCTTGAGTTGAAATGGCTAGAGAAACAGAAGCTGGAGACTGTTGACTCGAGCTTTGGCGATTTTCTCTTCGACCTGACAACTTAATCGCATGCTCTTTTGTATTTGTAAGAGCTGAAAGAGAAGAAACCTGTTGTTTTTCACTTAAATGCCGCACAGGCCTGCTTCTACTCCGTGATAAACTATTAAGAAATAACAAATTATCAAWAAAAACCGCCGATAAATACCAAACTTTTTGCTCCCCATCTTCATCAATTCTTTGTTTTAAACCATACATGTAAGTTCCCCCATCAACCATTCCAGTTTTTGCGCCAGAAAAACTTTGCAAAGTAAAAGATGCGCCGCCACTTTGATCCAAAATTAAATCAAGTTCCGCTGACAAAGGATCAACAATTTCAATACCAGAATCAACCACACTTATTGTATGAGAACCATGACCATTCTTGATAAAGAGATAATCACCCTCTCCTTCTGCAAGGCTGACATTAAAATTGAAATGGAGACTACCCGAAAGGTCATCAACATAAAGCTGAGAGTAATGTAAATCGGATTCTGTAGAAGTAAAAATAATATTTCCCACACCGCTTAACTTTTTAATATACGTTTCTGTGTTTCCATATCCATTAGAAATAGAGTACAATTTGGCATTTTCTCCTTCTAAATTGATATCGTCTACTGTCGTCTGCTGATTTTTAGCTTCAGTATAAAAACGATCATTTCCAGCATAAAGATGGAGTTGTCCAAAATCATGAACCTTTATTTCTCCTTCTAATATCGCACCAGCAGAAACCCATGAATTGGCATTATCTTCAATCGTTAGATTCTTCACAATTCCACCCGCATAGACTTCTTGAGCACCACCTGTGCGTAAAATGACTGTATTTGCTTCACCTCCTGCTAAAACATGCTGTGCTCCACCTGCGAAAACCTCAGTATTTATAGCTAAACCACCGGTTTTTTCTGCAAAGTTATCATCATTAGGAAACCATTTAGCAAGCGTTTGTATTCCTCCACGCATCACTTTTGTTCCCACAGCCATTCCATCATCATACACATTCTGCTGTCCCAGTGTGTCCCCTTGACCATGAATTGTAGTATCATAAACACTGCTCCCCACAATTCCACCATCCATGTACCCATCTCCGAAAACAAGCTGCTCCCCACCATAAACTTCAGCTCTCAATGCAAAGCCTCCCCTCTCCACTTTTTGTTTTCCGCCCTCGTAAATAATCGTAGACTCTGAGCCCCCTTGTTCTCCTATAATCTCGGCACCACCCATTGCAACTGTCGTATTTTTACTGAAACCACCAGCCTCAACATAAAGCGTTCCAGATCCCTCAACCATCGCATTAATGGATTGCTTAAGAACACCTCCATCATCAGAGATATAAACTGTGCTATCATCACCAAGCCAAAAATTTTGTAAAATATCTCCTCCCTCACGAATACTGAAATTAATGACATCAGAATGTGGATCAAAATTAATATCTTGTGTCGGTGTGATATTTTCTTCTTTTTCAGGAAGCTTATCGATAGGCGACTCCGCATGAGGTGAGGGGAGTACAGAAGTAGAAGTTGTTTCCAATGGCGCCAAATACCAAATTTTTCCCTCGTTATGTTCTTTTTTCTTTAGCACATACATGTAGACTCCACCATCAATCGTACTGGTCTCTTCACCAGAAAAACCCGTCAGAGCAAAATGAGCATTTCCGCTTTTTTCATTAATCAAATCAAGCTCAAGGACTAAATTTTGCATTTCTAGAGAAGAATTGGCAATTTCAATACCAGAATCAATCACGCTTATTGTGTGATATCCTTCCCCCTTTTTGATAAGGAGATAATCACCGCGCTGCTCCTCAAAATTGGTGTTCAGTCTAAAATGTAAACTTCCTGAAAGATTACCGATTTCAAGTTTAGAGTAATGTGGATTAAATACGGTAGAAGCAAAAATAACGCTGCCATTACCACTCAGATTCTCAATCAAAGAACTTTCGCCATCCATCTTAGAAGCAATAGCGTACAATTTTGTATCTTTGCCATTTAAAACAATTTTTTCTACTTCAGTACGAGATTGATCGGCACCAGCATAAAGATAAATTCGTCCAGAATCATAAATCATGGTGCTTCCTTCTAACGTTGCACCAGGATGTAACCATGATTGTGCTTGATCTTTAATCGTTAAATCTTTTACATAGCCCCCTAAATCTATTTTCTGGAAAGCATTCTCTTGTAAAAAAACTCCAAGAGCCATTCCCCCTGCTAAAACGTATTGTTCTCCACCAGAAAAGACCTTCGTATCAAATGCAAAACTGCCATAATCGTCTAGGTTCTGTTCTACATAAAGATTTTGTACCCCTCCTTCCATGATCTTTGTATTAAAAACCTCTCCATCATCGTACACATGCTGATATCCTCGCACTCCATTTTCACCAAAAATAATGCTGTCATAGGCACTGCTCCTTACCACCGCACCTTTAATATCAGACTTTCCTGAAACAAACTGCTCACCACCGTAAATTTTAGTCCCTTCAACTTTCCCCCCATCTTCAACCTTTTGTATTCCCCCTCTCTTAACTTCACTCCTCTGTGAAAGGCCCTGCCTTCTAATGAGCTCAGTACCGCCTCTTTGTATTGTCGTATACAAGCCAAAACCACCGTTATAAACGGAGAGCATTCCATCATCTTTAACTGTATGCCTAATTAAAGTTTCTTCATTGCTATCGACTTTCTCATTGCTACTCTCAAAGCTAGAATCCGCAATCGTGACAATCATTCCCTTTTTAATTGTGCGTTTTGTGAGATCATTGGATAATGAAACCATAGCTGATGGTTGCAAGCTAAAATCAGAAAACAAAGAGGTATTTGTCTCATCAACAGCATGATTTGCATCTAAATACCAAATTTTACCGGTGCCTTTATTATTTCTGTGTTTCAAACGATACCTATAGGTTCCGGCATCAACCGTTTCGATTTTTTCACCAAAAGTGTTTGTCAGAGTAAAATGAGCATTTCCACTGCGATCAGCAATTAATTTAAGCTTTTTTCGGAAAGAATTTGTCATTTCACGCCCAGAATCAGCCACACTGATTGTGTGAGAACCAGAGCTCCTTTTTTTAATGACAAGATAATCACTAAGGTGCTTGGAAAAATTGACATTAAAATCGAAATGGAGAGAACCGGAAAGATCATCAATATTAAGCTGAGAATAATGCTTACCAGTCCCTAATGACGTCAAAATAACTCTACCATTTCCTTTTAAATTATGGATATTAACGTGAGATTTTTTGCCGTTATCTTCAGGAGCAATAATGTATAGTTTGGTATCTTCTCCATTTAAATTAAGATTTTCTACTTCCGTAACCGCTTCGTCATTTCCAGCATAAAGATAGAGGCTGCCAAAATCATGAACATTTGTATCCTTAGCTAATATTGCACCAGTAAAACCCCATGACCTTGCTTGATGCTTAATAGTTAGATTATCCGCGTATCCAGAATTATATATCTTCTGAGTAGCTCTATCATATAAAGTAACTTCACTCGCATTCCCTCCTGCAAAGATATTCTGCATCCCATTTTTAAAAAGTTCGGTATTCAGTGCAGAAGCCCCTTCATTAATTGTAAAACCTTCCTCTTCTGGATCGGCTGCATCAGCATCTTCTGCAAAGCCATTATTAAAGTTCTCTTTACCATCAAGATTCTGGATACCTCCTTTCATAATCTTTGTGTCAAAAACTATCCCCTCACTATAGACACTTTGTATTCCTGGCATTCCATCTGCAGCATAAATTTCAGTGCTATAAGCACTGCTTGCCTTATCTTCACGCGACAAACCATCTCCAAGGATTCCCTTACCAAAAATAATCTGCTCACCACCACGGATTTTAGTCCCTTCAGCATTTGCACCACTTTCAACAACTTGTTTCCCCCCTTTTTTAACAATGGCATATTCCGAATCGCTTAAGTTTTGGACAAACTCAATCCCCCCATGCTCAATTATCGTATCCCTACTCACACTTGCTGCACCAATGTAAAGTTTTCCACCCTCTTGAACCGTGTTATTGATGGAATAGCCTGCATTCTCATAGTTAAAGCTATTTACTTTTTTATCAAAATCTTCAGAATCACGATTAGCGATATAGACAGTAATATCATCATAAATTATTGAATTTGTGAGAACTTTAAAGAATAAGTTTTCTAATCCCTTCCTTTCCTCTTCTGAAGATTTACTTCCTTCTAGTGACTTTTCATGCACTATCATTTTTGCCCCCTCTTTTTTTTCTTTTAATCCCCGCACTGTTGATAACAACTTTTGAGTTTCTTTTAAATGTTCACTGATACCTCCTGGTGTTAATAGCTTTTCTTTTGGTGGTACTACTCCATCTGCATTCGCAATCTTGATAAAAAAGCTACTGGCCATTAGCGTCCAAAAACTTAATTTCAATTTGCGTAGCATTATTCACACTCCATAATTTCAAATTTAAATCCCCCATTTAGAAAAAAGTGCATAGACTAAAACAACATTCTGTAACGGCTCAACATATTGTTTTTGTTTAATAGTAAAGCATTCAATGATTAATCTCTGATAGATCAAATATACAGCATGTGCCTTTAAAAGCGTTCACAATCAAAAGATTTAATTTTTATATATGCAATTAAAAAGTGTTATAATTATATTCATAAAAAAATTTAATATTTTTGAGACACTAAATACTGATCTACGAATAAGATTGCTCTCTCGATAGATAAAACTTTAAAGGAAACAGCACTATGAATGAGAGCAGCCTTTATAGCCAAATATTTCCATCTTTTTCAGCATTTAAAATAGTTTCTTTAATTTTATTAAATTTTGATCATCGAAAAAACACTTAATTCACTYTCATCAATCTATGATCATTATTCTAACATATTAAGAAACGTCATAATATCGACTCGACATTGTTTTGAAATTTTTATAGTTATATTCGGTTAATTCATATTTGATTTGCCATATACTGAAAGGGACATTCTATTCATGTCTATAAATTTAGAAATGCAAGGCACAAGCAACAGAAATTCTCCTCGTCGCATTTTGTTTGCTAGCCTTATTGGCCCAACAATTGAATTCTTTGATTTCTATGTCTTCGCCACTGCCGCGGCTCTCATATTTCCTCATGTGTTTTTTCCAACTCAAAATGATCAGATTGCCATTTTACAATCTTTCCTGATCTTTGGAGCGGCCTTTTTTGCTCGGCCCTTTGGATCGATTGTTTTTGGACATTTTGGAGATAAAATTGGAAGAAAAGCAACACTTATTGCTTCTCTTCTCACAATGGGGCTTTCAACAGTCATTATTGGTTTTCTTCCCACATATGAGACTGCTGGATGGTTTGCCCCCTTCCTCTTAACCTTATGCCGTATTGGACAGGGAATGGGATTAGGAGGAGAATGGGGAGGGGCTGTTTTGCTCGCAACAGAAAATGCTCCTCCAGAAAAGCGAGGCTGGTACGCAATGTTTCCCCAATTGGGTGTTCCAATCGGTTTGTTTTTATCCATTGCTGTTTATTTAGGTCTGCTATACTTCCTTGATCATGATGAACTGGTTGCTTGGGGATGGCGTATCCCTTTTATTGCTTCAGTGTTTTTTATGATTATAGGATTATGGGTTCGTCTTTCAATCAATGAAACTGTTCAATTCAAAAAAGATCTTGAAAGTAAAGAACGTGTTAAAGTTCCTATCGTCGATGTCTTTTTAAAATGTCCACGAATCTTATTTCTTGGGGTATTTTCTGGTATGGCAACATTTGTTTTGTTTTACTTGGTTACAGCATATTTGTTAAGCTATTCAACAAATCATTTACAATTGTCATATTATCAAGCTCTTCAAGTTGAAATTGTCGGTGCTATTTTCTGTGGAATTTTTACCATCATTACTGGAAAACTCGCTGATCGTATTAGACGCAGAACTTTAATGATTTGGGTTACACTCATCACTGGTATCTATTCTTTCGCAGTTCCTTATTTCTTAAATTCTGGCGTTATAGGAGTCCTTGCAATGTCTGTTATTGGTTTGTCTATCATGGGAATGATATACAGCCCTCTTGGTGCAGTTTTAGCTTCACCCTACCCAACAGCCATTCGATACACGGGTTCTTCTATTACTTTCAACTTATCTGGTATTGTGGGAGCCTCTCTCGCACCTTATATTGCAGAATATTTGGTACAACATTTTGATACATCTTATATCGGCTATTATTTGCTTTTTGCTTCTTTTATTTCACTGATTTGCTTTGTCGGATTTACAGATGATGAAATATCCAACTAAGAGATAAGAACAAAGAATAAAATAATGACTGGCAGAAAAAATGCTGCCAGTCTCATCTTAAAAGACATGGGCTGCGGTATTGTCCACCACAATATTCCCGCAAACAATGTGCTCAAAAAGAAAAAGAAAAAATCCGCAATATTGCTCATATCAGCAACAGCAAACACCTCTGATAGGATATGCGTTGTCCCCAGCCACGAAACGCAAAAAAAAGCTAACATCACAGCCCACAAAACAAGCAAAATTCGATCAATAATCATCATCATGCCGTTTCATTTTTTTAATTATAGGCCATATCTTCAGCATACCCAAAAGAAAAATAACAATAAAAACCCAACGCCCTCCCCCTGATCCTTCCGCAATAAAAAGTGCTGGATTTACGATTCCTACCAATCCTATCAAAACCATAACAAAAGATATGAGGCGCATTAAACTTGTTTTTCCCAACAACGATCTTCACTTTGTTGCCAATACGTTAAATTATGATTTTCCATTTTATATTTTTTCCACTGTGCCCGAGCATGATTTAACTGCTCATCATTTCTACCATCAAAGAGCACGACAAGCCGTTGATAAACATCAATATCCGAACAAATGGCTCCCTCTATGAGAAAACGAATCTTTGAATCATTCGGATTTTCTTGTCCTGTCGTCAGAAATACAGGCTGAAGGTTTGAATATTGATCACACTCCGTTCCATGCCCAATAAATGATTCATCAGCATAAACCCATAAATGCATATCTATAGAATCGCGTTGTTCTTTACTTACACATTGTATTGTTACCTTATCAAAACGAGCCAATGCCCGCTCTACAAGCGTTGGCAAAATATCTTTCAGCGTTGACTGCGTCAAATGATAGAATAGAATATCCAACCTCTTAAGCCCTCATCACTCTTTATAGAAAAGCTAACACATTTTTTAGAGAAACTCCTATATCTCTCATATAAAAGAAAACGATTTAAGATATAAACCTCTTTTTTGATTGAGATGCATTATCTTTTTGTCCGTGGTTAAAAAACTCTTAAAAAGGTAAAGTTTTTTATTTTCAATGTTAATATAAAAGTTTTTTAAGTTATTTTTCAGATTCTTTGTAGACTATCGTTGAAAATAAAATATAATGTGTGGAAAAATTAAAGGGGATTTAACGAGAAATTTTATATTATTTATTTACTAAAAACATCCAATCCATGAAAGGATGTTTTTTAACTTTATTGCATTTTAACCGAAAGCAGTAAAAATATTTACTATCAAATTAAAGACTGAGGGTGTTCCCCAATTTATGCGTATTATTGAGTCCTACATCCTAAAACGTGTCTTTGTTTTGTTTAGTTCTGTCATGATTGCAGCGGTGGGTGTTAGTTGGACAGTGCAAATTCTTGCACGGATAAACTTTCTTACAACCAGTAAACAAACACTCCTCACAGTCTTGCAATTTTCACTTTCATTGGTTCCTTCTGTTATTTTTCTTGTCACTCCATTTGCATTAGTGATCGCCATTACAATCATCCTCTCAGCAATGAATCAAGACTCTGAACTTGCTGTTATTAATGCCTCTGGTTTTCCTAAGAGTACTGTTTGGAAACCTATTCTTCTTCTTGCTATTGTTGCATCATGTATCTCCTTTTCTATCGCTAATTTTGTTGTTCCTCAAGCGCGTCTTCATATGCGACAAATGCTAGCCAGTGCCCATTTTGATCTTATTAATCTGTTTATTAGTGAAGGGAGCTTTCAAAAACTCGCTAACAACCTTTACATAGAAATTGGCGAACGCAATCCAAACGGAACACTTGAACGTCTTTTCATTGCCGACCAGCGTGACCCTAAAACCGATCTTTTTTATTATGCAACAAAAGCCTCCATTGTAAGCAATAAAAATGGTCGTTTTTTAATCCTCAATAACGGTGAAATAGAAAGAGTCAATCATGAAAATAATAGCGTTTCAATCGTTCAATTTAGCGCATATACTTTTAGCTTAGGGGAATTTATTCCCAGTGATAAAACACCTACTCTTTATCCAAAAGATCGATCTCTTTCTTATTTACAAAACCCTGACCCACAAGATCCTTACTATCAACGCAAACCCCTCCAATATAAAGCTGAGTTTCACCGCCGACTAACACAATGGCTCTATCCAATCGTTTTTTCACTTATTGCATTAGCAGCGGCGGGAAATGTAAGCTCCCATCGACAAGCACACCATTTTGCAATTTTTTCGGCCATTGCCCTTTCTTTTCTGGTCTATTGGATAGGGTATTTTTTCGCCGAAAAAGCAAAGAATGATCTTGCATATGTTCCTCTCCTTTATATTACGCCCATAGGAACAAGTATATTTGTCTTTTTTATGATTTTAACGAATCATAAAATTGGACTTCCCCCAAAACCTCATGAGATATTTCAAATCATTTTTCAAAAAATAGTGAACAAATTTGAACATCGAAAATCTCAAGATTCTTCGGATGAAATATCATGATTGGCTGGACACTTGGATGTTATTTTTTTATACGTTACCTTAAAATAACGTGTTATTTTTGGGGGGGGATTTTTATTCTTGCTCTTTTAATCGATTTTACGGAAAATTCTGGGAGGCTGCCTTCCCTCCCACAATATACAGCAAGGGATGCATTTCTCCTCTCTGTTTTACGCATTCCTTTTATTATGCAACAACTTATCCCTTTTATTGCACTCTTTTCTGCCATGACAACGCTTATCTCGCTTAACAAAAAACTTGAACTTGTCGTGACTCGCTCAATTGGTGTTTCTGCATGGCAATTTCTTATGCCTGCTTGTTTGGGAGCTTTTCTTTTGGGATTATTTTCAATTCTTCTCATCAATCCACTTGCTGCATGGGGATTTTCTCAAGCAGAAAAAATGATGACTGAATGGCGCAATAATAATGTGCTAACATCTCTTCATAATACGCGTATCCACTGGTTAACACAGCGTACAGATTTAGGAAGAACAACCATTGGTGCTAAACTTATCACTGATCAAGGGCTTTCTCTTCTCGATGCGACCTTTGTACAATACAAAGACGACGCAACCGTCAAAAATTGGATTAACACCCCAAAAGCAACCTTGACCAATGGTGCTTGGCTATTAACAAATGGAACAATCTATAAAATAGGACATCCGCCTGAAAAATTTATCGTGTTGAAAATCAAAACCAATCTAAAACCTGAATTTTTAACGGAACGTCTCGTAAACCCTGCAACTATTCCATTTTACCAATTGCCTCAAAAAATTATGATTGCACGTTCATTTGGCTATTCCGCTCATAATTTTGATATGTATTTACAATCTTTGATTGCCTTACCGGCATTGCTTGTGGCAATGACTCTCATTGCAGCAACTGTATCTTTAAATTTTACGCGTTTTGGACAATCTAGAACATTGATTCTTGGTGGTGTCATAGCTGGGTTTATGCTTTATGTTATTTCCGTACTTGTTCAAGCTTTTGGTAATGCTGGATATATTCCACCAATTATTGCCGCTTGGACACCTGTTGTTATTGCATTATTCTTGGGAATCTCTTTTTTACTTCATAAAGAGGATGGCTAAGTGAAGGCATTAACACGTAAGAGAATCATTTTAACAAAATTAAGTGCTCTCGCTTTTAGAAGTGTTATAGGGGTTATTTTTGGCTGCGCGTTGCCTTATTGTGCATATGCTCAAAGCCTTACCTCTCCTTCTCAAAATCGCATTCAAAACCCGCAATATCCTCTTTTGCTTTCTGCAGATGAACTCGTCTACAATCGTGATGAAAACACTGTTTCTGCACAAGGTAATGTCCAAGTTGAATATGATGGCAATAAAGTTGTCGCTCAAAAAATCATTTACAATCAAAAAACAGGAAGACTTACAGCACAAGGAAACGTTGAAATTACTCAAAAAGATGGTAATAAAATTTATTCCAATCAAATTGATATGACCAAAGATCTTGGCGATGGTTTTGTAAATGCCTTACGTATTGATACAGCCAACAATGTACACTTTACTGCTCAAAATGCTACACGCAAAAATAATCAGATAACAATCTTTGAAAATGCAAGCTATACTGCCTGTGAACCTTGCTCTTATAAACCAGATAGAGAGGTCCTATGGAAAATTAAAGCTAGAAAGATCATATGGAATAATCGCGTTAAAAAAATTCGATTTGAAAATAGTAGTTTTGAAGTTTTTGGTGTACCGATTATAAAATTTCCAAATTTTGAGCTCTATGATCCAACTGTCAGGCGTGCTAGCGGTCTGCTTACGCCTCATTTCTTTTATACGGATTATCTCGGTATGGGGATAAAAAATTCTTATTTCTGGAATCTTGCTCCCCATTATAATTTTACGCTTTCTTCTACACTTTATACGCAACAAGGGCTTTTAACCGAAGGGGAATGGCGCCAACGTTTAAAAATGGGTAGTTATAGCATTCGCTTTGCTCATATATATCAAATGAAACCACATAAATTTGACAATGATATGATTGATGCACAGCTTAAAGGCCGTTATATGCTGGCGACAAAGGGGGACTTTCGTATTAATTCACACTGGACGTATGGATGGGATATTCTTGCACAATCTGATCGGCATTTTAGTCGTGCCTACAAGATTGAAAATTATAGTAATCCTACGCAACTTTCTCAGATCTATATGACTGGTCTTGCAGGAAAAAGCTATTTTGATATGCGTTTTTATCATTTTAAAATTCAAGACTCCGTATTGAATGATCCTCATTATGAACGTCACTCTCAGCAAGCATGGGTTCTACCAGGCATCGATTATTCTTTCACACCAGATGAGCCCATTTATAATGGAGAGCTTACCTTCCATAGTAATATACAATCAATTTACCGTCGTCATGCCGACTTCAATTCACCGGACTGGAATGAAAATCCTCTCGACACTGTAAGACTTTCTGGTATGGCTGGAAATAGTTTGCGTTTGACAAATGAGCTTCAGTGGAAAAGGCGTTTTAACACGCATAATGGTCTCATATTAACCCCCCTTCTCTCTCTACGGGCTGATATCCTTACTACCAATGTAGACAAAAATCATGCTGCTTCTGTAGAAAATAATGCCTTATCGGCAATTCGTGGCGCAACAATTCGTGGTATGGCAACAGTAGGATTAGAAGCGCGCTATCCTTTCCTTATTACGGCTGATCATTCTACACATATTATAGAACCAACCGCACAAATTTTTATACGCAATAACGAACAATATATCGGACAACTTCCTAATGAAGATGCTCAAAGCTTTGTTTTTGATGCTACCACTCTCTTTCAACGCGATAAATTTTCTGGTTATGATCGTGTAGAAGGTGGCACAAGAGCCAATATAGGTCTAAGATATTCTGGAAGCTTTAATAACAATTGGTCTCTTTATGGTCTCATTGGACAATCCTTTCATCTGGCAGGAAAGAATTCTTTTGCAGAAAAAGACCTTGTTAATGTTGGTATTCATTCTAGCTTGGAGGCAAAACGTTCCGATTATATTGCAATGTTTGGTGCGACCCATAAAAGCGGCTTTTCCTTAGAAACACGTGGACGCTTTGACAAAAAAACAGGAAAAATCCACCGTAGTGAAATTGAAGCATCACAAAAATGGAATCTTTTTTGGGCCTCTGTACAATATGCTTATATCGCAAACCAACCGAATTATGAATATCCACAAGAGCGCCAAGAGATTTCTTTTCAAACGGGCTTAAAACTGGCAGACTATTGGTCCATTAATAGCAATGCTGGTTATGATCTCGTATCCGGTACATTTATAAAACGAGGAATTAGCTTGAACTATACAGATGAATGTTTTGGGCTCACATTCGGTTATCAACAGGTAATGAATCCAGGGAGAAAAACACCCTTGCAAAACTTTAATTTTTCTCTTTCATTGCGTACAATTGCAGATATCGGAAAAAAATAAATTCAAATTTATAAAGAGAATGTATAAGCGATTTAACTTATTATTGTTTTTATGAAAAAAAGCGTATAATTTAAGTCGTTGATGAGAATTAATAAACAATGCGAAAGCCTATTTACATGAATAAATTGAAAAAGCGTATTCTTGCTTTATTTTATATTGCATCTTTGAGTATAAGCAGCTTGCTAATAAATGAATTTGTGATTCCGTCGGCCTTCGCGCAGACCGCTATTGTCGTTACAGTTAATGGCAACCCTATCACGAATTATGATATACAAAGGCGCATTGCTTTTCTCAAATTGCAGCAAAAGCAAGGGAATTTGGTGGCACAGGCCAGAAAAGAGCTTATCGACGAAGAGCTAAAAAATATTGAAATAAAACGCCGTAATATTGAAGTAAGCAATGATGAAGTTGATAAAGCTTTTGAGAATTTTGCAACGCAAAATAATATGACAGTTGATCAGCTCAACCAGATTCTGATCCAAAGTGATATTACTGTGCAACATTTTAAAGATTATATCCGTGGACAAATAGGATGGGGGCGTCTTGTTAGCGCACGCTATCAAGCTCAAACGGGTATGATTAGCGAACAAGAAGCGGTGCGCAGAATATTAAGAAATGGTGGTGTTAAACCTTCAACCAACGAATATACATTACAGCGCATTGTTTTTGTTATTCCTGCCCATCGTCGTTCAGAAATCTTTGAAAGACGTCAAAGAGAAGCAAATAATTTCCGCGCACATTTCCGTGGATGTGCAAATGCTCATAATCAAGCAAAAGGCATTTTAGACGTTACAATCAGACACTTAGGAAAGTTTCTAGAACCTCAACTTCCCAGTGCATGGGAGCAAGCTATTCTTGCAACACCTGCTGGAAAAATGACAAAATTGCAAGAAACATCTGATGGAATTGAAGCAATTGCTGTTTGCAAAATAAAAAGAGTTTCTGATGATTATGTCGCTCGGCTGATATTCTCTCTTCAAGATAATAAAAAAAGAAGTCCGAAACAACTTGAAGCATTAAGCGAAAAATATTTAGAAGAACTGCGGCGCGTAGCGCGTATTCAATAATGACTGCTCTTGTTGTTAGTGGTGGTGATCCTGCCGGAATTGGTCCTGAAATAGCTTTAAAAGCATGGAGCTTGCGCGTTACTTGCCAAGTTCCAGCTTTTGTGCTTATCGCTGATCCAAATGTTATTCGTTCGCGTGCTCGTTTTTTACAGATTGATGTTGAGGTGGAATCTGTTTTAACCACCAACCCTGTCAAAAACTTTCAGAACGCTCTCCCTATCATACCGTTAAAAAACAAACAAAGTGATCAGTTGGGAGTTCCCTCTCCAAACAATGCTGCTGGAATCATTGAAGCTATTGAGTGCGGTATTCAATTGATTCAAAGTGGACATGCTTCTGCACTGGTTACTTGTCCTATTGCCAAAAAGAATCTTTACGATGCCGGATTTGAATTTCCAGGTCATACAGAATTTTTAGCCGATTTGGCCCATAAAGCTTTTCATAATTCTTATCATCCAGTTATGATGTTAGCAGGCCCTCGATTAAAAACGGTACCAATAACTGTTCATATTCCATTCAAAGATGTTCCTTCACAACTAACCCGTCATTTAATCATTCAAACGGCCTTCATTACTGAATGTGACTTAAAAAAACGGTTTAAAATAACCTCACCTCGGCTGGCTGTCGCTGGTCTTAATCCTCACGCTGGAGAAGAAGGTGCAATGGGAAAAGAAGATATTGAAGTGATCACTCCTGCTATTGAATATCTTAAAAAGAAAGGCCTCAATATTACAGGTCCACTTCCTGCAGATACAATGTTTCATGAATGCGCAAGAAAAACATATGATGTTGCTCTTTGCATGTATCATGATCAAGCTCTTATTCCTGTTAAAACATTAGATTTTGATACCACCGTTAATGTCACGTTAGGTTTACCTTTCATTCGTACATCTCCAGATCATGGAACTGCTTTTAACATTGCGGATAAAGGAATCGCTTCTCCTGAAAGCTTTATTGCTGCTCTTAAACTTGCAAATCAACTTGCAAAAAATAATTCGATACCATGCCAATAGATAATCTCCCTCCTCTGCGTGAGGTCATTGATACATATGGGTTAAAAGCCCATAAGTCTTTGGGACAAAATTTCCTTTTTGATTTGAATTTAACCTCTAAAATTGCTTATCAAGCAGGGAATATAGAAGGAAAACCTGTTTTTGAAATTGGTCCAGGTCCTGGAGGACTCACGCGCGCCTTGCTAGCAAAGGGTGCTATTGTAACAGCAATAGAGCGCGATGAGCGCTGTATACCGGCTCTCTTAGAAATAGAAAAGCACTATCCGAACAAATTAAAAGTTATTTGTAATGATGCCCTAAAACAAGATTTCTCAAAACTTTTTGAAACAAGTCTAGAAAAACCACGAATTATTGCCAATCTTCCTTATAATATTGGAACGCAACTCTTATTAAATTGGCTGTTAGTGGAACCATGGCCTCCTTTTTATGAATCAATGACATTGATGTTTCAACGTGAAGTTGCCAAACGAATTACAGCCAAACCTCAATCTTCTCATTATGGACGCCTTAGTGTCTTAACTGGCTGGCGTACCACTGCTAAAATTGCTTTTGATGTGCCTCCTCAAGCTTTTATACCAGCGCCTAAAGTAACTTCTTCTGTTGTTCATATCATTCCACGAACTCAACCTCTTGCCTGCTCTGCGCAAAAACTAAGCCTTGTTACAAAAACCGCTTTTGGACAAAGACGAAAAATGCTTCGTCAAAATCTCAAAACACTTGGAGGTGAAGCACTTTTAGAAAAAGCTGGAATTGATGGAGTACGCCGTGCTGAAACACTTTCAATTTCTGAATTTGTGACTTTAGCAAATTTTATAACCTAAACAAGTATAACGTTTTCAAAACAACAAAAATATTAATCAATCTTTTCAGCAATAAGTCTATCAACAAACGTTTCAAGAAAAGCACAACGCTCACGTTTTGCAGTTTCAGCTAAATAAATTGACCTAATAAAAGATAAAGACTGATCTAAATCCTTATTAATCACAATATAATCATAAAAACGCCAATGTTTTAGCTCTGTTCGCGCATTTTCCAATCGTAAATTGATGATATCTTGACTATCTTCTGCTCGACGATGTAAACGTGCAACAAGCTCTTTCATTGATGGAGGAAGAATAAAAACAGATACGGTGTCTCTTGGCATCTTTTTTTGCATCTGCTTGGTACCTTGATAGTCGATATCAAATAACATATCACGACCAGCGCTCAATGCATTTTCAACGGTTTCACGCAACGTTCCATAATAATTCCCGTGTACCTCTGCCCATTCAATAAATTCATCTCTATCACGTTTATATTCAAACTCTTCCTTTGCAATAAAGTGATAGTGAACTCCATTAACTTCACTGGGACGCTTTTTTCTTGTGGTTGCACTGACAGAAAGCTCTAATTGTCCATCTTTTAAAAGTAGCCTCGAAATTGTGGATTTACCAGCACCTGAAGGTGAAGAGAGAATAAATAAAAAACCGCGGCGTTGATTTATTTTTAGAGTATTCAATTGACTCTCAATGACTGTCATTACACCACTCTACTTTGTTTATAAATTTTTCTTCAAAATTTGAACGATACATTATCTTAATCTTTTCCCTAATCAATTCTTAGCTGTTCTCAATGCTATTCTGCTCTTTCATTGAGATAATTTATTACATTTCTTTCTTAAATATTTTGTATCTATACGCTTATCCCACTTGTAACATACAAGAAAATAATTTTGTATCATTCCCATCAAGAATTTAAATAGAAAAATCTTACTATTTTTTTAGCTCTCATTTACGATGCGAAAAGATGCAATATCATTATAACTCAATGCCTTGCCTTCCATTCTCGCCACTTGCGAACATTCATATTATGTTCCTCTAAGGTTCGAGAGAAAACATGCCCTCCTGAACCATCAGCAACAAAATAAAGCGCATCACTGCTTGGTGGATGTGCCACCGCTTTCAAAGAATCGCGACCTGGATTTGCAATAGCTGTCGGAGGCAAACCATTAATTTTATAAGTATTATAGGGTGTTTCCTTCTCAAGATCTGAACGGTAAATTGCACGCTCCGATGGCTTTCCTTTTCCTCCAAAGAGACCATAAATTACCGTTGGATCCGATTGAAGACGCATACGCTTTACAAGGCGATTATAAAATACCGCAGCAACCATTGGTCTCTCCGCTGCAACGCCCGTTTCTTTTTCAACAATTGAGGCCAATATAACAAATTCATCAATTGATTTAATGGGTAAATCAGGTAAACGCGTAGCCCATATCGCATGAATTAATTTTTTTTGTCCCTCATACAATCTGTTTATAATTTCTTTACGTGTTGTCCCCCGAATAAAGCGAACAGTATCCGTCATCAAATAGCCCTCTGGAGGTAAAACTGTTGGAAGGTCCCCAATCAAAATTTCATTTGCTGCTAATCGATCAAAAACTTGCTGAACCGTTAAACCTTCCGGTACTGTAAATGTATACTCAATGGATTTTCCTTTCACAAGAATATCCATAATATCTTGCATTGAAGCATRWGCTGGAATTAAATATTCACCAGCCTTTAGCTGGCCTGTTTTTTTGTGATAACCAACCCCATAAACAAAAATATCTGATGATCGAATGAAACCGCGTTTTTCCAGCAATGAAGCAATTTCACGAATTCCTGTCCCTGGATGGATAAGAATAACTTGTTCTTCCTCAATTTTTCCCTTTTCTTCAAAAATACTTTTGCCAATATAAAAAGGAATACTTATGCCGAAAAGAATAAACACAATCAGCATGAGAAAAAAATGACCAAGAACAACCAACGGATTACGAACGATAGATGATTTCTTTTGTTTTTTATGTGTTAACATGCCATAACTATCTACTCAATGATCCGAAGAGGAATCACTTACGCCCTTTAATGATTTTTCCTATCGGACATAACCCCTCAATAGCGATTAAGAACAAATATTATAATTTCTAATTCACCTTATAATAAAGGTAAAAATTCAAAAGCAGAAATTAAATAAAAATACTTATTATCCCCTAAAACGTCGCATCACCAACGACGCATTTGTCCCACCAAATCCAAAAGAATTGGAAAGAATCGTATCAATCTTTCGTTCACGTGGTTTGTGTGGAACAAGATCGATTTTCGTTTCAATCGATGGATTGTCAAGATTAAGTGTCGCTGGCGCTATATTATCTCGTATAGCTAAAACACAAAAAATAGCCTCAGCAGCACCAGCCGCACCAAGTAAATGCCCAATAGAGGATTTCGTTGATGACATAGAAATTTGTGGTGCATAATTTCCTAAAACACGTTCAACAGCTGCTAGCTCTATGGAATCAGCCATCGTTGATGTACCATGAGCATTGATATAATCAAGTTCACTCACATTGACTTGTGCACGTTTAAGAGCAGCCATCATACTGCGCTGAGCCCCTTCACCACTTTCTGAAGGCGCTGTGATGTGGTAAGCATCACCCGATAAACCATAGCCGATAACCTCAGCATAAATACGCGCTCCCCGTTTTTTGGCATGTTCCAGCTCTTCWAAAACAACAACCGCCGCTCCCTCCCCCATCACAAAACCATCACGATCAGCATCATAAGGACGTGAGGCCCGTTCAGGATCATCATTGCGACAAGTAGAAAGAGCTCTACAAGCAGAAAAGCCCGCAAGAGATATCCGATTTATCGGAGATTCGGTTCCCCCTGCCACCATGACTTTTGCATCACCGAACATAATCAAACGTGCCGCATCACCGATCGCATGAGCCCCTGTTGAACAAGCCGTCACAACCGAATGATTAGGCCCCCGTAAACCATGTTGAATAGACACATAACCAGAAGCAAGATTAATCAAACGACCTGGAATAAAAAAAGGAGAAACACGGCGAGGACCCTTATCACGAAGCGTATAACCAGCTTCAACAATGCCCTCAATCCCTCCAATCCCCGAACCAATCAATACCCCTGTACAAATCTGATCTTCATCACTCTTAGGAAACCACTCAGCATCTGCAAGCGCTTGATTAGCAGCAGCCACTGCATAAACAATAAATGCATCGACCTTACGTTGTTCTTTAGGTTCCATATATAAATCAGCATTATAGGTCCCCTCTGTACCATCCCCTAAGGGGATACGCGCTGCAATCTGGCATGGTAAATCAGACACATCAAATTCAGTAATACGCCGAACACCACTTCTCCCTTCAAGAAGTCGTTTCCAACTATATTCAACATTACCAGCCAATGGAGACACTAATCCTAAACCAGTAACAACAACACGTCTCATAACTTCTAACCTTGAACTAAACCTCAACTCTCAAAGCTCTCTTTTTAAAAGAGCTTCGAAGAATACAGGCAAAAGCAATGAATGCCTTTGCCTTTAGGAATCATGCAGAAGCTTTATCAATGAACTTGACTGCATCACCAACTGTGAAAATCGTTTCAGCAGCTTCATCTGGAATTTCTACACCAAATTCTTCTTCAAAAGCCATAACGAGTTCAACCGTATCAAGGCTATCAGCCCCTAGATCATCGATAAAGCTCGCATTTTCTACGACTTTATCAGCATTAACCCCAAGATGTTCCACAATAATCTTCTTAACGCGCTCTACTGTATCACTCATGTTGAAATCCTCGAATTTATATTTTCCTATAATTTGGTTAACTATATCGGCTCGTCTCATAAAGCAATAGATGCATTACTTTAAAAGATTTTAGCAATGATTAAAAACATCCTGTGGATATCCCCTACAAAATGAACAATCTGACATTCCGACATCAATAGATCAACGACCATGTTAAAGAAACAGCGATCTTTCCATTTCTATCATTACTATCTAAAATAATACAGCTTATAAATCAATGTGGAATACAAGAAAATACTTAAATCATTGCCATTCCACCATTAATGTGGAGTGTTTGACCTGTCATATAGGCCGCTTCATCGCTCGCTAGATATACAGCAGCAGTGGCTATTTCTTGCCCACCCCCCATACGCTTCATCGGAATCGTGGCCATAATGGCTTCTTTTTGCTTTTCATTAAGCTTATCTGTCATGGCAGACTTAATAAACCCTGGAGCAATACAATTGACAGTAATATTTCGTGAAGCAATTTCTTGTGCCAATGCTTTAGAAAAACCTATCAAACCTGCTTTTGCAGCACAATAATTCGTTTGTCCAGGATTTCCTACAACACCAACAACAGATGTAATATTAATAATCCTTCCATAACGACGACGCATCATAGAATGTGTTAATTCACGGGTCAAAAGAGAAGCAGCTGTTAGGTTAACTTCTAAAATATCATCCCAATCTTTATCTTGCATACGCACAAAAAGACCATCCTTAGTGATTCCCGCATTGTTGACCAAAATATCAACACCATCCATTTCTTTTTCTGCAACTTCAGCCAATTGTTTAATCGATTGACGATCAGAAAGATTAGCGGGAAACACAAAAACATTCTCTCCTAATTCTTCTGCCACTTCTTTAAGCTTGTCTTCACGTGTTCCATGAAGACCAACAATGGCCCCTTGTGCATGGAAACAACGTGCAATTGCCTCACCAATTCCTCCCGATGCCCCCGTTACAAGAGCCTTACGTCCTGTTAATTCAAACATTTTTTTACTCCTTATAGATTAAACGCCAAGCATTTCTAGCGCTGATTCTATTTCATCAACTGTTCCAATTGTTCCCCCCTTTATATCCTTGTTAATACGGCGCGTTAAACCCGTTAATACTTTTCCAGAACCAACTTCAAAAAGCGTATCAACCCCATTAGCACCAATCCATTCTATTGTTTCACGCCACCGCACCCTCCCAGTTACTTGTTGAACAAGAAGAGTAGCAATACGCTCCGGATCACTTTCTGGTGCAACAGAAACATTGGCAATTAAAGGAACAATAGGTGCCGTTTTGTTAACAGCCAAAAGTGCTTTCTTCATGGCATCCGCAGCAGGCTGCATTAAAGACGAATGAAAAGGTGCAGAAACTGGAAGAAGAAGTGCGCGTTTTGCACCTTTTGTTGATGCAATCTCTACCGCTTTCTCAACGGCTTTTGCTTCACCGGAAATAACAATTTGCCCACCACCATTATCATTGGCAATTTGGCATAGTCCTTCTTCAGAAACAGTTTTGCAAATTTCTTCCACAACGTGCTCTTCCAAACCGATAAGTGCTGCCATAGAGCCTTCACCAACCGCAACGGCAGCCTGCATGGCATTGCCACGAATGCGCAAAAGCCTTGCCGTATCTGCGAGACTCAATGTACCAGCCGCACAAAGAGCCGAATATTCGCCTAAAGAATGACCAGCAACAAACTTTACCTTTTCTTCTATACGAAGCCCTAACTGTTCCATCACACGAATAACAGCCATAGATACAGCCATTAATGCCGGTTGTGCATTGGCTGTTAACATTAAAACATCTACTGGTCCCTCAAAAATGATTTCCGATAATTTCTCTCCCAAAGCATCATCAACTTCCTCAAAAACCATTCGCGCCGCAAAAAATTGCTCTGTAAGCGCCTTCCCCATCCCAACAAGTTGACTCCCTTGTCCTGGAAAAATAAAAGCTGCACCCATTAATCGACTCCTTTAATTGTGCAATTAAATTATTTTCTTTTGACCTTATTTATCCGCAAAAAGTCAAGATAAAGTCCTTTATTTAGAATGAATATTTCTCTTCAAATTATATTTTAAGGGTGGAATTTGATATAAAAACTTAGGAAAATAGGGAGCTATAAACTGAATAACACTCAGACTTATCAGACTTCCTAAAACTATACCTGCTAAAATATCAAAGGGGTAATGTACGCCGACAAAAATGCGAGCCCAACAAATCAAGCATAAAAATACCACAGCAAATTTAAAAGTACCTTTGTATCGATAAAAATAAAAGTTTGCTGTGTAAGATGCAATGGTCAAGGCATGATTACTAGGAAAAGAAGCTGTTGGACGATGTTTAATCAGTGGTGTTGTCAAACCTACAACAAATGGGCGTGGGTGAAAATGAAAAAGAGAAATGAGATAACCTATAAAAAGAGCAGTACAAATGCTCATGCAAATGCTTAGCACAACACACCGTTCTCTTTCTCCACCACAAAACCATAATACATAAAGATGAAGAGGGATAATGTAAATTAAAAACTTTGCACAAAAAATACTCAACAAAACTAAGATTGACCAAGACCGATGATTGCCGACAAACATCTTAAAAAGTGTCACATCAATCTGGTTTAAAAAATCCATTTTTCTTTTCCTTTATCTGTATTTTACAGTACTATCTTTTTGTAGAAGAGAGAAATATATTGAAAATATATCAAGATTTAATAAATCCATTTTTTATGTATGTAAACTTGCTATTTTAAAAGATAACCTGTAGATATGGAATGTTCGTTACCGGCACTTTAGCTGGAGGTTGAACGGAGGGCTGTAGAATATCAGTAGGAAATACAATGTTTCCGGCCTCCCGTGTCTCCGCTCTGAGATGTCTCAAATCATGAACGCGTCCTTTCTTCTTTGGATTTCCAAAAAAGACAAGTCGCAGAGGCTTTGCGCTAAAACCGGTAGGATTAATTGAAGAAAGGCAAAATAATGGCTCTTTATGAACATATGTTCCTTGCCCGACAAGATATTGCACCGCAGCAAGTTGATGAACTTTTGAACCTTTACAAAGGTGTCATTGAAATGCACGGTGGAAAGATTGGGCGTATAGAAAATTGGGGACTTCGTCCTCTTGCTTATCGTATTCGTAAAAACCGTAAGGCTTATTATGTATTGGTCAATATTGATTCATCAGCTGCAGCAATTGCTGAAATGGAGCGCCAGATGCGAATCAATGAGGATATTTTGCGCTATATGACCATTCGTGTAGAAAAACACGAAAAAGAAAAATCTGCGATGCTTTCGCACCTTGATCGCAATACGCACATTGGGCAGGATGAAGAGCGCTCTCGTTCCCCGCGTCGTCAGCGTGAAAATGCTATAGAAGAGGTAGAATGATGACTGATACGAATCAAAACTCTGCACGTCGCCCTTTTCATCGTCGTCGTAAGACGTGTCCTTTTTCAGGGGCTAAGGCTCCTAAAATTGATTATAAAGATATCAAATTGTTACAACGTTATATTTCTGAACGTGGGAAAATCGTTCCTTCGCGAATTACAGCTGTTAGTCAGAAAAAACAGCGTGAATTAGCGAACGCTATAAAACGTGCTCGCTTTTTAGGCTTACTTCCATATGTTATAAAGTAAACGATCAAAACATTCTAGCAACTGGAAAAACTCTCCAGTTGCTTTTCTTGTATAGTGAGAAAAATAGCTTATTATATTTTATTTTATATTAAGCACTTAAATATAAAAGTTGAGACAGTGACATGCCTCTAACTGCTGAAAGCAGGACAGCAATAAATGAAAACAAATCGTACTTATGAGATATTAACCGGTGTTTTAGCTGGATTGTTTGCTGTTGTGATAGGAATGGCAATCTTCAGTGTTGCCAATATCGCTCCCGCTTTTTCTCTTCTTCTTGGCTACTTTCTTTCATTGCCAATTTTTATTGTTGCCTTTGCTCAAGGAACTTTTGCCAGCTTCGTTGCCTTAATAAGTGCGACTGTTATTTTTGTCATAGCCACTGATATCTATATTGCTCTCGGGCTTATGCTGTTATCTTTTCTTCCTGCTGTTTATGCCTCTTGGCTTCTTGGACTTGCGCGACCAGCACAAAAAGAGAACACACTGATATGGTATCCATTATCATCGGTTATTTTTCATTTAACCAACTTTATTGCGCTTATAGTTACTTTCATTGGACTCTATGTGAAAGCTGCTCCAGACACTCCTCTTATTGCAAAAAAAATTATTGAAAACATCGTACAAACTCTACAACAATTGCAGTCATTCAAAGAAGATGATACACTTAATATTCGTGAGTTTTTAATGGCGCATGCCGTAACTTTAGCTGCTATCGCTCTAACAGTTTATAGTTTTATTTTTCTCATTGGTAATCTTTATTTCTCAATAATAACAGCCCGATATATGAAATGGCTGAAAAGACCTCGAGATGATTGGAGTGCAACTTTTCGCCTTCCAATTTCTGGAATTGTTATTTTCATCGCTGTTTCTATCGCGTCAATGACTGAATTGAATAGTTCTCTTAATTTGGGGACATGTGTCTTTAGCTCCGCCTATACTGTTATCATATCAATTAGCGGTTTAGCATATCTTCACAATATTACAAAAGGGGTTAACGGTCGGATTATTATACTTTTTCTTGTTTATCTTGCTATGTTAACTGTCGTTTTCTTACCACCTATTTCTTTATTGATAATTTTGATGGGGATTTGGGCTGCTATTCAATACAACTTTCAATCACACAAAAAACTTCCCTAAATTTATTTGTTCGAAAGGAAAAACTATGAATATTATTCTACTTGAGCGCATTCCTCGTCTTGGTCAGATGGGTGATATTGTCTCAGTGAAAGATGGTTATGCACGTAATTTTCTCTTGCCTCAAGGTAAAGCTTTACGCGCAAATGAAGCTAATAAAAAGCATTTTGAGATCCAACGTGCACAACTTGAAACACGTAATCTTGAACGCAAAAGTGAAGCACAAAAAATTGCTGAAAAACTTGATGGTCAATCATTTATTGCTGTTCGTTCTGCTGGTGAAACAGGACAACTTTATGGATCTGTGTCAACGCGCGATATTGCTGAAATCATAACAGATGAAGGATTCTCTATTGGGCGAAATCAAATTGAACTTAATCATCCAATAAAAATGATCGGTCTTCACACGATTACTCTTAGCCTTCATCCTGAAGTTCAAATTTCTGTGGTTATTAACGTTGCACGTTCCACCAATGAAGCACAACGTCAAGCAGAAGGTGAAACTCTTACTTTTGCTGAAGAAATATATAATATTCAAGAAAAAATCTTAGAAGAAGATCAGGAAGAATTATTGGCAGAAGAAATTAATGACAACGATATAAACAATTTTCATCAAGAAGCTTAATTGCTCCTTTTGCTTTCTGTTTTATATCTTTTACCATTTAAAATATTGGCCATAAAATACTTATGCTTTACAATTGAGTATTTTATGGCTTTTGTGGGACCAGCTTTTTTTAAAAATTAGAAATATCTTATTTAAATATATTCATGCCAAAAATGATAATATTACTTAAGAGGAAATGTTTTTTATTTTCCAGCATAGAAGTAATTTAAAGTTCTACCCTTAAGGTAAAAATTTCATGAGCAGTAAGTTGATTATATCTTCATATGATCTAAAATCATTTCAATTATAGAAAAGAAATTCTACTTATATTTTAAGATCACGTAACTTAAAAATACTTAAATTTAGAATGCTGAAACGGCTCCTTAAAAATCACAACATATTATAAAAATAATACGCGAATGATAAATGAGCAACGAAAAGAGAGTTTTTAAAAATAATGTAATTTTAACTTAAAATGAAGATTTATAGTTCTATTTTCTTGATGTATATCCTTCAATTTATCGCCTAAAGTAGCTAGACTCAGAATTTTAGTGGAAAAATATTATGGAAGAAACGAGCATTGTTAATATCAGCTCTTCGAAAAAAGAAGATCCCCCTTCTTTTCGGCAACTTCCGCATAATATTGAAGCTGAACAAGCATTACTTGGAGCCATCTTTATCAACAATGATTCTCTCGACCGCGTTTCGGATTTTTTAAAATCAGAGCATTTTTTTGAACCGTTGCATCAAAAGATTTATGCTGTTTTATCTCACCTTATTAAAACAGGAAAACTTGTAGATCCGGTTACGATCAAGCCTCATATCCAAATGGAAGAGAAAATTGGAGATATTACTGTCTACCAGTATGTTGTTCGCTTAGCCAAGGAGGCGGTCACCATTATTAATGCTGAAGATTATGGACGCGTTATTTACGACCTTTTTATCCGTCGATCTTTGATCAACCTTGGAACTCAAGTTGTCAATACTGCCTTTGATGCCCCTGTAGAGCTTTCGCCGATCCAACAAATTGAAACTATTGAAAATCAGTTATTTGAGCTCGCAGAAAAAGGAAAATATGGAGGCGGATTTGAAAATTTTAATGAGGCTGTCAAAAAAGCACTTGATATGGCCAGTGCTGCAAAAAGGCGTTCTTCACAATTATCAGGGATAGCAACCCATATTAAAACACTTGACGAAAAAATGGGGGGATTACAAGCATCAGACTTAATTATCCTTGCGGGACGCCCTGGTATGGGGAAAACTTCATTAGCAACCAACATTGCCTTTAATATTGCCAATGCTTATAATCATAATAGTAATGCCGAAGAAAATGAAGGCGGCATTGTAGGATTCTTTTCACTTGAAATGTCCTCAGAACAGCTTGCAACGCGTATTATTTCTGAACAAACGGAAGTCTCTTCTTCTGATATTCGGCGTGGTCATATTTCAGATGAACAATTTTCAAAAATCATCCGTGCAGTAAACCAACTCCAAAAGGCCCCCCTTTATATTGATCAAACTGGGGGAATATCAATTACGCAACTGGCTGCCCGTGCCCGGCGTCTCAAGCGACAACATGGTTTGGATGTTTTAATTATCGATTATATCCAACTCATGACAAGTAGCTCAAAGCGTTCATCTGAAAATCGTGTTCAAGAGATTACGGAAATTACGACGGGGCTCAAAGCCTTAGCCAAAGAGTTGAATATCCCTATTATTGCTCTTTCACAGCTTTCGCGCCAAGTCGAAAACAGAACAGATAAACGCCCACAACTCTCAGATTTGCGTGAATCTGGTTCTATTGAGCAAGATGCCGACATTGTTCTATTTGTCTATCGCGAAGAATATTACTTCAAAAATGAAGAACCAAAATTAGGGACTTTGGAACATCAAAAATGGCAAGATGAAATGGATAAAATTATGGGAAAAGCTGATGTTATTGTTGCAAAACAACGTCACGGACCGACAGGAATCGTATCCCTTGCCTTTCAATCTGATTTCACACGCTTTAGTGATCTGGCAGATAGCAATTATCTTCCAGAACAAATTGGTTAAATCACTATGGTACGGAACCGACTTCAATTTATCTGTCAAAATTGCGGGACCGTCCATTCTCGTTGGGCAGGAAAATGTAGTGCCTGTGGAGAATGGAATTCTCTTGTTGAAGAAAATATAAATGGCGGCATAGGAAGTGGTCCTAAGCAAAATGCTCGTAAAGGGCGCATCGTTGCCCTTACCTCTCTTTCTGGAGAAATCCAAAATGCTCCACGTATTTGTTCTGGTATTGCTGAACTTGATCGTGTTACTGGTGGGGGCTTTGTCCGTGGATCAGCACTCCTTGTTGGTGGTGATCCAGGTATTGGAAAATCAACATTGCTCACACAAACAGCTGCTGCTTTATCACGCAAAGGACATCATATTATCTATGTCTCAGGTGAAGAGGCTATTGCGCAAATTTGTCTGCGCGCGCAAAGGCTTGGCGCTCATAATACAGAGGTGAAACTTGCTGCTGAAACCAATGTTGAAGATATTCTTGCAACCTTAAGCGAGCATAAAAACCTTGATATGGTGATTATCGATTCGATTCAAACCTTATGGTCAGATACAGCAGATTCAGCACCCGGCACTGTCACACAAGTCCGTATTGGTGCTCAGGCTATGATTCGCTTCGCTAAAAAAACAGGGGCTGCTGTTGTTCTTGTTGGTCATGTTACAAAAGATGGCCAAATTGCTGGTCCTCGAGTCGTTGAACATATGGTTGATGGCGTTCTCTATTTTGAGGGGGAAGGAGGACATCATTATCGCATTCTTAGAACTGTAAAAAATCGCTTCGGACCAACGGATGAAATTGGTGTCTTTGAAATGTCTGACAAGGGATTACGCGAAGTGATCAATCCATCCGAATTGTTTTTAGGAGAACGCAATGAAAAAGCACCAGGCGCTGCGGTTTTCGCAGGCATGGAAGGAACACGCCCGATATTGGTAGAAATTCAAGCGCTTGTTGCTCCTTCTTCCCTTGGAACACCACGACGTGCGGTTATCGGATGGGATGGAAATCGTCTTTCTATGATTCTTGCCGTTTTAGAAGCCCATTGCGGCATTCGCTTTGGACAGCACGATGTTTATCTAAATGTAGCAGGGGGATATCGTATATCAGAACCTGCTGCTGATTTAGCTGTAGCCGCTGCTTTGATATCTTCTCTTGCCAATATCCCTTTGCCAACGGATTATGTATATTTTGGTGAAGTTAGTCTTTCAGGAGCGACACGCGCTGTTGCACATTCAGCACAGCGCATCAATGAAGCAAAAAAACTCGGATTTCAGGGGGCATTTCATCCCACAACAACAACCGAAATGATAAAGTCGCTCAATTTTCAACAAAAAACTTTCTCCGACCTTCCCGAACTCGTTGCTATTCTTACCGCAAGTAAAAAATGATCCGCACCACAGACCGAATAATATAGAAAAAACTCTATAAAATACAAAATATCCTTGCTATAAGAATAAAAAATAGCATCACAAAATATATTTGCACATAGGCTTAAAGAACACAAATTTATGTATAAGGAACAAACAAATGATCATAACAATCCTTGATGGAATTGTCGTACTAATCATCCTGTTGTCCGCTTTTCTTGCTATGCTTCGAGGATTTTCACGTGAAGTGTTATCGTTGATTTCTTGGGCAGTTTCAGCTGTTACGACACTGTTTTTATTCAAACCTGTCTTACCTTTTTTTGAACAATACCTCTCTAATAAAATGATTGCATTGATCACAACATTGGTCACAATTTTTATTATTGTTCTCATTATTACTTCAATTATTACAATGAAAATCTCCGATTTTATTATTGATAGTCGAATTGGTATCCTAGACCGCACTCTTGGTTTTATTTTTGGAGCCCTTCGCGGTTTCCTGATTATGGTCATCGCTATGTTGCTGATTAATGCCTTAATTAAACCGGAGCACCAAGCGAACTGGTTAAAAGATGCTAAAATGAGGCCTATTTTAGATTCACTGGGACAAAAAGTTTGGGAAGTACTCCCAAAAGATCTTGGATCTGTTCTCGAAAAGGTGGAAAATTTGTTTAAAGACAGCGATAAACATACGCATAAACAAAATTCTCATGAAAAGACACTTCTGAAAAATGGAGAATAGCTTTTTAGGAGGGAAGAGAACTAAACGATGTAAAATGTGGTATTAATGATTCTTCTCTATCACAACTGAAAGAATATGATGATAAAAAGCAATATTTCCTGTCAAGAATTTTCATTAGATGATGATACGCTTCATGAAGAATGTGGGGTTTTTGGCATTCTTGGGCATGAAGATGCTGCAGCATTAACAGCTCTTGGTCTCCACGCACTTCAGCATCGTGGGCAAGAAGCTGCTGGCATCGTCTCTTACCATAATAAAATATTTCATCAAGAAAAACATTTAGGTCTTGTTGGTGATCACTATACAAACCCTGCAACACTTGCGCGCTTACCAGGAAATCGTGCTATTGGGCATACCCGTTACTCAACAACTGGGGAAGTGGCATTACGCAATGTTCAACCCCTTTTTGCTGAATTGAAAGTTGGCGGTATCGCTATTGCGCATAATGGTAATCTTACCAATGGTCTTACATTGCGCCGTGAACTAATTGCTTCTGGGGCTATCTGTCAATCAACGTCAGATTCAGAAGTTTTTCTCCATCTTATTGCCCGCTCACGTTATGAATCGTCCTCTGATCGTTTTGTTGATGCAATTCGGCAAGTAGCGGGGGGATATGCTATGTTAGCCCTCACACGTACAAAGCTTATTGCAGCACGCGATCCAATAGGAATTAGGCCTCTCGTTATGGGAGAACTTGATGGTAAGCCTATCTTTTGTTCTGAAACTTGTGCTCTTGATATTATTGGAGCAAAATATGTTCGTGATGTTAAAAATGGAGAAATCATTATCTGTGAAATACAAAAAAATGGGGAAATTACCAAAAAAATTATAAAACAAGAAAATACAAAACCAGAAAAACTTTGCTTGTTTGAATATGTTTATTTTGCCCGTCCGGACTCAATCGTTGGAGGACGTAGTGTTTATACAACACGTAAAAATATGGGAATCCGCTTAGCACAGGAAGCCCCTTGTGAGGGTGATGTTGTAGTTCCTGTTCCTGATGGAGGAACGCCTGCCGCAATTGGCTACGCACAAGAAATTGGAATTCCCTTCGAGCTTGGTATTATTCGTAATCACTATGTTGGACGCACTTTTATCGAACCAACACAACAAATTCGTGCTTTTGGCGTCAAGTTAAAACATTCGGCAAACCGTTCTGTGATTGAAGGCAAACGTGTTATTTTGGTCGATGATTCTATTGTACGGGGAACAACATCCCTTAAAATCGTACGAATGATTCGCGATGCAGGAGCAAAGGAAGTTCATCTGCGCGTTTCTAGCCCTATGATTTTCTATCCCGACTTTTATGGTATTGATACACCTAATGTTGAAAGTCTTTTAGCGAATCAATATCCAGATTTAAAATCTATGTGCAATTTTATTGGAGCGGACTCTTTAGAATTTCTTTCAACGGATGGATTATATTTTGCTGTAGCAGGGGAAAAACGAAATAACGCCGATCCACAATTTACTGACCATTATTTTACCGGATATTATCCTACGCATCTAGTTGATCAAGAAAACTTTTCTAAAATTCATCAATCATCTGTTCTTAAAACAAGAGATTAATGATGACAAAACGTGATTTTAGTCTCCATGGGCGTGTTGCACTTGTTACTGGTGCATCAAGGGGCATTGGCTATTATTTGGCACTCGAGCTTGCTGAACGCGGCGCTCATATTATTGCTCTTGCACGAACAGTTAGTGGACTTACTGAATTGGACAATAAAATCCGAGAAAAAGGGGCTCATGCAACCCTCGTTCCACTGGATTTGCATCATATGGAAAACATCGATACTCTTGCTGTCTCAATTGCCAAACGCTGGAAAAAACTTGATATTATCGTTGCAAATGCAGGAATCCTTGGAACACTCTCACCAATAGCGCATATAGAAAACACAGTATTTGAAGATGTCTTCCAAATAAATCTTTTCAGTCAATGGCGCTTAATAAAAACCGTTGAGCCTTTACTACGTGAATCTGATGCTGGACGCGCCATCCTGTTGTCATCAAGCGTTGCGCATGTTGCACGCCCTTTTTGGGGAGCTTATGCAGCCTCTAAAGCGGCCTTAGAAATGATTGCCCGCTGTTGGGCAGAAGAACTCAAACAAACCTCTATTAAGATTAATTGTGTCAACCCTGGAGCCACACGCACAGCCATGCGCGCTAAAGCTATGCCTGGAGAAGATCCACAAACACTCCCCTCGCCACAAGAGGTTGCAAAAAAAATAATCCATTTGCTATCCCCTGATTTAAAGGAAACTGGAAAACTCTTTGATGTCCGTAAAAATCGGTTTGTGGATTATCATGCCCCTCATTAATCATCACCTGAAACGTAAATAGTTGAAACTCTCTTTTTCCTGTGCTTCTCAACAGAAAAATGAAACACTTTATGATTCTGGGATAGCTTTAGCGTCAACCTTTTTCTCTTCTAAAGCAGCGCGTTTATTATAAGAGACAAAACTACAGGGGAGAAAAATCATATAGCCAACAGCTGTAATCAATAAAGTTTTCCATGTGTAAGTTGCAAGAAAACCCACATAAATAACGATGACCAACATGCAAGGTATAACGATATCACGTCTCAAATTTTGATCAATTGACTTTGCGTTCCACACGGGTAAACGACTAATCAAAAGAAAAGAAATAATTACAGTATAAAGACTAAAAAACAAGGCCCATCCCCAACTGGGAACCAAACCAAGAGCGCCTAGATACATAGGCAATAAAAGGAGTAACGCTCCTGCTGGTGTTGGAACACCAACAAAATAACTTTTCTGCCATTGAGGTATATTGTTGCTCTCCAACATCACATTAAAACGCGCTAATCGCAAACAACAAGCAACACAATAAACAAGAGCCGCAACCCAACCAATATGGTATGCCTGATTCAAAATAAAGGAATAAACAATAAGTGCAGGAGTAACACCAAAATTTATAACATCAGCAAGAGAATCCATCTGCGCCCCAAAAGATGAACTCCCATCTATTAAACGCGCAATACGACCATCAGCCCCATCTAAAACTGCAGCCAAAAGCACCATTAAAATCGCAGCCTCATAGCGATTCTCAAAAGCTAAACGAATGCTGCTCATCCCTGCACAAATGGCCAAAATAGTAATAATATTGGGAATAACATACCGCATTGATGTAGGTGAACGCCGCCGATTTGCAATATCATCATGCTGCCCCTCAGGATTGAATGAAGAAAATGGCGAAAAATTTTTCATTGTGCGGTCCTAATCGTATCTGAAGTCCGTTATAGCACTCTTATCATCAAAAGAACCCAAAACTGTCTCTCCAGCAATAGCTGTTTGTCCAACCGTAACACGCAATTTCATTGCAGTGGGTATATAAATATCAAGGCGAGAACCAAAACGAATCAATCCAAATCGCTCTCCTGTGATAACAGCATCGTTTTCTTTTGACCAACAAACAATCCGACGGGCAAACATCCCCGCGATTTGTACGATACCAATTTTTCCATGCTTGCTATCAATGACCACTCCATTCCGTTCATTAAACTGACTGGCCTTATCAAACTCCGCATTGGTAAACCGACCTGGATGATAAACGATAGACTCTACTGTACCACTGATAGGAATACGGTTAATATGACATGAAAAAACATCCATAAAAATGGAGATACGGGTCATTTCATCTTTCCCTAAGCCTAATTCTTCAGGTGGAATACAGGATTCCACAAATGAAATGCGCCCATCTGCAGGCGACATAACCCAATTTGAATTCAAAGGGATCACACGATCTGGATCACGGAAAAAGTATATACACCACACTGTAAGAATAAGACCACACCAAAATAATGGACTCCATATCCAACCAAGAATGAGCGAAATAACAAAAAACGCTACAATAAAAGGATAGCCTTCTTTATGGATCGGCACAAAGCTATTATGGACAGATTGCAGAATACTCATATAATTTCCTATTCATCGTAAACTTAAACAAGTAATAAATCTTTTTGTTCCCCTTGTCTCTTTTTATCTATTAAATCAATCACTCCATATAAAGATATAGATTACATTTTTCCCACTTTATTTTTGCGGTTAACAATACCCGTCTCATCTTCTTCACGCATTTTACGTAATTTTTCTTCAGCTTGCGATGCCTCAAGCTGCTTATTCCACATTGAAGCATAGAGACCTTTTTTTCGTAAGAGCTCTGTATGCGTCCCATTTTCAATAATACGGCCACTTTTAAGAACCAAAATTTCATCAGCATTGATAACCGTAGAAAGACGATGCGCAATAATTAATGTTGTACGTCCACGGCTTACAATATCCAATGCTTGTTGAATTTCCTGTTCCGTCGCCGTATCAAGAGCGGCAGTTGCTTCATCTAAAATAAGAAGTGGAGGAGCTTTTAAGAGTGTCCGTGCAATAGCCACACGTTGTTTTTCACCCCCTGATAATTTGAGACCACGCTCTCCTACCATAGACTGAAAACCTTCCGGTAACATCTCAATAAATTTTGATATTTGTGCCATTTCAGCAGCTTTGCGCATCTCTTCATCGGTCGCACTTGGTCGCCCATAGCGAATATTATAGGCAATTGTATCATTAAATAACACCGTATCTTGTGGGACCATGCCGATCGCTTCACGTAGACTTTTTTGTGTTATGTCACGAATATCCTGCCCGTCAATTGTGATAGAACCGGCCTCAACATCATAAAAGCGAAAAAGTAATCGAGAAATGGTTGATTTACCTGCACCCGATGGACCGACAATGGCGACTGTTTTTCCCCCAGGGACTTCAAAATCAATATCTCTGAGAATCTGACGCGTCGAATCATAAGAGAACTTTACCTGATGAAAACGAATGGTCCCATCGCTTATCTCTAACGGTTTAGCATTCGATTTATCAATGATCTCCTGCTGAACATCTAAAAGATCAAACATCGCTTCAATATCCGTTAAACCTTGTCGAACATCACGATAAATTGAACCAATAAAATTCAGTGGAATGGAAAGTTGCATTAAAAGGGCATTAATAAAAACAAAATCTCCTAAAGTTTGTGTCTTATAAAAAACTTCATAAGCTGACATCAGCATCATGATCGTCATTCCAAGACCAAAGATAAGAGCCTGACCAAAATTAAGCCAGCTTAATGATGTCCAAATCTTTGTTGCGGCTTTTTCATAACCTGCCATAGAAGCATCAAAACGATCGGCTTCTAGAGTTTCATTGCCAAAATATTTGACCGTTTCAAAATTCAAAAGAGAATCAACAGCGCGCGTATTTGCCTCAGTATCTGCTGTATTCATTTGTTGCCGAATACGAATACGCCAATCACTCGCCTTAATGGTAAATAAGGTATATAAAAAAACCGTTACAACAATAATGAGAAGATAGTGCCATCCGTAACTTATATAAAATACAAGCGCTGTTAATATGAATTCTAAAACTGTCGGTGCGGTACTGAGGATTGAGAACCTTACGATCACTTCAATTCCTTTTGTACCACGCTCAATCACACGAGAAAGCCCACCAGTTCGGCGTTCTAAATGAAATCGTAAAGATAACTCATGAATATGTACAAAGGTTTTATAAGCTAATTGACGAACAGCGTATTGACCAACAGTAGCAAAAAGGGAATCGCGTAATTGATTTAATCCAGCCTGCATAATACGAGCGACATTATATGCCAAAACAAGCATGATTGGAATAATCAAACTGGATGGAAACCATGTAGGGAGCTGAAAGCTTGCATCAAGCACATTCGTAGAATATTTAAAGAAATATGGTACAGATATAAGAACGAGCTTGGCCAAAACAAGATAAAATATTGCCCATAATACACGTATTTTTAGATCTCGCCGATCGGCCGGCCACATATAAGGCCATAAATTATAAAGTGTGCGCAGAGTTTTCCCTGTATCTGATGATACAGTTTTTGTCATTTCATTACGTCTCATAAAGCCCTTACTTCTCTATCATCCACACAAAAGGGAAAACACCCCCTGTAGTTGTTTATAAGTTTCTTACGCTTCTGATAAGCTATACTTATTCGTTGTTTGAAGTTAGACTGTTTTTGAAAAAGGAACAAGAAATAATCCACTATATAGTTTATTATTTGGAGCTGTGTGCTCATACCATTCTGCTGCAAATAAATTTTCAATTTTTACATGCTTTTTTTTCAATTCTGCCTGAAGCCACTTTTTTGTTTTACCAATCTCTTTTAGACTATCATCAATAACTTCACCATTTTCTACGACAATTGTTGATTTCTTACCCTCTTCCTTTTTAATAACAGTGCACTCCCCATTGGTTTCCAAACGCACAAAAGCAGCTTCATGTAAGTGACACCCTTTAAGGCGTAACATTGTAATGAGATCATTAACATTGATCCCTAAATTCTTAATCTTATCCATTTGAAAGTCCCCATCTAAAACCAATGTGACATTCTGCCCTGCAATAAGACGACGAAAAAAAACTGAATAGCGTGCAAAAAAATTAAAAGATGCAATCAAGATTTGCCAAATCAGTAAAACAAGCAATAATTGAATGCTGCTAATATTCTGATTATAAATGACTCCTCCAATAATACCTCCCATGACAAAATTGCTGACCAAATCAACGGGTGTCATCTGACTAAGGCTCCCACAACCCGTCGTTCTTAAAATAAATAGGAAAGCAACAAGACCTACAGAAAGCTTAAGCGTGATGTATCCATAATGATATAAAAATTCCATCAAACTTTCTCCCTTTAATTTATGAAAGCTGCTGGAATAGGGAAATTAGAGTCGTTTGATTTCCCACACAGTTATACGCTTACCACTTTGCGAATCCTTACTATCTCTTAAGAGAATCCCCTCGGCTGCAAGCTCATTGCGAATTTTATCCGCAGCTTCCCACTCTTTATTATGGATAAGCCGCAGTCTTTCGGCAATGCACTGATCAATAAATTTTGAATCAAGAGACGTTTTTTTTATAAATAATGGGCAATCTATTGCTTTAATCCAGTCTTGTCGTAATAGTCCTAATAAATTCATGCCATTCGCAAGAGCCAAAACATCGTCTGCTTTATAAAATTTTCGCAAAAGAGTTAATGCTTTTGGCGTATTAAGATCATCACTGAGGGCATCTATTAAAGTATATTCAAGCGCTTCATTGTTTTCCATCATACTCTTTTTACTGCGAAGCAATTCATACCAACGATACAGTTCACTGCTCGATTGCATTAAACGCTGTGCTGTCCAATTTAATGGTTCACGATAATGCGTTTGAAGCATTGAAAAACGTGCAGACAAACCCGCCCAATTTTGCTTCATTTCATCGGCTAAAACACCATTAAATTCCAAAAAATCATTTTCTAATACAGAACGAATGGTTATGAAATTGCCAAAGCTTTTTGACATCTTTTTACCTTCAACTTGTAAAAAGCCGTTATGCATCCAAAAATTAGCCATTCGCTCTGTCCCAAAAGCTGAACAACTTTGTGCAATCTCATTTTCATGGTGAGGAAAAATTAAATCAAGTCCACCCCCATGGATGTCAAAAATATTTGCAATCGGATCATCACAAGTTAAACCACCACCATAGGGAGCCAATAACTTCGCCATTGACATGGCAGAACATTCAATATGCCAACCTGGACGACCTAAAACAGGAATTCCGCCCGGCGATTCCCAACCTGGTTCTCCTTCTACAGAAGGCTTCCATAAAACAAAATCCATCTCCTCCCTTTTATAAGCAGCAACATCAATACGTGCGCCCGCCCTCATTTCATCTAAAGAACGATTTGCAAATGCCCCATAATGGGGAGGATTTTTTATGCTATTTATAGAGAATAATATATGATTTTCCGCTTTATAAGCATGCCCCTTTTCAAGCAATTTTTCGATGAGCACGCGCATCTCCTCTAAATGCTCGGTGGCACGTGGTTGACTGGTTGGCAAGAGACAACCAAGCGCTATTGTATCTTGTTGAAACTGAGAATATGTGCGTTCTGTTAATTGACGAATAGCGTCATTCAGTGACAAATTTGGATATTCACAAGCAGCTCGTGCATTAATTTTATCATCAACATCTGTAATATTACGCGCATATAAAACATGATCATTGCCATAAACATGACGTAATAAGCGAAATAAAACATCAAAAACAATGATAGGACGTGCATTTCCTATATGTGCGTAATCATAAATTGTTGGGCCACAAACATAAAGACGCACTTTTGTTGGATCTATTGGTATAAAATTTTCTTTTTTACGTGTCAGCGTATTATAAAGTCGCAACTTACTCATCATTATACTCCGTAAACGATATTACGCACTGCTCCTTAGATATCTCTTATCTCAAATGATCGCATTATGCGGTTTAGACTAAAACTTTTACCTTATAGTTAAATTCTTCTTCCCTATTGTAAGTGAAGCTGTATCCATCATTTATCATAAAAACAATCTCTTTTATTTGATTTGACAAAAGCATTCTATAGATAGAGAGCTCCCCCCTCCTTGAAAAAAGGAGTTTAGAAAAAATTCCATAGGCAATGAATATTTATATGAAAAATAGATTACAGGAAGCAAATCTTAAAAATTCTAACCACACAAAAAGCTTCATCAGTATTTTAATATTCCACAATGGGTTCCTTACTGTCTTTTACGCCCTATATTTTGTAACCAATCATTGAGAACAATGTCGCAATTAACCCTATTTTTTAACATCGTTCTTATGACAAAATTATTTTATCTGTACAGAGCTTTATTCAAAGAAAGTAATACAAAATAATGTGGAATAAATTGAGAAAAATCATTCTTTTAATATTTCTTGTTGTTTCAATGCCAACCTTCGCACAACAATCTCCACCTTATGAAAAAAAATTACTTCGTCTCGCAGAAATTTTGGGATCATTGCATTCTCTCCAAAATCTTTGTGAACCTCAAACCAGCCAATGGTATGACTATATGAACGCACTGATTGAAGCAGAACACCCCATCCCACAAAGGCGCGCTTATTTTTATGAAGCATTTAATGAAGCCTATCGCGCTTTTTCAGAAAATTATCATCATTGTACACAAGCAGCCATTGAAGCCAATCAAAGATACATTGAAGAAGGAAGAACTTTATCCGAAAATCTTCTCATGCATTATAACAACTAACCTGTATGAAAAGCATCTGCTTCAATTTAAGCGATATCAATGATGCCCCCCTCACAAATGAAGAGATCAATAAGTTGCTTTTGAAAATAAAAAACTTTTGAAGAAGAGTGCCTTGATATGTTTTTATTCTTATAAGTACCTTTTCTCTGTAAAAATTACTCTTTGGCTTCCTCCCTATCTTCAAAGGATGAAGATTCTTAATCCAATATGGTTTGTAAATAGCCCAAATGCTCGTGCGTTCTACTTGGCTTTCCACCATGTGATGTGCTGTGAAACTCTACAAAAAAACCTAAGAACATTCATCACATACTAAAATACTGACATGTTAAAGAAGCTGATATGTCTTATATCACATTATTACTCTATAAAAGATGATGTTTTTGGCATAACAAGATAAAACTTATGCTGTTTACACCAAAGTTTCTATAAATTTAATAGGCTCTCCTTGTGAAGGTGTGACAATTTCACCTTCCCACATAACGCGCATACCACGGATAATAGTCCCGACAGGCCAACCTTTGACCTTTTGGCCATCATAAGGTGTCCAGCCGGCACGCGAACCAATTAAGCCATTCGTAATAATTTCTTCACGCTTCAGATCAACAATGGTTAAATCAGCATCATATCCGACAGCAAGACGTCCTTTACAGCTTATACCAAAAATACGACTAGGGCCATGTGACGTGAGATCAACAAAACGCTCAAGGGATATCTTTCCTGCATTCACATGTGTCAACATAATTGCTGCTGTTGTTTGTACTCCTGTCATTCCTGAAGGTGAAGAGGGATAAGATTGAAGCTTGTCCTCAAGGGTATGAGGCGCATGATCTGAGCCTAAAACATCAATAATCCCCTGTTGAACACCATACCAAAGGGCTTCACGGTGGCGCGATTCGCGAATAGGTGGATTCATCTGAATTAATGTACCAAACTGCTTATAATCATCCGCCGTAAGAGTCAAATGATGGTGTGTCACTTCAATTGTTGCAATATCTTTATGTTTTTTTAGAAAATCAATTTCTTCTTCTGTCGAAAGATGTAATACATGAATGCGTGCTTTCGTCTCATGGGCAATTTTTACCAAACGCTGCGTACACTTTAACGCTGCAATCTCATCACGCCAAATGGGATGCGAGGATGCATCCCCTTCAATACGCAGCACTTTACGCTCTTTGAGCCTTTCCTCATCTTCAGAATGAAAAGCTGCACGACGGCGTGTATTTTTCAAAATAAGACGTACACTTTCATCATCATCGACCAAAAGATCTCCGGTAGAAGACCCCATAAAAACTTTAATTCCCGCTGCACCAGGAAGTCTTTCTAACTCAGACAGTTCATGAGCATTTTCACGCGTTCCTCCAACCCAAAATGCAAAGTCACAATGCATTCGATGAAATCCGCGCTTAACCTTATCGCTTAATGTTTCTTCTGATGTTGTCAATGGATTGGTATTAGGCATCTCAAACACTGCTGTAACCCCTCCTAACACCGCAGAATACGATCCACTTTCTAAATCCTCCTTATATTCATTGCCTGGCTCACGAAAATGCACTTGACTATCAATAATTCCCGGCAAAATATGAAGCCCCGTACAATCAATCACCTCACCAGCCGAAACACATGTAAGATCGCCAATTGCAGCAATACGGCCATTTGTCACACCAATATCACGCTTGCTTCTTCCATCATGATTCACAAGTGTTGCACCTTTAAAAATTGTATCAAATGTTTTAAACATAGGCCAAGCTCCTTACATATTGCTCACTTATCGATTATGGAACTTTGAGCAGAAAGGCAAGAACCATGATTGAAAAACCAAACGCCATTTGCTTAAAAAACCGTGGAATTATTCAAATTACAGGTGAAGAAGCAACAGATTTTTTACAATCCCTGATCACAACAGATGTCAAAAAAATTACTCCCCAAGGACTTTTCCCTGGAGCCCTCTTATCCCCACAAGGAAAGGTTCTTGCTGATTTTCTTATCGGAAAAAGAGAGGATGGTTATTTTATTGATATTGTGATGTCTTTGGCTGATATACTCTACAAGCGTCTGTTGCTCTATAAACTGCGTAAAAAAGTAGAAATTATACAACCATTACAAGAGATTGTCACCGTTTCTTGGAAAAATGAATCAGATACTTTAAATTTTGATTCATATTTTGTTGATAAACGCTTCCCACAACAAGAAAAAATCATCCGAATCTACGGCAAAGTCCCTTTTTTAGCTTCAGAAGATTATGCCCCATGGAATCAATTGCGTATCCGTTATGCAATTGCAGAAAGTGGTCAAGACTATGAAATTGGCAAAGTCTTTCCTCATGATATTAATTATGATCAAATCAATGGACTTGCATTCAACAAAGGGTGTTATATTGGACAAGAAATTGTTTCACGAATGCACCATCGCCGCGCTATACGCCGCCGTATTTTAATTATAAAAAGTCAGTTTGATCTCCCCCCTCAATCGAGCATTGCAGCAGGAACAAAAGTACTTGGTCACTTGGCAACATGTGTTGCAAATGAGGCTCTTGCTTTAATGCGTATTGACCATGTCAAAGATACTATGGATCATAACATTCCCTTTAGCGTCAAAAACATTCCTGTCACCATACATATTGCTGAAAATATGAATTTTACCTTTCCTGAAAATACTGTAGAAAATACACATGGCTAAAGCTGAATTATTAAAAAGTGGAGAAGCACGCGCTTGGCAAAGAATGCTCTCTGGACGCAGACTTGATCTTCTCAATCCTTCTCCTTTTGATATTGAAATTGAAGATATTGCCCATGGACTTGCTCGTGTGGCACGGTGGAATGGTCAAACACGAGGAGAGCATGCCTATTCTGTTGCACAACATTCACTTTTGGTCGAACAAATATTTCAAAAACTTTTTCCACAGTCGCCGAGAAATGAATGTCTCTGTGCTCTTCTTCATGATGCACCAGAATATGTTATCGGTGATATGATTTCACCCTTTAAAGCTATCATAGGAAAACAATATGAACGCATTGAAAAGTGCATCCAAGATGCGATCCATATGCGCTTTTCTCTTCCCGTTGATCTTTCTCAAAAACTTTTAAAAAAAATCAAACAAGCCGATCGTATTGCTGCATATCATGAAGCGATCATGCTTGCTGGATTTAATATAGAAGAAGCCCTTCGCTATTTTGGCTCTCCCAATAATATTTCATCCGATGATCTTAATTTACACCCCTACTCTACCCAACAAATTGAAAACGCATTTTTAACGCGCTTTAATGACTTGGATGTCCAAAAATTATAGACTCTTTGCATTGTTGATTCCTTATCATTAAAAACTCATCACACTGATTTATAATAATAATTCATTGTTTTTCATGTTGAATAAGAGTCTCAAATGTCGTAGGATTTACTCATTTCAGACCTTCTTATATGGCATCAACAAAAATCGTTTGCTTGCACATCATAAATGATGAGAAAAGTATGGGTAAAATTTGTATAAGAAAGAGCTAAAAATGCTTCTTATGGACCATTTCAAGTGCTACGCAAGCGTTGTCCGCAACATTGGAAGTTGGCAAAGGTGTGATGGGTACCCGCTTGCTTTTTTAGGAAGCATAAAGATGATCGCGCTTTATAGTTTTATACAGTTCTTCGAGACTTCACCATCATACCATTCATAGGCACTATCGCGAATGTGAAATGAGGTGTCTCAATGTTTCTTTTTTAAAAGCATGCAAATTATCCCCTCAACAGCGTTCTATTTTGCATGAGAGAATGCCCCCATGAAAGCAATAAAAAAAATCACAGCTAAAATTACATACAAAAATATATGAAATCATGCACTTTCATTATCAAAACAGCAAATGTCCTCTTGTCAAACTGTTCACCTTAAACAAAAGTTTATTTTAGTTTATAAACTTCTCTTTCCGCTGGAAAAGCACGAGATGTAACATCTTCTGCATAATTCTTGATGGCTGCTTCCATAGCTTGCTCAAGGTTGCCATAACGCCGTACAAATTTTGGCACATGGGAACCATAGCCTAACATATCTTCCATCACCAATATTTGTCCATCGCATTGATTGGACGCGCCTATCCCGATCGTAGGAATAGAAAGCTTTTTGGTAAGTTTCACCGCTAAAGGCTCGACAATTGCTTCTAAAACAACAGCAAAAGCACCTGCCTCTTCAATCGCTGCTCCATCTTCTTCAATTCTTTGCCAATCGCTCTCCTTGCACCCTTGTGTTTTGAAACCTCCAAAACGATTCATCGCTTGGGGGGTGAGACCAATATGCCCCATCACTGGAATGCCACGTTTACACAAAAAATCTATTGTGTCCGCCATATAAACACCACCTTCAAGCTTAACAGCCCCACATCCCGTTTGGGCAAGAATACACGATGCATTTAAAAAAGCTTGCTCTTTACTTTCCTCATAAGAGCCAAAAGGCATATCAATAACGACAAGAGCTTTTTGAGACCCACGCACCACGGCTTTCCCATGTAAAATCATCATATTTAAATTAACAGGAAGCGTTGTCTCGAACCCATACACAACCATACCAACGCTATCACCAACCAAAAGGATATCGCAATAGGGATCAGCAATCCGCGCAGTATAAGCTTGATAAGCTGTCAAAGAAACAATCGGCTGTTGTCCCTTTCTTGCGCGTATTTCAGAAGATGTTATACGTTTGACTATTTTATGTATACTCATTTTCCGCCCTTCTCTTGCAATATGTATTGATCAATAAGCCTTACCTCACCAAAACGGACAGTAAGAAGTAAAACTGCTGGTTTATTCAGTGTTCCTTTGACCGCGCATAAAGTTTCCATATCCCGTAAATCTATTGCTTCAATGATTGCACGCGGTTCTTTTTGTAAAATATCATGAACAGTTTGGCATAATTTATCAACCGATCGTTCACCTTCATGGTAAAGCTTTTCAGCAGCTTTTCCACTTTTAGGAATAATTTTGGCCGCTTTACGATCTTCTAATGTTAAAAACTGATTGCGTGAAGAATGCGCAACACCATCTGCTTCACGTAGAATAGGAACGCCAACAATCTCAACAGGAAAGGCTAAATCTTTAACCATACGCCGAATGATTAAAATTTGTTGAAAATCCTTTTCTCCCAAAAAAGCCTTATCGGGCTGAACAATATTAAAAAGCTTAGCAACAACACTCGTTACACCACAAAAATGCCCTGGACGTAATTTTCCCATCAAAATACGTGATAATTTTTCCACCCTCACAATTGTATCATTTCCCGATGGCCACATTTCATCGACAGAAGGCGCAAAAACACATTCAACACCTGCTTTTTTTAATAAAGTACAATCGCTCCTCAAATCTCTTGGATATTGGGCAAAATCTTCATGAGGTCCAAATTGTTTTGGATTGACAAAAATAGACACCAATACGCGATCACACATGGCTTTTGCACGCTGTACTAGCGAAAGATGCCCCTCATGGAGTGCTCCCATTGTTGGCACAAAACCAATCAAAAGGCCTAAACGCCGCTCCTCTGAAGTATATTGGCGAACTTCAGCAATTGTCTTTAAAATTTTCATTTTCCCATTTTATTCCATTATTATCAGATCAGCAAATGAATGCCTGTATACCAAATCGACGCTCAAACAACTGTATCAAATTCGTGCGCACTGATGGCTGTTTTATATCTCGTGGCTCCCAAACATGACGCATAAGAAAAAAACCCGTTAAGTTAAAACCATTCGTTATATCCCTAAAATCAGTAGGACGGATCGCTTTTTGCACAAGAAACTGTGGGAGAATGAGAAGCTTTTTTTTCCAAGGTTCCCCTGCTTCTTCACAGACAGCCCGTCCAGATTTTGGCGATACGTAATAAAGTTTTTCTTGGCAACCAGTTGCAGCACAACAAGATAAATCAAGACCAAACCCGAGTTCTTCAAGAAGCCGCATTTCAAAACGTACCAGCAATTCTGCATTGATAAATGGTTCATCAAAATTCTGCATAAAAAGGTATAAAATATCATATAAAACGGGGTGCGGATCACGCTCGGGAAGAAGCCGTAAATGAAAAGCAATCAATTGCAAAGCATACAGTGCTTCTGGTAGACAGATTAATCGTGCCGCATGTAAATCAAGAGCTTCAAGGCGAAAAAGTCCCAAATGTTCTTCTAAACGCGCACTCCATTCAGCCTCCACAAAATTTCCGGGTTGAAGAAGAGCTGCCATACGACGCGAACGCCCCCCTTTTACCACCCCCATATAACGACCACGTTCACGCGTCATAATCTCAAGAATAACGCTTGTTTCACCATATTGGCGCACACCAAGAATAACAGCTTGTTCTTTCCACTTCATTTTGTCTTAATTATTTTAAAAAATCCAATCCCATTTCACGATAACGTTCTGGATCGGTATCCCAATTATTGCGCACTTTCACAAAAAGAAAAAGATGAACCTTTTGATCCATCATTTCCATAAGTTCCTTGCGTGCTGCTTGACCAATCGTTTTAATTGTATCGCCTTTTGCTCCCAAAACAATTTTCCTCTGACTCTCACGCTCTACATAAATAACTTGATTAATTTTAACGGAACCATCTGAACGCTCTTCAAAGCTTTCTGTTTCAACCGTTGAGGAATAGGGAAGCTCATCATGAAGACGAAGAAAAAGTTTTTCACGCGTAATTTCAGCAGCAAGATGACGCATAGGCATATCGGAAATTTGATCTTCCGGATAATACCATGGCCCCTCTTGCATCATATTACTTAATGCATGAAGTAAATCCTTGCAACCAGAACCGTTTAGAGCAGAAATCATAAATGTTTGCGCAAACTTTATACGTTCATTTATTTTAGTCGTTAAGGCTAGAAGAGATGATTTAACAACTGTATCAACCTTATTTAGAACGAGAACTTTTTCTTGTTTCATATTGTTTACAATATCTAACATCCTATCAACTTCATCCGAAAGACCACTTTGAGCATCAATTAAAACAAGCAGAACATCAGCACTCTTAGCACTTCCCCAAGCAGCAGAAACCATGGCACGCTCTAAACACTTATGGGGACGAAAAACCCCCGGTGTATCGACAAACACAATTTGCACATCATCATGAATGACAATACCGCGGATTAAAGTTCGTGTTGTTTGTACCTTATGTGTTACAATTGAAACCTTTGTTCCAACTAATTGATTAACCAATGTCGATTTACCAGCATTCGGCATCCCAATAAGCACAACAAATCCAGAACGCGTTTTCATAACGTCACTCATGATCCTTTTTTCCCACCGTTTTCCATACACCTTCTCGTCGCAAAATTTTTTCAGCTGCCATTCTTTCAGCATATCTTTTAGAGCTTCCCTGCCCAATCTCCGAAGCAAAACCTGAAATACTGACTTCTACCATAAAAACAGGATCGTGATCTGGACCTGAACGTTTGATAACCTGATAATGTGGTTGTGCATTGCCTTGGATATGCGCCCATTCTTGTAACTCTGTCTTGGCATCACGCCGACCAGCATCCATTTTCTTTGCCCGACTTTGCCAATATTTTTGAATAAAAGGACGAACGCTTTCCAACCCTCCTTCAAGATACATCACCGCAATCAAAGCTTCCACAACATCTGCATGCATATTGATAAGCCGACGCCCTTCAAAATTTCTCATCTCAAAACCAACTTGGATCATATCAGGCAGTCTCATTTCGCGTGCAATATCAGCACATGTCTGCGCATTGACCAGATGATTCAAGCGAACTGATAATTCACCTTCACTTGCCTGAGGAAAAAGTTGATACAGCATTTCTGCAATCAAAAGCCCTAAAACTCGATCACCTAGAAACTCTAGTCGTTCATAATTTCCCTGTTCCGAATCTTGTACACTCGCGTGTGTTAATGCTTTTTTTAATTTCTCTTCATCTTTAAAACGATGCCCCGTCAGCTTAAAAAGCTGATTAATCATGAGACGTTTCATCGTTGTTTCCTTGCTTGATAAGCGGCAAATCATGAACCGTATTTATGAAAGAAAACAAACGTTTCCAACGCACATCAAATGGCCAGCGCCAAATCTGCCAAGCACTTGAACCATTACTGATAGAAAAGAAAATCAGGCTCGCGCGACCAATAAGATTTTCTTCTGGAACATAGCCTACATCCAAACGACTATCATCTGAATTGTCGCGGTTATCACCCATCATAAAATAATGTCCCTGAGGAATTTCAAAGACTTTTGTATCATCAACTTTTGGGATGAAAGCCAAATCAAGCGTATCGTAATAAACACCATTAGGGAGTGTCTCGCGATAAACCTCAACAGGATAGTTCACTTCCGTTATATCAGAATTATCAATCTTCCCCATAAAGTGACGCGAAACAGCCTCATCATTAATATAAAGAACACTTTGACGAACTTGTATACGATCACCTGGTAGCCCAACAACGCGTTTTATATAATCAATCTTCGGATTACTTGGTAAACGAAAAACGACCACATCTCCCCGTTTAGGTTGAGATGCCCAAATACGCCCAGAAAAAAGGGGAGGAGAAAAGGGAAGGGAAAAATGAGAATATCCATATGCATACTTAGAAACAAAAAGATAATCCCCCACTAATAAAGTAGGACGCATTGAACCAGAAGGAATACTAAAAGGCTGGAAAAAAAGTGTCCGAATAAAGGCTGCTAAAAGCAAAGCCTGTATTAGAACAGAAATTAATTCAAGAATCCCACCTTTTTTTTCTTTTTTATGCACTTCATCTTTTTGGACCATCACCAACTACCTTCTCATCACAAATATAACTTTTTTTCATCATAATATTCAAATAGTAAAAGCACAATCTCTCACGCCATCTATCCACGTGGAAGTGCTTCGATAATAACAAATGCCTGCGCCCAAGGAAAATCATCTGTTATGCTGAGATGAATAACCGCATCATGATGAGGAGGTAATAACTTCTGAAGTTGCACTTGCGCACGATTTGTTAATTGCATGATTGGTTTACCAGATGGCAAATTAACCACCCCCATGTCTTTCCAATTGATACCACAAGCGATTCCCGTTCCTAAGGCTTTAGCGCATGCTTCTTTAGCGGCAAATCTTTTCGCATAAGAAGAAGAATTTTTTTTGAGTTTTTCGGATCTATTCCTTTCAATATCCGTAAAAATACGTTGGATAAAACGCTCGCCATAACGAACCAACATTCTCTCAATCCGTCGTATATCAACCAAATCATTTCCAAGACCAACAATCATAAGATATTACTCACTCTTTCTTACGATGAACGCTTCTTTAAACGCTTTTTTTTTATAATCTTTTGATATCGCTTTTGCTTAAAACGAACCGTTGCTCTGTAAACACCTATATAAGATATACCCCCAAAAACAACACCTAAAAGAGTACCACCTAAAATCATAGGCCTCATAATTGTATCCCATGCACCTTTAAAAAGGAGAGAAAAATTTGACATTGTCAATCCATTAAACAAAGCACGAATTTGAGAAAGAGAAATCTCATTGACATCACTAACAAGCGATAAACAAAAATACCCTACTTTATAATCAGCCATAACAATCAATAAAAATGTAAGTGGATTAGAAAAAACAGTCCCAATAATTGCAGCTGCAAAGTTTGCACGCAAAATCCAAGAAAAAAATATTGCCAAGATAATATGCACCCCGAAGACAGGGGAACAGGCTAAAAAAATGCCAATAGCAAACCCTAATGCAACTTCATGCGGTGTTGCTGATATACGCAAAATACGTTTATAGATGTAAGAAAATGAGCGAGAAAATGAACGACGTGGCCATAACCAAAGTCGAATACGTGTTAAAAAATCTATTGGTTCTCGACGACGAAAAAGCATATGACTCTCAATATACATCTTTTGATGATGAAACAATCTATATCATCCAAATTAATCTTTTAAAGTTTTTGTATAAAAAAAATAGAAAGACAATTAAATATTTCGACTACCTGGTTTAATCGCTGGAAGAACAGAAAGATCTGCAGGAAGCGCATCACTCGCATAAGAGGCTATCTCATATTCAGCAAGCGCAATTAATGGAACACCAACATCAACCTTACCACCAGAACGATCAAGGATACAAGCACTTGCCAATACCTCTGCTCCTGCTGCCGTCAGCGCCTCAACGGTTTCACGAATGGAAAGACCCGTTGTCACAATATCTTCGACAATAACAACCCGTGCGCCCTTATGGATTTCAAAACGACGCAATTCAAAGATGCCATTGACACGCTCTACCCAAAGAGAAGGAACTCTAAGGTGACGTGAAGTCTCATAGGAAGGGATAAGACCGCCAATTGCGGGACCAACGACATAATCAATTTGTTCCTCGATAGATTCTTTTATTTTTTCAGCCAATCCACGACAGAGCTTTTCCGTTAAGTCAGCATGCATAAACACCTTCGCCTTTTGCATATAAACCGCACTATGGCACCCTGATGTTAAAATAAAATGTCCTTCTAGAATAGCATCCGCTTGTTTAAAAATATCAATGACATCTTGTGTATTCATTGCAAAATCTTTCTTATTATCCATGAACCCGCCGTACTGTACTCACTGAATCTGCCTTTTTTAACTGAGAAAAAATACGATTCAAATGTTTTAAATCCCAAACTTCTAAATCAATCATCATTTCTATAAAGTCTGGTGCTGTACGAATAAAAGATAAATTTTGGATATTGGCATCGTTTGCAGAAATTATTTGCGTAATTTCAGCCAAAGAACCAGGACTATTTACAACCAAAATATTCATCCGTGCAGGAAAACGCTCTTTCATTTGTGAATCAATATCCCAGCGGACATCAATCCATCGTTCTGGCTGATCATCATACGCCATCAAAGCTGAAGACTGTATTGGATAAATAACGATCCCAGCGCCTGGTTGCATAATACCAACAATCCGATCTCCAGGCACAGCCCCTTCTGGTGAAAAACGTACAGGGATATCTCCACTGGTTCCTCGAATAGGCAATGCCTTAGATTGATTATTTTCGACCATTGCATCCTTTTCATTTTCTGGAACTTTAAAAATCATTCCTTGGGCATTTGCAATATTAAACCACCCTTCTTCCCCAGACTTAAAAGATGACTTTTGAGCCACACGCTCTTGATAATCGGGATAAACCGCTTTAATCACATCAGCGGGAAACAGCTCTCCACGCCCAACAGCAGCCAATACATCCTCTACGTCTTTACGTGCCAAACGTGGCAGAACTTTCTTCAAAACATCTTTTGAAAATTGTTTTCCTATATATTCAAACGAACGCTCAAGAATACGATATCCTAAACCCGAATATTGCTTACGTACCGCTGCTCGGCTTGCGCGTCGAATAGCTGAACGTGCTTTACCTGTGACAACAAGAAATTCCCACGCAGCTGGTGGAATTTGAGCGTGTGAACGGATAATATCAACTTCGTCACCATTTTTTAATTTAGTCATTAAAGGCATAATACGACCATTGATTTTTACGCCCACACAAGAATCGCCAATATCTGTATGAACGGCATAAGCAAAATCAATAGGTGTCGCTCCTTTAGGAAAAGCAATTAATCGACCTTTTGGTGTAAAACAAAAAACTTGGTCTTGAAAAAGCTCAAGTTTTGTATGTTCTAAAAACTCTTCCGGATTATCGCCATCAGATAAAGATTGTATCGTTTGACGCAACCATGCATAAGCATTCGTTTCGCTTGATAGCTTCAAAGTTGAATAATTGGAACCCTGCTCTTTATATATGGAATGGGCTGCAACCCCATATTCAGCAACTTCATTCATGGCAGCCGTTCTAATTTGCAATTCAACGCGTTGTCTCGAAGGCCCCACAATGGTTGTATGAATAGAACGATAATCATTTTGCTTTGGGATAGAGATATAATCTTTAAAACGACCAGGAACTATCGGCCATGTCGTATGGATGATACCAAGAGCACGATAACAATCATTTACCGTTTCAACAATCACACGAAATCCAAAAATATCCGATAACTGTTCAAAAGATAATGCTTTACTTTCCATTTTGCGAAAAACTGAATAAGATTTTTTCTGACGGCTTTTAACATCTGCTTTAATGCCATTTTCCAAAAAAAGTTTTGTCAATTCATTTTCAATTGTGGAAAGCAAATCACGGTTGTGCTTCAATAGTTCAGAAAGTCGATTAGTAATCGTACGATGACCTTCTGGATTTAAATAAAAGAAAGAGAGGTCCTCTAATTCCTCGCGCATATCCTGCATACCCATACGACCCGCAAGTGGCGCATAAATATCCATTGTCTCCTCAGCAATTCGTCGACGTTTATCATCACGCATAACTCCAAGGGTACGCATATTATGGAGGCGGTCTGCAAGTTTGACTAAAAGAACACGAACATCATCAGAAATGGCAATAAGAAGTTTACGAAGGTTTTCTGCCTGTACAGCTTTCTTTGATACAAGATCCAGCTTATTAAGCTTTGTAAGCCCTTCAACTAACTTCCCAATTTCAGAACCAAAAAGCTGATCAATTTCTGCTCGCGTAGCGCTTGTATCTTCAATCGTATCATGCAAAAGAGCAACCACAATCGTTGCTTCGTCCAACCGCATATCTGTTAAAATAGAAGCAACTTCTAGAGGATGAGAAAAATAAAGATCACCTGAAGCACGCGTTTGATGTGCATGCTTCCTCATTGCATAATCATAGGCTCTGTTTAAAAGAGCCTCATCTACGTCAGACTTGTAACGTTGAATACGCGCAACAAGCTCACACTGACGCATCATACGAGCATATCCTTTATCTTTTTACACCTTTAAATCCTTATTGAACACAACTTGTCACTAAAAGACAAGAAAAATAACTTCTCCTTACATAATAAGGTATCTTTACTTCTGTCATATTAGCCGGCGCAATTAATAATCGTCACTTTTTTCTGGAACAACCAAACCTTCAATCCCCGCTAAAAGCTCTTCTTCTGACATATGATCAAACGAAGTTCCTTCTTCTTGTGATGATGTATTAAAAACACTTTCAGCTTCACTTGAATGGGTGATAAATCCACTTGCCATTTCTGGCTCATCTACTTCCACATGCTTTTGCATCGAATGGATAAGATCTTCCTTTAAATCAGCAGGCGATAATGTTTCTTCTGCTATTTCACGCAAAGCGACAACTGGATTTTTATCATTATCACGATCAACCGTAATCTGCGCTCCTTGTGAAATCTGACGCGCCCGATGACCTGCTAAAAGTACCAATTCAAAGCGGTTATCAACTTTATCAATACAATCTTCTACCGTTACGCGGGCCATTTATGCCTCTTTCTCAAATAAAAAAATTTAATAGCGAATAGGAAGTATATACAATAATCAAAATAAAACACAAGAAAAACAACACAAGCTTTCATATTTTTTGCTTAAAGAACTTATTTAAGAAAATTCTTGGAAAACTTATAAAAATATAAAAAAATGTATATCGTGTTGGTTATCAAAGCTGCTCTTAAAAGGATTTCAATAGATTGGATTCAAACAAAGGTGGGTATTTCTTACCAAGGAATCTTTTACTAAGAGCCTTTATCCTTTTAAAAGAAATACCAGCTCTTAAAATTCTTTGCCAATAAAAGCAGCCTTATGCACACTTTATGATAATATATTTATGAAAGACAGAATTTTTTTCTTTAAACATCTCTATGTATTGTACTCTTATTTCATTGAATAAATGACTGAAAAATTGCCTCTCGTTACATCATAATTAGCCATAGGTTTATGTTAAACTTTCTTCTAAAATAGTTTATTGATATGCTAAATTGTTTATCAAAACATAACCCGTCATATACGTTATAAAAGACTCAAAAGAATAAAAAAGTATTGATCCTTAAGCCATGAATAGTCCATTAACATCACTTTGCCCAGAGCCTCCCCGAAATTGCAATTTATGCCCTAGGCTCCATCAGTTTATTGCTGACTGGCGTATAAAAGAACCAAGCTGGCATAACGCACCAGTACGCCCTTTCTTTCCCTATAAAGGCGCAGATACAACGCGTCTTCTCATTGTTGGTCTTGCTCCTGGATTACGCGGCGCCAACCGAACTGGACGTCCATTCACGGGTGATTATGCTGGGCACTTACTTTATTCCACTTTGAAAAAATTCGGATTTGCCCAAGGGACCTTTGAAGAAAGAGCAAATGATAATCTTGAACTGATTGATGCTGCAATCGTTAATTCTGTTCGTTGTGTTCCACCAGAAAACAAACCCACCGGTGCAGAAATTAACACGTGCCGTTCTTTCTTTTCGCCTCTTTTAACAAATCTTCCCAAACTTAAAGCCATTATTACCTTAGGGACCATTGCACACCATTCAACGATACGTGCTCTTAATGCAAAAGTTTTAGCTCACCCTTTTGGACATGGAAAAATCAATAATATTGGTAGATTACGCATCTTTTCAAGCTATCACTGTTCTCGTTATAATACGAATACTGGCCGCTTGACGGACGCTATGTTTCACCAAATTTTTCAAGCAGCAAAAACATACTTAGATCAATGCTAAAACTGTTTCAAAAACACTATAAATAAAGGATATCCACATCGATCATCCATATCTTTTTAAAAGTCTTGCTTTTTCACGTCCCCAATCACGTTTTTTTTCCGTTTCGCGCTTATCATGAAGTTTTTTTCCACGCGCTAGAGCAATCTCTAACTTAACACGCCCACGTTCATTAAAATAAAGTTTGAGAGGAATAAGTGTCATTCCTTCACGAGATGTTGCATTAAAAAAGCGTGCCATCTCGCGTTTTGAAAGTAATAACTTACGCAAACGTCTCGGCTCATGATTAAAACGATTGGCCTGCGTATATTCAGGAATATAGCTGTTTACTAACCATAACTCCCCATTTTCAAAACTGGCATAGCTTTCAGCAATATTAGCGTGATTAGAACGTAAAGACTTCACTTCCGCTCCTTGAAGAACAAGACCCGCTTCAAGATTATTAAGGATTTCAAAATTAAAACGTGCCTTACGATTGTCAGCAATTATTTTCCGTACGGGCGCATTCTTTTTTTTATTCATGGCTTTGTCGATATCATTTATGCGTTTAAAAGACCAGCATGACTAAGGGCTGCATCAATAATCTTCTTTGTGCTCTCTGTTAATGGAACAATCGGAGAACGCACAGTCTCACCACAAAAACCCAATTTTGCAGCAGCATATTTAATCCCTGCTGGGCTCGGTTCAATAAACACAGCACGATTGAGAGGCATAAGGCGATCATTTAATTCCCGTGCTGTTTTATAATCACCATGAAAACAAGCAGCCTGAAGCTCTGAACAAAGTTTTGGAGCAACATTAGAGGAAACTGAAATACAGCCAACACCTCCATGTGCATTAAAACCTAATGCTGTACAATCATCACCAGAAAGCTGCACAAAATCTTTGCCACACTTTTCAACTTGTTCACTCACGCGCTCAATTCTGCTCGTTGCATCCTTAACACCAATGATATTGTTAAAATCTTGATAAAGGTCTCTCATCGTTTCCACAGCCATATCGATAACAGAACGACCAGGAATATTATAAATTATAATCGGAATAGAAACAGCTTTGGCAATGGAAGAAAAATGCTTATATAAACCAGACTGATTGGGTCTATTATAATAGGGCGTAACAACCAAAACGGCATCTGCACCAGCCTTTTGTGCGTATTGTGCAAGCTCTATAGCCTCACTTGTGCTATTGGATCCTGCTCCAGCAACAACAGGAACACGCTTTGCGACCTGTTCAACACACAATGCTATAATTCTCTTATGTTCTTCATGACTTAAAGTTGCTGATTCACCTGTTGTCCCAACAGGGCTTACACCGTTAATCCCTTGTGTGACCTGCCATTCAACAAAATCACAAAACGCTTTTTCATCAATTGCACCCTTGTGATCAAACGGTGTAATAAGCGCAGTTATCGCTCCCTTGAGCATGATAAACTCCCTATAATGTTCGCTTTTATTCTTTTTAATAATCGCCTTTATAAATTTTAAATAGAGCATAATCTTGCTCCATCATTGAAGCAAGATGAATTTCAAAAAAAGCCTCCATAAGATGAATATGTCCCTCCTTAAATTTTGAATATTTCCTTCAGATAAGCTGTTTATATTAACGCGTTTTTCATGCTTGTGTTCTATAAACCCTTAAGTTTTTGCAAAAAGCAAGGTCTCAAGGTCTTTTCTCTATGCGTGTATTTTCCACCTCTCTTTTCGTATCAACCTTTACTGCACTTATACTGGCAATAAGAATTTTATTTTCAAGTGCTTATGCACAAACACCGCTTTTACATGGGAAAGCAACAATCCCTTCAGCACGCCCTACCCCCCTTACGATCAAACAAAAAACTCAAGAACCGCTTCAGCAAAGACGCACGATATTGCACAATACTGCAACACTCAAGCAACTAAAAGCTGGGCTAGATGCCCTTGCCAACAAAAATATTGCAAAAACAATAAACTTGCGTAATTCAATGGAAAAACATAGCCTTGATCGTCATATTTTGACATGGGCGCTGGGGCTATCAAACCAAGATAATATACCAAGTTCTGAAATATATAATGCTATCAACATGCTAAAGGGATGGCCTGGTATAGAAACGATGCAACGCAATGCTGAACGTGCTTTTCTTAACGAAACCAATGTCACAGGCGCCATTATCCAAAAATTTTCTCATCATCCCCCCCTCACAGCACAAGGCATGGCTCTCTTTGTTAAAGCACTTATTGCAACAAGACAAATCACCCGTGCTCAACACATTATTGCACCGTGGTGGCATAAAACACGGCTTAATGAAAAAGAAGAAGTGTTTGTTCTTAAAAATGCAAGTGCGGCCTTAAAACCTATTGATCATTTAAAACGCATGCAGTTTATGCTGTATACACATCGTTTTGATTCAGCGGCACGCGTTGCAAAATTAGCTCATGCTCAATCTCTTTTTGATGCTTTTGTGGCCGTTGAAAAAAATGATCCTAAAGCGACACAAAAGTTACAAGCTGTAGAGAGAACATGGAAAAAAGATCCTCTCTTCCAGTTTGCTCGAATGCGCCATCTTCGCCGAACAGAGCAATATGATGCCGCCGCAATGCTCATGATGAAAACATCAAAAGATACATTCCATCTTATGAACCCTCATTCATTGTGGAAAGAACAACGCGCCCTTTCTCGCGAGATGCTTGATTTAAACAAACCCCAAATGGCTTATCAACTCGTTGTAAAGCACACTGGTATGACATCTGCATTAGCTGTCGATGCAGAGTTTCATGCAGGATGGTATGCGCTACGGTTTCTTCATAACCCTAAATTGGCAATGCAGCATTTTTCACGCATTCCTCAACTCTCTTCTTTACCTTTTTCTGCATCACGTGGATATTATTGGATGGGACGAACAGCAGAAACGCTAGGAGAACACAAAAATGCCCAGCATTACTTTTATCGCGCAGCTCATTTTGGTGCAACGTATTATGGTCAATTAGCTGCTGCGCGACTCAACCAAAAAAAGCTTAATATTTCTTTTCCTAAACCAACCATCGCTGAGCGACAACATTTTAGTGCACGAAAAGTGATCAAAGCAATTCAACGTCTTGAAGAAGCCGGATATGCTGATTTTGCTAAAGTTCTTTATAGAGAACTTGGGAAAAAAATAGAAAGCCCCGGTGAATTAGCCCTTCTGGCTGTTATGGCAGAAAAAAATGGTGACTATTATACCAGCCTCAAAATCGGAAAAATGGCTGCTCTTCAGGGAAAAAATGTCGGAGCGCTTTCTCATCCTTTAGGAGCTATACCAGCTTCTGCGCATATTTCTATAGAAGAAAAATCGCTTATCTATGCTATTGCACGCCAAGAAAGCGAATTTAATCCAACAGCCATATCAAAAGCAGGTGCACAAGGCATACTCCAATTGCTTCCTACCACAGCAAAAGCACTCGCAAAAAAATATTCAATCGCATGGTCTTATAAAAAATTCAGCAGTGATGCTCATTATAATGTGACATTAGGGGCCCATTTTCTCAATGAACAATTAGAACGTTTTAATGGATCTTATATACTAACTCTTATTGGCTATAATGCAGGTCCCCGTCGGGTCGATGAATGGATCAAACGTTATGGCGATCCTCGAGGACAATCTCTCGATAACATCATTGATTGGATTGAACGTATCCCTTATACTGAAACACGCAATTACGTGATGCGTGTCATGGAAAATTACGGTGTCTACAAAGCAAGACTCACTGGGAAAATAGATATAAAAACTGACCTGCTTTCTGGTCAATGGAAATAATATGCCTAAACCTTCCTAAAGAGCATTGCGTTTTTAAGAGACATTTTTATTCCTTCTTCAAAGAGTATCCACATACAATCTCATTCTTAATGGGCAAGTAAGTGATTTTAATTGCTTCAGAATCAATAGAGCTGCAATGGAGAAATCCTACGCGGATTTCTCATTCCAAATACAAAATAATGAATTATCATTATAAATCATCATATTGCACAAACACTTCATTTCTTTTCAACACATAAACGATAATATCGTAGAAGTTATCAATGTAAAAAAGTGAAACGAATAACCCATCCTTTTACTGTTGCTTATTCATCAACATTCAAATCTTGTACAACAGCGTATTTTGAGGGCGTTTTTTCTGCTTACAATATTTCTATACCCAATAGGCATGCGTTATTGCATATATCTATTTTAATCATCTCTAAAGCAAAAAGAGACCATTGAGTAAGATAAACCTTAAAAATAAAAATATTCTCTCTCCCCTTCCCTTTTCATTCAGCTTTACGACTTTCAAACATATTAATATCTTTTAAAATATGCAGATGAATCTTTACCCTTTATTTCTCTTAAGCTTTATATATAAGCCCACACCCTTGATACAAAACGGGATATCTAGCCTAATAATATGTGTTTCTTATTCCTGTTTTTGTTTTTAAAAAACATTTTTTAATGTTTCTAATTTTAATGTTTCTAAGTTCATTTCACAACAGTGAACCTGAAAAGTGCTTATAAAAATCCTCTCACGAATGGTATAAAAATCAATTAAATATATTGCCTTTAATGAGATAAAAGCTATAGCTCTATCATCCCCGAATGCCCAATGTTGCAACAGCCCTTTCATTTAGAACATTCATAAGAAATATATTCACTCCCAAAGTTTTTTATCCATGTTCCCCCTTGCCCCTTATCACATATTAAGCGAATGGTTTTGATTGATTCAACGTCAAAAAGATTTGGAGAGAACTATATTTCATTCAAATTGTAAAATGATGAGCAATCATTCTAAATCAATATATTATCCAAACAGAGCACTCTATAAAAAATCAGCTAAATATCAAGGATACTCTAATCGTTTTATTCACTTTTGATGGTGGAGGGGGAGGAAAAGAACCAACGCGTTGAAGGGCTGCCATAGCCAATCGATCAAGCTCTGGATCTCCAGCAGAAACGACAACACGGCTAGAAAAAATGCTCCCCCGCTCATGCACCTTAAATTCTAACTTCACCGTTCCTTTTGCCCAGCTGGTACGCCGTCTCACAACATAATTTTTTTGCCTTTCTAATTGCGACTGTACCTTTGCTAACCACTCCATTAACACCATATCTTCAAGCCCTGCTGTACTACCGCTCTGTCTGGCAGTAAGTGAACGCACGGCCTTTACAGGTGGCTTCTTTACAACTGTCTTTGGTATTGTTTTTTTCTCAAATATTTTATCTTCTTCTTTTTGAGGAGGAGATTCTTCCAAAGATTTTACTGTAAAATCATCTTTTTCTACAGTGTGCTGGGGCTCTTCCGATTGAATTTCATCCACTGTTTCCAATATCTCTGGCTCTTTCTCAGTAAGATCTGGCTGCAATGGTTCTGATTTTGTGCTGACATTTGATAAATCTGTATCATGATCTGGCTTCGGTGAATCTATATCAGCATCGAGATATACACTCTCTTGAGCAAGAGTTAGTATAAGCGTCGGTGAGAGCATACCATTACTGACACCAGTCTTCTGAAAATAAAACTGTGTTCCCAATGCAATATGCAAAAAAAGAGCGCCAACAAATGCACCAATCCAAAGAGTTGATAACTGCCTCATATTTGCAAAGTTCATCGTTTTTTCCGCCGCTATTCTAAGTCAGTATTGGTCTTTCATCTCATTAAAACAAGCTATTTTGAAATTGCAACTTTTTTCTTGACTGATTTTATCATGTTTTATATGGTCTCTTTATGATTTTGTGTTGTTAAATCATTCCTGCTTGGTTGGCTAATTTTTTGTAGGGTTAAGTCAAGCGTTTTTATATGTGAAATTTCAAGCTTAGAGAGGGGATGTTTTTAAAAAAGGTTATAATGTGTTATGCGAATAAGACGAAAAAATATCCATAAAAGCTGTGTAATTTTAGGTGCGTTATCGGTCTGTATACCTTCATTTGTTTTTGCACAAAACAGTGATAAGAGTGTTGTGACTGAGCTCAAACCAATTCTTATTAAAGGAAAAAAAGTAGAGGATGCCTCAAATTCAATAACCATTCTAACTGATCGTAAAACCAACAAGAATATTGATGATAAACAAATAACTGATGTGTATGACGTAAGTCGTCTTAATCCTTCTGTATCCTATAACTCAGCAAATAACAGTTTCGTTATTCGTGGTTTAGATGCGAGCCGTGTCCTTACGACAATAGATGGTATTTCTCTTCCATGGTTTGATGATATCCTGCGGGGTGGAGGTGGAAACACAACTTTTGATTTTAATGCACTTTCTACGTTTGATACTATTCAAGGATCAGATTCTAGTCTTTATGGTTCTGGTGCCCTAGGGGGAGTCATTGCATTGCGTACCCTTAATCCTGAAGACCTTATCATGGAAGGAAAAAATTGGGGAAGCCTTATAAAAGGTGGTTATCATTCTGTTGATAACAGCTGGCGCATTGATCAAGCTTTTGCTGTGCGTAATTACCGAACATTTTTGCTTTTCCAAGGGTCTTATGTAGCAGGTCATGAGCGCAAAAATATGGGAACAGTGGAAGGATATGAAGAACGCACACGCAAAAACCCTTCTCAGTTTGACAAAAATAACTTGCTTTTTAAAATTCATCAATATTTGGGTGATAATCATCGGCTTGGTTTTACCGCAGAGCGTTTTGATCATAATAGTAACACACATGCATTAAATTCCCCTAAAAGATATGCTCCAGGTTCCGTTTATGAGCGGAATAATAAGCTTCGTGAACGCCTTTCTCTCTCTTATAATTATAATGGTGATGGGGACGCGGTTCTTGATGCTTTTAATGGACTACTTTATTGGCAAAGGCAATCGGATCGCGATCTGATGACTGGTGTTCGTGTTTCAGCCCCTAAAGGGGATTATTTGAGAGATAATTTTTTGCGTAATATCAATTATGGTTTTAATGCTGATGCGCTTAAAAAAGTAGATTTTGGTACTGTAAGCCATACGTTAAAGTTTGCAACGAATGTTTCGTTATCTAAATTTCATCACTATTTGTTTGGTAAAGACAATTGTCATATAAAAGAATACGCTCACGGATGTCTTTATGTTCCTGCTAATCGATCGGATTCACCAGACACAAATGGTTACAATTTAGGTTTTGTTTTTGAAGAGGAAGTTGGATTCGTTGATAATCGTTTTCGTATAACGCCGGGAGTTCGGTATGATTGGTACAAATATGTTCCTCAAGAAACACCTGCTTATGAGAAAGCACTGATTTCTGATAAATTCCCCCCAGAAAGAAGTGGATCACGCTTTTCCCCTAAATTACGCATGGAGTGGGATGTTCATAATCAAGTAACACTTTATGCTCAGTGGGCACAAGCTTTTCGTGCACCACGTATTTCAGAACTTTACGTCTCTTATATCAAACCTTCTGCTTATTACGTAAAAGGAAATCCTGATCTTCAACCAGAAACAAGCAATGGATATGATGTTGGTCTGCGATATGGAAATGAAAATTTTGGTGGTTCCTTTGGTGGCTTTATCAACCAATATAAGAACTTCATAGATCTTGAGGATAGGGGTCCATCAGAAGAATTTAGGCTTTCGCGTCAGCATTACATAAATCGTTTACGTGTGCAGATTTTTGGTATTGAAACAAAAGCGCATTTAGTTCTTAAAAATGGTTTTCACAGTAATGTTGCCCTTGCTTATTCACAAGGGAAAGATCTTGATAAAAAGGAACATCTTAACTCAATTCCTCCTTTGAAAGCAGTTATCGGATTAGGATATGCGAAGGAGGCTTGGGGAAGTGATATTATTCTCACTTTGGCAGCCAAACGTGATAAAGTAGCTGAAGCATCTGATTACCAAAAAATTCCAGGATATCATGTTGTTGATATAACAGGGTGGTGGAAGCCATTCGGTGAAACAGGACCTATTCTAAGAGCTGGTGTTTATAATCTTTTCAATACAAAATATTGGAATGCATCTGAACTTCCTTCAGGAAAAAGTACAACACCGAAGGATTATTATAGCCAGCCTGGTCGTAACTTTAAGGTATCGTTCGTACAAAAGTTTTAGTCACTTCTGTTAACGATTAGGTTAATAAAACCATATCGATAAAAGGATAAATTATTGTGTTTCTATTTTCAACATCTTTAAAATTACAAAGATTTGATAGAAAAACTTTAATGCTTTCTTTTTTATCGTTTTTTGATTGTTCGGCTGTTGGCGATAAAGCATAATTTTGTGATAGATCGAACTCTTAAGAGAGTTTAATCTATTGCCTTAGGATTATGAAATTTGAAAGTTAGTTTTTAAGTGAAGTAACATAAGGTGAAGTCCATGGCACATACAGCTGAAATGATTCTTCGTTTGCGTGAAGAAAAAAAAGAAATGCGAAACCGCGATTTTGCGGTTTCGATTGGTATATCTGAAGCGGAACTTATTGCGGCCTATTGTACCGTTGGAAAAGCAAAAAGACTAAAAACTGATGTTGCTATTCTTTTGGAAAGTGCTCCTCGACTTGGAACAGTTATGGTCTTAACACGCAACGAATATGCTGTTCACGAAATAACGGGACGTTTTGAAAAAATTGTTCAAAACGAACATGTTCCTATCACACTTGGTGAAATTGATTTGCGTATTTTTGCAAAACAATGGAAGTTCGGTTTCGAATATGATGTGGTTATTCTTGGAAAACCTACAAAAAGTCTGCAGTTTTTTGATCAACATGGCGTTGCTATTTTAAAAGTCTATTCTAAAGATATGACAAATATGGAAGAATGGAATAAACTTGTTGAAAAGCTTCTGCTTGAAGATCAATCTTCTGTTCTTGACATTCTTCCCGTTTCTCTTCCAGTCCAGTGTGATGTAACAGAATTGGATATTGAGAATTTTCGGGACCGTTGGCGGAAAATGACAGATGTACACCAACTTCATAAAATTATTTCCGAATTTAAAATTAATCGGCATCACGCTGTAAAACATGTTGGTAATGAATTTGCCGATGAATTACAGGTAAATGCTGTTGAAATGATGCTTAACCAAGCCGCACAACAAGAACTGCCAATTATGTGCTTTGTTGGTAATGGAGGGTGTATTCAAATTTTTAGTGGGACTGTAAAAAATATTAAGCAAACGGGTCCTTGGCTTAATGTTCTCGATCCACATTTTGATCTTCATTTACTCACATCTGGAATTGCTCGTGTATGGCATGTTCGCAAACCTACCCGTGATGGTTATGTCAGTTCACTTGAAGTTTTCAATAAAAATGATGAAATGATTGTTCAATTCTTTGGCTTGCGCAAAGAAGGTCAAAAAGAGCGTGAGGATTGGCGTTCTTTATTGAAGTCTCTTCTTCCCTATCAAGAATTAGTCGTCGCTTAGAAAGATGAAATATGCTTATACTTTTTTTGTGCAGACGATTGGCTTTTTTTCTTTTTTTTGCACTTCTTTCTCTTAGCTTTTTTTCTCAACGTGTTATTGCTGAGGCTGTCACACATTTTTCTGAAAATGCACGTATTGTCTCTATTGGCGGTTCTCTGACGGAAATTGTTTWTGCATTAGGCGCACAAGATCAACTTGTTGCCCGTGATAGTACAAGCGTTTATCCCAAAGAAGCCCTCAAACTTCCGGTGCTTGGCTACATGCGTGCTCTTTCACCTGAAGGTGTTCTGTCTCTCGCTCCAGAAGGCATCTTGCTCGTTGAAGGAAGTGGGCCTCCTTCAACAATTGAAATTCTCAAAAAAACATCAATCCCTATCGTGATCATACCAGAAGACTATTCTCGAGAGAGTGTTATAGAAAAAATTCGTCTCGTTGGAAAAGCTATCCATCGTGAGGAACAAGCTGCTGCATTAATTCAAACAGTGAGCCGTGATTTTGTAGATAATGATGCTCTTTTGGCAAAAGTAACGAAACCAAAACGTGTCCTTTTTATTTTGTCTGTGCAAAATGGGCGGGTTATGGCATCTGGAACAGGTACAGCGGCTGATGGTATCATAAAGCTTGCAGGTGCTATCAATGCCATTACTGATTATAAAGGGTATAAACTTCTGAATAACGAAGCGTTATTGAAAGCAAATCCTGATGCTATTTTGCTTATAACACACAGTGGCAAATCTCTTAATCTTGAAAAGCTTTTAGCTATACCAGCAATTCAAGCAACAACTGCCGCTAAAAATCATGCTATTAAACAAATGGATGCTATGTACCTTTTAGGATTTGGTCCACGCACTGCATACGCGTCAAGAGAACTTATTCATATGCTTTATGATGCAAACCAAAACGATAGAAACGAATAAAATTGATAGAGAACCCTTCCATGGTTTATGCACCTGAAGCAAAAAAAAATAAAAAAATAAATCGCGAAAATTTGAGAAAAATACTCTTATTGGGTCTCATAATATTCCTCATCTTTAGTATTTTAAGCGGACTTTTAAATGGCGCTTCAAATACTTCTCTTATTGATTTTCTTTATAGCATGTTTACGCAAGAATTTTTTGTTAGTCGTAAAATGCGCGATTATCTCATATTTATTGATATAAGGCTTCCTCGCATTATCTTAGGGTTATTGATCGGAGCAGCTTTGGCTGTCTCTGGTGTTTTGATGCAAGGACTTTTCCGTAATCCTCTTGCAGATCCTGGAATTGTAGGTGTATCAGCAGGAGCCGGTCTTGGTGCTGTTTTAGCAATTGTTGTAGGTTTTGCCTTTCCTGTTTCGTTTGCACCTTTTTTAGAACCGTACAAAGTTATCATAGGCGCTTTTTTGGGTGGGCTTTTATCAACGATTGTTCTCTACATAATAGCAACGCATCATCATTTTACCTCTATTGCAACCATGTTGCTTGCCGGTATTGCCCTTGGTGCTTTAAGCAGTGCAGTTGTTGGGATGTTGATTTTTATCGCAAATGACCAACAATTACGCGATATCACTTTTTGGAGTCTTGGTTCTCTTGCGGGTGCAACGTGGTTGAAAGTATGGATTGTGCTCCCTTTCATTTTTATTGGTCTTCTTTTCTCCCCCTTTTTATCACGAGCACTTAATGCTCTTGCGCTTGGAGAAGCTGTTGCTGGTCATATTGGTTTTCCTATTCAACGCGTTAAAAATATTGCTATTCCCCTTGTTGCTCTTATGTGTGGAAGTGCTGTTGCTGTCAGTGGTGGAATTGGTTTTATTGGCATTATTGTTCCTCATATTTTACGTCAACTCATTGGTCCTGATCACCGCTATCTCATTCCTTATTCTGCTCTTTTGGGAGCAGCATTACTTATCTTTGCTGATACATTTGCACGCTTAATTGTTGCTCCAGCAGAATTGCCAATTGGAATCGTAACAGCACTTTTTGGTGCCCCCTTCTTCCTATGGATTCTTATATGCAAACGAGGAACAGACTTTTCATGATTGAAGCGACAAATATTTACGTTCAGCGCGAAAAAAAGCAGATTCTTAACCACATTAACCTTAAAGCTAAGAGTGGAGCTTTTACCATCATTATCGGTCCTAACGGATCAGGAAAAAGTACTTTTGTCAAAACATTGAGTGGAGAAATTCCTTACAGTGGGAAAATAACCTTAAATGGTTATGATATACGCCAAACAAAGACTTCTGAAATGGCAAAAATGCGCGCCGTTTTGCCACAATCAACAACGCTCGTATTTCCATTCTTGGTCCACGAAGTTGTAGGGCTTGGCCTTTCTGCAAACCAAATTACCATTGCTAAAGCCGAATTTCAAAATCTTATCCAAGAAGCTTTAGAGCGCGTTGACCTTTCTGATTACGCTAACCTGTATTATCATCAATTATCAGGCGGAGAACAAGCGCGTGTGCAACTTGCGCGTGTTCTTTGCCAAGTCTGGAATCCCATTTATAATGGAATTCCTCGTTGGATGATATTAGATGAACCTATTGCTAGCCTCGATATTCAACATCAAATTATCGTTATGGATATTGCAAAGCGATTTGCCCATTCTGGTGGTGGCGTTCTTGCTGTTCTTCACGATCTCAACCTCGCGGCACATTATGCAGATAACATGATCTTGCTCAAGGAGGGAGAGATTTATTGCGAAGGGAATGCGACAAATGTTCTGACAACACAAAATCTCCACGATGTTTATCATTGCTCCTTAAACGTTTCTGAATTACCTAAAGAAGATATCCCATTTATACTTCCTCAAACGGCATCTTCCTATGAAGTTAGATTCCAAAGCTATCGGCTTCAATCTAAAAATTAAAACACGTAAATATTAAAGAGTCTATTTTATTTTTAAATGTTTATTTTTAAATGAACACCTTTTTGTCATTTGTTATTCTAAAAAAGAAAATCGAACACACCATATTTGGGGATAAAACGACCTGTTTTAAATCTTTCAAGATTTTACCTAGCTAAAAACATTTGAGATTTTGTTTTGCTATCACACTTTTATATAATACGAATTTATACAGCATAAATAGGCATTTTCCTGCTCTTTCTATTACTCTTCTCTTTATGAAAATAGTCCAAGAAATACTCATAAATACCTTTGTTATAATCTATTGAGATTTTATAAGAAAAAGATAAAAATCAAGTGTCTTCCTCTAAATCAATAAAAGATTTATTTGCGGCTTTGATGGCGTTATCTTTTTCATAATGCATATAGTTTAGCTGTTTTTATTAATAGACAACGTATTGGTTTATAATGATCATATTTTTCCTTCTCACTCTATTAAAAAACTGTTTTTTAGCGCATCACAAGGGGGAAATGATTAAACAAAATCCTTAAAAATAAACCCAATAAGTCCTTTTGTAGGCACCTTAATGCAAGCACAATATGTTATTAGAGATGAGAGCATATGTCTGTTGCGTCACAAGCATAATGATAATTTCACGCAAGGAGAGTATACCATTTACAGATAAAGCCTCCACCATGACAATGCAAAGAAATTGACAATAAGATTAGAAATCTCTTTATGGGAATGAATTAACTGATGAAGGGGGCTTTTTTGCACAACACAAAACATTACAAATAGCGCACTTTTTTATGCCTCAGATTGAATAATATTATCACTTTTCCCCCATCTAAAACACCTTATAAAATAATATATCTCTAGATTATTTAACGGCAAATTTTAAATGATTTTTACACATTTTCTTTAGGTCATCATACAATTATAAAAAATTATATTATTAATTCTTCCTCCTAAATATTTTAAAATCGTTTTTTTGCCTCTCTCAAGTATCTTATTAACAAGATAGGTTCCCTCTTTATATGCATAGAAAATAACGCGGAATTATTCCGCGTTAATAAAATTATCAGAGTGTATAGGTACTTTATTATCTAATCATACTCATGATTTTATAGCGTAGATAACGGTTGTATTAACAGGACGCGTTTCTGCCTCACCCGTATGGGAAAGAGTTACCTTGTGTGTATGGGCACCAGCAGAAGCTGTTTTTCCTTTCAGGGTCGTATTATAAGTATAATTATTCGGTAGTCTTCCAATATCACCAGTTGGCCATCCAACTCCTTGATACTCAAAATCATGCATATGCTTTCCTGATTCTTCAATGGTCCCAATATGCGTATGCGATTTTATGCTATCTTGTTGTTTATCAGCAAATTTTCTATCATTATCTAAACCCCGACCATCATCAAAGCCGCGTAAAAACATGCCTCTAAAATCAGGAACTTTAAAAGTTGTATCGCTATCTTTTCCCCATTTATCACCTATTGCCTTGAATAACTGCGGATAATCTTCACGTTTATAGGATTTACCATCACATAAAAGCCAACCATTCGGGATATTTTGCATAGCAAATGTTGCAATGAATCCTGCGGGAAAACTTTCTATCTTTGGTGGTGTAGGATTTAATAAATACCAACCCTTATGCTCTTTTATTAAAACACCATTATTGTATACTATTTCATAAATACCATCTGTTTGTAACTCTCCCCCTTCTAATGGTATAATCCCCGTATCGGTGGCTTTATAGATAAGCTTTTCTCCTATATTATTAACAGTTATTGTCGTCGTGCCAATATTCACGCCACGCGCTTTAAAACGTATGATGATATCATTGTTATATTGCTTTATTGGTGAAACTGTCTTTAAAGTAATTAGTGTTGTTTTATCTTCTGCATTCACCATAAAGCTTGAATCAATAGATCCACCATTATCTGCAAGATATTCACGCACACGCTGCATCATTGCCCGTGCACTATCATTGACAGAACTAGGCGGCTGACCTTCTGCCCAATTAATGATATTATCTGAATGAGCATTTTCATCAGCTTTTAGCGACCAATCGTAAATATTAGACATTCTAAATCCCCCATTATTTGCATCGTTTTTCTCATAATTTCTTGTTTTGTACTCTAAAATGTGCCCGCCGCATTGGTATATCATAACCACAGTAGCATCCTTATTTTACGCATTCTTTCTCTCTTCACTCCTTCCCATTTAATAAACTAATTTCATTAAACTTTTTTCATAACATCAGTCTTAATGTTTCCACTTCTACTGTCTAATGTAGCCATCTCATCTGATGTTACTGAAATATCTTGGTTTGTTGCTTTGCTATCGTTATATAGTGGTATTTTCAAATCTTGCATCTTGTTGCAAAGTTTACAAATACTGTTCAAATTTTCCTTTATTATGGATTTTATATAACCATTATTGAATGCAATAACTTGTCATCTGTATAGAAAATTATTGATGTCAATTTTTAATGAGACATTTTATTTTTCAGTATGTTAAGTCTATTTTTTGTCTTTGACTTGTATTTTAAAAAAATCAAAAGTTAGCTTCAAATTCTTTGCATGCCTCATGACGTTTGTATTGATATGCAGATACTTTGTTCTACTTCATCCAGTTTATTCTTAAGATTGTGTTATGAGATCAGCACCAACGTTTTTTGAACAGATTTCTTTTCAACTTCAATGTATTATGGAAAATAAAAATATCATAGAAATTATATTCGATATGATAATCCTCTCACTCCTTCAGTGAACTGAAACACTAGGGAAATATCGTAGATTTTCCTCAAATCTGAAAGTTATATCCGATCCGGATATTAAGAAATACACCCCACCCTCAAGCTTTTATGAATACACTTTCAAGAATACATATGCCGGTTTTTAAAACTCAACTCTCTTTAACCGCCTGCTCGCCTCCCATACTCAGAACGGCTCTCCCCGCGTGTATATTTTATTATATGTATATTCTTTTTGCAAGAATAATAAATCCTTCTGATATGATCTCGCAATTATTTGGTGTTCTTTTCAATTCATTGCGATATCAAAATAAGCATTGTTAAAACTATTTTTTTTAGCTCATTTGCCTCATCAATCCCCCCAAAAAATGCTCCATGGATTTAACACTTTCTATCCCCTCAGCCATCAAAGACAACTTCTTAAATATTATCGTTTATCGCTTTATAATACCTGCTTTCACTCTTAAAAAATACACTAAAATCGTTTAAAATATATCTTTGTGATTGACAATGTCCTTATTTAAGCCAATCATATTGGTGCTAACAAAAGTGTTTACATGGGGGGAGTGCAGATATTATTTAGATAGTGCATCAATCTTCTCAAAATAAATTCTCTTAATCTTTATTGAAGATCGCTTGCTACCAAATGTTATAAGCATTTCTTCATTTAAAAGTATGTAATTGATTATTTGAATATATCCCATGACACCTTAGTTTTTAAACTCTGTGTTTAGAAGGAAAAAATTGTGCCGAAAAATATTCCATCAATCAGTTGCAGCCCCTTTCCCGCCTCACGTAAAATTTATCAACAAAGTCCTCTCTTTCCTGATGTGCGTGTTCCATTGCGTGAAATTTCATTGACAGAGGGTTATGGTGAAAAACCTTTAAATGTTTACGATACTTCTGGTCCCTATACCGACAAAGAGGCAATCATTGACCTTACAAAAGGTTTACCCACAATTGGCTCATCTTGGCTCTCTAAGCGTGCTGATACTGAACCTTATCCTGCGCGCTCAGTAAAACCTGAAGATAATGGATTAACGAGCTCCCCTATACCAGCATTTGAACAAAGACGACCTGTTTTACGCGCCAAAAGTGGTAAAGAAATTACACAAATGGCCTATGCACGCGCAGGTATTATTACCGCCGAAATGGAATATGTTGCTATACGAGAAAATGAAGGGCTCGCAATAAAAGATAAACAAAAAGCGCAATTAAATATATCGGGTGGAGAAATACCAGAAATTTATACTGCAGAATTCGTTCGCAATGAAATTGCAAACGGACGCGCCATTATTCCCCAGAATATCAATCATCCAGAATGCGAACCAATGATTATTGGACGCAATTTTCGTGTTAAAATTAATGCCAATATTGGTAATTCCGCCGTAACTTCCTCAATGGCAGAAGAAGTTGATAAAATGGTTTGGGCTATTCGCTGGGGCGCAGATACAGTGATGGATCTCTCGACAGGGAGAAATATTCATAATATTCGTGAGTGGATTATTCGAAATTCTCCTGTCCCCATCGGAACTGTTCCTCTTTATCAAGCACTCGAAAAAGTACAAGGTGTTGCTGAAAATTTAACATGGGATATTTTTCGTGATACCCTTATAGAGCAAGCAGAACAGGGCGTTGATTATTTTACTATTCATGCTGGCTTAAGGTTACCATTTATTCCGATGACCATTGATCGTATAACAGGTATTGTCTCACGAGGCGGTTCTATTATGGCAAAATGGTGTCTTCATCATCATAAAGAAAGCTTTCTCTACGAACATTTTGATGAAATTTGTGATATTGCAAGAACATATGATATCTCTCTTTCCTTAGGAGACGGATTACGCCCTGGCTCTATTGCCGATGCCAATGATGAAGCACAATTTGCCGAACTTAAAACTTTAGGAGAATTAACAAAAATTTCTTGGGAAAAAAATGTACAGGTTATAATTGAAGGACCAGGACATGTCCCAATGCACAAAATTAAAGAAAATATGGAACAGCAACTCGATCTCTGTCATGAAGCTCCTTTTTATACTTTGGGTCCTCTTACAACTGATATTGCTCCTGGTTATGACCATATTACATCAGCAATTGGTGCGGCTATGATTGGATGGTTTGGGACCGCTATGTTGTGCTATGTAACACCTAAGGAACATTTAGGGCTTCCCGATAAAAATGATGTTAAAACGGGAGTTATCACTTATAAAATCGCCGCTCATGCAGCTGATCTTGCAAAAGGTTTGCCTAGAGCACAGTTGCGCGATAATGCTCTTTCACGTGCACGATTTGACTTTAGATGGCATGATCAATTCAATCTATCTCTTGATCCAGATACAGCTTGTGCCTTTCATGATGAAACAATGCCTAAAGATGCCCATAAATTGGTGCATTTTTGTTCTATGTGTGGACCAAAATTCTGTTCTATGCGTATTTCCCATGATATTCGTGATGCTGCAGCACTCAAAAAAACAAAAGGTGAAGGTATGATTGCTATGGCTGAAAAATATCAAGAAAGTAGTGACCTTTATGTTGAAGCACCGTAAAAAAAGAAAGTAAATAGTTGAAGAATATTCTTATTAAAGGTGCGGGGATCGCTGGTTTAACCGTTGCTTTTATGTTACAGCAAAAAGGTGCTCGTATTACTGTATCAGCTCCTCGACACTCTCCTATAGGAACGGCAAGTTGGTATGCAGGAGGGATGCTAGCACCTTATTGTGAAAGAGAAAATGCGGAACAAATTGTTGAAGACCTTGGTGTACAAGCCATACAATGGTGGCGCACAACATTTCCAGATCTTGTTACACAAAAAGGGACTTTAGTGGTGGCGCCTACGCGCGATAGAAGAGAACTTGAACGATTTTCACTTCGCACACATCATCATAGAACCATAAACAGCGCAGAAATAACTCATCTTGAACCAGATCTTGCAGAACATTTTAACCATGCACTTTTTTATGAAAGTGAAGCTCATCTTGATCCTCGCAAAGCACTTCTTGCGTTAAAAGAAATTTTGATAAAAAATGGCGCATGTTTTGTTGATGTCGAAACATCTGAAACAGATTTTGATATGATCATTGATGCAACAGGAATAGCACGTTTAGGAAAAGATAAAAATATACGGGGGGTGCGCGGTGAAATGCTGCTCGTACGCAGCAGAGATATTAAACTTTCCCGCCCAATTCGTCTTCTGCATCCACGGTTTCCACTCTATATTGTGCCGAGGCAAGATAATATTTTCATGATTGGCGCAACGATGATTGAAAGTGACTTTGATGGTGCAATCTCTGTGAGATCCATGATGGAATTGCTCAACGCTGCCTATACATTGCACCCTGCTTTTGCCGAAGCAGAAATTATTGAATCCGGTGTTGGGATTCGTCCAGCTTATCCTGATAACTTCCCTTCTGTATACAAATATGGTAATCATATCTCTATTAATGGATTTTATAGACATGGTTTTCTTTTGTCTCCAGAAATGGCAAAACGAGCGATGAAATTGGCATTGGAATAAAACATGCAAATATTTGTTAATGGTGAAACAATTCAAACAGAAACCTCTTTTCTTAGTCTCTTGCTTGTGGAATTGGGCTATGAGGGAGATTGGCTAGCAACTGCTGTTAATGCTGAGGTTATTCCTGTAGAGGCGCGCGACCAATTTATTTTACATGAAGGAGATAAAGTTGAAATTTTAAGCCCAATGCAAGGAGGCTAATATTTATGTTGAATCTTTATGGACGTGAATTCTCATCCCGTCTTATGTTAGGTACAGCGCAATATCCTTCTCCTGCTGTCCTTCGTGATGCTATTCATAAATCGAACACAGAAATTGTAACCGTTTCATTACGCCGAGAAAGTGCGGGTGGAAGACAAGGGGGGCAGTTTTGGCAATTCCTTCAAGAACTCGATATAACGATACTTCCCAATACCGCAGGTTGTTATACTATTAAAGAAGCGGTGACAACAGCCCATTTAGCACGAGATCTCTTTAAAACCTCTTGGATTAAACTCGAAATTATCGGTAATGCAGATACCTTACAACCCAATATTTTTTCTTTAATTGAAGCAGCAAAAATTTTAAACAGTGAAGATTTCAAAATTTTTGCCTACACAACCGATGATCTCATTGTTGCTGAAAAACTCTTAGATGTGGGGTGCCGTGTCATTATGCCTTGGTGTGCCCCTATTGGATCGGCAAAAGGTCCTCATCATACCGATGGGCTGCGTTCTATCCGTGCTTATCTTCCTGATGTTACTCTCGTTGTTGATGCCGGCATTGGACGCCCATCCCATGCTGCTGTTGCTATGGAACTGGGTTATGATGCAGTTCTTCTCAATACCGCAGTTGCGAAAGCAGGTGATCCTGTCTTGATGGCTGAAGCGTTTTCCAAAGCTATTCAAGCAGGACGTATGGGATATAAAGCAGGTATTCTCGAAGCACGTAATGTAGCCGTTCCTTCAACCCCCGTCATTGGTAAAGCAGTATTTTGATGAAATTGGACCCCTTTTACCTCATTGTTGACAATGCTGATTGGATTGAACGCTTGGTTCCTCTTGGTGTTAAACTCATACAATTGCGTATGAAAAACAAAGACCTTCAAACAATCAGGCAACATATCAAGCGCGCAAAAAACATCTGTGATCAATGGAGAGCACAATTAATTGTTAATGATCATTGGACCATCGCCATTGATGAAAAATGCAATTTTATTCATCTTGGGCAAGAAGATCTAAGCAATGCTGATCTTCCTGCAATTCGTAAAAATGGTATAAAATTTGGTCTGAGCACTCATGATGAGCATGAATTGGATATCGCACTTTCTGTTTATCCTGACTATATTGCTCTTGGTCCTATTTATCCGACAATCTTAAAAAAAATGAAATGGATGCCGCAAGGACTAGAAAAAATTAAACAATGGAGAAAGCGGATTGGTGCTTTACCTTTCGTTGGCATTGGTGGTTTAACTCCAGAACGTGCAATAGATGTTTTGAAAGCAGGCGCTAATAGCGCGGCTGTTGTCACCGACATTATCCTCCATAAAAAACCCGAAGAGCGGGTAGAACAATGGCTTAAGGTGACCCAACCATGGCGTTGAGACCTTCTATGCTCATTGTTGCAGGTACTGATCCAACAGGAGGTGCTGGCATTGTTCGTGATATAGAAACAGCTGCATATTTTCATATAAAAGCAAATTTAGCCATCACTTGTGTCAATGTACAAGATGATCACCACGTCGCTGAAATCGTGCCCATGAATGAGAAGCTTATCGCTGCGCAAATGCGCATCGCCTTAGAAGCTAATCCTGTAAGAGCAATAAAAATTGGCATGACAGGAAATCAAGCAATTATAGCAGCAATTTGTAATGTGCTTAAAGATTATCCCCATATTCCAGTCATTCTTGATCCTGTACTGGTTGCCTCATCGGGGGGGAAACTGACAACGGAAAAAATCATAGAAATTATGATCAATCAGCTTCTCCCATATGTGACTCTTTTAACCCCCAATAGAGACGAACTCGCTCTTCTAAGCCAAACCCCACTGGCATCTCATCACGAAGAGACCATACAACAAGCAAAAAAACTTTTGTCATTGGGCGCCCGCTCTATTTTAGTAAAAGGGGGACATGCCGAAGGACCTCTTGCAATTGACAGCTTCATTGACAAAACTGACGTCATCAATATTTCTGCACCACGTTTAAAAGGAACAATGCGTGGAACAGGATGCATTCTCTCAAGTGCCATTGCAGCCCATTTGGCACTCGATGAATCTCTTATTTCAGCTGTCAAAAAAGCAAAAGCATATACCCACACATTGCTTTTAACCCATTGTAAAAATATTTTTTAAATAATATCAGATTATATAAAAGTAATATTTATGTATTTTTGTTCATATAAATAGTATTTATAAATAAAAATCATAAAAATAAATAAGAATATTGTCATTCATACCACTTGCGTTCTGTAGAAAATTCTTTTATTATGGAGAGATTAATCTGTTTAAGAAGCTAAAATCACGCACTTTAAACAAATTGTACATTTAAAAGATGTATATAATCGCAAATATCTGCATTTTATGGTTTATCTTTTCTGTGAAAAGAAAAAATGCTGTCAGCGTTTTTATGCATTAACAAACATATTTATAAAACTTTAAGGATAATTTTGTTTGATCTATAATCATTAGATCATTAGAAAAAGTAAAATGTTAAATCAAACGCCGTGCTCAATTTCCTATGAAGAACTCTTGAACTTTTATAAAGAAAGTGGTGCGGACGCTGCCCTAACTGATTTACCGATTGATCGTTTTAAGCAATCTGCTTCTTCAGAGAAGAAATCAACGCCTGTTGTTAATGCTTCTCATCATCAACAAACATCCTCCAAGACATCTCCAACCGTAAAATTAGATCATCATCCGCTGCATAACTCTAGGATTATACAAAATGAACCTACAGCTGTAGAGATTGCAAGAAGTGCAAAAACACTTGATGAATTAAAGGCTGCTCTCCTTGCATTTAATGGCTGTTCATTAAAATTGACAGCAAAAAATACCTGTTTTTCAGATGGAACAGCAGGAAGCCCCTTGATGCTCATAGGTGAAGCCCCTGGACGAGAAGAGGATATACAAGGAATTCCTTTTGTAGGAAAAGCAGGGATGTTACTGAATAAAATTCTCTCATCAATTGGCTTAACAAGAAATAATGTGTACATCGCCAACACTATTCCTTGGCGTCCACCAGGAAATCGTACACCAACACCAAGAGAAGTTGCCTTGTGCCGCCCTTTTATTGAACGCCACATTTATTTAGCACGCCCTCGTGTGCTTATAGCGCTAGGAGGCGTTGCTGCACAGTTTTTGACCGGATCTCAAAGTGGGATTATCCGAACACGAGGCAAATGGCATATTTATGAAAGCGAGGATAATATAAAAATACCTGTTATGCCAACTTTCCATCCTGCTTACCTTCTTAGAACCCCTAGTCAAAAGAAGCTTACATGGATAGACTTCTTAGAAGTAAAAAATCGCCTCGATAGCCTTTTGTAATTCTTTAATCTTCTTTGGCTCTAAAATTAAATACCTTCTTTAACTCTTAAAATATGAATGGGAGAAACTATGGAACAGCTAACAACACCTATTTATAGTTTGGAAGACTACCAGCCAACCCCTTACGCTATCCCCAAAACACAACTTTCTTTCCAATTGGAACCAACAAAAACCTATGTTACAGCCTTATTGTCTATTGAGCCCCGTCACGATACAAAAGAATTAACACCTCTTGTACTTTCTGGAGATGATCTTACTTTAATTTCTGTTGCAATTAATGATGAGACATTAGCCCCAAACGCTTATAAAGTTACGCCTTCACGTTTAGAAATTATAACGCCACCAACAGTTCCTTTTACATTAAAATTGGTTACAGAAGTGAATCCTGAAAGCAACCGCCAACTTATGGGGCTTTATCTTTCAAATGGTGTTTATTGCACACAATGCGAATCGGAAGGATTTCGTCGTATGACTTATTTCTACGACCGTCCAGATGTTCTTTCTACCTATAAAGTGAAAATTGAAGCAGACTCCCAAACAATCCCAATCTTGCTTTCAAACGGTAATCTTGTGAAAACAGGAACTTTAGAGAATAATCGCCATTTTGCCATTTGGGAAGATCCTTATCCTAAACCATCTTATCTGTTTGCTTTAGTAGGTGGTGATCTTGATAAGTTAGAAGACCATTTTACAACTGTATCTGGACGACGTATCGAGCTTGGTATCTATATGGAAAAAGGAAAAACTAAACGCGCAACCTATGCAATGGATGCTCTCAAACGTTCCATGCGTTGGGATGAACAATGTTTCGGGCGCGAATATGATCTTGATGTTTTCAATATTGTTGCTGTTTCAGACTTTAACATGGGGGCAATGGAAAACAAAGGACTTAACGTTTTTAATGATAAATATGTTCTTGTCGACCCCGAAACAGCAACCGATCAAGACTATAGAAATGTTGAACGCGTCATTGCCCATGAATATTTCCATAATTGGAGCGGTAATCGTATTACCTGTCGCGATTGGTTTCAACTCTGTTTAAAAGAAGGATTTACTGTTTATCGTGATCAGGAATTTTCATCAGATCAAAATATACGCAGCCTACAGCGAATTGAAGATGTAAAAACATTAAAAACGACGCAATTTGCCGAAGATGCCGGACCTCTTGCTCATCCTGTTCGTCCTCGTCAATATAGCCAAATTAATAATTTTTATACCACAACGGTTTATGAAAAAGGTGCTGAAGTTGTTCGCATGATACGGACTATTTTAGGTCCCTCTCTGTTTCGTAAAGGTACTGATCTGTATTTTCAACGTCATGATGGACAAGCCTGTACAATTGAAGATTTTATCGCCTGTTTTGCTGAAATTTCTGGTCGAAACTTCTCTCAATTCATGCTGTGGTATGAACAAGCTGGAACTCCCAACGTAGAAATCGATAGTCATTATAGTGATGGTGTTTTAACAATTCATGCAAAGCAACATATTCCTGCAACCCCACAACAAAATACAAAAAAGCCCATGCTTATCCCTATCGTATTTGGCTTGTTAGGATCTAATGGAGAAAACCTTCCTTATGAAGCGGAAACAGATATTCAATCAGACGCTATGCTGTTGTCCAAGGAAAGCCAAACCTTTACATTAAAGGGACTCCGCGAAAAACCCGTTTTATCACTGCTGCGAGATTTTTCTGCGCCAATCATTCTACAGACACCATTCAATGAAAACGAACTTATTTTTCTTGCACAACATGATGACAATCATATCAATCGCTGGCAATCTCTTAATCAATTAATGACGCAAGTTTTGATTCAAAGCATTCAAGATAAAACACTGACAAAAGCAACACTCCCTTCTGCTTTGCTAAAGCTGATTGAAACGATTATAATAGATGAAAACTTAGAACCTGAATTTCGTGCCTTCTGTTTAAATTTACCTAGTGAAGTGGAGCTTGCTCATACAATCGGTACAAATATTGATCCAGATCGTATTCATTATATCCGCAATCAGTTTTTAGCTTCACTTGCACAAACCCACCAAGAGCTCTTAACAAAATTTTATAGGCAAATGCAAACTCAAGAGCCCTATTCACCAAACACTGTACAAACTGGAAAGCGAGCATTAAAAAATATCATACTGGATTATCTTTCCATTGCTGAAAACAATCCAAATCGTGCTGCAACACAATATGCAACAGCTGATAATATGACTGACCGTATGGCAAGTATTGCTGTTCTCGTAAAGCGTTTTAATAAAAGTGAGCAGACACAAAATGCCTTAAATGATTTTGAAAACCGCTATCGGCATGACCCTTTGGTCATGGATAAATGGTTTTCTATTCAAGCAATGGTTGCTGGCGCAGAAACACTCGAGAATGTTCAAAAGCTCATGCAACATCCGCTGTTTTCAAAGGATAATCCTAATCGTGTACGGTCCCTGATTGGTGTCTTTGCATCTCATAACCCCACAGGCTTCAATAGGATAGATGGAGCATCTTATCATTTTCTTTGCCAAATCATTTTGGAAATTGACAAAAAAAATCCACAGCTTTCTTCACGATTATTAACAATGATGCACTCTTGGCGACAATTAGAACCCATTCGGCAACAAAAACTTGAAACGAAATTAAAAACAATTGCTGCTGCACCAAAATTATCAAGCGATGTCGCTGATATCATCAATCGTCTGCTTACTTAAATAAAAAAATTTTTTAAATCAATATGTTAAAATATTTTTTGAAATAAATTTTATAAACACCTCGATCATCATTAAACCAATAAACAGGCACTCCAGGCCTGTTTATTGGTCGTGTTTCAAATGCCTTTTCCTTTGCATATTCCACATTCATAAAAGTAAAATACTTTTTTTTAAAAAAAGACTGGACAGAAGACTCCTGTTTTGATTCACTGCACTCTCATGGGGTTTACTCATAAAGATCAAAGCAGTTTTAAATCACATTATTCCGGAATTAAAGGAACAAGAGATGGCTAAATTGGACGCATATAATGCGCCAACCGAAATATATGCTGATTCAAAATCAAGCGCTCAAAGTCATAAAGCGCAGACAAAACCTGTTTATCTGCTGTCTGGCTCTGCCTATCAAAAGCTTTTCTTTATTGAACCTTGGTTAAGACGTTCACTTCCATTTGTCATTGTCGCATTTCTTATTGTCCTTGTAGTAATTCGTTTTGTATCAGTCTATGATTGGCGCAATACAATTGATAAAAGCACGCGCTCTACCCTCACTCTCTTAGCTTCTCATATTACCAACACTATTGATCGTGATTTATTGGCTGTTTCTCAGAGAGGAAAAGGCTCTGCCCTTTCTCATAGTCACTTACAAAATATTCTCACCACTTTTCGCAATCACGATTTTATTAATCCCAGCACTCTGATCGCTATTGTTGATCAAAAAGGCAATGTCTTGGCTTCATCCAGTTCAGAGATCATCTTAGAAAAACCTTTGCAAGATTTTATCTCTGATAGCATTGCTTTACAATCTCTTGGACAAGATGCTGGAATTATGAAAATCACAATAGGCAAAGATACCCCTGCTCTTGCTTCATTTCACCAAACAGAAAACGGGCAATATGGCGTATTTATTAGTGAGAAGACGCAAGATAGCGCTATGGAATGGCGCAAATTTTTTTCGCTTAATATAACCCTCTTCATCGGAACAAGCGGTATTATTCTTGTTCTTCTTTATGCTTATTATAATCAACTTTTACGAGCGCGTAAAACAGATCTTGTTTCAGAAAAAATTCAAAACCGCATTGATATGGCAATGATGCGTGGGCGTTGTGGATTATGGGATTGGAATATGGCGAGGGGGCGCGTTTATTGGTCACGAGCAATGTACGAAATGCTTGGCTATATCCCTCAAGATGCATTGCTTTCAATTTCTCAAATTAGCGCCATTATCAATCCAAATGATGCCAATTTTTTTGACCTTGCTCAAGAATTAATGGGAGGCAAAAAAAAGCATATTGATATCAATGTTCCCATGCGTCATGCTGATGGTCATTATGTATGGATGCGACTTCGCGCTGAAGTTACTGAAGAAGAAGAACCCCATTTGGTTGGTATTTCTTTCGACATTAGTGAACAGCAACAACTGGCTGAACAAACAGCGCAAGCCGACCTTCGTATCCGTGATGCAATTGAAAACATTTCAGAATCTTTTGTCTTGTGGGATGCTGAGGGACGTTTAGTCATGTCCAACAGCAAATTTTGTGAATATGCCGCTATTCCTAAACAAATTCTACAATCAGGAATCCAACGTGCAACCGTTGAAGCCATGGCCCGCCCTGCACTCAGTGAATATCCTCTTAAAGATGATGGTACCGGAAACTTAACCAGTATTCGCCAAACGGCAAATGGTTATTGGCTTAAAATTAATGAACGGCGAACTCAAGATGGAGGATTGGTTTGTATTGGTACTGACATTTCTGAGCTTAAACAACAACAGGAAAAATTTGAAGACAGTGAAAGGCGTCTTTTTTCTTTCATTCAAGAACTTAAACGCACGAGAGGGAGTGCTCAACAACGTGCAACAGAAGTTGAAAAACTTAATAAAAGTCTGAAAGAAGAAAAAGAACGTGCCGAAAGTGCCAATAAGGCTAAATCAGAATTTTTAGCCAATATGTCTCATGAATTACGTACTCCATTGAATGCTATTCTCGGCTTTTCAGATATCATGTTACAATCAACTTTTGGTCCCCTTGGTTCAAAACGCTATAAGGAATATATGCATGATATTTACAATTCCGGGACCCATCTTTTAACCCTTATCAATGATATCCTTGATATGTCAAAAATCGAAGCTGGAAGATTTACACTTGATTGTAAAAATACCAATCTTGAACCCATCATTAGTGAAGCAGTACGAACACTAACGCCTCAAGCTCAAGAAAAAAATATTGCTGTTACAACAAATATCACCTCAGAGCTTCATGCTGAAGTTGATGGACGTGCAATGAAACAGATTTTCCTTAATCTCATCTCTAATGCCGTTAAATTTACGCCTTCTGGTGGAAATATTGATGTCTGCGCTTTCAAGAAAAAAAATAACCTTATTTTTAAAATTACAGATACAGGTGTTGGAATTCCACAATCAGCCATCAAAAAACTGGGCCAACCTTTTGAACAAGTTGAAAATCAGCTTACTAAATCGCATACGGGATCGGGTCTTGGATTAGCTATTTCACGCTCCTTGTTAGAACTCCATAAAGGAAAACTTGAAATTACTTCAAAAGAAATGAAAGGAACAACGGTCACGATTATAATGCCCATCACGCAAAGTTAAGTTTGTTTTTAATTCAGCCATTTTGTTCCCGTTGTAGCAGAATTTGTTTCCGTTTCCTCCCCCAACGATACCCTGAGATAAAACCGTTTTTACGCACAACACGATGACAAGGAATGATGACAGCCAATTCATTACGTGCACACGCATGCGCAACAGCACGAAAAGCATTTGGCATCCCTAAACGGCATGCTAATTCCTTATATGAAATTGTTTCACCACACGGTATATCGCATAATGCTGTCCATACTTGCCGCTGGAAAACGGTACCACTTATATCTAAGGGAAAATTATATTGCTTTACCAACTTAGGCGTTTCTATCATGGCTATAATATGAGCAACTTCTCTCTTAAATACATTGTCACCCACAACTTGTTGTGCATCACCAAAGCGTACCATGAACTCCTGGAACAATTGCTCTGCCGTATCTCCTAAGGCGATATGAAAAATCCCTTTTTGAGATTTTCCCACCAAAAGCTTTCCTATGGATACATCTTTCAGACAAAATATTCTTTTTTGGGAAATGTTCAACATCTTAACTTTCTCTATATTGTAAAAAGTTTTGAACATTATCTATAAAATAAAGGGGGAGTATTAACTATCTTTTAAAACCAAACATGATTACCCTGAAATTATCTTCTTCGTTATTGTACTAAAATACACTCCCACTGTTTTATAGAAGGAAACAGATAGAGATTAACTTTCTTCCCACCGTAGAGAACCAAGACTTCGACTAGCGCCGATCTATCAACAATCTAGCTTCTTCTCTCACAGTCTCCAACCCTAACCACTTCAATATGGTTCGCTTCATAAATTCTCCTGATAAGTCCTCAATTGAATTTTATCACATACTCTAACAAAAAATACTTCGTATATCATTTTCATGCCCTATATCGCCCTCTAAACAGCAATATTTTACGGAATAACACAATATGTTTTCCATTTCATTTTATGAAGCCTCATCAAAGCATAATGTTTCATATTTTATTCCCCACAAATGCTTGAATATTCTCATTCTTCAGCGCACACTTATTTTCTCATCAAAGGTTATCCTTTTGATATACTGATAAGGTCACTCAACAAACAACGAAATTTATCTTCAATTTTATGAAAAAAAGCATGGAAAAGGTATTTTAGTGCTTACTTTCTTTGTCACTTAACTTATAAAATAACTGTAGCCTTAAAACTTAAATATTTTTCTTGCCATAATCGCGCACGGATATTTGTCATAGGAAAAAGCCATGCCCAAACGCACAGATATAAAATCCATTCTTATCATCGGAGCAGGACCTATTATCATTGGTCAGGCATGTGAATTTGACTATTCAGGCACGCAAGCTTGTAAAGCATTAAAAGAAGAAGGATACAGAATTATTTTGGTTAATTCTAATCCCGCCACGATTATGACAGATCCAGATCTCGCTGATGCAACGTATATAGAGCCCATTACGCCTGAAATCGTTGCCGAAATTATTGCCCATGAACGCCCCGATGCCCTTTTGCCCACCATGGGAGGGCAAACAGCTCTCAATACCGCTTTATCACTAAAGCGTATGGGTATTTTAGACCGCTATCATGTTGAAATGATAGGGGCCAATGCCGAAGCTATTGATAAAGCGGAAGATCGTGCCTTATTCCGCCAAGCGATGGCAAAAATTGATTTGGAAACACCACGGTCTATGTTAGCCAATGCAACAGAACTAAAAGAAGAAAATCGTCAACAACACGCAAAAACGCGTGCTGAACTTAAAGAAAAGCTTTCTGGTGCAGCCCTTGAAAAAGCCCTCGAAGAACTTGAACGCAACTGGCGGCATACCGAAGCTGATCGCAAACAACATTATATCGCCCATGCAACAGCAAAAGCAGTTCAAGCGCTTGATGTTGTTGGGCTTCCAGCTATTATTCGTCCTTCATTTACCCTTGGTGGAACTGGAGGTGGAATTGCGTATAATCGCTCTGAATTTTATGAAATTATTGAACGGGGGCTTGAAGCTTCTCCTACAACAGAAGTTCTCATTGAAGAAAGTGTTTTAGGGTGGAAAGAATATGAGATGGAAGTTGTTCGTGATAAGAACGACAACTGTATCATTGTTTGTTCTATTGAAAACATTGATCCGATGGGGATTCATACCGGTGATTCGATCACTGTAGCCCCTGCTCTCACCTTAACCGATAAAGAATATCAATGTATGCGCAATGCTTCGATTGCTGTCTTGCGTGAAATTGGTGTTGAAACGGGAGGGTCCAATGTACAGTTTGCTGTCAATCCCGAAAATGGGCGTCTCATTGTTATTGAAATGAATCCGCGTGTTTCTCGCTCTTCAGCGCTTGCCTCAAAAGCAACGGGTTTTCCTATTGCTAAGATAGCAGCAAAACTTGCCGTTGGCTATACACTTGATGAATTAAAAAATGATATCACAGGTGGTGCAATACCAGCATCATTTGAGCCTTCTATTGACTATATCGTGACAAAAATTCCTCGTTTTGCTTTCGAAAAGTTTCCTGGGGCATCACCTATTCTGACGACTGCTATGAAATCTGTAGGAGAGGTCATGGCTATTGGACGCACTTTTCAAGAGTCATTACAAAAAGCACTCCGTGGACTTGAAACAGGACTTACTGGTCTTGATGAAATTGTCATTCCAGAACATGCTGAAGGGGATGAAAAAAATTCTATACGTTCAGCTATTGCCATACCAAGCCCTGACCGTCTGCGCTATATTGCTCAAGCCATGCGTGCGGGTTTGCCCTTAAATGAAATTCACCAAATCAGTAAAATTGACCCATGGTTTTTAGAACAAATCGTCTCCATCATTGAAATGGAACAGCGTATCCGCGTCCATGGGTTACCCCAAGACGCAGATAACTTACGTATGTTAAAAGCTATGGGATTCTCAGATGCGCGATTAGCCACTCTTACCGGACAAAACCCCAATGATATCGCCGCTTTGCGCAAATCACTGGATGTTAAACAAGTCTTCAAACGGATTGACACTTGTGCCGCTGAATTCTCTTCTCCTACAGCCTATATGTATTCAACATATGAAGTTCCCTTTGCCGGTGTCCAACACTCAGAAACACACGTTTCTGAACGCAAAAAAATTGCTATTCTAGGTGGTGGTCCAAACCGCATTGGGCAAGGGATCGAATTTGATTACTGTTGCTGCCATGCGGCTTTTGCCCTGCATGATGCAGGTTTTGAAGCGATTATGATTAACTGCAACCCTGAAACCGTTTCAACTGACTATGATACCTCTGATCGTCTTTACTTTGAATCTTTAACAACAGAAGATGTTATCGCTATTTTAGAAGCAGAACAGGAAAAAGGCGAACTCGTTGGAGTCATCGTTCAATTTGGCGGACAAACGCCATTGAAATTGGCAAGCACTCTTGAAAAACACAACATTCCCATCTTAGGGACTTCACCTGATGCTATCGATCTAGCAGAAGATAGAGATCGCTTTCAAAAGCTATTATTTAAACTTAACTTAACACAACCTCAAAATGGTATTGCTCACTCCATCGAACAAGCGCGCCTCATCGCCCATGAACTAGGATTCCCACTCGTTGTACGTCCCTCTTATGTTTTAGGAGGGCGTGCTATGCAAATTATCCGTGATGAACGAAGCTTGCAAAATTATTTACTTGAAAGTGTTCCTGAATTAATTCCAGAAGATATCAAAGCACGTTATCCCAACGACAAAACAGGCCAAATCAATATATTGCTTGGTAAAAATCCACTTCTCTTTGACACCTATCTAACAGAAGCCATTGAAGTAGACATTGATTGTCTGTGTGATGGTGAAGAAACTCTGATCGTAGGAATTATGGAACATATTGAAGAAGCAGGAATCCACTCTGGTGATTCAGCATGTTCTTTACCAGTCCATACGCTCTCACATAGCATCGTCGCTGAATTAGAGCGCCAAACCAAAGCATTAGCACAAGCACTTCATGTTCGTGGCTTAATGAATGTACAATATGCCATTAAAGATGACACCATTTATGTCTTAGAAGTCAATCCCCGTGCTTCGCGGACGGTTCCATTTGTTGCAAAAACAATTGGTCGCCCTATTGCTAAGATGGCTGCACGTATTATGGCAGGAGAAACGCTGCACAATGTTCTCCAAGCTTATGGTGGATTACCTTCTTCGCAGAAAAAACAACATATTGCCGTCAAAGAAGCCGTGTTTCCTTTTGCCCGTTTTTCAGGTGTTGATACACTGCTTGGTCCAGAAATGCGCTCAACCGGTGAAGTTATGGGACTTGACTATGAATTTGCGCTTGCTTTTGCTAAAGCGCAACTTGGAGCTGGTGTCAAACTCCCTAAGGAGGGAACTTTATTCGTTTCTGTAAGAGATGAAGACAAAAAACGTATCTTAAATCCTGTAAAACGTTTAACAGAGCTTGGCTTTTCTGTTGTTGCAACAAGTGGAACACAAAAGTTTCTCACCGAACATCATGTTGAAGCAAAAAAAATCAACAAAGTTTTAGAAGGACACCCGCATATTGAAGATGCTATTCGTAATCGCCAAATTCAATTGATTTTTAATACAACCAGTACAGCCAGTGCCATCTCAGACTCCAAATCATTACGCTATGCCGCACTTATGCAAAATGTCCCCTATTATACAACAATAGCGGGTACCGAAGCCGTCGTAGAAGCAATCAAAGCACTCAAAAGTAAGCGCCTTGAAGTACGTTCTCTGCAAAGTTATTTCAGTTGAATTTTTTGCTAGGCACAAAAGCATATGCTTTTTCGATTTCTCCTTTGTATAAAAAGCAAGATTTAATAGTAATTAGAGCTTGCTTTTTATTCCAAAAGTTTTTATATAGCTCCTATCGAATTTTCGGTTATGTGACTTTCTTTCCTGTGCGTTCTGCACTTTTGACGAAACCTCTCCACCTAATTTCGATCTACAATCGTATTGAAGAATTATAGCTTCAGTATACAATATAATTATATATCTAAGGAGTTTCCTATGTCTACAGGAACAGTTAAGTGGTTTAATACAACAAAAGGTTTCGGCTTCATTCAGCCTAGTGATGGCAGTGCAGATGTATTTGTACATATTTCCGCTGTTGAGCGTTCTGGTTTAAGCAATCTTAATGAAGGGCAAAAAATTTCTTATGATGTTCTTCAAGATCGTCGTTCAGGAAAATTTGCCGCTGGAAACCTTGCAGCTCTTTAAAGTTTAAATTCTGCAATATTTCATTTAAAAATCTTCGTCTATAACGACGGAGATTTTTTTATTTTGTAGAAAGCAAAATTGACCTGGATAAGAGAAAATATTGCTTATTTATTTTACCACAATTTATAAAGGTATTCCCGATCCTTCCTCTAAAAATTTTATAATCTTTAAGAAAAAAATTCCTTGTTAAAATTCTCAAAAAACAACACTATTAAAATCTGTGTCAAAGTGTTTTAAAACTTTTTTATTGCATACAATATAATCTCTTATAGAATGCCCTTAAAGCAATAATTATTTGTTGATATACTATAAGGATTTTAAATTATGGCTTTTATTGCCGACAAACTGTCTCGTATTAAACCCTCTGCAACAATTGCTGCTTCTCAAAAGGCCCGTCACTTAAAAACATTAGGGCGAGATGTTATTGCTTTAAGTGCTGGAGAACCAAATTTTGATACACCAGACAACATCAAAAACGCAGCCATTGAAGCCATTCGAAGGGGAGAAACAAAATACCCCCCTATATCTGGAATTCCAGAATTGCGCCAAGCAATTTCTGCAAAATTTAAAAGAGAAAATAACCTTCTTTACCAACCAGAACAAATTATTGTTGGTACCGGTGGAAAACAAATTCTCTTTAATGCATTGATGGCAACTTTGAACAAAGGAGATGAAGTCATCATTCCATCCCCTTATTGGGTGAGTTATCCAGAAATGGTCGCACTTAACGAGGGTACGCCTGTCTTTTTAGAAACAAAAGCTGAATTTTCTTATAAACTCCAACCACAAGAGCTAGAAGCTGCTATTACCCCAAAAACCAAATGGTTTATCTTTAACTCTCCTTCAAACCCATCGGGGGCTGCTTATACATATAATGAATTGAAAAAACTCACGGATGTTTTGGTAAGATTTCCTCATGTCTATATCCTTTCCGATGATATATATGAACATCTCACGTATGAAGATTTTACCTTCGTGACCCCTGCTCAAGTAGAACCAGTGCTTTATGAGCGTACACTCACAATGAATGGCGTTTCCAAAGCCTATGCAATGACGGGTTGGAGAATTGGTTATGCAGGTGGTCCACAAGAACTTATTAAAGCTATGGATACCATTCAAGGTCAGCAAACATCTGGCACAAGTGTTATTTCACAATGGGCTGCTGTTGAAGCACTCAATGGGCCTCAAGACTTTATCGCTAAAAATAAAAGTATTTTTCAAGCGCGCCGTGATCTTGTTGTCTCCATGCTAAATCAAACTCCTGGCATTCATTGTCCAACACCTGAAGGTGCTTTTTATGTTTATCCTTCTTGCGCAGGACTTATTGGCAAAAAAGCACCAAACGGCCAATACATTAGAAATGATGAAGACTTTGCTATAGCACTTTTAGAAACAGAAGCTGTTGCTGTTGTCCAAGGGTCTGCTTTTGGACTTGGATCAGCTTTTCGTATTTCTTATGCAACATCAGAAAAATTACTTGAAGAAGCTTGCACCCGTATCCAGCGCTTTTGCAACAGCTTAATTTAAAATTTTTAACATCATCTCTTGTGATTGTTTTTTGCAAAATGTCAATTTATCTGACAAAATATCAAAAGATGTGAGGACAAAGCCTATCAATTCAGTAAAAATATTCATAAATAAACATAACAAAAAAATAGAGGCTTCCTATAAAGATCAAAAAAACCAGCATCAAATAGATGAATCAGTCTATCGTTATGAGAGATGAAAACTTTTTTTCTCTATTGGAAATATAAATTTAAAGGTTAATAGAAAAATTTAAATTAAGAAATTGCTTTATTAGTCCTCTCTTTACTTAAGAAAGGGCAATGTATTTATTGTTGTAAATATAGGATAAAAAACGGCGTTTCACATAAAATGTTTATGTCTTATTTTGTCTTAATTTATAGTCAAGAGCATTCTTCTCGCGAATTTTAGGTAAATTATAATCAATGTTTTTTCATATCAGAGAGATTTCTAGAAAAGAGATATCTTTATACTTTAAAAAATTTAGCTGTTTTTATCGTTTTTGAATGTATGTCTCCTATAAGAGATTATAAACCAAAGCCTCTCACGCAAAGTGTACATTGTATAATATTTCCCCCCAAAAATTTGAAAATCTATAGAGGTCTTTTACCCTCCTATAGAAATGAACTGATTTTAATTTTGTATCTCTTTATTTTTTCTAAGTGAAATACAAATCATATTCTGTTGTATCGTCACGTTAAGTTATAATAAATGATATATAGAAGAATATTGATTTATAATAATTCATTGATTCTTAAATTGAATTATCCCCTTATAAGATTCTCTTATTTTAAATCTGCCTATCTGAAGCCCCTCAATAGCATTTTCTTACATATCACAAGCAGAGTTGATGTCTTGATAAAACACTCAAAAAAAGGAGAAAAATACCTCCCTCTCTCAAATGCAAAGACTACGCAATTATTGAAAGCTGATAAAAAATGATAATGCTTAACCTGCTTTTTCATGAATGTAAAAATAATTGTACAGCAAATCTTATATCATTTTTTCAAAACTTTTACGTGATACTATTCACAGATATCAGAAAGCTTAAGCACACTGAAAAATATTTCCTAAAAAAGCACCCGAATTGATAAAATTCGCCTTTTCTATCCAATTTATAACACTAAGAAAGACCTCAATATTCACCTCATACTCTCATAAAAAATACTTCAATCTATTAAAATTTTATATGCTTTACATCTCGTCCCTAAAGGCAGTGCTTTTATGGTATAATAGAATAAAGATCTCTCAAATTCCTCGTTGAACTTTATTATACTTGGAAAAATTTCTAGGCATTCTTTTAGGAATAAAAAAAGCCGGACAAATGTCCGGCAAATCTGGAAAATCCTCAGAGATAAAATCAATCTGAAAGACCTTCGTAAGGGAACACTCAAGAAAATGCAATGGGAGGCAACATAATCAAGAGATAGCATTTTATGTCATTTTATAAGCAGAAGCACAATGAAGACTTAAGCGTATCTGCTATGCAATAAACACATAGCTTTAATTTCCCCTCAATCTTGGACCTCTCTTTTTAATTAAATAGAAAGAAATCAGTCTCATACGATTGTCCAATTTTCAATGTTATAATAACCTTCACATTTGAGAGCATTCATAAAAGACATTTTATCCCTTTCTGCAAAAATGCTTATCCACACAAATGGCTTTCATCATGTGTAAAATGATTTTGGTAATCTCATAAGGATCATCGGTTGTTTCAGCGAGGCAGTCCCATAAACTAGAGTGAGCCCCATGCGTACAAGCGTCAAGTTTATTTTTTTATACACTTTGACATACAACTATTAGCAAAATAGCCATGATCTCTCACAAAAAATCATTGTGAAACAGCAAACGCGCTTGTTTCAAAATTTCTAATACCTCTAGTGATAAAGACACGCAAAATTCTGTTTATAGTATCAGATGACCTTGCATATTTTCAAACCAAGGACGGTCAGGATATCACCCTCAACCTAATTTTTACGCGTGTGACATAAGGGAAAAGAATACCCCCTGTAAGAATAAGCAAATGCAAAGTCTGTTGTGTTAGGGCTGTTATGTGAAAAATTATTTTGTAAAAAATCGAAATATCTCTCCAATCCATTGCCGACATATTTTTGTTTTATAATGTTTTATCCCTAAGAAAATTCGTGCTTGTTTTACTGCTCGTCAAACAACATCCCAATCTAACGCCACAGCATATGTGAGACAAATATTAAGATAGTTCAGAGCCTTACAAGCTGTATTAGCTTTTATAGGCTAGATGGAAGTGAATGTATTTCTGTTCTGTGTAATTTCTGAAAAGGGGAGGCCGCCTAATTTAGGCAAAATATGAAGTTTTAAAGGTAAAAGATCAACTTCCATCTTTATCATCACCTTTTAGTTCAGCTTTTAAACTTGCAAAAGTCTTTAGAAAAATATCCTTTAAATAATAGAGATCGCTTATTACCTTACGCTTTTGTTTATCGCGTTCTTCAATAGAGTCACAACCTTCACCTTTCACGTAGAACAGATTGCCGCCCAGTTGCATACTCACGCGCTCGTTTTAAAAAGAGATATCTCTCTCAAGGCACCCCCCATCTCGCAATGGTTCCTTATGAATATTATAACGATAAAACCATTTTTCCCTCCATCTTTATACTTAATAAAAGAGTAAGCCAGCACATCACACAGCTCTTCCCGCTCTAAAATGCTTCGACAACCCTTGGCACTTGAGGCGGTTCAAAAGAGGCATACCTTTCTTGTACAATTTTTATCCATATGTTTCCCCACTTGTGACGTGCAAGCAAGTAATTTTGGTTGCTTCAATATAAACAGGCTCAGAATGAGGGAAGCTTCTCATTCAAGTTGAATAATGATATATTATTATAAATTAATAAGTTGTATACTTACAACGTCATGCAATGAATGATTTTAACTGATTCAATATGGGAAAATTTAAAACGAAAGAATATTACGAGAGTGTCAAGATACAAAATAATCAATTCTTCCGCATAAAATGAAGGCTTGAATATTAAAAAGACCACTGACGCGCTTTTAAGAAAATATAATCTCGAAAAGCATTCAACCTTGCCAAATTCTTTAAATTATAAGGATAACAAAAAAAAGTATCAAAAGAAGGGATATCAACCATATCCGGAAAAAGACGTACCAAATGTTCATTATTATGGACAATATAATCAGGCAGAACAGCAATCCCAAGATCACGCATAAGCGCATTCTTTATTGAAATAATATTGTTTATTTGTAGAACTGAAACGCGCAATGATCCATCACTTCTACCAGCTTTTTCCAACCAATTCAAACCAGACAAATAAGGCGGAACAGGTTCACCAAACGAAATAATACGATGCTCATCGAGCTCAGATAATTTTTCAGGTTTTCCATAATTTGCAATATATTTTTCCGAAGCATAAACATGCATATGAATGGTAAATAATTTTCTTTGTATAAGATCGGGTTGTTGAGGTTGATGGAGGCGAACAGCACAATCTGCATGACACATTGTTAAATCAAGTTCTTCATCGGAAAGCAAAAGCTGAACCTGCATATCTGGATAAAGACTAAGAAATTCAGGCATACGCTCTGCAATCCACCCTGCCCCCATTCCAAAGGTCGAGGTCACACGCAAATGCCCCGTTGGTTTTGCATAGCTTTCACTCAATTGCAAACGTACATTTTCAAGCTTCATCAAAACATCATGAGCTGTACGATAAAGAGTTTCTCCCTGTTTTGTAAGAATCAAACCACGCGCATGACGCTGGAATAACAATACCCCAACTTCTTGTTCTAAAGCTGAAACCTGTCGTGAAACTGCTGATTGGGATAAATGGAGCTTTTGAGCAGCATGCGTAAAAGATCCCGCTTCTGCTGCAGCGTGAAAAACCCTTAACTTATCCCAATCCAACGATGGCGCCACAATTAATTCTACCTCTAGATTCTCTCTGTTCTCAATGAATTATTAACGCTTAGATAAATCTAAAAACCGTTCTGCTTCCAATGCTGCCATACATCCCCTTCCTGCAGCAGTTACAGCTTGGCGGAATGTTTCATCCGTTACATCTCCTGCAGCAAAAACACCAGCAATGCTTGTTGCTGTTGAATCCGGTGCTGTCCATAAATAACCGCTTTGTTTTTGTTTCAGTTGTCCTTCAAATAGAGAAACAGCAGGATCATGCCCAATGGCAATAAATATTCCCTCTGCCTCCACTTTCATCTCGTAACCTGTTTTAACATTTTTCAAACGTGCCCCTGTTACAACAGCTCCTTTTGCCCCCTGAGCTGGAAGCCCCACAATTTCTTCAACCACATGATCCCAAAGAACACGTACATTATTACACGCAAACAACCTATCTTGTAAAATTTTCTCTGCCCGAAACTGTTCTCGCCGATGAACCACGCTTACACTTTTTGCTATATGCGATAAATAAAGAGCTTCTTCAACGGCCGTATTTCCTCCTCCTACCACAATCACATCCTTATCCCGATAAAAAAAGCCATCACATGTAGCACAAGCAGAAACACCACCGCCCATAAAGGTCTGTTCACTTTCTAAACCAAGCCAGCGCGCTTTAGCCCCTGTTGCAATAATCAGTGCATCACAAGAATATTGTGTTCCTGAATCCCCATATAAAACAAAAGGATACTGCAATAAATCTGCCTTTGTAATCGTATCATAGACAATTTTTGTCCCCATATTCTCAGCTTGTTTTGCCATTTGTTCCATCAACCATGGTCCTTGAATGGGAGAAGCAAAACCTGGATAATTTTCAACATCCGTTGTAATTGTTAATTGTCCACCCTGCTGCAAGCCTGTCACTAAAACCGGCTGGATCATTGCTCTTGCTGCGTAGATCGCCGCTGTATAACCAGCCGGACCTGAGCCAATAATCAGCAGACGAATATGCAATTTTACCATTAAATCCCCTTCACTTTTTACAACTTAATTATTATTTTATAAATGACAAAGGAATGAAGCCTTTTAAAAAATCTTTTTCAAGAGCTCCAATTATGTTATACGTATGTACTTCTTTTTAAGTTTTATGAAAAGGTCTGATTGCCAATTCATCAAAGCATGTTCATGTTAAAAATTAATCTTTATCCTATAAAGAGAAAAACGTAAATTCTTATGAGCACAAAACCACAATAAAAAAAGATCAAAGATAGGAAACGGTCATTTTTCAGTTTATTATTAATGTTTGTGCACGTTTTGCGTTAATTATGGGAGGAGCAATGCTTTTGCCAATTTTTGTGGGTTTGCACGACAATAACCGTAATTGGATAAACTTTCTCTATTCTTGTGCCATAACTACTATGTTAGCAACACTGATTCTTTTAGCAACAAAGGGCGCTACTTGTCGCTTTTCAGCACGGCTTGGCTTTATGCTCACTGTTTGTCTTTGGCTTACAGGAAGTATCGTAGGTGCCTTACCTCTTTATCTTTCCCCTCTTCCCATTTCTCTAGCAGGAGCCATTTTTGAATCTGTTTCTGGAATTACAACAACAGGTTCCACTGTCCTTTCTGGGCTTGATCATTTATCGCGCAGTATTTTATTATGGCGCTCTATTATATGCTGGATTGGAGGCATTGGTTTTATCGGTTTAGCCCTCTTGCTTTTGCCTTCACTGCGTGTAGGTGGTGTGCGGCTTTTTCATATGGAATCATCTGATAAATCTGAAAAAATATTGCCTCGCATCAACCAAATTGCTAACGGAATTATCATTGCTTATGTTGGACTCACGTTGGCTTGTATGCTTTCTTATTTTGCTGCTGGCATGAATTTATTTGATGCCATTAACCATGCAATGAGTACAGTAGCAACAGCTGGTTTTTCAACGCATGATGCTTCTTTTGGCTATTTTTCTGATACACCAGCCATCTTAATTATTTCAACAATCTTCATGCTGCTTTCTGCTTTACCCTTCGTACTTTATGTTAAATTACTCCTTCCTGGACACTCCAAACGCTTCCTTGATCCACAAGTGATTGTTTTTCTCCATATCGTTCTCCTTTTCAGCTTTGCTCTAGCAGCATGGCTACGGTTTCATGATCATCGCGCTTTCCATTTGATTTTTCTTGATGCCATTTTTCATCTTTCATCCATTATTAGCACCACAGGTTATAGCGCTGAAGATTATCAACTTTGGGGACCGTTTGCGCTTGGAATTTTCTTCATTGTTTCTTTTACGGGCGGATGTGCTGGTTCTACTTCTGGTGGTATGAAAATCAATCGCCTCATTATTCTTTGGCGTATTACACAAACAAATATAGAAAAACTTCTTTCTCCTAATGTCATTGTAAAAGCGCGCTACGATCACTCAAATATATCAAACGATGTTGCTCAAGCCGTTTTGTTTTTTATCTGTCTTTATGTGTTCTGCCTTGTTATTGGCACTGCACTTTTACTTACAACCGGTCTTGACTTTACCTCTGCCTTTACGGGAGTTTTAACAGCACTTTCAAATGTTGGCCCAGGCTTTGGAGACATTATTGGTCCCGTTGGTAATTTCTCTACAATAAACGATAATGCTTTATGGATTTTAAGTTTTCTCATGTTAGCTGGACGCCTTGAAATCATAACAATATCCGTCCTTTTTATTCCCGCTTTCTGGCGTGAACAATTTTAATGTAGAGAGCTTTTTATTCTACCATGATAAAAAATTGACAAGATAAAAAGATGTGCACAATATGCGGAACAATCTTCAATCAGTCAACTGAAGTTTTTTTAATTTCAAATAAATCATCTTATAAATGATTGACATAAGGATATTTCGGAAAAAACAATCAAGTGTTAATAGCTTTCAAAGCCATAACATATAACACTTTACATTACAGTGTTGGGATTCTTTATCAAATAAAAATGGATCGATAGAACATCCTTTTTCATGAATAATCTCCCATGCAAAAAACGTGAATATTTGCTGATAAACACATTTTTTTCTAATAAATTATGTCTTTATAAACAACAAAATACTATTTATTATAAACTCACAGACTTGTTAAAAAAAATCTCATAATACTCATCTCTCCCATTTCACGACAGTTCTTATGAACGTTCTAAAATGGACATTATCACTTTGATTTCAAGAATAAGCTGGCGTTGATACCACAAAATAAGATATAAATTAGCACTACCCTACTATTTTTTCTGTTATGTTGTAACAGCCTGTATTGCAGATAATTTATAAGAAGCCCCTTTAATTCTTGTCTTAAATCGTTTTTATCCAGCACATACCTCCTTCCAATTGTGATGTGCAAGAGGATAGCTTTCATTGAATTTAATATCAACAGATTTGACATGAGAAAATCTTACGATATTCAAAGCTCTTATTCAAATTTAAAAGATAAATTATCTATATAAATCAATACATTGACCTTGTTTCCATCTTATTATGAATTGATTGAAAATATGGATGACTATTTCATCTATGGATAATACCATCATTTTCTTTTTTAAGATAAGAAAACATTTTTTGCTATCTATTTAAATCTTATAAAACGTAACAATATCAACACAATACCGTTAAGATAGTGCATAAATCTCTAGACTTGAGTTAAAGCACTATTTTCTTATTTCACTAGAATAAAAATAGCTTTTCTCTTTCCTCGTATGCTTTATCATAAGCCACATATCGCTCTCAAGCGTATACATTTTTAAATTTTTATCCAAAATTTTGAGGATTGCTGATAGCATTCTATGAAAGAAAAAACAATTTTGTAAAATAACATTTATATCATCGWATTATTTTCTTGATGATTACGAAATAAGCTTTAAAGGAAGCACTTTTTATCATTCCTCAAGAAGATTTTTGATATAATATTTAAAGTGCTTTTTCCGCAAACAGTTCTTTGTAAACACTTTCAATCTCGCTTGCCTCTTTTTCCAAAGGAAAATGCGTATGCACGTGGATTAAAGCTTTCTTTCCGGCTTCCAATGTTTTTTCTACATCAGCAAAATAAGGTTCAATGGCTGCTGTTAAAGCCAAACCATCTCCTACTTTTACAACTGTTCCCGTTCCCTCCACCACCAACTCTTTAAAAATTCCTACATCACTTGTTACAACTGCAACCTGCGATGCCATTGCCTCCAAGGGTGTCAAACCAAAACCTTCCAAACGCGAAGGTGTTACATAAAGCGACAGGCGACGATACCACAAAGGGGTGTCCAGAATCTCACCAAGAAAAATAATGCGATCATCTAGACCAGCCTTAGCAATTTTTTGTCGTAATTCTTTTTCAAAATGATAATGTTGTTTTGTCGTACGACCTGCAATAAGTGCTGTCCACTCAGGATAGTGGGGCAATAATGCTATCATAGAATCAACGAATAAATCTGTTCCCTTTGAGCTGCACACACGCCCAAAACACCCAACGGCATATTTCCCTGGAAATCCTGTCGAAGAAAAGTAATCATCAAGAGTCTGTGGTGGCGTAAAACGCCGTACATCCACCCCATGCATAATAACTTTATGAGGAACTTCTAGATAAGCGCCCGTATGTGTACTGGTAGCAATAACCCTATCCATACGGCGAATCAACCATTTAGTAAAAGGCTTATGATGGCGTTGTGAAGCCGATGTAAAGATAAGTTTCAGCTTCATTTTCAAGATATCGCGCAAAAAGACCCCACAAAGCATCTCGATATTGCGCCTTGCATGCCAAATACGAAACGGCTTCCCTTTCGGACTTTTCCAAAGTCCGAAAAGGTCCCTAAAAGCAAGAGCCGGCAATGTTTTGGGTAATCCAACCCCCAGAGTAGATATATGCACCCCCTGTTCGCGCATCAATGGAATAAGCTGAACAATCGTAGATGTCACTCCCGATAAACGCCTTTTAAAGTGAGGCGCAATAATCTCAGTTTTTTTCAAAGACACTCGCATATAACACTTTAGATATTTAGATGTACTGAACCTTAATGATTTCGTAATTATGCGCACCACCAGGCGCATTCACTTCAATCACATCCCCCTCTTGCTTGCCAATGAGTGCACGAGCAATCGGTGAAGAAATAGAGATTTTACCAATTTTCACATCAGCTTCTTGATCCCCTACAATCTGATACACCTTTTTTTCTTCAGTATCCTCATCCAAGAGTTTAATGGTTGCTCCAAACTTGATTTTGTCGCCTGAAAGACGAGAGACATCTATAACTTCTGCCCGTGCGATATAATCTTCAAGCTCATTTATACGCCCCTCATTATGACTTTGTGCTTCTTTAGCAGCGTGATACTCGGCGTTTTCCGACAAATCACCATGTGCACGCGCCTCAGAAATTGCCTCAATAATTCGTGGACGTTCCTGTTGTTGACGCCAACGCAACTCTTCTTTAAGACTTTCAAAACCCGCTGTAGTCATCGGAACTTTTTCCATAATCCGTCCCTTTCTATTACACGGAAGGTTTAATAAAAATACAAAAAACGGCTTCCAAAATTACTTTTGGAATCCGAAAACTACGATCTTTCCTATTATATAGTACAGTGCCCTTCTTTTCCATCTAAAAATAAATAAAGGAAACAAAACATGCACTAATAGTGTTTAAAACATCTCATTTTGGTGTTTAAAACGTTAAACTTCACTCTCCTCCTTAAAGTCGCATAAAGAAGAAAGAATTGTAATTTTGTTTATTTTATCATAGTCTAGCAAAAAAATCATATGAGATACGAAGAGAGAAGGATAATTTCTAAAGAATTTCTTTGCAGAAAAATGAAAATTTTCGTCATTTTTTTTATGTTGTGCCTTTTCTTTTTAGCCACAACACTATCTAGGGCGGCAGATGCCTTTGTGACAACAGATCTTAATTTTAGAACAGGGCCCAGTACTCAGTATGCAGTTTGTGGCTTAATCTCTGCTGGAGAATTGGTTTTTGTTAAAAATTGTGAAGGAAATTGGTGCCATATCCGATATAACGCTCAAATAGGTTGGGTGTCATCTCGTTATCTTTCATTTAAAGATGGAAGTGATCTTTATCATACATATACAATGTCTTTAGTTCCAAAATCATAGTCTTTAGTTCCAAAACATACCACATATAACTCATAACAGCCATTATACCCCCCTTGAATATCATCATGGCAAGAATGTAATAGTATCCACGAATAACTATAAATATGCCTCCTCCAAAGAAACATTTCGGAGAATTCGTCTCATAGAAAAAACTTGATCAATATTTTCATGAAAACTCCAGTAAGCTAAAAAAGAACCTGTTCAATAACGTTTTGCTGTTATCGTAATGAAGTTGTAAAAATTCGTATTCCCTTTAAAATTATGAGCACTTTTCTAGCAAAGGATATAACAATGAAAAATGGTGTTACTGCAACCGTAGAAGCTCTTTCTGCTCTCATTGCTTCAGGTAATCCTCTTTTTAAGAATGGTGCATTATGGACACCTCACCGCCCTATTCCTCCTGAAAAATCTGAAGGTGGTATTCCATTTCAGCTCGAAACACCCTTTAAACCGGCGGGAGATCAGCCTCAAGCCATTAAAACTCTGGTGGAGGGAATTGAAAAAAATGAACGCACACAAGTGCTTTTAGGAGTTACTGGCTCAGGAAAAACCTATACGATGGCGAAAGTCATTGAAAAAACACAACGTCCAGCTCTCATTTTAGCCCCCAATAAAACTTTAGCAGCCCAGCTTTATGGGGAATTTAAAAACTTTTTTCCGCACAATGCTGTTGAATATTTTGTTTCTTATTACGATTATTATCAACCAGAAGCCTATGTTGCACGCTCTGACACTTACATTGAAAAAGAATCTTCTATTAATGAACAAATCGATCGGATGCGCCATGCTGCAACACGTGCCGTCTTAGAGCGTGATGACGTTATCATCGTCGCATCTGTCTCCTGTATCTACGGAATTGGTTCCGTAGAAACCTATACGGCCATGACCTTCCAAATAGAAAAAGGGGAAAAACTCAATCAACGAAAACTCTTGGCTGATTTAGTCTCTCAACAGTATTATCGACAAGATATAAACTTCACTCGTGGTTCCTTTCGTGTGCGAGGAGATACCATTGAAATTTTTCCTGTTCACCTTGAAGATCGTGCTTGGCGTATCTCGCTCTTTGGCGATGAAGTAGAAAAAATTACCGAATTTGATCCTCTAACGGGACAAAAAACAGGAGATCTTCAATCTATTAAGATTTACGCCAATTCACACTATGTAATACCACGACCAACATTAAATCAAGCAATGAAAGCCATCAAAAAAGAGCTCGTTCAACGTCTTGATGAATTGAATGCTGCTGGACGTCTTTTAGAAGCACAACGCTTAGAACAGCGTACAATATTTGATTTAGAAATGTTAGAAACAACGGGTTCATGTCCGGGAATTGAAAATTATTCACGTTATTTAACAGGACGAAATCCTGGTGAACCACCGCCAACCTTATTCGAATATATTCCCCTCAATGCTCTTGTTTTTATCGATGAAAGCCATGTAACGATTCCCCAAATTGGTGGCATGTATCGCGGTGACTTTCGCAGAAAAGCCACTCTAGCAGAATATGGTTTTCGCCTCCCTTCCTGTATGGATAATCGTCCTTTGCGCTTTGAAGAATGGGATGCTATGCGCCCACAAACAATTGCTGTCTCCGCAACACCTGGACGCTGGGAAATAGAACAATCCCATGGTATTTTTGCTGAACAAATTATTCGCCCAACAGGGCTTGTTGATCCAGAAACAGAAATTCGTCCAGCACGCACTCAAGTCGATGATGTTGTCAATGAAATTCGTAAAACAATTCAAAAAGGCTACCGTACATTGGTCACAGTCCTTACCAAGCGTATGGCCGAAGATTTAACGGAATATCTCCACGAACAAGGTATTCGCGTACGCTATATGCATTCCGATATTGATACATTAGAACGTATTGAAATTCTTCGTGATCTGCGGCTTGGTACCTTTGATGTTCTCATTGGGATCAACCTCCTTCGAGAAGGTTTGGATATTCCAGAATGCGGTTTTGTTGCCATACTAGATGCCGATAAAGAAGGGTTTTTGCGCTCAGAAACCTCGCTCGTACAAACCATCGGTCGTGCCGCACGCAATGTAGATGGTCGCGTTATTCTTTATGCGGATATAATTACAGGCTCTATAGAACGTGCTTTACAAGAAACACAAAGACGTCGACAAAAACAAATAACCTACAATAAAGAGCACAATATTACACCAACCAGTATCAAAAAAAATATCGACGATATTCTCAATGCAGGAAGCGAAAATCATCAAACTCTTACAAATATTCCCAATTTTATCATACAAAATAATATGGATCGGAACAATTTAGCAAACCATATTCAATCTCTGGAAAAATCAATGCGTAAAGCAGCTGAAGATCTTAATTTTGAAGAAGCAGCACGACTTCGTGATGAAATAAAACAACTCCAGAAAATAGAACTCGCAATCGTAGATGCCCCCTTAAAATAGCATAGGAAACACTCTGCCCATAATCCCATTAACTCTTACGTAACAAAATCTTGATCACGAAGGTTCATCCATAGATAGCAATATTTTAACAAATAAAAAAAGAAAAATTTTGCCCAACAAATAATCTAAAAACCCCAAAGGCTCTCAAATAAACCTTTGAATTTCTGAAAACCCATACGAAATACGCATAAACAAAAATATACGATACCCCTCAATAAAAATGTCTCATATAATGAAAAAAGAATACTTTAAAAAACTTCAAATATGAATCTTTTTAGATAATTTTTTTAATATATTATACTGAAAAGCTATAAGCTTTTCTAACCACACTTCTAAACTCTCAATCAAAAATAACAAATTAATACGGTTTTTCATCGTGTATAAGAACCAAAAGCACTGTAAGATTTTCTCATTTCAAATCTGTTTATAATAAAATAAAAAAACGCCCGACACCTGATAAAAATAACGTGCATTGAGATAAAACTCATTAAAAAAGTTTTCATCCCTTCTAAACTATCTCAATGCCAAGATTGATAGCAAAATGAAGAGCTCATAAAATATAATGATGTCATCACCATTGTCTCTTTATTAAGTGTAAAGATGATGCTGCATACTATTCACAAGTAATATCCCGAAATAAGTTTGGGAAAAACAAAGAATATTTTTTAATCAGTGCGCGAATTCACAATTTATTTTACATAAAAACATATCCTTGAAAAAACTATAGAACAATAGCTTAAAGCAATATATAATATTTCATTAAAAAAATTGCACGTAAATGCTTTTGAAAACCGTAAAGCCAAATTTTAAAAGCACACTCAAGATGGAAGCTATTTTTTATTTTTATACCTCCATAGGGTATTATTTTTATAAACCAAAAAATATACTCGTTTAATATATTTAAAAATTTGAGGAATAAATCCACAAAAATAAACAATAGGATTCTTAAATTTTTTCTCCAAAGCATTTCTTTTTCTACCAGCTCTCTATTCATGAAAACAACAAAAAAATTTAGAAAATATATAAATAATATCGCAGTAAAATAGATACGAAAACCTCATTATAAAAATCTTTACGATAACCATTTGCTCTTTGCTGCAAAAAATCGCAAATTTCTAAAGAAAAACGCATTGCACATTAATTTTTTTACACGTCTACCGAAAAGATTTATCTTGTCAAAAAAATACCATATCTCCTTATTATAATAGGATAGGTTTATAATAGCATATAATAATATTTTGTTTTTTAAGTTGGAATTAATTAATGCAAGAACTATCTATTCAACAAAAAGTTTTGTTACTCTTATAAAAAATGAGATTTTATAAAGTAGTTTTAGTCAACTAACATCAATTAGAGTATTTCTTTTATGAAAAGTGATTTTTATTTGTTGTTTATTTTATCATTTTTTGTCAACCAGATCATTCTGTATGCGTTGTGTCAAAATAAAATCAAAAGTCGTTCAGGTTATATTCAGTTTGTCACATGTATGATGTAAAAGAATGTGAATTTAAGTTAAGGAGTGTCGCTATGAGAGAATCTAGTAAATTAGCGGTATTATCAGCGGTATCAGTAGCAACTATTTTGGCGCCAATAAGTACAGCGCTTGCAAATAGCCAATGGATGCATAGTGGAAATTATATTGAGAAGCAAATGAATGATATGAAAAGCAGTGTAGATAGGCACATAGAAAATTTGAAGAAAGGAATAAATCCGCATTTCCCTTCTTATAGTTCTAGCAGCCGCTCTACTGTTGAAAGACATCATTCTTCTCATTCTCATCCTCACCGCCATGTTGACCATAAAAGGCGAGAACAACATCATCATCGTGTTGAACGGAAAACATATCGTTATGTAGAGCACAAAAAAACAACACATCATCATATACATCAGCATCATGTAACGCCCAATAACTCAGGAGATGCTTTAGCAGCAGGTATTCTTGGTCTTGCAGCTGGAGCAGTGCTTGGCAATGTTTTCAAAAAACCAGAGCAGCCACAAATTATCTACCAACCCATGCCACAAAGGCAGGTCGTGTATCAAGAGGTTCCGCAAGTGGTGTATCAACAAGCTCCTCAAACCCAAATCGTTTATGAAACCCAGTCAACGGCCTCATACCAACCGCTCCAGCAACCATGGACTCGTGGCTGGTTTCAATATTGCCAGAAAAGATACCGTTCATTTAATCCCAAAACAGGTACTTTTCGAGGCTATGATGGACAAGATCACTTTTGTCATGCTCCATTGAACTAATATTTTTGCTTTGCTAAAAAGACTTTAAGTGACCCAAAAACGCTTTAAAGCGTTTTTGGGTCATGTATTAAGCTCTTGAAGAAAAGGATTCCTCTGACGCTCATAGCCTAGATGACTTCCAGGGCCGTGCCCACAAATAAAACGAACGTCATCTCCTAAAGGTAAAACCTTTTCTCGAAGTGATCTCATCAATTTTGCACGAGAACAAAAAGGGAAATCTGTACGTCCAATAGAACCACGAAAGAGAACATCCCCCAGTAAAGCAAAACGTTCTTTTTCATTAAAATAAATAACATGACCAGGAGAATGCCCCGGTGTATGAAAAACCCTAAATACGTGTTCAGAAAAATGGACACTATCACCATCTTCCAACCATTGATCAGGAATACAAACAGAAGCATCCGTGATACCATAGCTTCTTGCACTCTCAACCACAGCATCCATTACAGGCTTATCATCGCAATGTGAACCGATAATTTTAACGCCAAGGGCTTCTTTTGCTTGCATTGCCGCCCCCACATGATCAAAATGACCATGGGTTACCCAAATCGCTTCAACGATAATACCCTCTTTTTTAATGACGTCTTGAATTCGAAGCCAATCTCCACCAGGATCCACTAAAACCCCTACTTTTTGTTCTTTATCAAAAAGCAGAGTACAATTTTGCTGAAAAGGCGTAACCGGAATAATATGTACACGAAAATGACTCATGAAATCCTTTTTAAAAGCAAATCTTTTCACGCTTACTTTCTGCAAGCTTACAAGGAATATTTCCTTTCTTCTATAGGATAGCCTGCTCGACAGCTCTATGCAACTTATGTAAAGTTAAATTTTTTGAAAAAATAATTTAAAGGTTTTGAAAAATGACCAATCACGTTCAAGTTTTGTGTGACGATGCCCCTCACCTTCTTGTGATTGATGATGATACACGTATTCGCAATCTTTTATTTCAGTTTCTCATTAAAAATGGATTTCGTGTTTCAGTTTCAGCCAATGCCAATGAAGCAAGACGACTGTTGGCACGTTTAGATTTTGATCTCCTTATCGTTGATGTCATGATGCCTGGCGAAAACGGTATCAGCCTTACCCATTCACTCCGACAAACAAAAGAGGTTCCTATCCTCATGCTAACGGCTTTATCAGAAACAGACAATCGTATCCGTGGACTAGAAGCAGGCGCAGATGATTATCTGGCTAAACCATTTGATCCTCGTGAACTTCTCCTTCGCATCAACGCCATTTTACGACGAGGTTTGTCCCTTAGCCAACCCAAAATTGAGCAAATCGTTTTTGGACCTTATATATTTTCGATTTCACGACGCGAACTCAAAAGGGGAGGAGAAATTATTAAATTAACCGATAAAGAACAAAAAATGATGGTTATTTTTGCCGAAAATGCAGGGGGTATCATCCCACGTCATCAATTTGCAATGGATGACAATACGATCGGGGAACGTGCTATTGATGTACAAATTAACCGCCTTCGTCGTAAAATAGAAAAAAATCCAGCACTGCCTATATGGCTTCAAACCGTGCGAGGAATAGGGTATAAACTCTCAATTGAATAGGCATAAGAATGATCAAAGCTTTAAGATTTTTTTTTCGATGGTTAACGAAAAAGATGCCTAAACGGCTTTATGCCCGCTCTTTGATCATTATTATCGCTCTCATGGTCCTTCTGCAAACGGTCATTGCTTACGTCTTTATGGAACGTCATTGGCAAATAGTAACTGAGCGTCTTTCAACGGCTGTCGTACATGATATTTCAGCCATTATTGATATTATTGAAACATATCCGCAGCAAGATAACTATGAAGATATCAAACGTATTGCACAACAACGTATGGGGTTAAACATTTCTATTCTCTCTCCTGCCCCCTTACCTCCTCCAGGACCTAAACCATTTTTTGCAATTCTTGATTATTTTCTCAGTGAAGAAATCACCCGCCAAATCAATCGTCCCTTCTGGATTGATACCGTAGGGGATTCTGATCTGGTTGAAATCCGTATCCATCTTGGTCACAACATCTTGCGCGTTTTTGCTCCACGCAGCCAAGCTTATGCTTCTAATACCGCTATTTTTTTAAGCTGGATGGTAGGAACAGCCCTTGTTTTATTGCTGATAGCAATTTATTTCTTGCGCAACCAAATTAAACCTATTCAACAACTCGCCGAAGCGGCTGAAAGTTTTGGACGAGGTCGTCCTTTACCAAAAGGATTTCAACCACAAGGAGCCGATGAGGTTCGTCGTGCTGGCATTGCTTTTTTACGCATGCGCAAACGTATTGAGCGGCAAATAGAACAACGCACCATGATGCTCTCAGGTGTAAGTCATGATTTAAGAACTATTCTTACACGGTTTAAACTTCAGCTAGCATTAGTAAATACTGATTTTGATATTAAACCGCTTGAGCAAGATGTCAATGATATGCAAAATATGTTAGAAGATTATCTTTCTTTTGCCCGTGGCGAAGGAAGTGAAAATGTCAAGACCTTTGATTTAAATACTCTTATGCAAAAATTCTCCGCCGATGCTCATCTTCACAAACGTCAATTTTCTTACACTATTGAAGGCCCGACACAAATACAAGTACGCCCCCGTGCTTTCACACGTTTGGTTAGCAATCTTGTCTCAAATGCATTTTGTTACGGCACGAGCGTTAAATTAACAGCCAACTCTCAACAAGAATCTTTTATATTAATTATCGACGATGATGGACCTGGAATTCATAAAAACATGCGTACAGAAGTTTTTAAACCTTTTTTCAGAATTGATAAAGCACGAAATCAAGATGCAAGTGGAACAGGACTTGGTCTTTCTATTGCCCAAGACATAGCACGCAGACATGGGGGTAACATACAATTAGATAAGAGCCCTCTGGGGGGATTACGCGCTATTCTTGATATCCCCCTATGAACAATCTTTCAAAAAAAGCCTGCAAAAAATAACAGACTTGATATTTTAAGCATTCCCTATCGTTTCAAACAAAGTGTATTGCAGTGCCTTGTAAGCGCTTTCTCCTGATAAAGCCACCATCTGAAAGGCAACATAATGGCTTTCACAGGCTTTAAGTGCGTGTGTCAACAATGTTTCAACCTGGATATGGGAGGGATGCACGCCACCGGCTAAAAGAAGACCTTGCCGATAAATAACCGAACTATTCCTTTGCCAATAATCAAAATGTCCCAACAACAACTTTTCATTAATCGCTAACAATAAACGTTGTATTTCGTCTGTTCGCGCATTTTCAATAGAAAGATCAAATGAACAAGCTAAATGAAGTGCTTCATGCTCTTCCATCCATGAAAAAGCAAGATGATAATTCGCCCGTTTTCCTTCCACACAAACGCTAATTTCATCTTGTGCATCCCGCTCAAACGACCAATCATATTCACAGGCAATCTGTTCGATAAAGTCAACAGGATGCTCTTTTCTTTCTGTGGCGCAAAATGCAAGCCTCATCACGACCCTCAATTATTTTAAAACATTGTCAACAGAATATAAACGGCTTAAATCGTAACAATATTTTGTTACAATCAGAACCTTTACACCAAACAAATACACATTAAAAACATCGATACTACACATCCCCCCGAACACAATCGCGCTCTTTAGGACAACCGATGATCATAAAACGAATCATCAAGTCTTTTCAGTGTATTGATACAATTTCATAGTGCCAGCCCCCCTGATTCAAAAAAATGCATTTTACCCTCCCAAAAAAATTAAAAATAAATAAACACTCCACTCTAACAGACTCAAGATTAAGCATTTTTTAGCTTCACGCATTGTATTAAAAAATTGGGGATATTTTTTGAAGATTCTTTTTTAGAGAAACTATTTTACTTTTTTCGTGTCTTCTTTTTTTCTAAATTATCTTTTTCTAAGTCATCAAGACGCCTTTTCAAATCAGCATTATCAGCATGAACTTTCAGCACCATCTCCTTAAAGGTCTCAAATTCTTCGCGTGAAACAAGATCAAGTCTGTTAGCTATTTTTTCAGCCTGCATACGAAAAGCTGTTCCAGCCTCACGTCGTATACCTTGCGCGACATCAGCGGCATCTGTTGCTAATTTTGCTAATTCATCAAGAATACGGTTTGATCCATTACGCATAACATTTTTCCTTAAATTTTAATTATTGACGCACGCATTATAGCGTATTCTCATAACATTTAGATACTGTAATTTGTTCCTTTTATCTCTTTTCATCCTCTTGTGCCGATTTTTCATGACGATTTTGTTTAAATTTTTTATATTCCTTTTATCACCATAATTTTTTACCACGATAAACTAGTGGAAATCTATTCCCCTTGTCTGGCTTGCCCCCTTCCTGACTTGACCGTTTTGCATTCATCTGTCATTTCTGACTATCAGAGTCACTTCATATCCATCTCACATAATGTAAAGTGCTTAATTCATGAACAATCTTGTCTGTCCAGCTATTGCTTTTCCGTCTTTTCTTGATCCTGTCATTATCCAGCTAGGCCCCATAGCACTTCATTGGTATGGGCTTGGTTACGTTGTGGGTATTCTTTTTGCTTGGTGGTACGCGCAAAAATTATTAAAAAAACCATCTCTATGGCATAAAAACTACCCTCCTATGACTAAAGAGAAGATCGGAGATTTTGTTGTCTGGTCTGCGATTAGTGTTGTTGTCGGTGGGCGTTTAGGACAAATCCTTGTATGGGATCCCATTTACTATTTTAACCATCCAAGTGCCATCATCGCCGTATGGGACGGAGGAATGTCCTTTCATGGCGGACTCATTGGCATTATCATTGCAATGATCTGGTTTGCCCGTAAAAATAATATCAACATACGAGCTATGTTTGATATCATTGCTGCCGGTGCGCCTATCGGTATCGGCATTGTACGAATCTGCAATTTCATCAATCAAGAATTATGGGGTAACGTTACCACACAACCTTGGGCAGTTTGTTTTCCTCTAGATCCTTACTATTTACCGCGCCATCCAAGCCAACTTTACGAAGCATTCACGGAAGGATTTATTCTCTTCATCATCTTATTCGTTCTTATTTTTGTTTTCAAAGCATTCAAACGCTGTGGGACTGTATCAGGAATATTTATTATAGGTTATACAATCGCACGCAGTATCTCAGAAGTTTATCGTTCTCCTCAAGAAGATCCCGAATGGTTTTCTACTCTTTTCCATTCCACAGGTTTTACCTATGGCATGGCTTTATCCCTTCCCATGCTTCTTTTAGGGTTTTATCTCCTCCTTCAAGCATTTAAAGACAAACCTACTGAAAATGGCATCCCTCAAAGAAAAAATTAAAGAAATTATTGTATCTCATGGTCCCATTACTGTCAGCCAATATATGACATTGGCGCTCACAGACCCTCAATTTGGCTATTATCAAATACAAACACCTTTTGGGCGTGCTGGTGATTTCATTACAGCCCCTGAAATAAGCCAATTATTTGGCGAGATGATTGGCATTTGGGCTCTCGCGAGCTGGAAAGCTCAAGGTTGTCCTCAGCCTTTTGTTCTTGCTGAGATAGGTCCAGGACGAGGAACTTTGATGGATGACATTTTACGAACCATCCAAAAACTTTCTACAACAGCCTTTAATGCTGCTGAAATTTTTCTGATCGAAATAAATAAAAAACTCGCAAAAGAACAAAAAAAGCGCCTTTGCTCTTATAAAAAACAAATCCATAGCATTGAAAGTTTTAATCAAATTCCTTCAAAACCTCTCTTCTTCATTGGCAATGAATTCCTCGATACACTCCCTATCAACCAATATATTAGAGTCAATGGAGAATGGAAAGAACGTTGCATTACAATCAATCAAGATGGAGATTTCATCTTTATTGCTGCCCCGCATGAATTTCCCTCTTCTTGTCTACAAACCTATTGTTCTGAAGTCCCTAACGGAACAATTTTTGAACATGCCCCCTTGCGACATCAATTCATGCAACAAATCAGCCACCATTTAGTAAAAGTAACAGGTTCTGCTTTGCTTATCGACTATGGTGCTGATGATCTTGCCTTTGGCGATACGCTGCAAGCACTCTCAAAACACAGATTTCGTGATGTTTTTGATGCTCCTGGTGAACATGATTTAACATCCCATGTAAATTTTTCTTTTTTAAAAAACATCGCTCTTGAACAAGGCTGTTTTGCTGAAGTCTTCGAGCAAGGAGATTTTCTTTTTAAAATGGGACTATTGGAGCGTGCAAAACAACTTGGAGTGGGCAAAAGCGCTTCCTTGCAAGACAAAATTCAACAAGATATCAAACGGCTCTCTGGTCAAGATCAAATGGGAAAATTATTTAAAGTTTTACATTTCAGTGATAAAAATATATCCATACCTCCCCAATTTTGATGATCAATAATTTTGTTAACAAGTATATCACTCTCTGAAATGTTCATTTGACAAATACAAACATCTCAAACCTCACTTCAAATCATCTCCATAAGGAACTTTTATGAAATCTATCCCACACCCTATTCTTGCAAAAAATCTTTCTCCTTTACACAGCCATGGGATAAAACATGGATTTTTTACACGTCAAGGAGGTATTTCAAAAAGCCTTTATTATAGCCTTAATGTTGGAAAAAGTTCAAATGATCAACCTGAACATATTGTACAGAACTGTCTTTTGATTGCTGATTATTTTTCGATTGAGATAAAAAATCTCGTCACGGTCAATCAAATACACTCCTGTAACGTTGTCGTAGCTCATCAAGCAATTATCGGTGCTCCTCCTAAGGCTGATGCTCTTGTTACGACCACACCAGGTCTCGTTATTGGGGTTCTTACAGCAGACTGTGGACCCATTCTGTTTGCTGATCCACAAGCTGGGGTCATCGCCGCAACGCATGCTGGCTGGCGTGGAAGCCTAAATGGAATTATCGAGAAAACAATTGCTGTTATGGAAAAGCAGGGAGCTAAAAGACAGTCCATAATAGCAGCCCTTGGACCTTGTATTGGCCCACACCATTACGAAGTGACAAGTGAATTTTACAACCAATTTATTGAGCGTGATAGCAAATTTCAAAAATATTTTTCAAAAACAGAAAAAGTCAATCACTTTCATTTTAATCTATGGTCATTTATTATCAATAAACTCAAAGAAGCCGGTGTTCATGCTTTTTGTGTAGAGCTTTGTACCTATCAAAATGAACAGCATTTTTTTTCTTATCGACGTGCAATACAGCGCAACGAACCTGATTATGGGCGGCAAATTTCCGCTATTATGTTGAAATAAATATTTATTGCATCACAAAAAGATCAAAACCGCAAACAAAATAAGTAAGATTCTGTCTACTATACTTTTTTCATAAAAATTCTTATTGGCTTTACAAAACACAAGAACTATAGCGATGAAAAATAAAATGAGCCCTTCTTTTCAACGTTTGCTTAAATGACCTTTAACAAATAATTATTTAAACATAAAATAGCATTAAAGATGTTTTCTAAATCAAGCAATTAAAGAAAAAGCTAAATTGGATATTTAAAAATATCTTCACTGCCTTCACTCTTTCTACAAACAATGACAGATCAATTTTTTAAAACATCTAGAAATACCAAAAATATAAAGAGTATACCTATTAGTAATAAAGCTCTTTAAGCAGTCTTACCCATCAATGATCACAACAAATAACATGAATAAATCTTTCTCTGTCACAGATCACCCCGTACAAATAAACCGCAACTTTTGTTTTTTCTTAACAATTTCAATAATTAACTCTAAAAGGAACAAAAATTTTGGAAAAAAAGAAAACATACCGCACAGCTCTTTAACAATAATCAATAAAATTGTAAGGCTTTTGTAATTGTTTTCTTGCAATTTAATAAAAAGAAATTAAAACCCGTGTCGCATTCCTACCATGATTATTCAGAGGTTCTACTATGAAACTTTTCTGCGGAAATTCTAATCCACGCCTAGCTGAAGATGTTACAAACTATTTGAACATACCCTTAGGCAAGGCAACTGTAAAACGCTTTGCTGATCAAGAAATTTTCGTAGAATTGCATGAAAATGTACGGGGACAAGATGTTTTTGTCTTGCAATCTACATCTTATCCCGCCAATGATCATTTGATGGAATTGCTCATCATGATTGATGCTCTTCGTCGTTCTTCTGCGCGTCGTATTACAGCAGTAATACCCTATTTTGGCTACGCCCGCCAAGATAGAAAACCTGGACCACGGACTCCCATTTCTGCAAAACTTGTTGCCAATCTGATTACTGAAGCAGGCGCCCATCGCGTTTTAACGTTGGATCTTCATGCCGGACAAATTCAGGGTTTTTTTGATATCCCTACGGATAATCTCTATGCTGTTCCCGTCATTTCTCGCGATGTCAAAGTGCATTATTCTCTTGAAAATGTTATTGTTGTTTCACCAGATGTGGGTGGGGTGGTTCGCGCTCGCTCGCTCGCCAAGCGTTTGAACAGTTTGCTTGCTATTGTAGATAAACGTCGTGAACGTCCCGGTGAATCAGAAGTTATGAATATTATTGGTGATGTCTCTGGAAAAGATTGTCTTTTGCTGGATGATATTGTTGATTCCGGTGGAACTTTGTGCAATGCTGCCAGTGCTCTGCTGAAACACGGTGCCAATAGTGTCACAGCTTATATCACGCACGGTGTTCTTTCTGGTAGTGCGATTGAACGCATTACCAATTCAGAAATGAAAGAATTGGTTATTACAGATTCAATTATGCCAACAGAAGCCATTGAGAAAGCCTATAATATTCGTGTTTTGCCCATTGCTGATCTCATTGGAGAAGCCATAGCCAGAACAGCAGCAGAACAATCTGTCTCAAGCTTATTTGGTTAAAGTGGTTCTTTGGGATCTCCTGGTGCCGTTTCGACACCAAGATCAGGAAATGCAACAATGCGTTGACCATTAAAATGCGAATGAATAACAATGAGTCCGCGCTCTTCAAAATAGGTTAAAAGCCGGCGGGCACGGCTTAAAGAATGCGTTCCATAAAGACGGGCTAAAAATGCATCGGATGGGCATGGTTTTCCGCTCAATGCGGCCTGTGCCACATTCAAGAAGACTCCTTGAACATCATCTTCTAAACTTTCTGATATCTGCAAAATATGTTTCCAGTGTTCACTCACAGCTGTTTGTTCATCAACAAAAGCTTGAGCAATCGCCAACTTACGCCGAAATTGTGAAAGATTAAAAGGAACCTGTGACATACCATGGATACGGCAACGAACCGAAAAATCTTGATAAAGCACCGCTGTTGAACGATAAAAAGCCTCAGGATCCTCAAGAGTTTCTCGAATAACATGTTCTGCTTGACGATTAAGCTCAACTTCAGAAAGTTCAGGAAATAAACTTAGAGGTTCTTCCAACGCCTCTTGTTTTTTATGCACAACCTCCTCTAACATCTCATGCATTGATTTTTCTCTCACTGGCTCTCGTGTTTGTTTAAATGGCATTAAAACTTCCTCTGGTGATGCCGTAAAACGAGTTCTTTTACATCATCCCGTTCTGTTGGAAGGGGCATTAATTTAGGGCTAGAAGAGCGTGCTAAAGTTTCAACAGAACCAATGATAATTGGTAAGGGGCGTCGTGACAAAGCAGGGCCTAAAGCAATAAAATGTCCCCGCTCAAGATCTCTAAACATTTCCGCTTGACGACGCTCCATTCCCAAAAGATCAGCCGCACGTACCATGTCAATATCTAAAAAAGTCCGCCCTATTAAAAAATTTGAAGCTTCAGCAGCAACATTTTTGGCAAGCTTAGCCAAACGTTGTGTTGCAATAACACCAGCAAGACCACGTTTACGTCCTCGACACATAAGATTGGTCATAGCGCTCAAAGAAATTTTACGCGCTTCATCGGAAACTTCTCCTGCCGCAGTTGGAGCAAACAATTGTGCTTCATCGACAACGATAAGCATAGGATACCAATAATCACGCTCCACATCAAACAAGGCCCCAAGGAAAGCCCCCACAGCACGCATCTGTTGTTCAATCTCCAACCCTTCAAGATTAAATACCACCGAAACCCGATGTTGCCGAATGCGATGGGCAATACGCGTTAACTCTAATTCGCTCCGTTGAGCCTCTACAATAACATGACCAAATTTATCCGCCAAAGTTATAAAATCGCCTTCTGGATCAATCACACAGTGCTGCACCCACTTAGCACTTTGTTCCAAAAGACGGCGTAAAAGATGTGATTTTCCGGAACCGGAATTACCTTGTACAAGAAGACGTGTCGCCAATAATTCTTCCAAATCAAGAAGTGCCGGCATCGATTTATGCAAAGCACGACTCTCTGACATCTCACCCAAGGTAATTTCAACCTTCATAACATCTCCAGTGTTTGATTTTAATATATCAGCGTCTATTGGTTGATTCTCCATCCGCACCGCAGTTTGTAACATTTCCTCTTTTTTAACGGTAGAAATCATCGATTTTTCCCACAACTCTTGCATCTGTGAATAGTTTGAATTATAGAACTGTCTTCTACGTAGACACCCTTGGAGGCAACGTAGAATGGAGCAATCGCTGCTTATCAGCGCATATCTTCATATCCATGCAAAAACTGTTATTGTTTTTGAAGGATCTCCAATCATATAAAAAGGACTTAAAATTATGAGCAAAAGCTATACTCTTAAGGCCGAAAAACGCGAGCGGGTTGGTAAGGGGTCCTCCCGTGAACTTCGCCGCAACGGTCTTATTCCTGCTGTCATTTATGGTGAAAAACAACCTCCTTTGGCAATAACAGTTCCCTATAAAGAAATTTTCTACAAAATCCATGCCGGTGGCTTTCGTACCACCATTGCAACGATTATTCTCGACAAGCAAAAAATTATGGTCTTGCCAAAAGATTATCAATTAGATCCTGTGCGTGACTTTCCCTTGCATGTCGATTTCTTACGGATTTCAGCAAAATCAGTTGTAGAAGTGAATATTCCTGTTCACTTTCTCAATGAAGATACAGCACCTGGACTTAAAAAGGGTGGTGTCCTTAATATTGTTCGCCACGAAATTGAATGTACGGCTCCAGCAAATGCTATTCCTGAAGCCATTGAAATTGATCTCTCCAGCTACTCTATTGGTGATTCTATTCACATTTCAGCTGTGCAACTACCAAAAGATGTGACACCCATCATTCAAGATCGGGACTTTACCATTGCAACCATTGCAGCTCCTGCTAGCTTGGATGTCAATGATGAAACTTCTGAACAAGAAAAGGATGACAACGAAACGCAAACTTCATAAAACTCAACAGGCGGGAATTTTTCCCGCCTTAATTTATGAAACATTCCCCTCTCTCACACCTTGACTGAAGGTACACATGTGGCTTATTGGTGGTCTTGGCAATCCTGGTTCACACTATCAAAATAACCGCCATAATATTGGTTTTATGGCTGTTGATGCTATTTATCAGTCCTTTTCTTTTTCTCCATGGTCGAAGAAGTTTCAAGCAGAAATCTCCAATGGTTTCATCAATAATGAGAAAGTTTTTCTTATAAAACCGCAAACTTTCATGAACCTCTCGGGTCAAGCTATTGGTGAAGCTTTGCGATTTTATAAATTAGATTTAAAGAATTTGATCATCATTTATGATGAGTTAGACCTGTCACCTGGAAAAGTTCGTATCAAAATCGGAGGAGGGAATAATGGACATAATGGTATTAAATCTATTGACGCTCATTGTGGCACTGACTATTGTCGTATGCGTATAGGAATTGGTCACCCTGGAAGCAAAGAACTTGTTCATCAGCATGTTCTAGGAAATTTTACCAAATCTGATCAAGAATGGTTATCCCCTCTCCTAGAGACAATTGCAAAAAACATTGCTCTCCTCATAAAAGAGGACAAATCTCTCTTTATGAATGAAGTTTCACAAACGATAAAAAACAAGAACTTATCCTAATCACTTATTTCTGTCATCGCCAAAAAATCACCTCTTCTCTATAGATCTTTATATGTAACATATTGATTTATAAACTGAATAAAAATGTTAGATATCATAGATTTATTCCAAATCTATTGACAATAAAACAATCAAAACCATTAGCCGACACCGCACAAATTGGAGAGGTATACGGATAAAAACTCTCGAAAAACGAAAGAAAAATGCCCCTTATGAACCTTCTCAAAGGAAAAAACTGTTGATAGCATTATACGCCTAGTAAATAGAATAATGATATTTCTACATACCTTTTGAACAAAAGAGATTTATGTCTTCTTTTTGGAGAAAAGAAGATTGAACAGCAAACCAAAATACTCCAATGGCTCTCTCCAATCTTCTCCCTAGAATTAAAAGTCATTTGCCTGAATGGTTGATTGTAGCGGATCATAGCTATTTAATTGTTGACTATAAACTGTAGGTTCACTCCTCTTATTTTCCAATACCACAACACGCGAACCAACGGGAACACGATCATAAAGATCAATAATATCTTGATTAAGCAAACGGATACACCCACTTGAAATAGAACGCCCAATTGACCACGATTCATGTGAGCCATGAATACGGAAAAGTGTATCTTTCCCATTTTTGAAAAGATAAAGCGCGCGCGCGCCCAATGGATTATCAGGTCCAGGAGGCATTCCTTGCCCCAAATGACCATAACGTTCTGGTTCTCGAGCCATCATTGCGGCAGTAGGAGCCCAATTTGGCCACCGGCGCTTGCGCTGTACAACCCCCTCACCTTCAAATGCGAGACCTTCTTTACCGACCCCAATCCCATAACGCAAAGCTTTTCCATTTTCACCAATAAGGTAAAGAAAACATTCTTGCGTATCGATAACCAATGTTCCAGGAGGATAAGATGTATAATAAATCACTTCTTGTCGCCAATATTTTGGATCAATTGTCGCAAGATCAATAGCAGGTAACGGATAAATTTCATTCGTTACAGGACCATACAAAGCCTGTATTTCTGGTGAAATGTATCGAGCTTGTTGAAAAGAAGCCGATGGCATATCTGACTGATGTGTAGCACATCCAGCTAAAGCTAAAAGTGCTGCAATTAAAAAAGCACAACGAGATAACACTCTTTTATTTTCTCCGAGTTAATTATTTATGCGGATTTGCGTATCATGAAAAACTTAGCACACTATTAACATTAACTCGAAGTTTTCTTAAATTATTAAGATAAAAAAACTTTAAAAAATAAAAAAAGCAGATTATTTGCCGCTGTAGACTTTTTTCTCACTTATCGCAAGACAAAGACTATAACTCTTTTGAAAATATGTTATAAAAAAGAGGCTTTATCTTGACCATAAATTAATAGAAAAGAAAGACTCTCATGGGCTTTAAATGCGGTATTGTCGGATTACCTAATGTTGGGAAATCAACTCTCTTTAATGCATTAACAAAAACAGCCACTGCACAGGCTGCCAATTATCCTTTTTGTACCATTGAACCTAATACTGGTGAAGTTGCTGTTCCAGATTTACGAATGGAAAAAGTTGCCTCGATTGCCGGTTCAAAAGAAATTATTCCTACACGCATTAATTTCGTTGATATTGCAGGGCTTGTACGAGGTGCTTCAAAAGGAGAAGGTTTAGGGAACAAATTTTTAGCTAATATTCGCGAAGTCGATGCTATTATCCACGTTTTACGCTGTTTTCAAAATGACGATATTACCCACGTAGAAGGACGTATTGATCCTATTTCTGATGCAACAACAGTTGAAACTGAGCTTATGCTTGCGGATCTCGAAAGTCTTGAGAGACGAATCATACAAATCCGTAAACGCGCGACCGGAAAAGACAAAGAAGCTCTCACAATTCTACCTGTTATGGAAAAAGCATTAAATATCCTGCAACAGGGAAATCCAGTCCGGTTATTACTCATGGATATCTCTTCCGATGAACACCACATTCTGAAGAGTTTAAATCTTCTCACTTCCAAGCCTGTACTTTATGTTTGCAACGTAAGCGAAAATGACGCCGCTCATGGAAATAGCTTTACACAAACAGTTGAAAAAATGGCAACAGAGCAAAATGCGCAAAGCATTATCATTTCTGCTTCTATCGAAGCGGAAATTACACAACTGAGTGAAGCCGAAGCAGCAGAGTATCTTGATGCTCTAAGGCTCTTTGAACCAAGTTTAAATCGCCTTATTCGTGCTGGTTATCATTTACTTGATCTCATTACTTACTTCACCTGTGGGCCTAAAGAAACACGAGCATGGACAATTACACGTGGTACAAAAGCCCCCCAAGCAGCTGGTGTTATTCACTCAGATTTTGAACGCGGCTTCATTCGTGCTCAAACCATCAGCTACAATGACTATATTACTCTGGGGGGAGAAAGCGGTGCAAAAGAAGCAGGCAAAGCCCGCGATGAAGGGAAAGAATACATTGTGCAAGATGGCGATATCATGTTATTTAAACATAATACCTAATTTTCACTCTTCCTTAATATTGTATCTTAAAATTTTCTAATAAGCTCATGAAAGCTTGTGGCAAAAGCTCTCAAAAGTCTTCAGAATAAAAAACTGTTGCTACTCTATTATTATGATAGCAACAGTTTTATCCATTAAAGAATGGAAATATAAAATTAGCGTGTCCAACGTCCTTCGTATTTAAATGTTGGAGCGTTCTTCAAAGAATCCTTGGTCGCATTTGTAATAAGTTTCCACTTACCATAATCATTTGTCATCTGAATTGTTTCTGGAGAAACGACCACATAACTCTCTCCTATGCCAAGGAAACCACCAACAGCAACAACAAATCCCGCAATATTATTGTCACGTAAAATAATATCTTTTACTTCACCAATATTTTCATCTTCTATATTATAAACATTGGCACCTATAAGGCTGGAAGCAACAAAATCCGTTGCCAAAGGGGTTACATAACGCATAGACTTATCGATCCCCACCTGTACAATACCTGTCGAAGAAATTATTTCAGGTTTAGAAGGCACTTCAAAAGACTGAGCATAAGTACTAGAAACCATCAAAATTGACATAAGAGCAGTACATGTAATTTTTTTCATTTTAACATCTCCATTTTTACTTTGCTTTTACTTTATAAAGCCTCAATGCATCATAAACAGAATTGTTCCTTATATTCTTTATGCTCTCCATTCTTTCAAGAGTAATTAATTTATCCTTTTCTCTCTATTTAGTCTTTTGTTTCTTCCTCTAAACCACACCAAATACGATTTTTTAAAATATAAATAAGCCCTGCAAAAATGATTAAAAATAAAATAACACGAAAACCGGTTTTTTTACGAATTTCCATATGAGGATCGGCAGCCCACATCAAAAAAGCAGCAACATCACGCGCATAATACTCAACGGTTTGGGGCGTTCCATCTTCATAAACAATCATACCATCACTTAAAGGAGGCGCCATCGTTAAAGAATTATTGGCAATAAAATAAGGATTATACCAATAACCATCAGCAATTTTTATCTTCTTCGGCGTCTCCTGATATCCTGTTAAAAGAGCTGTAATATAATCAGGACCAGCCGTATCATAATGAGTCAAGACATCAGTAATTAAAGCAGGAAACGGCAAAGAAACGCCACGTGCACGTGCTATTAATGACAAATCTGGAGGATAAGCACCATTTAAAACAAACCTTGCTTCTTCTTCATTCATAAAGGGAGAAGGAAAATAATCTGTTGCAACCCCAGCACGTTTAAAAAATTTTCCTTCTCGATTGGGGCCATCGCGCACTTCATATTGTGCCGCCAAAGCTTTAATCTGTTCTTGATCATACCCAAGATCTTTTAAATGGCGAAAAGCCACATATTTTAGCCCATGGCAGCTGGAGCAAACTTGTTTATAAACCTTTAACCCACGCCGCAATTGCGCCTTATCATAAAACCCAAATGGCCCTGAAAAACTCCAATCTTGTTTTTTAGGAATCCGTACAGGAAAAGAAATAGGTTCCTCCTCTTGATCCGATCGATCAGAAGCGTGACTAGCCAAACTCTGAGCAGAAAAGCTCATCGCAATAATAACAATCAGTCCAATAAGAACATTTACCATAGTCTCTTTTTTTTCTGTTTCAGATCTTGCATAATCGAAGAAGGAAGAGAACGACTTTTTTCAAACATAGGCAAAACTGGTAAAATAACCAAAAAGAATATAAAATAATAAATCGTAGCCAATTGCGCCCATAAAAGAATTCTGTCACTTATTTCTCTGGACCCCAACCAACCAAGAAAAACAACATCAAAAACCAACGCCCAAAAGAAAATTTTATAAACAGGTCGATATCTTGCTGAACATATTTTAGAGCGGTCTAACCATGGAACAAATATTAAAACGATAATCGAACTGACGAAGAGAAAAAAGCCCACAAAAGTTGAAGAAAAAATACCGATATCAAAAGTTATAGCACGCAGCATTGCATAAAAAGGCAAGAAATACCATTCTGGAACCACACGAAGAGGTGCCTTTAAAGGATCAGCACCGCTATAATTTTCAACTTGCCCCATATAATCGGGCATATAAAATAAAAACCAAGCAAAAAAGATCAGAAAAACGGTAATGGCAAAAATATCTTTTATAAGCGCATAAGGCGAAAATGGTACCGTTTCCTTATCTGATTGTATAACAAGACCCGTTGGATTTCCTTGCCCAACACAGTGAATTGCCCAAATATGAAGCCCCACAAAAAGAAGCAAAACAAATGATAAAACATAATGGAAAACATAAAAACGATTCAATGTTGGTTGCCCTACGCCATAACCACCAAGAAGAGTCTCATGCAACCATGCCCCCACCAAAGGTATCGTTTTTAAAAGCCCTGCAACCACTGAAACAGCTGAAATAGACATCATCCCCCAAACAAGCACATAACCAAAAAATGCGATTGCCATCATGATGATATAAATAAAAATCCCTGTGACCCAAACCATTTCTCGCATATTTTTATAAGAACCGTAATAAAGTCCACGTGCTAAATGGATATAAACGGCAATAAAAAAAAACGAAGAGCCCACACTATGCCATGGACGAAAAAGCCAACCAAACTGCCCTTCACGCCGAAATCGTTCACCCGTTTCAAAAGCCAAATGAACATCTGGAACATAATGCAGTGATAAAACAAGACCCGTCAAAAGCTGTGATAAAAGCATAATGGTCAAAATACCGCCAAATGTATAAAAGTAATTAAGATTACGCGGAACGGGAAAAATCACAAATGCATTATAAAAAAAACGAGGAAGAGGAAAACGCTTATCAAACCAACAGGCAAGAGCACTTTTAGGACAATAGGGAGGAAACCTTGTCATGACCTTATCCTATTTTGAGCAAAGTATCAGAAAGAAATTGGTAAGGTGGGATAGCTAAATTATAGTTTGCTGGGCCTGAGCGCACTCTTCCAGCGGTGTCATAAACAGATCCATGACACGGACACAGCCATCCCCCAAACTTACCCGATTGTCCAAGTGTTACACAGCCTAAATGCGTACAAAGATTAATGACGATAAGCCAATTTTCACGCCCTTTACCTGCTGAACGTGCAAAATCCGTCGCTTCTTTTTCATCTTCAAGATTAGGATTACGCGCTTGACGATCTTTTAGAAGACCCAAATCCGTAGCACGCGCATCAGCAATTTCTTTTTCCGTACGGTTTCGAATAACCACAGGCTGTCCTCGCCATTTTACCGTCACCGACATCCCCTCTTCAATACCAGAAAGGTCAACCTCAATGGAAGAAGATGCTAAAACAGCCTCATCTGGGCGCAACTGACGGATAAAAGGCCACGCAACCACCCCCATTCCAACTGCTCCTGCAACAGCCGTTACCAAAAACAGAAAATCCCGTCTTGTCTGCTCACCCATTGCCTTAACTTAAAGAAATTATTCGCTAAAATGCTCTTTTATCATAGCCTCACCCATTGTACAATGCCTGATAAATCCGTTGTATTAACCCATAAAATACCCCTGTAGAAAACTTCTACTATTTGTATGATTGACACAAAAGATGCGTTTAATGATAATATATCGCTTTAGAGAGTGAATAGAAATCAAAATACCGTAAGTTTCTTGTATTGCAAATCTCTGTTCCTATTCAATCAATCAAAACCCTTCCTTGCCCTGACAAAAATGGAGAAAGCATGTCAATAAACACTCTAATATAAAAAGAAAAACTTTTTTGCTATAGTCAAATCTCAGACACAATGAATGATCCAACCTCATTAACTCTCTTACTTCTTACCATAGCAAGCCAATTCGTTTCATGTATGGCTTAATCAAAGGGAATCACCAATCATGAGATTTTCTCTTATCTCAAAAAAAATCTTTATCCGTAACTTTTTTCTGAAACTTTAAGTGCATAAAAATTAAATGTAAAAACCATGTATTTTTTAAGCATATTTTTCGAATAAATTATGGCGTTTCTTTACAAAGTTGAAAAAAATTATATTACAGAGAACATGACACTTCATATAGCTCTTTTCCAACCTGATATTGCTGGTAATACTGGAACGATTTTACGTATTAGTGCTTGTTTTGGTCTACATGTACATATTATTGAACCCGCAGGCTTTAATCTGTCGGATCGTAATCTCAAACGTGCAGGATTGGATTATCTCGAATATGCTTCCTTAGAACGACACGTTGATTGGCAACATTTTATAAGCTCCATGAAACACTTTAATCGCCGTCTGTTGCTTTTAAGTACAAAAGCAAAAACATGCTATACACAGATATGCTATCAAAAAAATGATGTTTTACTTTTTGGTCGTGAATCAGCTGGGGTTCCCGATTACGTACATGAAGCAGCTGATTACACATTGAAAATTCCCATGCAACCACAGGCACGCTCTCTCAATCTCGCCATGAGTGTAGCCATCACAACAGGAGAAGCACTACGCCAAATTGGTTATCATGAAGGAAACTGTAATCTATAAAAACATGACAATTTTATCAAAGCTTGAATAGAATGATCAAAGTGTATAAATCTGGTTTTCAAACAAGTAGAAAAAGCTCATCTTTCAGGAATTTTATGAATCTTTAAAGCACATATTTTGTAACGATATTTTTGAATAAAGCCTCTAAAAGCTCATAAGCTAGAAAATAAATAACAATTAAAGCGTATAACACCTGCCATTTCCCAATAATCAAATTCTGATAAAATAAACAGCTATAAAATAATATTACTCAAAAATAAGAAGAACTCTTTAATTAAAATCACTTTCTCACAAAACGCAAAATGCCATTGTGTTACTCATTCATACACTTGATATAATATTTCCTCGTGCTCGTTACATCCACCGCATACCATCACCTGTGAATGATATAAACACCCCTCTTATGCGCGTATAAAGTCCATTGAGCATCTCCCTTTTTATGTTCATACAAAATGCAAACTATTCTTATTATTCTCTTTATCCGTTCAAAAAAATTTTCTCCCTATCATCATTTTTCCTCACATGATTTTCCTTGCTTGTGACGTATAAGGTAACATTACAATATTCAGCACTCTTATTTCATATGAATAACGATAGATTATTATTTTAATTTAAAAAGTAAAAACAACTGTGCTTTTATACCCCTATGTTATAAATCAATTTTTTCTAATAATGCGTGACGATCCATTAAAAATCCGCTTTCAACCCATATCATTTCTAGTTCTTTAAGCTTTTTTCCTAAAAGGATACCTTTTGAGAAACCTTTTTTTATTAAGTCGTTACCATTAATGGGAAAAGTTGGAATCTGCCATTTTTGAACAAGCTGATAAAGTTTGAGATAATCTTCTGTTTTTTGCAAAGCATCCTCTTTTTCTAGAGTATCGGCATGTGATGCAGCGACAGACAAAGATAATTGATCTAAAACCGGCTGTCGCCCATGAAAATAAATCAGTTTTTGCACAAAATGATCAGAACAGTTTTGGGTTATTATTTCTAACTCTGCCCATTCCTTTAACCGTATTGTTTCCTTATGGGAAAAACGCAAGCGCTGTGCCATTTTATGAAGACGTATAGGATCAGGAGGAAGAAGGCTTTCTAGCCGTAACAATGGGTCAACTTTCCAACCAAGCGTCTGCTCTGTTTTCACCAATGCGTGAATTGCATCAATGCCCCATTTTTCTGTTTCAGGAAAAATGAGTGACAAAATTCTACTTTGTCGCATCCATAAAAGAGCACGTGTTGGATCAGAAGCTAAAAGAAGCTTTTTCATTTCTGCCCATATACGCTCAGAAGAAAGTTTTTTTAAACCGTGTTTTAAACGAACACATGCCTTCAATCCTTGCCCATCCGGTCGCCCCGCTCCATACCATGCAAAAAAGCGAAAAAACCGTAAAATACGCAAATAATCTTCGCTAATACGATTTTCTGCAACACCGATAAAACGAACTGTTTGGCTCTCAATATCGCTCAACCCTCCTACATCATCATAAAGGTTGCCAGCAGCATCACAATAAAGAGCATTTATCGTAAAATCACGCCGTTCAGCATCTTTTTTCCAATCACGACCAAAAGCCACTTTTGCATGACGACCATCTGTTTCAATATCGCTGCGAAGGGTTGTGACCTCATAAGCACATGAATGCGCAATCACTGTTATGGTACCAAACGCAATCCCTGTAGGAATAGCTTTAAATCCTGCTTCTTCTACTCGCGTAATAATCTGTTGCGGTAAGCAGGTTGTCGCAATATCAATATCACTAATAGGCTGCCCTAATAGTTGATTGCGCACTGCTCCCCCCACGATACGCGCCTCTTCCCCCTTTAAAGATAAAACATGAAGAAGTGTCTGGATATCACTTTGTTGTAACCATGCAACCTGTTTGAAGTTCTTCCTTATGTTCACCCTTTAACCTTTCAAAAAAGTTGTCTTTATTGCTTTAAAGAATTCTCTTCATAAAACAAAGTTTTTAAAACATCCCTTAAAAATACGCCTTTTTCTTTCAAAGAAACTTTTCTCTTCATCTATACGAATATAAAAAAACGGCTTATGATGCTTCATTTCTTTTCATTTCATTTTCTGTTACAAACAATAAGATGTCCATTATCATGCAGAGAAAATTACTATTTTGCGATAAAAGCCTTAAGGAAAAAATATGAGTCACCGTGATCCAGCATCTAATTCTGTGAAAAAGGTTAATACCAAACATGAAGCCCAAGTCATTATTGAGGATATTGATACGGCACATAAAGAATTAGATATTATACAACAAGAAATTGACAAAGTTATTTTTGGGCAAAGTCATATCATTGAATATGTTTTAACGGCTATTTTTGCTGGTGGTCATGCTCTTCTTGTCAGCGCTCCAGGGCTTGCAAAAACACGTCTTGTGGAAACATTGGGAACTGTTTTAGGGCTTGATGAAAAACGTATCCAATTTACCCCAGACTTAATGCCATCAGACATTATCGGTTCTGAAATTATGGATTCCGATAAAGAGGGAAAACGTTCTTTTCGCTACGTTCAAGGTCCCATTTTTACACAACTTCTCATGGCCGATGAAATCAACCGTGCCTCTCCACGCACGCAGTCAGCTCTTTTACAAGCTATGCAGGAATATCATGTAACCGTTGCAGGAACTCGTTATGATTTGCCACAACCTTTTCATGTTCTTGCAACACAAAATCCCCTCGAACAAGAAGGAACTTATCCACTTCCTGAAGCTCAACTTGATCGCTTTTTGATGCAAATTGATATTGATTATCCTGACCTTACAACAGAGCGGCGGATTATTTTAGAAACAACAAAAGAAAAAAAATCAAATGCAAAAGCAATTTTATCCGCCAAAAAGTTGCAAAAAATTCAAAATATCGTTCGCAAAATGCCTCTTTCAGAAAATGTGATCGAAGCTATTTTAAAAATTGTCCGCTCAGCCCGCCCTGATAAAGACAATAACCTCGCCAATACTTATGTTTCTTGGGGCCCTGGTCCGCGTGCATCACAAGCTCTTTCACTTTGTGTTCGCGCCCGTGCTCTTTACTATGGGCGTTTAGCCCCCTCACTTGATGATGTTGAAGCATTGGCCTATCCTGTATTACAACACCGCATGGCTCTTAATTTTTCTGCTCGTGCTGAAGATATAACCGTAAAAGATATTATCAATAAACTTATGAAAGATGCTCTTTAAAATGGCACTTGGCAAAAAAGTTTTACAAAAATCTCCATTGTCGCTGGCAAAAGAGTTGTATAAGGAGACTGGCAAAATGCCACATCTCCTTTTACAAGCACGTCATATTGCCAATACACTAATAACCGGATGGCATGGGCAGCGCAAACGCGGTAATGGAGAAAATTTTTGGCAATTTCGTCCCTATATGGAAGGAGAATCCATTAACCGCATTGATTGGCGTCGCTCAGCACGTGATGAAAATATGTATCTACGCGAGCACGAATGGCAAATGACACAAACCGTTTGGCTTTGGCCTGATCAGAGTGCATCGATGCATTACTGTTCGCGCTTTTCTAAAATCTCTAAAGGCAATCATGCTATCATTTTGACCCTTGCCTTGGCATCACTTCTGGTACAAAGTGGCGAACATATTGCTATCCCCAACTTAATTCCCCCCACAATAACTTCCAATGTCGTAGAACGAATAGCTTTCGCTTTAGAAAATCATTTAAATGAAAATCCATTTCCGGATTTTTCAACGATTACACGCTTTTCACATGCCATTATAATGAGTGATTTTCTCGACCATCCTGAAAAAATCATCCAACATTTAAACGTTTTATCGACAAAACAGGTGACAGCTCATTTAATTGAAATCGCTGATCCCGCAGAAGAAAGCTTTCCCTACACAGGACATACAGAATTTTATGATCCTGAAACGAAAGAAAAACACATTTTGGGAAAAGCAGAAAATCTTCGTAAGAGCTATTGTAAGCTATATCAAGCACGGCGACAAGAATTGGTAAATTTTTGCGCACGCCAAGGCTGGTCTTATCACGTGAGTACAACGGATAAACCTTTAACAGAAACCATTTTACATCTTGCAAATACGATGAGTGACTCTTCATTGCAAAAAAGGAGGGCACTTTGAGTTTTGCTGCTCCCTTTCTGTTATTAGGACTCTTGTTTCTACCGATCATTTGGTGGCTGTTGCGGATAACCCCTCCGTCTCCGCGTAAAGAGCTCTTTCCGCCTTTTCGTTTCTTACCCAAGCCAACTCATCAGAAGAAAGAAGCAAAACAGACCCCTTGGTGGCTGCTCTTGTTGCGTTTAACCATCGCTGCACTTGTTATCATAGCTCTAGCCCGCCCCACTTTGAATCAAAAACCAATAAGCTTTCCTGGATCTCACCCCCTTGCACTCATTATTGATAATGGTTGGGCATCTGTAAAAGAATGGAAAAAACGCATCTCTATTGCTGAAAAACTCCTTGCACAAGCAGAAAAACAGCAAAAAAATATTTATCTTGTTGCAACGGCTGAAAGTGACCTCTTCAATGAGGAACCCCAACCAGCAAAGATTATAAAGAAGCATTTAATGCATTTGCAACCGCGCCCTTGGCCTGTCAACCGTATACATAGCTTTAAAAAACTCAGCGAAATAACCAAAGGAAAACCGCTTGATATTGCTTATTTAAGTGATGGATTACAAACAAATGAAGATAAGCAAACTTTTGCTCTGCTTGAAGAATTAAAGCCTAAAAATTTCTTATGGTATTTGGCTGATATTTCCGATTTAACTGGCATAACATCCATAGAAAATAACGATGGAAATATGGTTGCGCGTATTATTCGCTCAACAACACACGGTACAACGCCTGCTACACTCAGCCTTTATGATTTAAACAATCAACTTCTTGGTCAATTTACAAAAAAATTCTCTGAAGGTGAAACAACAGCACTTGTTCCTTTTGATGTCCCCCTTGAACTACGCAACGATATCGCTTGGATAAAAATCAATAACCAAAACCATGCTGCTGCAACTTTTTTAGTAGACAGCCATAACAAAGTAAACCGTGTTGCTCTTCTCTCCCCCGATACCAATGAAATGGCACAGCCTTTACTTTCTCCATTTTATTATATTATCAAAGCATTACGAGATCATACACAGTTTATAACTTCCACTGGAAGAGAACTTTCAACAGATATTGATCATTTGCTGAAACAAAATCCATCTGTTTTCATTATGGGAGACATGGTTAATATTCCTGAAAAAGCAGAAAAAAAGCTTTCTGATTTTGTGAATAAAGGGGGAACACTCATCCGCTTTGCAGGAGAAAAGCTCAGTAGTACAGAACATGACGATAGTCTCCTTCCGGTACCGCTTCGTCAGGGGCAACGTTCCCTTGGAAGTATTATGTCTTGGACGAAACCACAAAAGCTTGCCCCTTTTGCAAAAAATAGCTTTTTCTTTGATCTTCCTTTTCCAGAAGATATCACTGTCTCGCGCCAAATCTTGGCAGAACCAACCCCAGATCTTTTTGAAAAAACATGGCTTAGCCTTTCGGATGGAACCCCTCTTATTACCGCCGCAAAACGTGGTAAAGGAACCCTCATTCTCATTCATATTGCCCCTGACCCTACATGGTCTAATCTTCCTCTTTCTGGCTTTTTTGCACAAATGTTGCAAAAACTAATCACATTAGGATCTTATGAAAACACAAACCTAACACATAGAGAAAAAAGAATAATGGTACAAAACCCTTGGCGAACCATAGCCATTGACGGACAATTACAAGTACCACCCTCTGCTGTTATTCCACTGATCCTTGACGCTCAACATCCACCCCGTCCTTCCTATCATACGCCCCCAGGACTTTATGGTGTTAAAAACGATTTTTATGCACTCAATCTCTTAACGGATTCATCGCGCTTGATGAAACAATCATCATTACCAACTTCTCTTAATAAGAGCCCTTTATCTTACGATACAAAAGAACAAAATCTTATCGGTCCTCTTTTAGGATTAGCTCTCTTATTATTTGCCTTTGATAATTTTCTCATTTTATGGATGGGAGGTATTTTTTCTTTCAATAAACGGCGTAATATGTTTTTCCTCCCTCTCATCATTTTGATTGCCCTGTTTTCATATAATCCAAAGCTTCATGCACAAACAACAGAAAATCATCATGATAGTGTACAAGCCGCTGGTGCAACGCATCTTGCCTACGTTATAACCAACAATCATGAAATTGATACAACGAGTAAAAGTGGTCTAGAAGCCTTAAGCCAATTTATCGCAGAACGCACAATGCTTACCCCCGGCTCTGTTACAGCACTTGATCTCGATAAAGATGAACTCTCCTTTTATCCTCTTATTTACTGGCCCATTGATGTGAATAGCCCTACACTAACTCCAAAAAGTCTTGAAAAAATAAATAACTTTATGAAGCATGGAGGAACCATTTTATTTGACACGCGCGATCAGATAAAAAGCAATCTTAATCTTGAAGGAGATGCCACTCCAGAAACGCAAAGATTACGAACCATCTTAAAAGGATTGAACATTCCCTCCATTGAGCCCGCATCAACAGATCATGTTGTTGCGCGTTCTTTTTATATTATGCCGGATTTTCCTGGTCTCTACCGTGGTTCACCTTTATGGGTTGAATCCTCATCAACGAACAAAAAAAATAAAAATTCCCTTGCCAGCGGCGATAATGTAAGTTCCCTGCTCATCACTGCAAATAACTTTGCTGGAGCATGGGCACTTGATGAAAAAGGAACATGGAAATATCCCCTTGTTCCCAATGATCCCATGCAACGTCTATGGGCATTTCGTGCAGGACTCAATATTGTCCTTTATGTGCTTACTGGAAACTATAAAGCGGACCAAGTTCATGTTCCAGCACTCTTGGAACGCTTTAAAAGAGAAAGAAGGCAATGATACCATTTTTCACTTTTCAGCCTTTTTTACCCCTCTTTTGGATTCTGCTGTTAAGCGGAATATCCATCCTTTTTGTCATTGTTGGTCTTGTTACACGGCGTCAAGGATCTTTATTTCGTCTGATGGCATTGAGCACTCTCATTCTTGCTTTGCTCAATCCAATGTTTATCAAAGAACAACGCGAACCCCTAAAAAGCACTGTAGGTATTGTCATTGACCGCAGCAAAAGCCAAACTTTTGGAACACGAATAAAAGACAGTGATGAAGCGCGCGCGCAATTAATCAAAACATTGGCACATTACCCACAATTTGAACCACGTTTTATTGAAGCTGGAAAACTGGCTGATAATCAATATACCCCCTCAACAAATTTGTTTGATGCTTTAACACAAGCACTTTCTGATGTACCGCCCTCTCGTTATGCAGGAACCATTTTTATCACTGATGGACAAGTGCATGACATTCCTAACCTATCAGATCTTCATCATGAGGCACCTCTTAATGCTTTGATCACAGGACGTTCAGATGAATTTGATCGTCAAATCAAGTTTATTTCTCCTCCACGCTTTGCCCTTGTCAATAAACCACAAAGGCTCTCCATTTTGGTAAAAGATCAAGGAGCCCCCCAAGAAAAAATACCCCAGAAAGCCGATATTACACTCAGCGTTAATGGACAAGAAGTTGGCCATTATTCTGTAACGCCTGGGATTATTTTTCAAACTGAAATTACCCTTCCCCATGCTGAAAAAAATATTATCCAAGCAACAACTGAGCCTTACAAAGGTGAACTAAGCTTTGAAAACAACCGCGCCATAACAACTATTGAAGGCATTAGAGAAAATTTACGCGTTCTTCTTATTTCAGGTGCCCCTTATAATGGAGAACGGACATGGCGTGATCTTTTAAAAGGTGACTCCAATATTGACCTTGTTCACTTTACGATTTTGCGTCCCCCCACCAAAGCAGATAACACGCCTTTAAGCCAATTATCCTTGGTGGTCTTTCCCACAAGAAAACTCTTTGTTGAAGAGATTAATAACTTTGATCTCATCATCCTTGATGGTTACCAGCACTCTACTGTTTTACCTTTAATCTATTATGATTATATCGCCCAATATGTACAAAAGGGTGGTGCATTGCTGATGGTAACAGGACCTGAATTTACCCAAAAAAACTCACTTGCGAAAACACCTTTAATAAGTATTCTACCAGCATTGCCTAATGGCGCTATTATTGAAAAACCTTTTCGTCCTGCATTAACCAGAGAGGGTGAGCGCCATCCTGTCACGAGGGATCTTGCAACGCTTAACCTTCCAGCTTCTCAATGGGGGCGTTGGCTGCGACAAATTGCTATTCAAAATATAAACAACGGAATTGCTCTCATGAAAGGCGCCGATGAACAACCACTTTTACTTCTTTCCCATGTTGATAAAGGGCGTGTAGGCATGTTACTTTCCGATGAAAGTTGGCTTTGGGCACGAGGTTTTGAAGGTGGTGGTCCTTATGCAGCTCTTTATCGCCGAATTGCCCATTGGCTCATGAAAGAACCAGAACTTGAGGAAGAAAAATTAAACGCGACCAGCAGCCATCATCATTTAACAATTCGCCGTCAAACTCTAAAAGATCATCCAGAACCCGCTGAAATAACTTTTCCTTCTGGAAAAAAACAAAAGATCATCCTTACTAAAGAGAAAGAAGGTCTCTTCACCGCAGCTGTAGCCACTGATGAAACTGGGATTTTTACTATCAAAAATGGCGATCTAACAATACTGTCTTCTGTAGGAATGCTCGATAATCTTGAATTGTTTGACTTAATTTCAACACAAGAAAAATTAGCCCCCATCATTAAGCATACTGGTGGATACATTGGACGTTTATACCCTGAGGGAAAAGAAATTTTTTATCTTCCTCCATTCAAACTGGTTCAATCAAAAAAAAGCCTGTTCCCTTCCCCAGCACATTCAATTATTTTGAAAGAAGCGACAGAAACTCGTTTAATCAATACTTTTTATTTTTCGATATTTTCTGGTTTTGTTGCACTGCTTGTTTGCCTTTTACTGTTGTGCAGCATGTGGTATCGTGAAGGTCGTTAAAAAATCTTAAGATTTCGAAGAGTCGTTTTAAGCTTATCTTTTTATGTGTTTACTTGTTTTTTTTACACTTAGACAAAATGACTTATAATGAGTAACTTACCATTTTTTCATATTGCGTTATTATTCCCAAGAGGATTTTCTTTATTTGTAATCCTTCCCATATTGAATCAACTAAAATCATTCTCTTGCACATCATGAGAAGAAGTGTCGTATGGATAAAAACTATTGAAAAAGAAAAAAATGTTTCTTATGAATCCTCTTAAAGCAAGAATTTTTATAAAGTTTTGATGGGATCGTATGACGGCTTTGGTTAGCACTTTGTATAAGTCTAAAGATGGCCGTGCATAATAAGCTTTATAAGCGAGACTTTTCATAGCATTGAGAATTTTTGTGATATAGAATCAAGTGCATAAGGAAATATTTCTTCAAAAAAATATGTGAATGTATAACACAATAATATTTTATTGGGGGATATTTTATTTGTGATATTCATCTTAAAGCGTACTGTTTTTTTGTAAAAAACATCTCACATTAGAAGTGATATATGGCAGCGTAAAACTGTAAAAATTCCTGATAAATACAATACATTTTATACTGAGCGATTAGATTTTTTTATGATAATAGGTGATCGTATAAAAGCTGTTTAAACACCTTTAAATTTTATGATCATTATTGTAAAGCTGATCCCACCATACAGAAGAAACATATCAATTGCTAGGAATGACCTGTTGTATTATGCTGTCCTTTTTTCATAAAAAATACAATACAGCATCAATTCTTCCCCCAATTTTCTCATACTTTCAACAAGCGCTTTTTCATTTTATAATCCTTCTTGCCTTTCAGCACCAACTTATCTTATGTTTATTTTTTAATCGTTTTTAATACTCTATGAGCTTTTATGTTTTATCTTGCCCATATATCGGATGTACATCTTTCCCCTCTCCCAAAACCTTCCCTTTTTGAACTTTCTGGAAAGCGTCTTACCGGTTACTTAAATTGGCAAAAAAAACGTAAGAGTCAAATGGCAACAAATGTTCTCGAAATTTTAATCGATGCCTTAAACAAAAAAAAGCCAGATCATCTTGTGATCTCTGGTGATCTCGTGAACCTTGCTCTCGATAAGGAATTTGAACAAGCCCACCGTTGGCTCCTTAACTTGGGACAACCTCAAGATATTTCTTTGACATTTGGAAATCATGATGCCTATGTTCGCGGAGCCTTCCAAAAAGCATGTACTCTCTTTAAACCTTGGATTACAGGTGATGTGCCTCAAAAAGGCGCCTTTCCTTTTCCTTATATGCGCATTCGCGAAGATGTTGCCATCATAGCTGCTTCTTCAGCCATTGCGACCCTCCCTTTTCAAGCTTCTGGTTATTTTGGTAAAATGCAAGCGCAAACGTTACCCCACCTTTTAAATGAAGCAGCACAACGCAACCTTTTTCGTGTTGTTATGATCCATCATCCCCCTTTTCCCAAGGCAACATCTTGGCATAAAAAACTACGGGATACAAAACGTTTTCTAGATGTTATCAAACATCACGGTTGCGAACTTATTCTTCACGGACATACGCATTTGCCCACATTGAAGTGGATTGAAGGACCCATTAAAAAAATTCCTACGATTGGTGTTCCTTCCGCCTCACAAGCTTTTGGTGATAAAAAGCCACCCGCAGGCTTTAACTTATTTGCCATTGAACTCTTACAAAATCAATGGCACTGTCAATTGCAACGTTATAGCATTATCACCCCCCAAAACGAGATCGCCTGTACTGAAACAATTAATCTTTAAATGCTAAAATACATCTAGCGTTCCCCAAACAACCTAAAGCGAAAATATGTTCTACTTCATATCCCTTTGTGAATTATAATTTTGTTGCCCTCCTTCTCTTAACAAGACAAAATTCATCCTTCTTGTTGATAGATCAATTTCTCTCAGAGAGCACCATTGGCTCACCCCACTTATGTGAATGGCTTTACCAATTCATTGGTTTACTTCCTTTCCGTTCTCAAAAACAAAGATTTCTACCCTATTTGGCCTATCAATAATCCGAATTCTTTTCGCACCGATTCCACCCGCCGATTGTGCATGCGACTTACTTCAAAAAACTCTATAAACCTTGCTTTTCATTTCATCGCACACTCCCTCCAAATCATTTCATACGCAAAATCCTCATACCCCTACAGTCATGATATTTTATAGGATAATAAAGAAGCTTATTTAGCTTCTATATCTAAATATCAATGACGATAAAAAGCCGAATAATAACTAAAACATATAATTTCAATAACTCCCCCTTTATAATTTATAAATAAATGATATTGATTGATTTATGATAAATAGATTTGAAATGATCCTATACTATTATACTAAATAGATACTAAATAG